>JAJYWN010000060.1 GCA_021791495.1 Bacillota bacterium
CAGAAGCCTCCTAAGTGCAGGGTGGCCGGGCTGTGCTTTGATAAGCTGGACACGGAAAAAGGGATGGAAGTTCGCAGTCCCGACGGCGGCACCAGGATGCTGAAGTACCCTTGGAGCGTCCTGGCCTACCAGATCGGTGGTGATGAGGGCTTGAAGATCCTTCACGCCGAGAGTAAGGCCGACGAACGCGAAACCCCTCCCGCAGAGAATCTGCTGACTGAGCTTCTGGAACTGCCGACCAAAGAGGGGGTGGGCGTGCTCGTCCTCATCGACGAGGTTCTGATGTACGCCAGGGCCAAGGTTTCGGAGAACTATGAGTGGCGGCACCGTTTGGCGAACTTCTTCCAGTACCTTACCCAGGCCGCTGCCAAGGTAGACCGATGCTGTGTCGTGGCCTCACTCTTGGCAACGGACCCGCGCAAGAGCGATACGCTTGGTCGCGAGATTCAGGCGGAGCTCTATGACATCTTCCAGCGCCAGCGGGAGGAGGCCGTGGAGCCGGTCATCAAGGAAGACGTGGCTGAGGTCCTGCGGAGGCGATTCTTCACTCCGGAGTCCCTCAAAGACCACGGTACTTTCCCGCCGCATGTCATGGCCGCTCTGAAAGGTGTCTACGCCCTTGATGAGCAGACTGGCAAGCAAGGAGCTCATGCGGAAGACCGTTTTCTAAGGAGTTTCCCGTTCCATCCCGATCTGACCGAGGTTCTCTACTCCAAGTGGACCCAGCTTACGCGGTTCCAGCGTACACGCGGCGTCCTGCGGACTTTTGCCTTAGCCCTGCGGGAAGCGGAGAAGTGGGATTCGAGCCCACTGATCGGACCGGCGGTGTTTCTTCCCGCCGAAGGGGCGGAGGGTTTGTCGGAGGCCATGAGAGAGATGGTGGCCGTAGCCGACACGGAAGAATGGGAGGGCAAGAAGCAGGCTTGGACCGGCATCTTGGATAGCGAGTTCTCGCAGGCACGCCGCATACAGGCCGAGTCGGCGGGACTCAAACTGCGGGAGATCGAACAAGCCGTAGTAACCGTCTTCCTCCACTCTCAGCCCATCGGCCAGGACGCCAAGACGCGGGAGATCATGACGCTAGTGGGAGCTACGCGCCCCGACAAGATCGAACTAGAGAAGGGGCTCGGCCAGTGGGCTCAGACCAGCTTCTGGCTTGATGATCTGTTCACCAGCGGTGCGGACGCCCAGCTGCCTTCCACATGGCGACTTGGCAACCGCCCGAATCTCACCCAGATGCATTCGGTGGCGGCAAAGGGCATCGGTGGTGATATCGTGCGGTCCCGTCTTTTGGATGAGATTGGCAAAGTCAAGGCTCTCACCGCCAACGCCAACGCCGGCGGGATGCGGGTCCACACCCTCCCCGCTCATCCGAAAGACGTCCAGGATGATGGCGTTTTCCACTATGTCATTCTGGGCCCAAGTGCGGCTTCAGACCCCGGCACCATCAGTGCGGAAGCGCGCCGATACCTGGAGGAGACAACTGGGCCGGAGAAACCCAGGGTGTACCGAAACGCCGTTCTCCTTCTCGTTCCTTCCAAAGATGGCATGGAACTTGCCACGGCCCGCGTTCAGGAGTACCTGGCCTGGGAGATCGTCGCGGACGAGATCAAGAAACAGCAGAAAGACGGTGACGTCGACCCGGCCAGGGCTCAAACGCTACGGATCAACATCGACAAGGCCAAAGGTCGGATACCGGACGCGATCAGACAAGCCTATTGTGTGGTGGCCACTGTCTCCAAGAAGAACGAAGACGATTCCTTCAAGATAACGGTAACCGACGAGCCCCATTTCAACATCGTCAAAGCCGATAACCGGTCCCGAATTCAGGACACGGCGGTCACGGCCGAGGCCCTGCTACCGGACGGGCCGTACAACCTCTGGCGGGAAGAAGAGACTAGCCGGCGCGTCAAGGACCTCGCCGGCGCCTTCGCACAACTCCCCCACCTGCCCAAAATGATCAAGACCGCTGCCATCCTGGACACGCTGGCCCACGGATGCGAGGAAGGCGTCTTTGTTCTGAAGCTGGTGCGGCCAGATGGCACTTTCCGGACCTGGTGGATGAGCAGACCCGACGATACGGCGCTCAACGATTCCGCCCTCGAGCTTGTCCTCCCAGGAGCGGCGGAACTGAGTGAGGTTCAACCCGGCCTCCTTGCTCCCGGCCGCCTGCCTGGCCTGTGGAACTCAAGCGAGATCACTATGCAGGTAGTGACCGATTACTTCGGGGGCACCACGGTCGTCCAAGTTGATCGTGGCACCTATCAGGAACCCTTCCAAATTCCGAAAGCCGATGCCGCTACGGTTGGCAAGGCAGTGGAAACGGCGGTGGAGAAAGGCCTGCTCTGGTTGCAGTCGGGGCCGGCAAGCATCCTGGGGGAACCGATCCCGCCGGGAGTGCTCGGCCCGAACTCGACCTTGAGCGCCCCACCCTCTCTCATCACACCGTCGGAGATACTCCCGGAGAACCTGCCGGGAGCGTGGAAAGACGGCGCGGCTTCGGGGCTCGGCATTGCCACAGCTCTTTCCGTGAAGGCTGGCAAGACCCTACCTTGGAAAACGGTCAAGGACGTGATCACAGCAGCGGTCAACGCCCGTTTCCTCGAACTCGTCGAAGGATCTCACGATTGGCCTTGCGACTTCCCGTCCGCCCAGGCCGTTGCTTTCCGGGTGCCGGCCGCCAGCCCTGTCACCGTTGGCGGTGGCGGTGGAATTCCGCATTCTAAGGTCCTCGTGGCCAGCACAACGCTTGACCCCTCGCAGATCCAGGACCTGGCGGAAGCCATCCCGAAGCTGCTCGAGATTAAGGCCAGAACCGGTGTTCCGATTAGATTTGTGGTGACAATCGAACTTGGGGACGGAGCTGATACGCCTTTCGACTCCACACGAAAGGAGATTGCTGCGGTTTTGAAGACTACAGGCCAGAGCTTTCAGTTCAACTGAGTTGCGAATTCTGGTTCATGAGGGGTGAAGACATGCCGGTTTCACGGTGTTTTTGACCCCAAGACTCCTGAAGACATTGTAGGGGTGACGCGGAATCGTGTCGAAACGCGTTCTTGGTACAGGTTCCCGTGTCCATTTCTCCTAAGTCTTTGGAAGCAGGAGTGATGCGGATTGAGTGAGGCCAAAGTGATTAGCATTGTGAACTATAAGGGCGGAGTCGGTAAGACTACAGCTGCCTATAACATCGGCTCAGGCCTGGCCTATCTGGCTGATAAGAAGGTTCTCCTCATAGACCTAGATCCCCAGTGTTCGCTCTCGAATGTCTGTGTCAAAGCCTATAGCAGACGTTATGATCGTCAGGTGCAAGTTCCAACGCTTAGTGTCACGCAGACGATTAATAGCGTCATACGGCAGTATCTCGAGCACATTGACTACGGTGTGCCAGCCAGCATCCTGCTTAAGGATATGCTCTTTAGCAATTTCTACCGTGGGTATTACTGGTCTCTGGACGGGTTTGACTTCATTCCGACTACGATGTACGACACGTCTAAGACTGGCTTTGGAAAGGGTCTTGACGACCTCGAAATCGATATTGCCATGCGGCTAAGCGGAGATGCAAGCCGCTTCAAACAGCTGTCAATACTGCCCAGGTTCTTCGCCGATCTGGATTTAGATTCAAAGTACGATTACATCATCTTCGATTGCCCGCCGGCAAACAGCTTGATTACCCAGAATGCCCTCATGGTGTCGGACTATTACCTTATACCAACAATAATGGATGAAATGTCCTCTGACGGAATTGCCCACATGGATAGCCTTATCCAGAACAGCGTGTTTGCGGCTTTCAAGAACAGGTATGGAGAGCTGGCGGAGACTCATCCTGAACGGTTCGCTAGGTTCTTCAGAAAAGAGCCCGCTAAACTACTTGCTATATTCGAGAGCATCCGCAAGACTACAGTCGTCACAGACGTGTGGCGCAATAGGGTAGAGGCGCGGTTCCCTGGCAAGCTGCTCAACTCGGTTATCTGCCATCATCGTGGTGTTGCTGATGCTATGGGCCAAGGCTACAACGTGTACTCAGTCGATTTGGGCCGACGCCAGTATGAACCTTCTCGGACGTTCACGGCCCTCATCCTTGAGATCCTCGACGAACTTGGGGTCTCGTATAACGCCGACTCCGTGAAGACCCGCTCTACGACCTGGCTCTAATCCGGAAGGAGAGGATAGACCTGAAGGTAAAGAACGCCCTAACTTTAGTCGAGGCCTGTCATGCTTTCCTTGCGGCGACTGGCTGTTCGAAGCGGCAACTGGCGCCCCTTGAAGAACTCATCGAGGTTCTATCGCCAGTTTCGGATCAGGACATAAGGTCCATATCGAACGTAGCGGAGGGCGGCAGACCGCAGAAACCCAGCCGACCAAGCCCTAGGATGGCAAAGTCGTCAATGATACGGGCTGCCATTGCAGTACGCCAGATGAAGCTGTCCCAGGAAGGTAGTTATTCCGGGACTGACCGTGAACTGGCCGAGGACCTAAGGCAGAGGCATCCGCTTCTGGCGTCCACACTGCAGCTCCCGGTGGAGCAACTTCCCGAAGTGCTATCTCAACCCGACCAATGGACAGTTGATGAACTCGGATGCCTATTGGTTGTCTTCTTCGGGTCGAAGAAGGTCCCCAAAATGACAAAGGACGGTTTGCTCCAGACTCTAACTCACCTTGCGCGTAGCTACAGATACACTCAGACCATTCAAGAGACCTTCGCAGGACGCCACACGACGGGGAAGGATCAATCTTCCCAGCCATAATCAACGTCCGCCGCTTTCCCCCTGAGGAGTTGCATGGCACGGCCGTCGGGACTTGCCCGGCGTTTGGCGATTCGGCTGACGGCCAAGAAAAGTGGTGGTGCCGCTGCCCCAATTCAAACGGCAGGTTGCCATCGCGGCCTCCAACCAGGTTCTCATAGGGCATCGACGATTCCGTCGAATCTGGGTGATGAAGGCCAGTATTGTGTGCAAACGCCTGGCCTACTACCCGGTATCACGGGCCGCGATAGTTGGGCACCAACGGCGGGTAAGCCTCTTCGTCCGGCGTCATGTAACGGCTCTTGACCTCTACACCGGAGATCTTCGGGGCAACAAACTCCTTGTCGATGATAATGAACTGGGTGTCGGCAAGGGTGCTGGCGGCAAGTCCATATAGGTACTGGTAGAAGGAGTAAAACAGCTCCTGATCAACGTCTTCGCCAATGTTCTTCATAGGTGTGTCGATTATGAGAAGACTCGGGAGCGGCAGTTTCCAGATGGCGGACACCTGGTGAACAGCCAACGCATAACATACCTTAAAGAGCGTCTTCTTGCCGCCACTCCACGCACTGGTGAAACCCCATTCCAATCCCTGTTTGCCGCTGCTAGTGATTGTTGGGATCCACGTGTTAGTGTCTAGAGATACGCGATCAGTCGAAGACACGCCGGGCACCCCGACAGCCAAGAGAGCCTCCAAGAAGAAACTAGCTACGTCGCTAACGCGTGCCTTTGCACCATCAAGCCGTGACCTTTCACGCTGCAGTTCTGCATTCAGCCGCTCAATCTCGGCCTGCAGAGCGGACGCCCGATCCTCCAGAGATCCTAGTGCAGCAGGCATTTCCATAATCTTGGACAAACCCCGGAGCCGCTCTTCTGATGTGGCAATCTCTCTCTCGACTTCCCTCGCCTGAGACAAGAAAACCGATTCGTAGACTTCGAGCTCTTCCTTCAGTCTGCGGTCAAGTTCGGTTTTTGCCTTTCTAACCTCATCGACTTCTGAAGTTTGTCTGGTGAGTGCCGCCTTGTGACGCTGTAGCGATTCTTCGATCTCCTCTATACGCTTGTCCAAGTCAGCCTCAGCATCTGAAACGCTAATCTCACCACTATCCTTACTGGGGTGCATTCCGCAAACAGGGCAAGCCCCTTCATCCCGAATCACACCTTCTAAGGAAGATCCGCAGGAAGGACATCGCAGGAAGGTAACGTCCGATAGGACTATGGACGCAGCAGCCACGCGCCCCAGCTGTACTCTTCGGGCCACGAACTCACTTCTCAGGTGTTCTTGTTCTGATATCCTCGACGTGAGATCATGGAGAGCCTGGGTCAACATCTCGGCCTTCTTGCCCAAGTCGCGAAGTCTATCACGCATATCATCAGTGGCGTGGGTCTGCCTCAAATAGCCAGCTCTCATGCTCTGACGTTCTAGTCGCAACTGAGACAGCTTCGAGTTCTCTTGATCGACCGCCTTTGCGAGCTCGGAGTCAGAGGCGTACCCAAAGCCTTCAAGAAAATCGCGAACATTTCTCACGGCTTCAAGCTTTTCCTGCCTCTCCTTCCGCCTCGACTCAATATCCGATTCCAACTGGGCCATGGTTGGGGAGTAGAAGCCCGTTACGAATCTCATTACGTCTCTACTCTTGAGTTTCTTGAATTGATCCTCCATGTAGAAGAATGACGAATCCAGGTCGTCTTGGTTTAGATAACAATAGAACATAAAGTCTCTGAAGCTAAGCCTTACTAGCTCCGAACTGGAATCGCCATGGCCCCGACGAACGCGCGGCGGAGTGATCCCGACAAGGTAAAAGACTAGGTCGCTTAGCGTATAGACCTCGGTGCCGCTGACAATGGGTGAGTCCCCTGGATCCAGCGGAGCTATCACTCTGCCAACATCGCCAGAATCGTTGATCCAGGACACTTTGACCCGGTTGTGCTTTGGCTGCCTTTCTATCACTACACTGTAAGTTCCAATTCTGGCCGAGAGCTCGGCTGTCACCAGCTCTCTCAATGCGGGACTTAGGGTCAAGCTCCCTCCAAGGCAGAAATCTATTAGTCGAACAATCGACGACTTTCCGGCCGCGATTTTGCCGTGGAAGAAGGAAACCTGTGAACTGAGGTCAATCAAGATTCTGGTTGAACGCATCTGGAGCGTCAGAGTGACAAACTTGATCCTCACCGGCCAGCAGCCTCCTCAAGTAGAAGGCTTGAGATCTCGGGGAAGACGAAGTAGACGAGTCGCGTAAGCGCGGTACCGTTGAGACTTAGGTGCCGCTTCAGAAACATCGCCCTCGTGTTGAGCGCTTTGAACTGAGGCAGCGAGCTGAGCCTCGAGGCTGTCGTTTCCCCAAGTGGAGTCATTGCGAGTGCGTCAGACGGTCCCTGATGCTCCAACCTAATAAGGCCACGAGCGATCAATAGGTTCGCCCACCTGCGATAGCGCAAATCCCAAGGCCCATATCGGAAAGGAGCCATCTGTGACTCCACACTGTTCTGCTCGAAGTCCAGCGTCACAACTCTGGATCCGTCCACGCCAAGACGATTGAGGGCCCTCTCCAGACATGCTGGGTATCTGAGGAAGAAATCTAGCTTGGCAATCCTGACAAGACCGCCCGAACCAGGACTGCTATCCCTGCCCAGAGCAGACAGAAGAAGGAGTAAGCGGGCTATGTGCAAGTCGTCGTTGGCCTCAAGTGATGACTCAAGTGCCAGGAGTCTCAACGTGATCCCCCATTTCTCCAAGAGGGAATTTCTTGCTCCACCAAACTTTGCATTCCTCAGTAAGAATCCCGGCTATTCCGAGAAGATGCTCATACATGCATCCGTGTAGGCGCTCTCGGTCATCCGAGTATCGTCTTGTCAACCGTTCGCGAACTTCAATAAGCATCTGGGTTCCAAAGCGGTCGCCGGAGAGTGACACATTATCAAACGCCTCTTGGCAGGCATTCAGCACTACTAACTCCGCATTGTCGTAGTATTGCACTGCTCTGTCATCCCCGTGTTTGGCCAACCAAGCCAGGACCAGGTGTTCCGCGGAGTATTTGAGGTCCTGAAGGATCTGAATGTTCTCTTCGGAGACACCACCACGATCAAGCTTAAGCTTCATGGTTTCTAGGCCGCTGAGTGCCAGGGGCAATCCAGAGCGGTGTTCCTTCTTCAGTGCCAAGTCCGGGCCGAAAGACTGCTCCAGAACAATGAGGAGTTCCTGCTTGGTGATCTTCTTGCTTCGGATGATAGCCCTTGCCCGCTCGTCATCAGGGTTCACACGCAGAACCAAATGCCGGTCCGTAGAACTGGGGTTCGGCAAAGAAGCAGCCCGGCTCATCCTGTCTATTAGGAGGCTGGCAGCCTTCTTGCACTCTTTCGCGTTTGAAGTTCTAGCTTGGGGCAATTCGGCTATGCGCATCCCCAAGACGTCTTCAGCCGATTCAAGACTGACCACTTCATCGATATGAACCTTACTTAGCGTGCTCAGAATCTCCGACTCGTCTACTGATGCGATAACAGCCGAAATCCTCTTGACGAAAGTCCGTAACAGTTTATCTGGGGCTGGGGAGTTGCGTCCCGAAGCCAGCCTCAAGAGATGTGGCAGGTTGGCACCGTTGTCTTTGACCTCATTGAAACCGCAGTTCGTCGAGAGAACAAAGCGGACAAATGCTCCTGCAAACTCCCTATCTAGCTGGACAAACTGGGCCAAGGTTTTGACCACGTCGTCATCCGTGGCTTTAAAGGGGCCGAGCCCGACCTTTCGAGTCTTTACCTGTACACCTATGAATGAGTGATCCGTTTTCTCAACCAAGATGTCTTCTTGCTGCTCGCAATAGACCTCTTCGATCCCCGCTTTCTCGTTGAAGATCTCGAGAGCCAGTAGAGCCGCTCTGGCAGCTTGATAGCGGAAGCGTCGTTGTGTCTCATCACCGGGGTCAGAGTCGTCGAGAACCTCACTTGGTATTTGGGCCGGAAGCATAGGCGCCCTCCAATCGGTGGCAGCCTGGTATACCACTGTATGACAGATCTCCCAACAAAGAACAGCTATTTGACTTTGGTGCCCAAGTTCCTCTTTGCCAAGCCCAACCTCAGTCCCTCAAGTAATGACACTGTGGGGATTCTGAACTGGGTGAGATAGCGCGCCCACTTGGGTCGATGCACTCCACAAGAAAATGCCGGATCAAGGTCGTCGCCAATTGTGAGAAACCGAGGTGATCACCGTTGAAGGGTGCGGCTCCCGACAACCAGCGCATCCTCTAGGAGACCTTCGCCATTGCGGGTGCCGTGCTGGAAGCCTGCGGCCTGGCCAAGTCAAGCACGGACATCGACTTTCCGGCCGACGCTTCGGAACTGGCCCAGGTCCACAGCTCCTAGCTCCATGCCTTGATCAAGACCATCGACACGCCCGTCACCGTGGAGGATACGTCAGGGCCGGCTTGTCGATCCAACTTGGCCGCCCACTACCTTGGCCTTGTTTTCCCTCATAGACAAAGCCGTCGTGGCAAGAGCGTGCATGGCGGTGGCCAGGTGAGTGACTTTGCCGGAATCCAGCCTGCGGGGAGCGCCCTCGATCCACGACGCCAGGTTATCCTGTCGCAAGATGGCGATGTTCCGAACAAGGCTCGGAACGTCGGTCCACGCCAAAGGCACCACGAGCACCCCTTGGACGTAGACGTCTTCACCGACCAAGGCCATTAGCCGTTCCCGAAGCATCATCGCAGCGCGACGTGTCTTCTGTAACACATCGCCGCCATCAGGAAGCTTGCCGTTGTGGAGAAGCTTCCCATCTGTGCTCACCGTCAGTAGGCCGCGCCAGTTCTTGGTCGAGAGCAGGAAGATGCCGCCGGGGCCCACCGCGACGTGATCAATGTCGCTGCCGGCCTCCAGCTGAAGCCCGTGGAATAGATGGTACGAAGCAGGCAAGTCCTCAAGCAGGTAGCCGACCAGATGCTCGCCGTCGGCACCCTTGAGGTAGTTGCGCCTCTCGTCGGTGGCCTTGGTGGTAACACGGTCCATGAACTTGATAACTCCCCACGATGCAGCCACCCACACGAGAAAGGCAAGCCCTTTTCCCAAAGGAGGCGCCTTTGCTGCGGAGAGATATCCGAACGCGATGGACATGAGATTCATGGCGCCCAGAGACACCGCGAATGCCGACAAGGTGATCTTCCTGGCCTTCGTGTCTGGGTACTTCCCGGGTTCTCCAAAGGTCTTGGGCACGTCTGCTACCTCCAACTGGCTTCCATCGGGATTACAGGCGGAAAACACAACCCCTTATATGTATCGTCGTAAAGTTGGCCTTATTGGAGGGTCAAGCGAGGATAGAGGGGTTCTCGTCGCAATATGGAAACCATCTCCGGGTGCGCGGGCGGACGACTGCCTGGACGACTACTGCTGAGCGAATAGGGGTGTGCCCCATGGGTGTTGAGGTGCTAAGTAGCCTGATTGCAGGGGGGATGCTGTCCGCGACCGAACTCGGCACGGCATCCGAAGAGACGCGAAAGGCGATCGAGGCACTATTTGGCCAACGCTACGCGGCCCGGTCCGCGCATGGGACAAGGGTGGCCTTGATGCCAACAGAGGACGCAGTGTCTTTCGCCGGCCTGGTCCACGAGGATAGCCCGACTAGCGGCGTCTATGGTGGAATGTCGCTCATCTGGTTCCCGGTGGCGGCCGATGATGGAGCGCCGGCGTCATCCTTGATCACCTTCGTCTGCGGAACGCGCGGCCTGGCGCCAGACGAGCAGATCATGGGCCGGCCGGGGCACGCCAGGCACTTGCAGGCGCTGCGGCGGTACCTTGGTAAGGAGGCGGGCGTGCCCGTCTGGGTCAAGCATGACCCGACCAACCTGACTGAGCAGATTCCCAGGGTGGTTCGCGAGCAGTACCCGCAGTTCAGCGCGGTCTTCAACCGCTACGGCAACTACATTTATGCGGCGGCGCAGGTGCCGGCGGGCGAGGACGAGGCTATCCGCTCCAAGGCGAGGGCCGTGGTCACCGCCTTCCTCGATTTCTACGCTTGGGAGCGCGGGTGGACGCCATTGAAGGAGGCGCGCGGGGAAGTCGACACCTTGAAGGACAAGTTGAGGGCGAACCTCTTCCCGCGCGTGGGTGAGGAGGAAGTCCGCGAACTCCTAAAGGAGCGGCGGTTCGTCATCCTTCAAGGGCCGCCGGGGACGGGCAAGACCAGGCTGGCCACCAACCTGTTGAGAGATGCTTTCGGCGGGCGCGGCCTGACCGTGCAGTTCCACCCGGCGGTGACGTACGAGACCTTTGTGGCTGGGATTGCCCCGGCGGTGGAAGACGAGACCCTGCATTTCAAGGTTAGCGAGGGCTGGCTGGCGCGGGCGGTGCGTGAGGCGGGCGCCGATGGTGCGGTGGGCGGCGGCAATCGGGATTACCTACTGGTCGTTGACGAAGTGAATCGCGGTGACCTTGGGCGCGTGTTAGGTGAAGTCATTTACCTTTTCGAAGCGCGCGACATCGCCCATGGAGAGGGGCGCCGCGTCACTCTTCCGCACCGGTTGGCCGACGGCCGCGATAGCCTTGCCATTCCCCGAACCTCTACCTTCTCGGCACCATGAACAGCGCCGACCGGTCCATTGCCATCCTTGATCTGGCCGTGCGCCGGAGGTTCGCCTTCGTCGACGTGTGGCCGGACCTTGAGGTGGTGGCGGCGCAAGGGCGGCCGCTGGCCACGGAGGCTTTCGGCCGGCTTCAGGACATCTTCGCCCAATACGCGCCCGATGAGGCGCTCGTGCTGCTGCCAGGGCACGTCTACTTCCTGGCGGATTCGGACGAGGAGTTGGCGCACCGGCTGCGGTATGAGTTGATGCCGCTCTTGGGCGAGTACCTGCAAGAGGGGCGGTTGGGGCCGTGTGAGGGCGAGCTGCGTGCGTACCTGGGGTGGCTGGAGTCGGAGCTGGCGTAGGCGGAGCAGCGAGACGGGCATGGCGCGTAGGGCGGGGGCGGCAGCCAGGCGAACGGCGGCACCACCACGTCGCGGCCCGCGGCCAACCCCCTTCGTATCCAGTTGGCAGCCGAGGGAACGGCCGCTCCTTACCCTTGATGATCAAGGTTCTCCAAGAGCGCTCTCCCCTTCCCTTTTCGGTGTCGGCGGTCGCGACCGCACCTGGAATGCCCACGCGGAAAGCTTCCTCGCCGCGAACCGTCCGGGCCTGGAGGCGCTCGCCGTCCAGCCGCGGCTGGTGCCGGGGGTTAGCGAGATAGGCCTTGAACTGCGGCCGGGCGGTGTAGTCGGCGCCGTGCCGCTGCGCGCGCCCGACACAAGGCGGGTGGCCGGTGGGATCGTCGTCCGCCCGCGCTTCGGGTGGGGTGGCATCGGCCAACTCCTTCAAGAGATCGGCTGGTCCGCCTCCCCCACTCTTCTGGAGATGCCGCTCGTCCCCGGCGCCACGCGCGAGGTGCCGCCGTGGGTCTTGGCCGGGCCGATTCTACAGCGGCTCGGGCGCCTGCTACAGGACGTCAGGCGCGACTTTCGCCTGGTGGAGGAGGTGCACCAGTCGCCGCGCGGCCAGGTCTTATGGGGCAGGTATGTGAGCGAGCAGATGGTGCGGGGGGCGTTCCATCAGCTGTCATGCCGGTTCCTGGAGTTGGGGCTGGAGCTCTAAACCTCACGGGTTTCGCCTGAAGTCACGAACCAAAGAACTGCGCCCTTACTCAGTTCCCCCGACAGGCGTTGCCAGTTCTGCTTGTAGTAAGTCACTTGGTCTCGGTAGTAGCTTACAAGAAGATCCAGACTGTCTACCGATATTGAGTCCGTCTTGTAATCAATGAGTACCCAGCCGTCCGGCTCGCGGAAGGCGACATCCACGATTCCCCTGACCAACTTGTCCGGGCTGCCGGTCGTCTCGACTGCCGCAAGCGGCACCTCAAACAGCCGTTCCTCTGCGTGCATCATCCGTTGCCACAGTTCCGTTGCCTGCACGCCGTGCACTAGGGCCAAAAGCGCCTGGGCTTCTTCTCTCGCTCGCCCCTCTTCCTCCAAAATCAAGGGCGCCATTGTCTGCAACTCCACATCGGAGGCCCCTCTCCCGGCGGCCTCCAGCATGCGGTGCACGGCGTTGCCCCAACTTACACCCTTACCATCCGCCTGCCGGGGTGGCAATTCGCCGGTGTGGGTCACCTCGGTGACGGCAGCTCGGATAAAGCTGGGTGCCGCCGCGGTCTTGAAGTCGGCTGCGGCACTCTCCATGATGCGGTCCAAGGCATCGCGCGTCAGACTCGCCGGTCCTGAGGAGTCCGGCGCCGCGGCCCCAATCACAGGACTAGCCGGCGAGATATCGTCCGTCCGAACCATGTCGCAGGGCATGACGTCCTTCTCCGCCTCCAGACCTACACATCCGTCTTCCAGTTCCGGTGCGTCGGACAGGAACGGCTCGTACAGGGCCCACGGACTCTTATCCGGGTTACCCTCGTAGCGGCTGACCACCAGCAGGTCACGCGCGCGGGTGGCGGCCACGTACAGCAGCCGTACGTGCTCGGCCTCCAGAAACTTGGCCTCCTCCTTTGCGTGCTCGGACCAGCCGGGTGGCTGGGCAATGACCTCCGTCCCATACTCCCCGCGCGGTGCGCTGATCAGGAAGTGGCCGGAGGCGGGGTCGGCGGCACGGTCGACGTGCTCCGTCGGGTCGTGGTGCTGACCCACAACAGGCCCGGCCAGGAAGACTACGGGGGCCTCCAGGCCCTTGGCCTTGTGCAGGTTCATCAGGGTGACAGCGTGGCCGTTGTCGACGAGCAGGCTACCCTCCTCGACCCCGCCGGCCTCAACAGTCCGGGCGAGGAGGTCGATGGCATCCGCGAAGGAGGCCACATCTTCCAGGTCGGCCTGGCGAACCAGTTCCATGGCTTTGGCGATGTTGCCGGCCCGGCTATTGCCGGTCTCGCCGGCAGCCGCGTAGGGCAGGACACCCAGGTCCTCGATGATGCGTTCCAGAGCGACGGCCGGTGGGTCCTGGCGGGACCAAGTCCAGTAAGTATGTAGGCGAGCGAGGGCATAGGGTAAGGGCTGGTCAGGGGCGGCACCCCCACCCTCAGCGGCCAGCCCACTCGTCTCCCTCGTAACGCCTTCACTGAGGGATACCCCCAGGTACGTGAATCGCCCGCCGGCCTTCTTGTGCTGGTAGAGCTCTTCATCGCTGACGCCGAAGAACAGGCCGCGCAGGGCGGCGACCACGACGACGGGGTTGTCGGGGTCGGCGATGGCTCGGAGGAGCTTCAGCAACTCAGCGACTTCGGGGCTGTCGGAAAAGGTCTCGGCGCCAGCAACTTGATGGGGTAGCCCTGCGGTCTCCAGCGCCCGGGCGTAGGCATGCATGTGACGCTTGCGCTCGAGCAGGACCAAGAAATCTCCGGGCTGGGCAGCTGGCGTCAGCCCGTTGTTCATGTCTTCGGGGGTACGCGGCAAGATTAGGTTTCCGCGGCAGGCCCAGGCGATCCACTGGGCAATACGGCGGGCGTCTTCCTCGACGATGGGCTGAACGCGGTTATAGTCAACCTTGTCGATGCTGATCTTGCGGATACCGCCGAGGCTCTGGCCGGGGTCATCAAAGCCTCTGGGGCTTGCCATCCGGGTTTCGCCATCGGGCCGGATCGCCTGCACTGGGGCATAGGCAGCCTGGTACGGCGTCCCCGAGTCGGGCAGCACACCCTCGAAAGCGCGGCTGACCCAACCACCCATATCCTTGGTGGAACGGAAGTTGGTCGTTAGGTTAAGTACATCGCCACCGCTCGCCCGAATCCGTTCCTTGACAAAACTGTAAGTGGCGATGTCCGCGCGCCGGAAGCGGTAGATAGATTGCTTGGGGTCGCCGACCACGAAGAGCGAGCCCTGCCGCGGCGTAACCCGGCGCCAGTCGGTCTCGGTGTCCGGGGCGCCGGTAAGTAGGAACATGACCTCGGCCTGGATGGGGTCGGTATCCTGGAATTCGTCGACGAGCAGGTGGGTGTAGCGCTGCGCAAAGTAGCGGCGCACTTCCGGGTTGTCCCGTAGTAGGGCGGCGGACCGCATCAGCAGGTCCTCGAAGCTTAGGCGCCCGAGTTCCTGGCGGCGCCGAGCGAAGTGCTCCACAGCGGGCATAACCACATCGACCAGTCGGCTGTGCCGGTACTCCCGCCAAGCCAGAAGCATGGGGATGACGCACTCGCCCTGAAACTGGATGGTCCGCTCCTTCGCCTCCCTTCCTGCCGCAGTGGTCATCCAACGGTTGAGGGTGACGTATGGTCCACTCTCAAAGAGGCGGAGAACCCGCAGCAGATGCCGATCCTCTGCGACGCCGAAGGCCTGCAGACGCTGGAGCGCCGTGCGCAGCGAGGTCTGAACGCCGTCCCAGCCCTTCTCAGGACGGAAGCTAGGCAGCAAGTCTTTGACATCCTCAATGTAGGTCGTGAGCTGATTGCGCGCCGTTCCGAAGTCCGGGCGTGGCACGGGCTGTCGGAAGACCACAACATCGGGATAGTAGGCGAGGCGACTGTACACCTCCTGGAGATCGTTCAAGCTCACGTCCAGTTCTTCCAGTATGGCGAGGACGCTGGTTGGGCCGATATCCGTCAACCGCAACTGCTCCAGGTACTCTAGCCAGACTTGCGCACGAATGGCCGCGTCCTCTTGCTCCTCCAATTCCTCGAAAGACGGATCGAGGCCGGCTTCGATCGGCCGCTCCCGCAACAGGCGTGAGCAGAAAGAGTGGATAGTGCCCAGGAAGCAGCGGTGCAAGTTGCTCAGGGCAACGGCTAGTCGCTCCCGCTCGTCGGCCTGGCGGGAGTCTTTCCGCACTTCTTCTTCCAGGGCAACCTGAAAGCGTTGGCGCAACTCCGCCGCGGCCTTCCGGGTGAAGGTCACTGCGGCGATGTTGTCAACCAGTGCCTCACCGTTGGCTACCAAGGCTACCATCCGGCCAACCAGGCTGGTCGTCTTCCCAGAACCGGCACCCGCCTCCGTCAGGAAGTTGGCCCGTAAGTCCGTTAGGATGCGCCGGCGGGCCTGCCCGTCAGGAAGTGGGGCGAGATTGAGCACCGCTGAGCCGTCAGCAGTCTTCTTACTCATGTCTCTGCAACCTCCGAAGCGGTTCCAGGTGGCCGTCTGCTCTTTCTAGCTTCATCTTCGTACGCTCGGCCGCAACCTTGCCACCACAGACCTTGGCGTAATCACAGAGGTTGCAGCCGTAACCATCCTCTGCTGCCACAAAAGTGCCCTCGCCAACCAGATCAAACAGGTCGCAAAGGACCTCCTGGAGCCGATCACGTCGGTCACGCTGGCGGACAAGTCGCCGCCCCTCGCCCTTCTCCGTTGGGAAGAGGTAGCCGGCAGAGTCCACCTCGGCCTCCGGTTCGGTAGCGCGCAGAATCTCTTCCATGGCAGTGGCATAGAGGGCGTGCTGCGCCTGGCGGCCACGCTTCAGGTATTCGTGGTCCTCGTACTTGATGCTGCTACCGGTCTTGTAGTCCCAGATTTGGTAGTGGTGTGGCTCAACCTCGTCGACTCGATCGATGCGTCCACGCAATTTGATGGACTGGCCGCTGCCAGTCTGGATGGTCACCGGGTCCGCATGCTCGGGCCGGGAGGTGGCGGGGGCCTTATCTCCAAACCCGAAGTCCAGCTCAAAGTAGCGAGGCATAGCAGTCACCTCGGCGGCCATCTCCATGTTGAAGAAGGTCTGCGCCGAGCGCAGCAGATCGCGGCAATCGGACTCGTAGACAGCCTCGCTTGGCGGTGGCACCTCGTCGCGGTGTTTTTGAGCCGCGTTGCCCGCAATCTGGAGGATCTGCGCACGGTCGCTCTCCCGCGGCCTAGCCTGGCCCCTTGCCTTCAGGTCCTCGAGGAACTGGCGGAAGATCTCGTGCAACAGAGTGCCCTTTTGCAGCGGGTCCAGCCAACGAGTGGGGTCATACTCAAGGTCCTCGGGCGGTTCCACGTCGAGCACATAGTGCAGGAAGTAGGCAAAGGGGCAGGTCGCGAGCTTCTCAATGGCCGATGGAGACAGCATCAGATTGGGGTTCTTCCGTGGGTCGAGGGTCGGGTCAGCCTTGATCTGGCCGTCGTAAGGGGTAACCTTATCGGAGTCCCGCCCGTCCGCGGCAATCAAGCCTCGGTCAAGGCCAGAATAGAGCCGGCGAACATCAGACTCCACATGAACCAGCCGGTCCTGCCCACAGGTCCCATCGCGTTCGACGAGGTGGCTCAGCCACCAATCATGGGCGTCTAGAGACGATACCGAGGCGCCTGTCTGAACCTTAGGGACATAACCTATGGGTCTCCCGAGAGCCTGCAGCAGCTCTGAGTAGTCCGCTTTTGGCTTGCCCTCTCGCAACCGAAAGGCCTGCAACAGGACCGAAGCCGGAAAGACCGACTTCTCCTCAATCGGCTCGTGGGAAGCAAAGCTGAAGGTCACCCGGCCCGGCAACGCGGCGACTAGATGGGCCAGGTCATAGGAGTTCTGACGTACACGGTCAGTCGCCAGTGGCAGGTCCGTTCCCTTGGCGGCATTTATCTGCCGTCTCTCGTCGTCCAGCAGTACAGGATTCTGCAGCCCGGCGCCGGGGAACCGCCCCTCGTCCAGGCCGAGCAGGAAGGCTTGCCGCCGGAGAGTCCAGCCTGCACACCGGTAACCGGCTACGTGCAAGTGTCCTGGCTTCGGACCTGACGCCCCAACCCGCAGCCCGCTGACCAGACAGCGGACGCGCTCTGCCGCTTCAGCCAGGGAAAAGCGGCCCGCAGCTACGCCTGCCGCCTCCTTGAGATGCTTTGGGATTAGCTGCTGAGCCGCGACGTCCTCCGCCGAGATCGTGACAGCGTACCGCTCGACCGCGGCGGCCAAACCCGCCAGGAGTTCAACCATGTCTACTGTCCCTGACTCGTCGGGGACAGGGAGTGCCTCGAGCAGGTTGGCGATGCCGCTCCTGAGCGCTTTCAGGGCGGAGAGGTTCCTCCTGATAGCGGTAGTGCTGTGCGAAGCGACCTCGTCCAACTCACCGCGCCCAATGTCTATCCCAAGAGCAGGACCTGCCCGCCTGTCCTCCTGATCATGAATGGCATTTTCGAGAGCGGGCAGATAGCGACCCCTGCCCCAGCCGATGCCGAGCCCACGTAGAGCGCGAGCCATAGCCATCCCAGAGGGGGCATCCTCGGTTTTCGTGAGCGCTATATCGCCGGCAGCCAGGGCCCGCCGCAAGGTGTCCGCGCCCCAGTCTTTCATAATCCAGCGCAACAGAGCCGCGAGGGCTCGGCCGGGCCGGGTGCCCAGGATGGGTTGCCCTTCAGCAAAGGTTGTAGGCACTCCGAGCTTCCGCGTCACCCCTTGGATGATGCGGTGGTACAGGTCGGTGTCACTTGTGATCAATGCCACATGGTCGAAGGGCGCGCCGCTCGCGAGAATGCGGCGCAGAACCTCACGGACTTCGTTGTACGGACTCGATGCATGGAAGATGTCGATGGGCGGGGAGGCAGATGCTGGAGCATCTGCTGGAGCCATCAGCCAGGAAAGCGGACGAGGAGCATAGTGGTCAGCCGGGTCTTCGGAAGGCCTGTCACCTGCCTCACTCCAGACAGAAAGAGCCCCAACTCCCACCACTGGATCTTGCCTGAGGATGATGCGGCGCCCGCGAGTGATCTCTTCCACCAGCCTGAATTCCATTCCGCGGAGCGTGAGTGTACTGGGGATCAGGAAGAGGTTCTTCTCCAGCATCAGGTAACTGCCAGCACGGACCTCCTCCAGGGCCATCTGCAGCACATCCGCTCGGTCAGCGAATCCACGTTGCGTGAGACCTTCTTCATATGCCCTAACCAGGTCGATGAACTCCCGGCCCTTGGTGGGATCGACGAAGTACTCTGGGGTCAGGTCACTCGAAGTCAAACCGGCGAGACGTACATCCATGATGGCGCTCAAGACCGCCTGGACGACGCCAGGCGTCCGCGGCACCCGGGTGAAGTACCCTCTCGGGACGCCAAGGCCCGGTTGTACTGCCTCGCCGATGGGATTCGGTGCGGCGGTTAAGCTGACAGCCGCCATGGCCTCCTCCGCCAAGAGTAGACCGGTGACGTCACCGACTTCCTTCAGACCGAGTCTGCCGAGCCGCAGCTTGGCAAAGTTCGAGGCCAGTGTGCCAGCGGTTGCCGGCCGGATGTTCAGCCAGGGTGTGCCAGACAAAGCCAGTTCCTCGAGCAGGCTGCTGGCATCCGCGAAGGACGGTGCCAAAAGGATCTTGTTGTCAGTAACGTGCGCCCGAACTACCGATGCCAGATCCGAGACAAGGCGATTCACAGGGTCACCTGGTGAAGACATGTCAGCACCTCGCATGCAGTTCTAGATTCCCTCCCAAGCCGTGCGCCGGCATGGAGGCGGTCCCGTACCATACTATCAACTGGTGTGGAGGTACGGCCGACCACCCTAGCACGCACAGTGACCAGGGTTCCCCGGCAGACGTGTCAAGGTGCTGGTTCGCTCCAAACCCTACTGACGGAGAAATGTCAGCGCCTCTTCAACCCTTCGTTGCCAGAGTTCAGCGGTGGCCGTGAGCCATTCTCCTGAAAGCCCGACATCCAGCAGACGGCCCAAAGGGCGAGCTTCGCCGCGAGAGGTCACTCGATCCCACACCGACAACCGTATAACCGGCTGTCCAGTGGAGGCGCCATGGACGTCCTTCATAAAGTCGTAGAAAGCCCTCTGCTTCCAACGTGGCGCTCCGCCGTTGTCTAGGTCGGGAGGGGCAGACGGGCTGCCAAACTGCCGCTCGGTGGACCCATTCGTCCAGTAGCCTCCGTGGTTTGCCTTCCGAAGACAATACTGCTCGTGACGAAGGCAGTAACCTCTGTAGGCCCCTGCGAACTCACTCTCCGCTTTGTAGAACCGCGAGCCCAGGGTGACGAGACGGTAACGGTTGAAGTGCTGTTCTTCATCTAGCTCGGTTGGGTGGCCGTCAACCACCATGTCGTATTTGCCCACTCCCAGAGGAGCAACAGCCAGAATGCCCCCAAGCTCGCTGTAAGTCCTCTCGATCTCAGGCCAATACTCCGACGCTATCGAACTGCCTGCAATAGCCGGCTTCCATCCTGCTTCGACGTGGAGTCCAGCTAGAATGAGACTGTTTCTCAGAATCTCCTGTCGTTCACCCACCGCGCCTGCTCCCCTCGCCGGTCTGCTCTTAAGGGACCGCTCCTGGACAAGCCCAAATTGCAGCTAACGCATGGGGTAGTACCTGGTGTGCATATACTGGGCCCAACCCGAGTCAGGTGCGTTGAGAAGCATATGGGCCAGCAAGTCCTCGGCGTAGATGCCCTTGAACTTGGGCTTCTCAACTATCCTAGCCCAGACGTCATGTACGGTCCCTCCAAGGTGCACAATGCCTGGAGAAGTAATCCGGTCCACGAGTTCTGAGTTGGCCCTTGGGGCGACGTGAAGAACCGTCACCTCATCGGCGTCCATTTCCCGAGCCTTCTCCATCGCCGAGGCTAGTAACTGCAGCCTCATCAATTGGTAAAAAGGCTCGTAGAATAGGACTTGAGCTCTCATTGGAGACAAGTGAACCGGGCTATCAGCGAGCCAAATGAAGGGCCCGTAGATGCTTAGCCGGTCCGTGCCACTCTCAGCGACCTGTATGTTCTGGTCGTAGGCGTACTCTTCCGTGTATTTCCACTCACCAAGCACGACCTGAATCTTCCCGTCTTCTCGACGAAAGCGGAATGCGAAATCCGCACTTGTGAAGCCCTTGCCCCGAGCCCTCCTGTAAGCCGGCACGACCTCCCCAAAACTAGTCTCATTCAGGTAGTTCTCCAGTCCGATCCATTCGAAGGAGACATACGGGGGAGCGCCGCCGCCTTGGGCATCGGCATCCATTGGAAGCATCTCCTCAACCGCGTATCCGAGCCGGCGCAGGACTTCCCCCAGTTCCTTTGGTGCAGAAGCAAACGGGCAGAATGAGTTCACACAAGAGGACTGGGAGCAACACAGATGGGTGCTCGGATGACCATCATGACCGTCATGCCATTGGATAGCGCGTTGCTTGAAATAGGACAGGGCCCCCGCCCGTATGCCGTCGTACAGGTTCTCATCGGGATTCGTGATGGCAAAATCGTACTTGTTCCCCTTGTAGGTGCCCAGAACCGAAGGGTCTGTTTGGATGATTAGCGGCTTCAACGGAACGAGACGCTGCTTTTCTCTGTCGCGGAAAGTCATTAGTCTTCACCCCATATTCGCATGACGTGGGCCCCGCGGGGGGCCGAATCTCGCCGATTCGTTCAAGCTTGCGCCTGTCTCACCTCTGCTACGACCCAGTCCAACGCCTGGAAGAACAAATCGGCACTCCTGGAATCCTTGAGCCTATCCATGGGGAAATAGGGCCACCGCGCAATCGCGCCGGCTGGGATGCTGATGTTGGGTATCTGGTTGAGTTTGTTGGCTAGCTCCTTTCGCTTCTCCTCACTGTCGAAGGGGCTCACTGCCGTCATCAACTGAAACTCAACTTGGACCGCACCGCTTGTCCAAAGCGAGATCGGGGTAAAAGTCCTCTTGGGTGTATCCAGTGTCAAGGACGCAGAACCGGTGACTTTCCCCTTCCCCCACCGGACCCTTAGGCCCCGTTCCTTCGCCCAATCCAAGGCACGCCTGGCGAAAGGCAATTCCCCATCACGATTGCGAGATCCGAGTTCCCTCAGGAACGAAGCCTCGTCCCATTGCCGTTTGGCCTGACTTTCGGCCTGCCTCTCCAACTGTCCAATGACCCGCGGTACCAAGGTCTTGAGCCCCTGGCCAACGTACTGGCGGATTTCAACGGCGAGAACCTCTGCGGGGTCCATCTGTCGGTTAAGGAACTCCACAACACGCCTCAGTTCGGAGGGGATTACATCGGCCACGAAAACCAGCCGTACGCGCCCCGCCTGGAGATTGGTCTTCGCCGTTTGCCAGAATTGCTCTGGATCCTTCTGGGTGTCCGACCCCAGAAACTCCGCCAACACCTGGTCAGCGTCGACCCCGCGCCTTTCACAATCCGCCTCAAACATGCCCGTAACCTTGTCGATGGGCCAATGGAGCACCGAGTTGGCAGCATAGTCCAGCATCTGGCCGACCACCTCACGCCGGATTCGGGTGTCGCTACTACGCTTTACTTCCACCAGTGTCGGCACGGCGTCCTGGTCTAGGAAGAGGTGGTCCACCGACCACCTGTCCGACCCGTCATCCTCGGAAGCAAGCCCTGCCTCCTGGGTTACTAAAAGCCAGCGTCTGGGATTGTCGGCATTCATCTGATCACCCGCCAAGAGGTGCGGGTACCGTGCCAGAAGCTCCTGGAGAATGCTCTCTGAGTCGTAGGTGCGCTCTTTCATCTCGACCAGGGTATCGCCTTCGCGAATCAGGTAGATTCCACCACTCATTTCTCAGTCTCCAATCGTTCCCGTCATTGTGCGAAAGGCCGTTCTAGCAGGAACTGGGATTAGCCAAGTCAGAACGGAAGCTCAGCCAGGGACTTGTCTTTGGTGAACCCCTCCGCCGCCTCCCGCTCCGGGCAATCGGCCAAATACCCGCACCACGGACACAGAGCGCTCACCCGTGGCTGCGGGTTCACATCGGTGCGGATCCGCGCGACGACGTCCGCGGCGCGGTGGAGGTGGGACTGTACATCCTCGGGGCTTAGTTCCACGGCGAGTTCACGGTACTCCGCCAGGCCTAGCAGCTTGAAGCTGGCAACCCGGTACCCGAGAACCTCCTGGACCATGGACCAGTAGAGGCCGACCTGCAGGTCGCGGCGGGCGTATTCGTCACTGGGCGGCACATGCCCGGTCTTGTAGTCGACGATTTCCACCGTGCCGTCGGGCCTCTCGTCGATGCGGTCAATCTTGCCCGCCATGATCAGACCGGACCCACCACCACCGCCACCATTACCGCTCCCGTCTCCGGCCGGAACGGGGAAGGGCCAAGACCAGTCCAGGAACTTCTCCACTTCCTTCGGTACGACCCCAAGGTCGCTACCGGCATAGAAGTTGTCCAAGAGATCCATGGCCCGACGACCAAAACTGGCCTCGTGCCCCGGGTCGGCAAAGCCCTTACGCCCTTTGTGGTCGTTCCTCCAGTGTTCGCGGAGCCGTTCGTGCAGGTACTCCGGTTTGCGCTGGCCGGGCGGCAGGAGCATGAAGTCACGGAGGGCGTGATGGACCATCTGGCCCACGAATCCGTCGGGAGATGGTGGAGTTGGAAGGTTGCGGATGTAACGCAGGTACCACTGGCGCGGGCAGTTCTCGTAGGCCTTGAGCTGGCTGACGCTCAGCCGTTTCAGCTTCGACCCCGGAGCCTCGGCAAGGGCCGACGGCTGAGCTCCGCCGATACCGCGACCAGTCTCGCGCTCCGTGCTGAGTACTTCTTCCACGGACCGGCAGCCATCGGCCACCTTTCAAAGCAGCGCTGGCGGAGGAGGAGACCGCCCAGACGTGGACGATCCGCCCCGTCTGGCGGATGGCGGTCACCACGGGAAGGAAGTCGGCGTCACCGGTGACAAGGATGATCGCCCGGACGGCCGGGTTCTGATTCGCCTGCAGCGCTGCGGCTGCCATCCGGACGTCGGCACGGTTGTCACCGTCCATGGAGAAGACGGGCTCCACTCCCTGCCGCGAATAGGCTTCCTGTCCGTCGAAGTGGGTCCAGTTCGCAAAGGCTTGGGCGATAAGCAATCTGCCGTGCCGGGCCGCCTGCGTCTTGAAAGCTCGCGCCAACCGGCTTGCGCCGGGTGTTAGCCGGAGTTCATTCAAGGAAACTACGACATTCTCATGGTCGACGAAGAGGGCTACCCCATCCCCTAACGGCACAACAAGGCCCCCAGTCCACATCCACATTGGTCACGGGAAAAGGAACCACATGTTGCTCGCTATCGTTAGGCCACCGCCGAGGTTTGACAGCGGTTTCCTTATTTCGCCAACCCAACGCGAAAGCCTGCCGTCGCGGGAGAATCCTTGGAGGTGTTAGGGCTTCCGCCCGAACCAGTGCAGACCTGTAGACCTCTTCGACTTGGATGATCGAGTCGACCTCTGGAACACGGACGTCCTGCCTGCGCTGGTAGTGAGAGCATGTCGCTACGGAGGACGCCTCCCCAAGGGCCTCCCCGACGATATGCGACGGGCCCTCGACCAAGGAGGAAGCTGAGGGCTGCAGCAAGAATGGGGCGCTGGCAGTATTCGGGAGGTGTCAAGATTGGATGACGACGAGTTCCCTCCTGCTTCCCCAGGCCAACTTTGGCAGGCCGCCGATGTCGCGGGCGTCCTATACGTGGCAGATGCCGTCATCGAAGACCCGATAATCGCGGCGCATCCGGTTTCCCTTGAGATCAGATACCTGTCTGGCGAAGATGTGCGCCTGGAGGCCCACGAGACGCCTCTCGGCGTGCAAGCGATGATCGAAGCCTGGCACTTCCTTCCCGTTGACCGGGCGGCACTAGGCCGCTTCTTAGGAGAAGTGCCCGAAGAAGTCCTCCGGACGGTCGCCAGGTTCCGGGCTGGAACCGCCACGCAGGCCGATCGGGACGCCCGCTCGGGGGCGGGGCTGCCGCCCGATCCTGGTCATGTCATCGAGGCTTTCTGGCACCGAGAAATGGGGTATTGGAAGCCCGCCGGCGCCCGGGCGCTGGCTTTGATGCTGTCGATTGATCCGGGACAGGAAGAGGCGGCGGCGATGGACGCCCCGCGCGGCTTCGTTGGTCCTGCGGCGGACAACTCGAGGAAGGGATTCACCTCCTAGCTCAACGAAGCTTCCCTTCTGAGTAGAGGCTCTCGAGGAGGCCTGCGGCGACATCATGGTGTGGATATCTGATCTTCGGCATTTCCTTGACGAAAACGGAGCGATCCCGGCGGAGATCCCTGGCCCCGCACGGAATGTGGCGCTATACCTTGGGTCTATCGTCGCCTGGGTCACCGACCATCGGTGCGATGACCCGTATGACGACGATGCTTGGACCAACGTGCCCTGTCGCCCGCGACCCGGCCGGCGGCGCTGCAACGGTCTGATCTGGGCCTGGCTCGACTCCGATGGCTCGACGATCTGCTGGGAGTGCATGGAGTGCGGGGACAACGGAACCATCGTCGGATGGGAACGGACGCGGTGGGATCGGCGCCGTGGGTCAGACGGCGAGATCGCTGTGGAGTCCAGGGAGGACTGACCGCCATCGGCGAGCTCCTGGGTGGTAAGAGGCCGCAACGGTGGAGACCCCGCCGAGCTGGGCTCGTTCCTGGTGGTAGGGCTGGCCAGCACAAAGGAATCGCATTCGGTCTCACCGTGGCATATCTTCGCTCGGATGTTGGTCTTGTGCCCGTTGATGTACGAAGTCCAGTAGTTGTGGCGTCCTCCCATAGCGACTCAGGCGCCTGGCGGCCAGTGAATGGCACGTCGTGATCGCCGGGTAATGGCAACAGCAATCGCCATCGGTCGGAGAGGCGTACGCCTCTAGGGTGTCGCGCAAGTGATCTTTCTGGTCTCTCATACCGGTACCGCCTTTCGCAGCACCCGTTCACGAATCCGTGGCTTCAGGCTGCATTCTGCAACGACGCCGACACAGCACTGCAGAAGCGATTCCAGTGGGAGTACCGGGGTTTCGCCAGCCCGCTTTCCGGATTCCGCTGTAGTACCGCTTGAGCTTTAGGGAGAGACCATCGTGGCCAACGTCGACGGACTCCAATTCGGGGACATGTTCTGGATTCAGGATCGGATGACCGGCCCTGGGACCCGCATCCATCCGTGGGTCGTCATCAGGGTATTTGGCCCGGACATTGTGGAACTGTACTTGCGCACGACCTCGTGGCCTCCGCGACGATGTCCGACGGGCCCTGAACCAAGGAGGAAGTCGGGGAGCACGCCGAGAATGGGGCGCTGGCAGTATTCGGGAGGTGTCAAGCATGGAATGCGACGAGCCCCCTCCTGTCGCCGCGGGTCAATTGTGGCAGGCCTCTGACGTCGCCGGGGTCCTCTTGGTGGTTCACGCCATTGCCGAAGACCCAATCATCGCCACACATCCGGTTTCCTTTGAGACCAAGTACTTGTCCGCTGAGGATGTGCGCATCGAGGCACACGAGACGCCCCTGGCCGCGCCGGCGATGGTCGAAGCCTGGCACCCCCTACCCGTTGACCGGGCGGCCCTTGGCCATTTCCTGGGTGAAGTACCCGAAGAGGTCCTTGGGCTGGTCTTAGGGCTCCGTTTTGGAGTCGCCACTCAGGCCGATCGGGCCGCGCGCTCGGGGACGAAGCTGCCATCTGATCCTCGCGATCCCATCGTGGCTTTCTGGCGCCGGGAGTTGGAATACTGGAAGCCCGCCGGCGCTCGAGCGCTCGCTTGGATGCTGTCGCTTGATCCGGGAGAGGAGGAGGCGGCGACGGTGGAGGCCCCACGAGGCTTCGCTGACCTTGCGGCGGGTGACCCGAGGAAAGGATCCGCCTCCTGACTTCGAGACTTCCCGATAATGAGCCGCTGGCAATATTCAGGAGGTGTCAATCATGGAACGCGATGAGCCCTCTCCTATCGCCGCCGGCCAGCTGTGGCAGGCCGCTGATGTCGCCGGCGTCCTCTTGGTAGTCCACTCCCTTACCGAAGACCCGATCATCGCGACGCATCCGGTTTCCTTTGACACCAAGTACTTGTCCTACAAAGATGTGCGGATTGAGGCCCACGAGACACCCCTGGCCACGCCGGCGATGGTGGAGGCGTGGCACCCACTTCCCGTCGACCGGGCGGCGCTGGGCCGCCTCCTGGGTAAGGTACCCGAAGAGGTTCTCGGGCTGGTCTTGAGGATTCGGGTCGGAGTGGCTACCCAGGCCGATCTGGCCGCTCGCTCTGGGCCGAAGCCGTCATCCGATCCCGGTGACCCGATCGCTGCTTTCTGGTACCGGGAGTGGGAGCGCTGGAGGCCCGCCAGCATTCGGGCGATCACTCTGATGCTGTCCGGGGATTCAGGACGGGAAGAGGCGGCTACGGCTGAGGTTTCCATAGGAGTGCCGCGACCGTAACGGCGGCAGTATTCGGGAGGTGTCAAGATTGGATCACGACGAGATCCCTCCTGTTTCCCCAGGCCAGCTTTGGCAAGCCACCGATGTCGCGGGCATCCTGTACGTGGCCGACACCGTCATCGAAGGCCCGATAATCGCGGCGCATCCGGTTTCCATTGAGATCGAGTACTTGTCCGGTGAGGATTTGCGCTTGGAGGCCTACGAGACGCCTATTGGTCTGCCGGTAATGATCGAGGCCTGGCACAGCCTCCCCGTCGACCGGGCGGCGCTGGGCCGTTGCCTCGGGCAGGTGTCCGATGAGGTCTTCATGGTGATCCAGCGGTTCCGGGCCGAGGTCGCCATCAGAGCCGCCGATCGGGCAGCCAGCTCGGGGATGGATCTCCCGTCCGAGCCTGGTCGTCCCATCGTAGCTTTCTGGCGCCGCGAAATAGAGTACTGGAAACCCGCCGGCGCTCGGGCGCTCGCTCTGATGCTGTCGGAGGACGCCGGAGAGGAACAGGCGGCGGCGGTGGACGCCCCACGCGGCTTCGCTGACCTTACGGCGGGTGACCCGAGGAAAGGATCCGCCTCCTAACTTCCGGGACTTCCCGATCATGAGCCGCTGGCAGTATCCGGGAGGTGTCAAGAGTGGAACGCGATGAGCCCCCCGTGTCGCCGCCGGCCAATTGTGGCAGGCCGCTGACGTCGCCGGTGTCCTCTTAGTAGTCCACTCCCTTACCGAAGACCCAATCATCGCCACGCATCCGGTTTCCTTTCAGACCAAGTACTTGTCCAGTGAGGATGTGCGCATCGAGGCGCACGAGACGCCCCTGGCCGCGCCGGCAATGGTCGAAGCCTGGCACCCGCTACCCGTCGACCGGGCGGCGCTGGGCCATCTCCTGGGTGAGGTGCCCGAAGAGGTTCTCGGGCTGGTCTTAAGGATTCGGGCCAGAATTGACAGCCGGGCCGATAGGGCCGCTCGTTCTGGACCGAAGCCGTCATCTGATCCCAGTAACCCGATCGCTGCTTTCTGGTATAGGCACCAGCTCTTACTGCTTCCTCCCACCTAGCGTGATGAAGGAGGCGTTTCGGACGGCGAGAGGAGTGGACCCTGTCCTTAGCCTTTCCCTGGCTGTAGGGCTGCTGGTGTTCTGCTGGTTCCGCGAGGGCAAGTCCCGCTGTTCTTCATTGTGATGGCCATAGGAGTAGTATTCTGCGGGCACACCCTGGTCTCGTTGGACCTGTCCGGCGTCGGAGCCACCTTGGCTGCTCTGATGTTGGTTTCCGCAATCCACGGTCTGGCGTTTCTCGCTTCCGGCAGAGGATACCCGCTGGGAAGCTATTACCTTGGTGGCGCCTTTCGGGATACGACCTTAAGCTTGGTCGTCGAATGGGTCTTGGCGGTTCAGGTAGGGATTAGAACAAGAAGCATGAAGAGCCTGCCCAGGTGGGTAGCCTGGGGGGCTCTTGTTCTGGTAGTTGGTGCTTCGATTCTTGGACCCGTCCTAGCCTAGACCACCAACTGAGCTATGTCTGTCGCTGCCCAGCGGGGTGCTGCGGCGAGCCGCAGCTGGCTGCGATGATCGATGGCGGGCGTCGCCTGCCTGCTCCCCTTTGTGGTCCTCGTCTGGAAGTGGTAGGAATAGCACTCCTTGAATCAAATGCTGGGGCAGGTCGGGCTCTCAAGGCCATCGACCGAATGTCCAAATATTGACTTTAGGCCCGTTCGGTGTAAAATATACTACAAACGGGCAAGTTGGGAGTGGCTTCCTGTGGACGACTTCCCGCGAAGGCCAAGACAGGAGATGCTTGACCGGCTGAACTGTATCAAGGAGCTCGTGCGGAGCGGGCCCATGCCGTACAGTTCAAAAGTCAGGGGGTTCATCGATGCGGGCCTGTACGGAGAAGCCGACGTGAAGAATGCTATCATGACCTCAAGGCGCCTGGCCAAGTCGGAGCCCGACGAACAGAATGATGCCACAGACGGCATGAAGCACTCCATGGTTGGCAGAGACCTTGATGGGAGACCGTTCTACGTGTGTGGTAAGATCATCCTGCTGTCAGACGACATGCGCGCCTTCTACATCATCACCGCCCACCTCGCTCGAGACCGGAAAGAGAGGGATTAGTCGTGCCTGATGTGGTGTTTGGCTTTAAGTGCCCGGAATGCGGTCAAGGGACCGTCAGGGATACACGTGTTCCCACCTACTCTACCATGATTAGGGGTTGCCCGTTTGTGGTCAGGGACGCCTTGATCGGGGTGTGCGATTCGTGTGGTTCCAAGCATTTCATTGACACCGAGACTAAGAAGTGGGCTGAAGCCTTCGAGAGGTCACAGTCTAGTCTCTACCTCTCTCCTTCGGAGATCAGGGGAGTGAGAAAGGCCCTCGGTCTGACCACAGACCAGTTCTCCTTTTTGATTGGGTGTTCCAGGCAGTCCCTTTATAATTGGGAATCGGAGACCCGCTCGGCGCCTCCGTCTCGCACAGTGGACCTGATAGTGCGGATGCTGAAGAAGCGTCTCGATGGTCCGATCGATGTCCTTCAGTTCGTGGAGGAAGAGGCCCTCAGGTTCGGCAGAGACATCGTCGTCAGACCGAAACGACCTGCTCTGGTATACGACGCTCAGAGGAGTTTCGAGGCCACTGAGGTCAGGGAATCCCGGTTAGGCTATGGGGCTGACACGTCTGCGGCCAGGCAGGTGACTCGATTGGTCCAGAACGGAGAGGAGGTCGGTGTCTTGTTCTATGACTACCAAACGGCCTCTATCGTTATGGAGCTGGATTCGCCTCTTCCTGGAGATAGTTTCATGGCTCAAGTTGTGTTCCAGGACGGTCAGCACGTCTTATCCGCGGTTCGTTCGGACGGAACGAAAGCAGCGCTCGTTTCAAATACCAGCCGCCGGGACTATGAGGTAGCCCGTATCGAACTTGTCCCGCGGGCAAGCTCATGAGCGCAAATCCTGTAGAGAGAAACCTCACCGCCGCGCTGGAGGCCAAGCTGCGGCTTTGGGAGCTTGCGACCATCAGTGGCGAGGCTGCGGAGGCTCAGAAGCTGGTGGGCGAGGTCTACGACCTTGCTCTGACCGATGGCGCTTGTTCTGAGCTGTGGGACGAACGGGGCCTCCTTCGCCTGGTCGGGTTGTTCAAGGCGGTTCCACCCAACCAGATGGTTTTCGGGAAACAGGTGGGTGACATTGTTCAAAGGACCGAGTTGATCTCCCAGATTAATGACCTGCTTTGGTCCGTCGCGGATACGGAGTCGGACGTCGGACAGGTGGTGGAGAGGTTAGGCCCTTTTCTGCCTGTGCGAATTCTTGATTCCGCGAAGCATAAGCTGCACGACCAATATCTCAGGGATCTAAGGACATCCCAGATACCGCTGTCGGAGAAGTGCGCGGCCTTTGTTCGTTACGTCGTTACTCAGGCGGAGGCCACCCAACTTCCCCCCACGCTTTCCGCTATCCATCGGTCGATTGACGCTCTGAAATGGAGGGAGCGCCTGGGGCTTGCCAATGTCCTTCTCCATCACCATTCGAGCGGAAACGCTATTCTAGCGGGGGTCTCTGTGGCTGCCCAAGGCGGTGCCGGGACTGTCAAGCTGACCGCCGTGAGAGATCAGGTCTTCCAAGAGACTATCGAGAGAGCGCGGGCGGCCCTCAAGGCGTCCAAGCTCCTGGCTGACAAGACCGAGCTTTTTGCGTCGATAGACCTTCCGGAGGCGCTTCTGGGTGCACCGCTTGAAGGATCCTCTGTAGGACTAGGTTCTGCCCTGGCGATGTTCAGCAGCGCCTCCAGGTTCCCGCTTGACCCTTTCACTGCCTACACTGGTGATCTTCAGATGGACGGCGGTCACTGGGTGGTTGGGCCCGGGCAGGGCGTCGTCGCTGAATTGCGGGCGGCGGTGCGGTCTGGTTGCCGGCGAGTCTTCGTTCCGAAAGCTAACTCCGCGGACATTCCAGACGATCTCAGATCCCGGATTGAGGTCGTGGAAGTAGGCACCGCCGGGGAGGTTCTAAGGTCACTGCTCGTCCCCGTGGTGAAGGGCATTCCTGAAACTCGACAGGCGGCCAAGGCAGAGCTGCTCAGAGCCTATTGCAGGGACCACGGATGGCACCTGTCCGAGCCGATGTCTGCCCAGAACGGCATTCAGTACCGTGTCTCGCCATATAGCCCACCCGCTCAGGTCTTGACCCTGTACAATTCAGGCTCACATAACCCTGGGGAAACCAAGCATCCCCATTTTACCGACTTGCTCGCGGGCCTGTCTTGGCTAGACCCGAAAGAGACTGCGCAGACTTCTTGACCGCCTGGAACACCGCATCGGGCTGGGTCAGGGCGAAACCGGTGGCGGCGGCGGGCGATGATCCCGTCGCCCGCGTGCCACGTTACTGCAGGCGTCCCCTTCCACCGCAAAAGGGGCATGGAACGACCATCATCTGCGGGCCGATCGCCGCTGCTGCGGGTCTTCTGATGGTCCCACGGCCATTGCAGTGGGGGCAAACGCGGCCAAACTGAGCTCCCGAAGCCGCCGCTTGACTGGCCAGAAACGCATTGGCCTGGTCCTTCTAGCGATGCACTTCCCACATGACCGCGTCAGCCATCTTCTGCCTGCATTCCTGCGAGTACCGCCACAATGGAGATTGGGTACGGTTCTGGGCGGCGGTCCGCAAGCAGGCATTTAGGCTTCTGGGCCATCTGGCGGTGCCTGGTGTCGATTACGCCATGACGGAAGTGGTCCACTGCAAGTCGGCCGGAGAGCGGGGTGTGGCAGACGCCCTCTGTACTCTGCCGACCGCTACCTTGACCGCATCCTCCAGGTATCGGGGGCAAAGGTGATCGTCAGCCTTGGGGCGGTAGCAGGGACAGAGTTCGGGCGGAGGCTTTCAGTGGAGACCGCTGGCAAGGTCTTGGTTGGGCCGGTGGGGATGGCGGGCGCCGAGCGGTTCATTGTCTTCCTCCCCCACCCCAACGCCTTCAGCCAAGTCATTCTCAAGCCGGCCAACCAAAGGTAACGGTCCAACTCCTTGGGTGCAGCTTGGGGTACTATGCTTGTGTCCCGCTGCTGGCATCGAACAAGGTCACGGGGGGCGTACCAGAGAGCCCATTCAGGTATTCGAATTCCAGACCCACCAGCGTCCCACCCCTCATCCATTTGAAGGCCTACCGATCGTTGCTGCCCCTACATGAGCAGCTGTCGGAAATACGGGTGCCCATCCGGTCCCTCCCTGGACAGGAGCACCAGCGCGGCATGGACGTCGGCCTCCCCGCGATGGGCCTCCGTGGGTATGATGCCGTGATGGCGCAGGAGGTTCTGCAGGCCGTAGGACGAGCAACCGGCATTGTACCAGTTAACTCCACGCATGGAACAGAGCCACGGCTTACCTCTGCAGGCCTCAGGAAAGAGCCGTTCCACAAAACCTTTGTCGAACGTGGCGTTATGGGCCACCAGGAACTCGGCTGTGTGCAGCATCCGCTGAATTAGCCGTGTGTCCAGGCGTTCTCCGCGGACCATTTCAAGGGTGATTCCGTTTACCTCAGAGGCCCTGGGATGGATGGGGATGGAAGGTTCCCGTAGGCCAACGTAGTCATCCACTACCCCCAGGATCTGTCCTGTGCGGCGGTCGAACGCGAACAGCACAAGGGCGAACTCGATGACCTCATCGCTCCACGGAGAGAGGCCCGTGGTTTCCACATCGACGAATCCGGCGATCCCCACGTTCTTACTGGCGGTAACATGGGTCGTTGGTTGCAGTCGGACGGGGGCAGGGCTAGTGTCCGGCATGGCTGCTCTCTCTTCCCTTCGCTCCGGGTTGAGCGGTGTGGTCACTTCCATCCTCGAAAGGAGGAGCGGCGCGACCTCCTTGGAAAGAGATCCTCCATGTGGGACGATATTCCATAGCGGCGCATTGTGTCAAGTTACGGAAAGCGATTCCGATGGTTCGACGATCTGCTGGGAGTGCATGGAGTGCGGGGACAACGGAACCATCATCGGATGGGAACGAACGCGGTGGGATCGGCGCCGTGGGTCAGACGGCGAGATCACTGTGGAGTCCAGGGAGGACTGACCGCACACTTAGCCCGGAATCGGCAGAGGAGGTTGTAGCGGTGCCGGACCAGGTGTTTGGCTACAGGTGCCCGGATTGTGGTCGAAGAGGGTCAGCGGTATTGGCCTAGGAGGCCCGCCGTCGTGTGTGACGTCACAACGGATAGGGGGACGGTGGACGTCAGGAGAAACCCTCCTTGGAGCAGCCACGCGCGCGGAAACCTCGGAGCGTTTGATGGGGATCGATGGCAGCTTATGGATCGTTCGGCGCGGGCTGCCCCTCTCTCACCTCATACCCGATTCCCGCATACCCCGTCAGTCTCCGCCGGTACATCCGCAGGAGCATGGGAATGGAGGAGTCAACGTAGTCGTAGATCCTGACTTCGAGCTTCTGGTCGTAGGCCCGGTGTAGCCGGCCGGCGTATTGCTGGAGAGTGCCGCGCCAGGAGATGGGCAAGGTAAGGAACAGCGTGTCCAGACGGGCGTCGTCGAAGCCCTCACCGATGTAGCGGCCCGTGGCCAAGAGCACTCTTTCCTCGCCCGGTCCAACCGAACGGAGCCGGTCCATTACCTCTGTTCTCTGTCTGGCACTCATCCGGCCATGCAGGATGAGCAGGTTGCCGACCTTGCCCTCCAGGTGGGCCGCCAACTCGTTCAGGTGTTCAGTGCGTTCGGTTAGGACCAGGGGGCAACGCCCTTCCCTGACGGCGTCGACGATGTCTTGAACGATCAGAGCATTCCGGGTCCGATCGTGAGCCAGGAGGGAGTACAGTTCCTGGATGCTGGCGGTCGCCGCTGTTTCTCCCGACTGCGTGGCCTGAGTGGCCGGAGTGGCCTGAATGGCCGTGTCCGCAGTCACGTCGGCCGCCGCCTCGACGATGGTCATTCCGGTGTGCCTCGGAATGACCACGTGTTGAAAAGCGGCACTGGCCGCCTGTTCCCGGGCCCCGGCCTTGTACCGGATGGGGCCACACTGCATGGTGATGATGGGCTGATGCCCGTCCTTGCGGATGGGGGTGGCCGTGAGACCCACCACGTACCTGGCTTCCGCATTCTTCAAGACCCGCTCGAAGCTGAAGGCGGGCAGGTGGTGGCACTCGTCCACGATGACCTGGCCGTAACCGGACACGACCCCATCCACGGCGCCCTTGCGGCCAAGGCTCTGGATCAAGGCGACGTCCACCACCCCTGTCGGGTCGTGCTTCCCGGCGCCGATCCTGCCCACGGCTCCCACCGGCAACCCGAGGAAGCTGCCAAGTCGTTCCCGCCACTGTTCCAGCAGCTGGCGGCGGTGGACGAGGACAAGGGTGTTGACCTTGCGGGCGGCGATCAACCAGGCCGCGACGACCGTCTTTCCAAAGCCCGTCGTGGCCGAGAGAACTCCGTTATCGTGGGCGAGGAGTGCTTCCACCGCCTTGAGCTGTGCCGGGCGGAGTTCGCCGCGGAACGTGACATCGATGGCCGTGCCATTGCTGCGCCTGTCTTGAACCTCCACTTTCACGCCCCTGGCCGCCAGGAGTTCGCCGGCATCTTCCAGGCACCCTCGGGGGAGCGCAAGCTCGTTTCGGCGATCGTCGGCGCAGTTTATGATCCTGGGCTTGCCGTAGGTGGATAGGCGCATGGCCTGAGCCTTGTAGAACTCGGGGTTGGGGAACGACGCCAGTTTCCGGAGATCGGTCAGCAGGCTGGGCGGCAGGCCGGCCTTGGGGATGGTGAGCATGTTCCGATAGGTCAGTACTATCTCCGGAGGTAGGTTCGGTCGACCACGTTCACCGCTGGCCAGGCGAGCCTGACCTTTTCTGTCGGCCGGGGTGGACAATGAACGTGCCCCGACTGAGGCTTCTTCTTCAGCTCCGGCCAAGCGTTCGAAGGCGATGTCCAGTCCGGCGGGTCCGAGCCTCTTGACAGTGGATAGAAAGGCCCATTGATCTGGGTATCGCCGGAGAGCGCGGTCCACAAAAATCGAGTTTCCCAAATCCCGTGGTTTCTTCTGCAAAGGTAAGGCAATGAGGTTGCCGAATCCACCGCGCGGCAAGGTGTCCTGACTAGGGAACAAGCGGTCGAAGGCGTCAAGGGTGGAGTGGTAGGACCTTTCCATCGACGCGGAAAGGAGCATGCTACCCAATCGGCGCGCCGCGGCGGCGGCGACTGGGCGGTCGAAGAAGACCCAGACGTGCCCGCCATTGCCCGACCTCGATCGTTCCAAGACTGCCGGCACACCACTCTCGTCACAGACATCCAGGAGAACACCAGCGTTATCTGCCCACTCCTCGCTGTCTAGGTCCATGGCTAGGAACCAGCAGGTGTCGTCCTTTAGCAAAGGGTAGATGCCAACGGTGTGCTTCCCGGAGAGGTGGTCGTGGATGACGGCGTCGGTGAAGGGAAGAAGGTCGTGGTGGGGACAGTGGGCGCACTTGACGGCCGGCTTTCTGCACAGACCGCGGTCCCGCTCATTTCGGCAGGCCGGGGCGTAGCCGGACTTCTCTCCGGTGCGGTTTTCCCACCGCAAGGCGTAGACGTCATCCCGACCGCGGAAGAGGGAACGGAAGAGGGCGATCTTGTCGGCGGCGGAGGACGAGGCAGTTATGGCCGCGAGGTTTCCGCTGGCCGATTGGACCGTCTCGTCATCCGGTTCGGAGTAAGCGCGGACGCTATGCTCCCCATCACCCAATCCCAGACGAGCCTTTAATCGGACGTTTTCTTCTCGCAGCCGTTCAATCTCGGCCAAAGCCCACTTCAGCTTCAAGTTCTCTTCCTGGCCCTCTGGCCTTTCGCCGGTCAGTTGTACCTTCACGACCTTCCCGAGCGCTTTCCGATCTCTTTCCGAGCTCCTTCCGAGCTCTTCCCGAGCGTGTTCCTTCAGCCCCGAGCAATGATGTTCCTGCTCCGGGCTCCCATGGCACCCGTTCAGCCTGCAGCGACTCTGCCCTTCCCCCGATGTCCTCTGCTGGAAGTGGCAGGAATAGCGCTCCGACGGATTGCAGTGAGGCTGTGCTTGCGGACGACCTCGTTGCCGCCTGGGTCGCCAGGGTCCGTCGAGATTCCAGGCATCTATCAGGGGAAACCTGTGGACGGCTTCAACATGGATGGCCGGGCCAACCTTCGTCACATTAAGACGCCGCCCGCGTGGGTGCTTGAAGAATCACGATACGGGGGGCACCTTCCCGAAAGACTCTGCGATGACATCCGACGGGTATCCGCTGGGAGTGCACCGAATGCGGAAACAACGGGACTGTCGTCGGCTGGGAGGGCACGCAGTGGGACCGGCGCCGTCGGCCAGATAGCGAAGCCATAGGAAAACCCCGCCTTTGGCTTTGTCGTCAGGCCTATCGGCCCGGTGCCCAGTAGGACTCATAGCCTGGTGCAGCGAATCCAGGGTACGGCATGCCAAAACTGGCCGGGACGGCGTCGTTCCTCGCGCCGCTGGGCGACTGCGGGTTCACACCTGGATGATTATCCTGCATGGATCGTTCTCTCATAGTCGGTTTTTGGTCTGGGGCGAGACGCCAAGGTCGCCGGACGACAAGGCGTCACCGGCGCGGCGGGGCCGCCAGAGAAGAGGGCCGGCGTCCGTGTCCGCCTCCCCCTCCCCCTCCCCCTCCCCCTCCCCATCCCCGTATGCCGCCGAATTGAACGCCCTGGGTTCGGCGCTGGAGGCTACCGGATTTCGCGCCGAAGTGACCGCCGACGCGGGCGCTGTCACGGTCTGGCTGCCTACCGCCGGCGGGCATCCCTTGGCCTCCAGTCCCCTCATCGCGCCAAGACCTGAACCTGGGCCCCTTGAACCCGAGCCCCTTCCGACCCTGGCGCCCTGGACGGTCGCCGCAGTCCCCCTGTCACCGGCGGAGACCCTTGAGCTGCTGCTGGCGGGCGGTGACCGGGAGGTGCTGGCGCCGGGGATCCTGGTGGGGCCCGACCTGGCGTTCTGGGTGCGGGCCATGCGCTTCGCCGGTCGGCTGGTGGTGACGGAGCGGTTTGTCCCCTCGATTCGGAAGCTAGAAGCCCCCCGCCCTCTCTATCGGGCCTGTTGGGAGCCGGTCATTGGCGGACCGGACCGGCAGGAATTGCGGGCTCTGTCCGAGGCCATGCCCGCCGTGGCGCGGCTGACTTGGTCCGGGGTTGACGGCGCGGAGCTTGGGGCGCAAGGGCCACCGGGCATGTCCGCCACCGATGTGGTAGCGGCGTTTGTGGCCAAGATGGTGGACCATCTGGTCCGCACATCCCTGCGAATTCACTCCGCTGCCCGTAGGGCTGGGGCAGGCACCGGCGCCGGCATCCACGAACAGTGGCTGGCCGCGCTGCGGTCGCCGGACGGGCTGTTGCCGGTCGACCGGACCGGATCCTTGGAGACTTTCGCCGCTCAGGTGATGGAGTGGCACCGTCCCGCAACCTTGACGCTGGGTTCGCCGTTCCGTCTCCTGTTCCGGCTGGAAGAACCGGCGGAGAATGGGGCCGATAGTGAGACTGAAGGTGAGAGCGATAGCGAGAGTGGCCCCACTGACGCCGGCTGGACCCTCCGCTACCTGCTGCAGTCTGCCGCCGACCCTAGTCTCCTGATCCCGGTGGAGGAGGCCTGGCACCCCTCGCGCGCTACAGCCCGGCTCTTCGCGGGCGCCGGCTTCAATGCGGTGGAATACCTCCTCCGGGCCCTGGGCCAAGCGGCGCGGATCGACCCCGGCATTGAGGGCAGCCTGCGGACCGCCCGCCCAGGCGCGCACGGGCTCGACGCCGCCGGGGTCTACGAGTTTCTTACGTCCACTGCCCCGGCCCTGGAGCAGGCCGGTTTCGGCGTGCTGCTCCCCGCGTGGTGGACCGGCAAGGGGACCAAGCTGCACCTCACAGGGCGGGCGCGGGTGCATAGCCCCAGCGCGAGCCCGCCAGGCGGCCGGCTGACCCTGGATTCCCTGGTAAAGGTCGATTGGGAACTGGCCCTCGGCGATGAGCGCCTTTCCCTGGCCGAGTTGAGTGCCCTGGCTGAGCTAAAGCAACCGCTGGTGAAGCTGCGGGGCCAGTGGGTACTGGTCTCGCCGGAAGAGATCCAGGCCGCGCTGGCTTGGTGGCAAGGTAAACGGGCTTCCGACAACGTCCCCCTCTCCCAGGTGGTGCGGCTGGCGCTCGGCCAAGAGGGAGGCATCGCCATCGGTGGCGCGGGCGGCGGCGCAGGGGTCGGTGCTCAGGCGGGAGTGCCCACCGGCGGCTTGGAAGCCGACGGGTGGGTGGCGGATTTCTTGTCCCAGCTCCAAGGGAGCCAGGCCTTTGAGGAATTGGAGCAACCCGAGGGATTCCGGGGCGCACTTCGCCCCTATCAGCGGCGCGGCTACTCCTGGCTGGCCTTTTTACGGCGCTGGGGGTTGGGTGCCTGCCTGGCCGACGATATGGGCCTCGGGAAAACCGTCCAGACCCTGGCGCAGATCCAGCGTGACTGGATGGCGGGGAACGCCGCCGACGCTGCCGACGCCGCCGCTAGGCATCCGGTCCTCCTCATCTGCCCGACGTCGGTCGTCGGCAACTGGCAGCGTGAGGCCGCCCGCTTCGCGCCCGAGCTGCCGGTCATGGTCCATCACGGCCCCCAACGCCTGCGCGACGGGGCCGCTTTCCGCGAGGCCGCCGCCGGCCAGGCCATCGTCCTCTCCAGCTACGCCCTCCTCGACCGGGACCAGACGCTTTTCCAAGAGGTACCGTGGGCCGGCGTCATCCTCGATGAGGCCCAGAACATCAAGAACCCCAAGACCAAGCAGGCTCGCGCCGCGCGGGCGCTGCGGGCTGAGTACCGGGTAGCCTTGACAGGGACGCCGGTGGAGAATAGCGTCGGCGACCTCTGGTCGATCATGGAGTTCCTCAATCCCGGCCTCCTTGGGAATCAGGCCGACTTCCGGCGGCGCTTTTTCGTGCCCATCCAGGTGTCGCGCGACACGGAGGCCGCCAGTCGCCTCAAGCGCCTCACCGCCCCGTTCGTCTTGCGGCGCCTGAAGACCGACCCTTCCATTATCTCCGACCTGCCCGCAAGGGTCGAAACGACCGTCTACAGCCCGCTCTCCAAGGAGCAGGCCTCCCTCTACCAGGCCGTAGTGAACGAGACCTTGAGGGCGCTCGATTCCGTCGACGGTATGGAGCGCCGTGGTTTGGTCTTGGCGACCTTATCCAAGCTGAAGCAGATCTGCAACCACCCGGCCCAGTTCTTGAAGGACGGGTCGGCGGCGGGGCTCGCGGCGGCAGCGGGACCGGCGGCACCGGGCGGAGCCAGCCGGTCGGGGAAACTCATCCGCCTCACCGAGATGATGGAAGAAGCCCTGGCGGCGGGCGACCGGGTGTTGGTGTTCACCCAGTTCGCCGAGATGGGCCGGATACTGCAGGGACACCTGGAAGAGGCCTTCGGTCACGAGGTCCTCTTCCTGCACGGCGGCGTTTCCAAGGGGCGCCGGGACGATATGATTTCCCGTTTCCAAGGGGGCGGCAGCAACGGCGACGGGCGAGACGGTGGCGGGTCGGGCGGTGAGGGATACCGGCGTGACGGGCTCCTTGACGACGGTCGCCGCCGCGATAGGCACGGCAGCGATGGCCACGGCCCGCGAATCCTGGTGCTCACCACCAAGGCGGGCGGCACGGGCCTTAACCTCACGGCGGCCAACCACGTCTTCCTGTTCGACCGGTGGTGGAACCCGGCGGTGGAAAATCAGGCCATGGACCGGGCTTTCCGCATCGGCCAAACCAAAACGGTGTACGTCCACAAGTTCGTCTGCCAGGGGACGTTGGAGGAGCGCATCGACGACCTGATCAAGGCCAAGCGGGAGATGGCGGACCTGGTGGTGGGGACCGGTGAGGCTTGGCTGACCGAGCTGTCCACGGGCCAGCTCCGGGAGATCTTCGCGCTGAGCCGGGAGGCGGTGGAGGCGGAGGAGGTGGAGCCGTAGATGGCTGAGGCTGGAGGAGGGATTCGAGCCCGGTCTAGGCGGGGCGCCTTCGGGCAGAGCTGGTGGGCCAAACGGTGGGCTGAAGTCATCGAAGGCTTCGACCTCGGCGCGCGCCTGGGTCGGGGGAAGGCCTATGCCCGTGAGGGTCACGTCCTGTCCATCCGCGTGGAACTGGGCGAAGTGACCGCGGAGGTCCAAGGTTCGCGGCGCCGGCCATACCGCGTTCGGGTGGCGATGCAGCCGTTCTCCGCCGCCCAGCGCAAGAAGGTGGCCCGGCGCCTGTCGGAGGAGCCACGCCTGGCCGCCGCGCTGCTGGACGGGGAAATGCCCAGGGAGATCGAAGGCGTCTGCGCGGAGGCCGGTGTGCGCCTATTCCCCAGTCGCTACAGCGATATGGAAACCTCGTGCTCCTGCCCCGACTGGTCCAACCCCTGCAAGCACGTGGCGGCAGTGTATTGCCTGCTGGGCGAGGAGTTTGACCGCGACCCGTTCCTCCTGTTCAGGCTCCGCGGGCTAAGCAAGGAGGAACTCCTGGGTTTCCTGGGACCGGCACCAGACCTAATTGCGGCAAAGAGCAGCGCCACCAGCACGGAGGTGGCCGCCGACGAACTCAAGGGCGCGGCATCCACCGAAGCCTCCACCGGCCAGCCGGAAGAAGTGCCTCTCGGGATCGAGTTCTGGACCGGCCGCGAAACTCCGGGACGACTGGTGAAAGAACCGGCGGCTCACCCGAACGTCACCATGCCCAAACTCCTCGGCAGCTTCCCCTTCTGGCCTGGTGAGACACCCTTGGAGCAGTTGCTGGAGCCCCTTTATGTGGCCGCGGTGAGACAGGCGACCGAGGTGCTGGCCGACAGCCGGTCGAAGTCAGGGGACCGGGCTGGCGAGGAGCCCGGCCGCCAGGTTAGCTCGGGATCGGCGTTAAGGATTCGCGGAGACGGTCCTTGATGGAACTGACAAACTCGTCCAAGGTAAACCTGAATGCCGAAATACCTCTCTCGGTCAGCCGCCGGGAGAGATTGCCTTCGACCATGTAGTTCGTGACCAAAACCCACTTGTAGCTACGGTTTTGGGTGACTTCCTGCTGATAAAGCAGATGTCCATACTGGCTAGGCGGCAGTACGCCTGGCCTGGCAGAAGCTTTGACCTCGATGGCGTAGGTGCCTCGGGACCCAAGTCATCACGGAATACCGGTAGTCGTAATTCCGATCCGTCTCTCGACGTTTCTCGTCCAAGTAGTCGTGGACCCGCCACACATTCTTTGTGCCGTGTCGGTTCGCCCGGCCTCATGGCGCGGGCGGGCGCCGGTGACGCGGCCGTCGTCCTCGACGCCGACCTACACCTCGACCTTGTGCGGCCCGGGTCTAGTCCCCGCGGCCCGGGTCTAGTCCCCCGTTCTGTCCTTTCTTTTCCAATCAGAGTTCTGTCCATGCAGCGGGAAATCCTACCCGAGCTTCGCCGACAAGGCCAGTGCCCTCGACCCGTAGCGGGTAGCGTACCCCACGAGAACCGAAGCTGGCATGGTCGTCCCTTTTCCCTACTCCCGTACCCCTTGCGCGTCCGCCACGAGAGGGGTTTGCCAAGGCCAAAGGGAATCCTGTCGGCACACGGAGAGCGAGGACTTTGGAGGCGACCGTTAGCAGTGGGGGAAATGAGTTGGTCGGAAGGACCGGTTCTGCGGCAGTTTCGGATTGAGCTTCTCGAGGTGACGCCGAAGGTGTGGCGCACCATCGTCGTCCCCTTGGACATCTCCATGTATAGGTTCAACCGCGTCATCCAGGAGGCCATGGGCTGGCAGAATTCTCATCTCTACCTGTTCGAGGCCGGCAAGATCTTCATCGCCGAGCCCGACCCCGAGTTCGGCATGGAATCCCTGCCCGGCAGGCATGTCAGGCTGTCGTATGCCCTCAGGCTGCTCCCGGACAAGTTCATCTACGAGTACGACTTCGGCGATTCCTGGCGTCACGAGGTCCTTGTCCAAGACATGGTTGAACCCGTGGAGGGCGCCCGCTATCCGATGTGCACGGGCGGCGCGGGGCACTGCCCGCCCGAGGACTGTGGCGGCGCGGGCGGATACGAGGAGTTCCTTGAGATCATCAAAGACCCGACCCACCCCGAACATGACTACACGCTGACGTGGGCGGGCGGCCACTTCGACCCCGAGGCCTTCAGCGTGGAGGAGGTCAACGAACGCTTCAAGGATGCGCAGTTGACCCGGGTGCTGCGGCGGGCGGGCAAAGGCTAGGCCCTCGTCCCCGTACGGTTGTCTAAGCTTCCGTCAGCATCCCTGGGTCCACGATGGCCATTTCGCCAGGGACAGCGAGCAAGTCCGTGTACGAATGCGCCTTGTAGAGGTCATCGATTCCTTTGCCTGCCTCTTCCACCGCGCTCCGCAGGCCGTCTGGAACCAGCACAAGGACCCTAATCAGGCGGGTTTGGCCTGTCCCGTCTTGCATGGCATAAGAAAGCAGTGCCGTGAGGTCCGTTCTGTCCCATCCGAGAAGTAGTGCCCGGCGGTTTGTGCTGCGTCATTCCTCAGGCGGCGCAGTCTCGTGTGGCGACGTCTCAGCCACCTCGCCCAGCAGGCTGGGGGTGTTCGGGCTGTGTCGGCACAGGTTGGCTCTGATGGAGGCGGGGCTGAAGTTCGCGTAGCAGTAAACACACCCGTGGGAGCAGGTGTTGTAAGCGCCAAGGTCTACGGAGGACGTGCAGAGGCACTCGGGGCGCTGGTTCGGGTCTCTGCGGGCAGTTCCAACGGCAGCTCTCCCTGCGGATGTCCCCCCGGATGGCCCCGCCACCCGCTCCACGGACGGCCCATGGCCCGCACCCGCACCACCCACGTCCGCGCTGTCGAAAAGGCCCGACCCTTCCCTCATCCACCGGATCAGCTCAGCGTCGATGCAGGCCCCCGCCCGGATCCCGTATGGCGCCAGGTCCAGTGGTTCGCCGCAGCTGACCACGGGAAGGTCCCACGCCCGTCCCAAGGTGGCGATGCCCCGGCACAGCTCCCCTACCTCATCTTTTCTTTCGCCCTCGGCGGCGTCATAGAACCGTTGTCCGGTCGACTCCTCCACCTTGGAAAGGCGTTTCTGGACCTTCGGGTAGAAGTCCATGAAACTGATGGTCAGCCGGCCCGCGGCGCCCCGCAGTTCCTCCCCGATGGCGCCCAGCCTGTCCAAATGCCAGGCAGGCGGCGTCTCCGAACTGAGGATGATCGGGTCATACCGCCAGAGCACCCGTTCCCTCCCCAGACGCGCGGCCAGCTCCAGGAACGTCCCCACCCGTTCGGCGACGGGCGGGAGGAAGGGTTCGAGCGCCTTGTCATAGGCGTTCAGGGTGAACTGGAAGTAGTATCGAAACCCACGGTCGTCCAGCTCTCCAAGGTGGCGAAGGAGCGGACGCGGGTTCTTGCTCCAGAAGACGATGGCCTCCACGTCCCTAGGGCTCAGGCTGACCTGCCTGGCCTGCCGCGGGTTGAAGGGATTCACGCTAACGGCGAACCCTGCCGTCAGCCGCCGCATGAACCAAGGGCTGAAGAAAGCCGGGATGTCGGTGCGCCGGCTCGCGCTAATGATTAGTGGCTGCCGCCGCTGCTGCTGCTGCCGCTCTTGCCGCTGGGGCTGGCGGTGGCCTTTCTCCATGCTCATCGGTGCCGTCACCGAACCCTCTCCAGCCTCCGCACCTGGTAGGCGATGTGCTCCGTCCACCAAATCGGAGTGCGACTCAAACGTGAGGGATCCAAGATACAGGGTAGGCAATCTTGGTTGTTCAGTGTCCTGGCCTTGCATTCCTGTGTCAGCGCCTTGAGGTAAGCCGCAACTTCCTGTGGGTACTTGAACCATGGGTAGTAGTGGTCGATGCGGCGGTTCGGCAAGGTGCGGGGGGCGGCGTATCCGTCGGGACACCGGTACCGTCCGCCCTGAACGGCCGCGTCGACGAGGAGGACGGGGGAGGCGCAGCTTGGGGCGTCATCGTCAGTCCAGCCGTGCACGACGCTGCCACGAGGAGTAGCAGCAGAAAAACGGACGTCGTGGAATAACCAATATATTACCTTGACAGTCACAGTAGTGTGATGGATAATGAGTGCGGGAAGTGAGGCTATGGGCGAAAACAAGATTACGTCCGACCTGCTGCGCGGCCACACGGACACCATGATTCTGAGGCTTTTGTCGGAGGCTGACCGCTATGGCTACGAGATCGTCAAGCTGATCGCCGAGCGTTCGGGAGGCGAGTACGAGCTCAAAGAAGCCACCATGTATTCCAGCGTCCGCCGTCTGGAAGCGGACGGCGACATCACCTGGTACTGGGGAGATGAAACTCAGGGCGGGCGGCGCAAATACTTCAAGATCACGGAAAAAGGTAAGGAAACCTATGCCCGCAACAAGGGCAACTGGGAGTATGCCAAGCGCGTGCTGGAAGACCTGCTATGAAAGATGAGGAGGCGATCTGATGAACGAAAGAATCAGCCGCTATGTGGATAACCTGTTCGAACCTTATGCCGGGGCGAAAAGCGTGGCGGAGCTGAAAAGCGATCTGCTGGCCGACCTCAACGAGCGGTTTGCAGAGCTGACGGCACAGGGCAAGGATGAGCAGACTGCTCTCAACGAGACTCTGGGCAGCATCGGCGATATTGAGGAAACCTTGGGGGAGATGGCCAACCTCACCCATACGCTGGAGCGACAGGTGCTGGTGAACTTCAGCGCACAGGCACTCAAGGGCAGCGACTTTGCGGGTGTCAAGCTGCACGGCGGCAAGTTTATGGCAAGCGAATTGAAGGATGCGGATTTCTCCGGTGCGGATCTAACTGGCAGTTCCTTCAAGGCCAGTGCAATGCAGGGAGCCAATTTTGACGGTGCGAACCTCACGGACTGCAGCTTCTTGACTCTTGACCTTGGGAATGCGAGCTTCCGGGAATCGATCCTGGTGCGCACCCAGTTCTACGCATCGAGTTTGGCCGGGGTGAAATTCACGCACCTCAAGCTGACCGATGTGACCTTCTCCGCTGTAGACCTGAGGAATGTGACCTTTGACGGCTGTCTCTTTGATGGCGGGGAGTTCAAGAACTCCGACCTGAGAGGTCAGAACTTTGACGGACAGACCCTCCGAAACGTCCTGTTGGGCAGCGCAGCATTGGAGAATACGTCTTTCCAGAGGGCCACGCTGCAGAACGTCTCGTTCGCACCGCCGTTTTCCCTGTCCAAGAAGTATTACCGGGCCATCAAGACCATCCAGTTTGAGGGTGCGTCGATGGATAAGCTCACCTACAACGCCCTCAAGGGCCTGGGGGCCAACCTGTCCGGCGTGACAGTCCTGTAAGGAGGAGCCCACATGCCAAACAACATCATCGAAGTGAATGGATTGCGAAAAGCCTACAAGAAGCTGGAGGTGCTAAAGGGCGTGGACTTCTCGGTGGAGCGGGGCGAGATCTTTGCTCTGCTGGGCTCCAACGGGGCGGGGAAAACCACCACCATCAAGATCCTCTCCACCCTGCTCTCGCCCGACCAAGGTGTGGCCACCATCAGCGGCCACGATGTCACAAAGCAGCCTCAGCAGGTGCGGGCGGCCATCAGTCTCACCGGACAGTTTGCCGCCGTGGACGAAATCCTGACCGGGCGGGAGAATCTGGTCATGATCGCGAAGCTCCGGCACCTCAAGAGTCCGCGCCAGATCGCTGATGACCTGCTCGTCCGCTTCGGGCTCACGGAGGCCGCCGACCGCCGGGTCGCAACCTACTCCGGCGGTATGCGCCGCCGGCTGGACATCGCCATGAGCCTGATTGGAAAGCCGCAGGTTATCTTCCTCGACGAGCCTACCACCGGCCTCGACCCCGAGGCGCGACTGGAGGTCTGGAAAGAGGTCAAGCAGCTTTCAGCGAACGGAGTCACGGTGTTTCTGACCACCCAACAGCTACAGGAAGCGGAGCAGTTGGCCGACCGGATCGCCATTCTGCACGAGGGCAGAATCATCGCGCAGGGAACCCTGGCGGAGCTCAAGCAGCTTTTCCCGCCTGCCAAGAAGGAGTATGTGGAAAAGCAGCCCACACTGGAGGAGATCTTCTTGGCCATCATTGGGAAAAAGGAGGCGTGCTAGTAATGGAAGCAACGAGAAACTACTTCTTCAGTGATGTGGGCGTGATGTTGGGGCGCTCCATGCGGCACATTTTCCGCAGCATGGACACCATCATCACGGTGACGCTGACTCCCATCGCCATGATGCTGCTCTTCGTCTATGTGTTCGGAGGCGCGCTGGGCGCGGGAACGGGAAACTACGTCAATTACATGATGCCGGGAATTTGGCTCATGGCAATCGCCAGTGGGATCGCCTATACGTCATATCGTCTCTTTGTGGACGTACGGGGCGGTGTTTTCGAGCGTTTTCACTCCATGCCCATTTCCGGCTCAGCGGCCTTGTGGGGGCATGTGTTCACCTCCCTCGTCTCCAACGCCATCTCGCTGCTGGTGATCATCCTGGTGGCCTTGCTCATGGGATTCCGCTCCTCGGCGGGGATGCTGAACTGGCTGGCGGTGGCGGGCATCCTCGCCCTCTTCACCCTGTCGCTCACGTGGGTGGCGGTGATTGCTGGATTGAAAGCCCAGTCAGTGGACGGCGCGGGAGCCTTCGCCTATCCGCTGATATTCCTGCCCTTTATCAGCTCGGCCTTTGTCCCCACCGACTCGATGCCCGCAGCCGTGCGCGTGTTTGCCGAAAATCAGCCCGTCACCGCCATTGTCGATACCATCCGTGCCCTGCTTTCGGAGCAGCCGGTAGGAAGCGACATCTGGATTGCGCTGGCTTGGTGCCTTGGCATCCTTGTGGTAGCCTATTTCTTCGCCATGCGGGCCTACAGGCGTAGGGCGGCCTGAGGCCCTGAGCAAGAAGAAGGCGTGCAGGAGCACAAGCGCCGCATGAACATCGGCCTCGCCCGGCGGGCCTCTGTATTCCACAGCAGGGCTCTCTGTCAAGTCAGGGCGTGCGTCTGGCCGCCTTGCGGTTTGAACTGAGGTTCCACTCGTGAGGGGCTGACCTGTAATACCTTGGTGGGAGCTTCACTGATTCCGGCGTCGCCTACCCTCTCTGCTCCATGGGGCTCAGTCCAATCCGTGTTGCCTCCGGCGCTGGTGCTCGTAGCAGTAGACCTTGCCGCCGAATCGCTGAGGATTGGCCACGCAATAGTCTCTAACTTTGTTGGTGACGGTCCTGCCACAGAAAGCGCAGACGGCCGGTGCTGTAAGCGCGGGGTTCAGTGTTCCAACTGAAGTATGTGCCACGGCAGCACTCGCGGGCTCTGCTGAAGCCGCCGTAGCAACCACGAAAGGAACCTCTTCCCTGCTCACCCGTGACGGCTTGGCGCTTCGGCGTGGAACCTCATCCCTGATAGACATTAGCGCCGAGACTAGCTGGTGCCTGTCCCAAAGCGCGACGTTGTTCGCCCTTGCCAGTTCTCGGGCCTGGGGTGTGTAGAAGCTGTTGGTGACAACCATGGCCGCGGCGCACTTGTATTTGCCTTTGGCCGCCACCGCTTCCTGGACCGCCCGCACCTCCACGTTCTTCTTGTGCCTCTTGGCCTGAATGGCTGTGCGGGCTTCTCCTCTGGAAACGATGATGTCGGCCCCCCAGTCGCCAACATATGGAGTAAGCTCCACCCGGTAGCCCATCTTGGTGAAGAGCGCGTCAAGGTATTCCTCGAAGGTCCGACCGCCCATCCGATCGATATCATAGATGCCGCACTTGGCCAGCCGGGCCCGACGAGATGAGTCAAACCAGAGTCGGCCAGGGCGACTAGCGCCAATAGGGCCAACAACCACCAATTGGAAACAAGAGCCTTCCAGAGGATGCCCAGGAGAACAGAAGAGTCCTGCAATCAACACACGTCCTTGTGGGGCCGAATGGGTGGCTCTAGAGAGCCATATTCACTCCATTTGTTCGGACCCAGGCCCTCAGATTTGAAGGCCTTCAGAGCACGAACGTCACTCCGAGGGTGGGTAATGCGAGAGTGGTGGACACAGCCCCTGTTGCCGACGCCATCTTCACTCCTCCGCCAGCGCGGTTTCGGGCGGGGACGTCTCAGGCACCTTCGCCAGAAGGCTGGGGCTGTCTGGGCTGTGCCGCAGCAGGTTAGCTTTGATGGAAGCGGGGCTGAAGTTCGCGTAGCAGTACACGCACCCGTGGGAGCAGGTGTTATAGGCACCAAGGTCGACGGAGGACGTGCAGAGACACTCGGGGCGCTGGTTCGGGTCTTTGCGGGCAGTCCCATCGGCGACGGCCCCATCGCTGCCGAGCCTGACGGCGGCCCTCCCCGCGGGCGGCCCCAGAGCCCCGCCCTCACCGTCAAAGAGGCTCGGCCCTTCCCGCATCCACCGGATCAGCTTGGCGTCAATGCAAGCCCCCGCCCTGATCCCATAGGCCTCCAGGTCCAGCGGCTCGCCGCAGCTGACTACGGGAAGGTCCCAGGCCCGTCCCAAGGTGGCGATCTGCCGGCACAGCGTCCTTCCGTTCGCCCTCGGCGGCGTCGTAGAACCGTTGACCGGTCGCCGCTTCGACCTTGGCCAGGCGCTTCTGGACCTTCGGGTAGAAATCCATGACACTGATGGTCAGCCGGCCCGCGGCGCTCCGCAGTTCCTCCCCGATGGCGCCCAGCCTGTCCAAGTGCCAGGCAGGCGGCGTCGCCGAGCTGAGGATGACGGGGTCATACCGCCAGAGCACCCGTTCTTTCCCCAGGCGCGCGGCAAGCTCCAGTTCTGGTGGTTTCCAATGGTATTGTGGGCAACAACAGCCATCGAAAGGCCGAGTCCTGAGCATTGACCGCGTGAGGGACGAGCTGGCCCGAGACGTTGCCCACCGATCTCCCCCCTCTTCCCCGCACTCTGCCGGCCCGCAGCATAGGCCTCTCAGTGAGCGCTGCAAAACCCAGTTGTCTGGCCCATTTGGAGTGTTCTTGGGACCGTGGTGGCGAAAGCGTAGACAGGTGTCCTTCAGGCATGGTGTCAGGTGCGAGTTTGTGCTAGAGGAGTGCAAAGTCTCAGGGCTAAAGGTCGGTTTTCCGGATGCTCGGGTGCGCCGGACTGTCCGGAAACTCGGATGCTTCTCCTCGCGCGGAGGTCAAGACAAGCCTTCTAGCGACGCGGCAGATTACATAACTGCGCTGTTCATCCGGGTTTCTGGATGGTTACTGAGCGGTAAGTGTCCACTTTTCCGACCATTCATGTTTTGAGAAGCTCTGACACAGGGCATTGAACTCTCAGAAGCCGCTTCTGCGGCGCTCACCTAGGCCCGCGGCCGGTAATGGTGGTCAAAGACGGGAGGGTTCTGGAGAAGAACATGTCCCGGATGCGCTACAGCATGCGCCACCTGGTGTCGCAGTTGCGGGTCGGAGGGGTTTTCGATCTCGATCAGGTGGAGTTCGCCCTCCTGGAGACAGGTGGGCACCTACGTGTCCAGCGCAGGCTTCCTTTTCGAGGGGCGACCCAGCAGGACGTGAAGCCGAGGGCCGCCGGGGGAGCGGGTGGCGGCAAGGGCGGTGCCGGGTCGTACCCGCCGCCGAACACTTCAAGGGCGACGGACATGCTCACGGTCGATTGCCGCCTACGCCTACCTGTTCTTCAGCCGCGGATCCAGCGCGTCCCGGAGCCCATCCCCGAACAGGTTGAAGCCCAGCACGCCGAACATGATCGCCAACCCCGGGAAGGTCGCCAGATGCGGCGCCGCCCGCAAGTACTCCCGCCCGTTGGAGAGCATCGCGCCCCATTCTGGCGTCGGCGGTTGGGCACCCAGTCCCAGGAAGCTGAGCCCCGACGCCGTCAGGATCGCCGTGGCGACGCGCATCGTCGCCAGCACAATAATGGGCGCCATGCAGTTCGGGAGGATGTGGGCCACGAGTATTCGCAGGTCACTCAGCCCCACCGCCCGAGCCGCCTCGACGTAATCCTGGTTCTTCACCGAAAGCACCGACCCGCGCACCACCCGCGAAAAGCTTGGGATAGAGAAGATGCCGATGGCGAGCATCAAGTTCATAAGTCCCGCGCCGAGGATAGATACGATGGCCAGAGCCAGCAGGAACGAAGGGAAAGCCAACATGATATCCATCGCCCGCATGATGACGGTGTCCACCCATCCGCCGAAGTACCCGCTGAGGGACCCGAGGATGACACCGCCCACCAGGGCTATGCCTGTTCCGACCAACCCCACCATCAGTGAAATCCTAGCCCCGTAGATGATGCGTGCCAGGATGTCCCGCCCCAACTCGTCGTTACCCAGAGGATGACCGAGCGTCGGCGCCTGAAGCGCCAGGTTCAGGTCCGGCTTGGTGGGATTGTAGGGCGTCAAGGCGGGCGCCAGCAAGGCCACAGCCACGTACAGCACGACCATGGCCACCCCGACCACCGCTTTGCGGTTCTTGGCGAAACGACGTAATGACGATGGGACCAAGTTCTGGACCATTCCCCTCCCAGGATTCACCGGGCTTCTCACCTATACCTGATACGCGGGTCAATCAAGGCGTAAAGGACGTCGACGACCATGTTCACCAGGACGAAACTGAGGGACAGCAGCAGCACCGCTCCCTGCACCACCGGATAGTCGCGTTCGTTGATGGCAAGAACGATGTATCGCCCAAGGCCGTTCATGGCAAAGACCGTCTCGGTCAGTACCGCGCCCGCCAGTAGCCCGCCGATCTCCAACCCAATGATGGTCACCACAGGGATCAGGGCGTTCTTCAAAGCATGTTTGTTGATGACAACCTTCTCCATCAACCCCTTGGCGCGCGCCGTCCGGATGTAGTCCTGGTTCACGACCTCCAGCATACTCGACCGAGTCAACCTGGCCAGGATGGCCGCCGATGACAGCCCCAGGGCCAGCCCCGGCAGGATGAAGTGCCGGATGGAATCACCGCCGCCCGATGGCAAGAGGTGCAATTTCACCGAGAAAAGGAGGATCAGCATCAGGCCCAGCCAGAACACGGGAACCGAGACCCCGCCCAGCGCCAGCACCATGGTGGTATTGTCCAGCCAGGAATTGGGCCGGGTCGCCGAGATGATGCCGACCGGCAAGCCGATGGCCACCATGAAGAAGGCCGCCATGGCGGTCAGCTTGATGGTGTTCGGGTACCGGGTCTTCAACTCCTCAGTGACCCGGGCGTCCGTCCTGATGGACCGTCCCAGATCTCCGCGAGCCAGCCCCCAGGCGAACTTGGCGTACTGCTTCACCAGCGGCTGATCCAGCCCCAGCCTGGACCGGACCATGGCCACGTCCTGCTCGGTCGCGTCCGGCCCCAGGAAAGCCCTGGCCGGGTCGCCGGGGATGAGACGCAGTAGCAGGAAGATCACCAAGGACACACCGATGAGCACCGGAATGAGTTGGAGAATGCGCCGCAACAGGTAGCTAGTCAAATCAACACCATCCGCCGGAGGGGACCGGCGAGAACCGGTCCCCTCCTCCGTTTCACAAGAGGATCAGGCATCCCTAATGCTGCCGGTTACTTGGTCTTGTCGATCTTGTCGAAGTAGAGCATCTCCAGCGGGTGGACGACGAGGCCGGTGACCTTCTTGCTCACACCCACGGTCTGCTTGACGCTGTACAGGAAGATCATCGGAGCGTCTTCCCAGAGGAACTTCTGCAGGTCGGCATAGGTTTGGAGGCGTTCCTTCTCGTCGGTGGCGCTCATGCCCTTCTTGATCAGGTCATCCGCGGTCTTGTTTGAATACAGCGCGTAGTTGTTGGTCTCGCCGGTCTGGAAGAGCGGGCGGAGGCCCCAGTCGGCATCGCCGGTGGAAGGCGCCCAGCCGAGGAGAAAGAGCTGGTGGTTACCCTTGGCCAGTTTGTCCAGCTCGGTGAGGTAGGTGGTCCACTCCCACTTCTTGAACTCGACCTGGAAGCCCACTGCCTGAAGATCGGCCTGTACCGCTTCAGAGACTTGCCGGTCCATCAAGTAGCGGCCGTCCGGGGTCCACAGGGTGACCTTCGTGCCCGGCTTCACGCCCGCTTCCTGCAGAAGCTGCTTGGCCTTGTCGGGGTTGTACTCGTAGGGCTTCTGCGCCACGTAGCCCCAGTTGTTCGGGCCGAGCGGCGACAGCTGCTCCTCACCGAGGTTAAGCAGGATCTTGTCTACGATGGCCTTCTTGTTCACGGCGTAGTTCATGGCCTGACGGACTTTGGGGTTGTCGAACGGCTTCTGCGTGACATTGATGCCGAGGTACACTATCCGGTTAGAAGGCTTCACGATGACTCCGACCTTGTCGCTCTTCTGCAGACGGGCGACATCGGACGCGTTGACGGGGTAGGCCACGTCGGCTTCACCGGTCTCCAACATGTTCACGCGGCTGTTGGCGTCCGGGACCACCTTCACGACGATCTGGTCGACCTTGGCCTTCTCGCCCCAGTAGCTGGTGTTCTTGACCACGGTGATGTGGTCTCCGGAAACCCATTCCTTGAACTTGTACGGGCCGGTCCCCACAGGGTTACGGGCGATGTCCTTCCCGTACTTCTGTAGAGCTGCGGGGCTATGGATGATTCCGGCCGGGTGGGCCAAGTTCTGGGGCAGCGCGCCGAAGGGGAACTTCATGTTGAACTTCACCGTGTAGTCATTGACCACTTCGACACTCTTGATGAAAGCATTGTACAAGGAGTAACGGGCCAGCTTCAGATCGGGGTTCAGGATGCGGTCGAAACTCACTTTCACGGCATTGGCGTTGAACGGGGTACCGTCATGGAACTTCACACCTTGGCGGAGCGTGAAGGTCCATGACATTCCGTCCTTCGCGCCTTCCCACTTCGTGGCCAGCTGAGGCACCAGTTCCATCTTCTCGTTATACGTGACAAGGTTCTCATACATCATCGCGTTAACCATGTAGCTCGGATTGTCCGTCACGTCCTGAGAGTCGAGTTTCTTCGGCTCCACGCTCAGAGCGAAAGTGATCTTCTTACCCCCGCCGCCCGAACCTGAGCATCCGCTCAGGACCGAGATGAGCGCCAGGGCAAGAATAAGAATGAGTGCGAGCGCGCGGTTCCTGGTCAAAGTCCTTCTCCTCCTTGTTGGAATCGTGTGGATTTGTCTGTTCTAGGAAACATCAGGAATTCCTACTAACTACCTTTCCAACCTCCTCCCAAGAACAGGCCGTCGCCGGCACGCCTTGAGGCACTGGCGCCTGTAGACTGCCGGCCAGCGGCCGCCACGGCACCGCCCACGAAGTGCCATTGTGGGTCCTAGCTGGCCTTTCTTCCATCGTTTCGGCCGTGCTGCGCCAAGGAATATGCTGCGTCTCGCGCAGACTATAGTCTCGGAGTTCTGAACCCGAGGGATAGGGAGGGCCTCGAAGATGACGAAGCGACTTGTGGTGATCGGGGCTGGCACCGGCGGTCTGATGGTGTCCAACCACGTAGCCAGACAGCTTTCCAAGGAGATTGAGCACGGCGAAGCCTCCGTCACGCTCGTCGGTGACCGTGACGAGTATCTATATCAGCCCGGACTGCTCTACGTCGCCTTCGGTCTGATGCGCCCGCGGGAACTGATCCGGAAGGTTCAGGGCCTGCTGGTGCCCGGCGTCCACTTCATCCACGAACGGGCCGAGAGGATCGATCCGGAGGGGCGATATGTTCTCACCTCCGGTGGCCGGCGTCTGGACTACGACTACCTCGTGGTGGCCACCGGCTCGGATCTGGACCTTGACGAGATACCGGGGCTGAAGGAAGGCGCCCACTGGTTCTACACACTGGATGGGGCGCTGCGGCTTCAAGATGCGCTCCAGGACTTCCGCGGCGGCCACCTGGTGATGGCGATGGGCCTGCCCCACAAGTGCCCGGTCGCGCCGCTGGAGTTCGCCTTCATGTTCGATGAGTGGGCCCGGGAGCGGGGCATTCGCGACAAGACCGACATCATCTACACCTTCCCGATCAACCGGGCGCACTCCATTGAGAATGTGGGCATCTGGGCGGCAGAGGAGTTCCAGAAGCGGGAGATCACGCTCGAGACCTTCTTCAACATGGAATCGGTCGACCCTGTCAAGCAGGAGATTGCCTCGCTGGAGGGGTCCATCCTCAACTATGACCTCTTGGTGGTGATCCCGCCGCACAAAGGCGACCGGGTGGGCATGGAGTCGGGCCTGACTGATGGCGGCACCTGGCTGAGCACCGACCGGCACACCCTCCAGGTCGGCCAGTACGATAACATCTTCGTGGTGGGCGACGCCGCTAACCTGCCGGTTTCCAAGGCCGGATCGGTGGCGCACTTCGAGGCTGACGGCCTTGCCGAGAACCTTGTCAACCTGCAGACGGGCGGCAGGGCAGTTCACCGGTACGACGGCAGGGCTTTTTGCTTCATCGAGGCCGGGCTCGACAAGGCCACCTATGTCACCTTCGACTATATCAACCCACCGACCCTGACCCCGCCGACGCAGGGGGTTCACTGGTTCAAGCAGGCGTATAACCGGATTCACTGGATGAATCTGAAGGCGATCATTTAGGGAGGGGTTGCGGATGGAAGTGACGGAGTTGCCCTTCGAGGGGGTCGACCGGGGAGTAGCCCTGGGCAGCGTTGCCGCTAACATCATCACCAGCCCCGAGGTGGTGGAACTGCTGGAGCAGGTGAGCACGAGCGCCCCGGCACTGACGAAGATGCTCCGGCGCCTGGACCGCCTGGCGCAGTCCGGCGCCCTGGATACCCTGATGGACTTCGCCGAGGTGGTGCAGGCCGCCAAGGTGACGCTGACCGACGGCATGGTCGCCCGGCTCTTCGACACGTCCCGGGCGGGCGTGGAACTGATGGATACACTGATGAGCTCCGGCATCGCCCAACGGCTGCCGGCCCTGATGCAGGCGACGGCGGAAGCCCAGAAGGAGGCCGCGGCCGACCGGCGTTCGCTTGGTCTATGGGACCTGCTCGCAGCGCCGAAAAGGCCCGAAATGCAGTTTGCACTCAAGTTCATGCTGGCGCTGGCCAAGAGGTTGCCGGCGGCCATGCAGGACTAACTGGGAGGTGGCATGATGTCTCAGAAAGAGCGGATGTCGATGGTGGTTTTCTCCGGCACCCTCGACAAGCTGATGCCGGTCGGGATCATGGCCTCAGGCGCCGTGGCGATGGCCCAGGAAGTCGAGGTCTTCCTGACGTTCTGGGGGCTGATGGCGTTTAAGAAGGGCGCCGCCCAGAACCTGCCCATCTGCAAGGAGTTCGAGCACATGGGCCCCACGATGATGCAGATCATGCAGGAGAAGAAGGTTCCCAACTTCATCGACACCCTGCGCACCGCCAAGGAACTGGGCGACGTCAAGGTCTATGCCTGCGGCATGACCATGGATCTCTTCGGCCTGAAGCTGGAAGACCTGGAGGACGTGGTGGACGACGTTGCCGGTGTCGGCGAGTTCATCGAGCACGCTAAAGAGGGTAAGATCACGATGTTCATTTAGGATTCATGCGAAGATCAGGAGGTGCTCCTTTATGGCCGACAAGACGATTGACGCCCGTGGCAGCTTCTGCCCAGGCCCCATGATGGAACTGATCCGTGCCATCAAGGCTGCGAACGTTGGTGAGTCAGTGGCGGTCCTCTCCACCGACTCCGGCTCCAAACGGGACATCCCGTTGTGGGCGCAGAAGGCGGGGCAGGAGTTTCTGGGTGTCACTGCTAAGGATGGCTACGACGAGATCGTGGTCAAGAAGATCAAGTAGCAGACCATCCCCATGCTGGGATGGCACCTTGATCGCCTGGTCATTTGACCCCTTTTAGCATCTGCGTCATCGACCGGTAGGTCATCGGCCCGACGACTTTCCGCCGGATGACACCCTGAGAGTCCAGGATGTAAGTGGTGGGGATGGAGTAGGCCTGATAAAGGTCAGCTATTTCGACCTTGGTATCCAGGAGCACGGGATAGGTGATACCGTAGGTCTTGATGAACGCCGGGACGTCTTCCAGGCTCTTCTCGGTCTTGGTTAAGTCGACGGCGAGGACCTCGATCCCTTTGTCCTTGTTCGCGGTGTAGAACTTCTCGATTTCCGGAACCTCCAGCTTGCAGGGCGGGCACCAGGTAGCCCAGAAATTCAGGATGACCTTCTTCCCCCTGAGGGTCGAGAGTTTGATGGTCTGTCCATCGACCGTCTGCAGCTGGAAATCGGGAGCAAGGTTCCCAACGTCCAAGCCGACCGTCGTCGTCGCTGTCGTCGGATTCGGTGCGGGTGCGCCGGCGTTCCCCGCGGTCTTGTTACCCTTGTTAGCTGTGGTGTCGTAGATTCCCCAAATGATCAAGATGACCAACAGGCCGAGGGCCACGTATTTCTTCATCGCCGAACCGTCCTTTCCGCTCGTCAAGTCAGGCTGGCCAGCCAGGCGCTGATTCTCTGTAGCTGCCCGGTAAACACCAGCAGTCCCAGGCCGATAAGCACCCAGCCGCTGAAGACGGAGAGAAACCCCAGGCTCCGGTTGATGCGCCGGACGATGCCCAGGGAATAGGTGACGACGAGGGAAATGGCCAGAAACGGGAGGCCAAGGCCCAGTGAGTAGATGAAGAGGAGGAGCATTCCGCTGTAGACCGTGGCGGTCGAACCGGCCAGGAGGAGGATAGAGCCGAGGGCCAGGCCGACGCAGGGGGTCCAGCCGGCGCCAAAGGACATGCCCAGGAGGAGGGAGCTCCAGAAGTCTTTGGCCTGCCCGACCTCCCACCGTTTCTCCATCATGAGCAATCTGATTTTAAAGATCCTGGCCATCTGCAGCCCGAAGACGATGATGAGCAGGCCGCTGATCTTTTCGATGATGTCGCGGTGACGGTTGAACGCCTGCCCCAGCGCGCTGGCGGAAGCGCCCATGATAACGAAGACGATGCTGAACCCGAGGATGAAGCTGATGGAACGGGCCAGAAGCAGGCGTTTGGAGACCACCACGCGGTCGTTTCCCAGGGTCGAGCCGGTGAGATTGGTGATGTAGGCTGGGATCAAGGGGAAGACGCACGGGGAGGCAAAGGACAGCAGCCCCGCTGTGAAGGCGAACAGAACCGAGACGTTGCCCACCTGACTCCCCTCCTCCCCCCTGCGCGCGCCTGCGTCCTGCCCTATACGTTCCGGCCCAGTCTTCGCCTCTCCGCGGCCCACTCTATGCCCAGAGTAAGTGCAGAAAGGCCAATGTACAGAACCTGCTCCCGAGAAAAGCCCCGCCAATAACGCGGTCTCCGCGGGTCCAGGAACGCGATGCCGACTTGCGCCAAGCTGAACCACAGCACAGCCTGGTCCAGGTTCAGCGCGTCGCCGACTTCCTTGCCGCTCCGGAAAAAGGCCAGCAAGAGGATGGTCAACGCGGTGACGATCTGGAGCACATCGGACTGTACCCCTTGATGATACCAGAAAAGGCTGATCAGGTGATATATGGCTGTAGCAGCTAGAAGGCCTACAGCCACCAACTCACCGTAAACCCAGACCGACACGCGCTCCCTTCGCGCACGGAGGTAGAAGTAGATGAGAGCAGCCACGGCGGCCAGCCAGACCCCTTGCGCGCCGCCGGTGTAGTAGAGCAAGGCCATCGGGTTCGCCCAGATACTCGCGGGATCGAAGATAGCCACACTGAACTTCCACACCACCAGGGCAAGGAGGGCGCTATTCTCAATGGTCTGGATGACGCGCTCGTCACGATACCCGGCCGCGTTTGGCCCGGCCACCTTCAGCCGGTATCTGATGACGAGGTAGCCCACGAGCAGGGAGCCAATGCCCACCAGCCATTGCATTTTCAGCAGGAAAGGTCCGACCTGTACGACGTCCGGCATCTTTCGCACCTCTTGGATGGCCGACGATTCGACGCCATCTCCGGTTATACCTTGAGCATGCCCTGACTTCCACGGCGGCCGGGGCAGCGGCGCCGCGAAGTCGTCTGGCGGCACGTGGGGTAGCCAGTCTAAAGGGAGCACCGTGAGAGGGACAATATGGGACAGCAACCATGACCCGCGGAAAGGGGCTTCAGAACGTGGATTGGCTCATACCGGTCTATCGCTCGTTGGTGGCCTTCATCGTCCTTCTCATTTTGGCCAGGCTGGAGGGAAACAAGCAGCTATCTCAGCTGACCTTCTTCAACTACGTCACGGGGATAACCATCGGGTCGGTGGCGGCCTCACTCTCGGTCAACCGAGTGGTGAGACTGGGCGACGGAGTGATCGGGGGTTTTCGATCTGGGGCAGGTGCAGTTCGCTTTCCTTGAGACAGATGGGAACCTGAGTGTCCAGCGCAAACGCCCCTATCGGGGGGCAACCCAGCAGGACCTGAAGGGCAAGGCCGCCAAGGGGAGCGGCGGAAGCGGCAGCGGAAGCGGGGGTGGCGGCACTGGCGGCGGCGGTCGCGGTCACGGTTCCAGTGGGCGCGAGAGCTTGGGACCCGCCACCGCGGTGGTTGTAGACGGACAGGTCATGGAAGAAGCTCTGGAAAGCGTGGGTTTCAGCAAGAGCTGGCTGGAGAACGAGCTCTTGGCCCGCGGGGTGCGGGACCGGGAGAGAGTCGTTCTGGCCCTATTGAACGAAGACGGGCGCCTATATATGGACCTGCGCCGGGATGACGTGCATCCCCGGTCGGTGTATTGAGGGCAGACAACTACGTCACATCACCTTCACGACCAAGGCTCGCCAAATGCCCAAAGGCTGGACGACCCTGTTATTGCCATCCGCCGTCAGGGCGGCCAACCTTGATATCGATTCCCGTGTCAGGCGCAGGAGGGGTATCCGGAACAGAAACGGCGCTTCCCGCCAACACCGTCTATACCGTGCTGTTCGGGCTTCCCTTACCCTCGTCGTCCGGCTTCTTCCGCCATGCCTCCTAGACCCGTGTGAAATGCTCCAGGCGCGTTCGCAGCTTCTCTATCTCTTTCGGGTAGAACTGGAGGAGCACATCGCACAGCCGGATCATCCATTTCTTCCTTGAGGGATGTTCATCGATGATGATCGTGCTCGCGTTGGCAATCTGAATCTGCCCCCAACCCAGGGCCCCGATGGTCAGGCAACCCCAGGAAAGTAACTCGATGGGGACGAAATGCACGGCCTCCACGTGAATGCCCATGCCCACCAGGCGGTAGTTCACGATGAGCAGGACGAAGTAGCAGTCGTCACGCTCATAGAGTCGGGCCAGTCGCTCGACTGAGATGAGGTTGGGCATGTTGAAAGCGGTGTCAAGACGATGGGTCTTGACGTCCACCACGTAGACGGCGCCGTTGCTATCCTTGAACTCGATATCAGCCATTGACCGCCTGGCAAAGTCGGCCGAGTATTCCCTACATAGATCTCCCAAAATGCTCCTGAGTTCCTTGCCAAGCACTTTCTGCACAGCGTCTCCGACCGCCCGGGGGCTGCTTCGTGTGTTCTCCGAAAGCAATGCCGGCTGGTCATTCATACTCCTCATTCCTCGCCTTCCTCGGTTTGTCCAAGAAGGCTGAGAACCTTGGATTCAGTGGAGTCTTTCGCTCCAAGGGCGCCGCCGCCACCGGTGGCCGTGCGTCGCTTCCGGTCGCCCAGGGAGTTCCGCTCCCAGAAGACGCCGCCCTCGTACCCTTGGATGCTCCTATCCCGTTCAGCGGCATCCAGTCTCTTCTCTGCCAGAAGGCAGTACAAGGTGGATTGTTCGATGCCTACGAACCGCCGGCCCAGTTTCTTGGCCACGACCGAGGTCGTCCCTGAACCCAGGAAGGGATCGAGCACCATCGCGCCTGGTTTGGTGCTGGCTAGCATGAGCTTCGCCAATAGTTTCTCTGGCTTCTGGGTGGGGTGGTCGGTGTTCTCCGGCATCGACCAGAAAGGAACCGTAATATCCGTCCACAAGTTCGACGGGTGGGTGAGCCGGTAAGCACCGCCGCTACCGATGCTACCGTCGCCGCCGCAGTCGGCATCAGCTTCGTGCCAGTCCTTGGGGGCGCCATCGAGAGTGCGGTATGGCGCCATCACCCTGCGCCGCATCTTCACCGCGTCAACGTTGAAGACGTAATCCCGTCCCCTGGTGCAGAACCAGATGTCCTCAGAGCAGTTCTTCCAGTTCTGCTTCGCCCCTCGCCCCTTTTCCCGCTCCCAGGTGATTCTGTTCCTCACCACCAAGTGCTTCTGGGCGGCGAAATGCACCGCCGACGAGGTCGCCCAATCCGAGCAAATGTAGACTGTGGCGTCTCGTTTCAGCACCCGCAAGAGGCGCCCAAGGAGGTCACCCAGCCATCCCGTGTACTCGTCGATGGTACGCTGGCGGAAAATCTGGCCCCCAAAGTCCCTGGTAACATTGTAGGGGGGGTCCAGGAAGAGAAGGTCCACGAAAGAGGGCGGAAGGAGATCAATGATGGCAAAGGCGTCTCCCTTCAGCGTCTTGTTCCGTATCTCCGGTTCCGAGAGGGCGCCGGTTGGTGTGAGCAGACGGGTCTCATAGACGGCTGCCTCCGCCGGCGATAGCACAATAGTCCGATTGCGTGGCGCTCTTGTCTTCTGTGGTGCTGCCGCTTCTTGCGGCGCCGTCGTCTTCCCTAGAGCCATTAACGCACCTCGCTTCTGCCCGGTCTGCTATCTCGTTCGCCCGAGTCAGTAGCTTCCAGCCTAGGGGGTTTTCCACCACCCATGGAAATCCTGCGCGCGGGGTGTGCTTGTGACGCGATGTCTTCGGTCTGAACCGCCTCGTGAAGCTGGCCTGCGGGGTGCGTGACCGGGAGAAAGCTGTTCTGGCCCTATTGGACGAAGACGGCCGCCTGTATATGGACCTGTGCCGGGATGACGTGCATCCTCGGTCGGTGTATTGAGGGTGGGCGCCGCGGCGGCGGATCACTCCACGGCCGCGAGGACGACCCGTTCCGGAAAACTACATCATGCACTGAATGGGTTTGCCGACCAACTCCCCGATAAGCGGGTTGCTGAAAAGCCTGGTCTCCTCGGGCTAAGACTGCTCGATCAAGCGGCAGATTGCCGCCCCGAGAGCTGTTCTACCGACAGTCTGTTTGGCCATCTTCATGTCCCTCTCTTCTGCCCAAGGGCTCAGCATTGGGCGGCGGAAATGCCTTACTTCCGGTTTGATCAGCCCGCGTTCCTTGTCCCGCTCGATCAATTCCCTAAGCCCAATGGCAGAAGCGGCACGGAGACTGCTGATGACTGGGCTGTTGTCCAACTCCATCAGCATACCGATCTGGCCGTACAGCGGGTGGGCCTTGCCCCACTGGTACGTAGCTCTGAGCGCCTGCCTCAAGAGATCGAACACATCAGCATGGCGGTGACGCTTTTATGATATGAAACCGAATGGTTACGTGTCAATCCCCTGTTACGCGGATGACGCAGAGGAAATGTCCATTCAAGGCGAAGGGTTCCTCCGAGCTAGACTGCCGCGAGGAGAACTACATGCCACGTACGGTCCGGGTATCCCATCCAATCCTGAATCCGGAAGCCTTGGCAGAGCAGATTGCTCTTGCCTATCAACTTCCGACTCCTATCAGCAGCATGTTCGTTTCGCCCGGAGTCAACGACACGTACCAGGTTATTGCCGGTGCGCATTCGTTCTTCTATCGTGTCTATCGCGCGGGCTTGCGTTCCCGGTCGGACATCGAATTCGAACTGGAGCTGCTTCGTCACTTGCAGCGAGAGGGCATTCCCGTGTCCGTCCCGATACCTAAGACGGACGGCTCATACATCACGGGCCTCCCTGCCCCGGAGGCCTGCGGCCTGCGGTCTTGTTCACCTCTGCACCTGGTAAAGTCCTAGAATATACGGAGGAGGACGCGTTCAGCTATGGACGTGCTGTGGCGGCTCTCCACACTGCGATGGACACTTTCCAGTCGCCGCGGAGCCGGTTCCATCTGGACCTCCGCTATTTGCTGGAGCAGCCCCTGCGCTTGATCCGTCCGTTCGCCGATGCCCTGGGGTACTGGGGATTCTACTCGGAGCTGGCGGACTCTCTCCGGTCCAGGGTTCAGGCGGTTGAACACCAACTGGAACAGGGGATCTGTCACGGAGACGTTCACGGCCACAATGTCCATAAAGCCGGGGACGGACGGTTGACCTTCTTTGATTTCGACTGCGGGGGACGGGTTGGAGGGCTTACGATCTGGCAGTATACCGGTGGGCCGTCGGCCGCCACGCGAAGAACCTGCAGCCATGGGACGCGTTTATGAGAGGTTACCGTACGGTTCGGGAGGTCCAGCAGGTGGTTAACATGTGGATTGGAGGCGCGGCACAAGCTTTAAGGAAGATGGACGTGCGTTGAGGAAGAGCTCCGGTGAGTATCACACACGTCCGACCCCGCACCCCGGAATAGGAGAGGCAGATGATACCCTTGTCACAGGCAGCTGGCAATGGTCCGCCAAACAACGACGCGCTGCGGGGCAGGTCGCCGGGGCTCTTCTTCTTGCTGGCCTTCGCTCTTTCTGTTCCATTCTGGCTGATCGGTGCTAAGACGGGCCTTCAGTTGCTACCGGGCCTCCCTGTGAGTGCCATTGCGGCCTTTACCCCCGTCGCGGCGGCTCTGATCCTGGTACACACGGCGAACCGGACCACCGGCGTGACCGATCTACTGAAGAGAGCCTTCGACTACGGCCGAATCAGAGCAAAGGTCTGGTACATACCCATGGTTCTTCTGATGCCCGGCGTGAGTGTCCTCAGCTACACCTTGATGCGCTGGATGGGCTGGACGCTTCCAGTTCCGGAATTCCCAGTTCTGGCGGCTTTGGTGATGTCCCTCGCCTTCTTCGTCGCCGCCCTGGGCGAAGAATTGGGCTGGTCGGGGTACGCCATTGATCCGATGCAAGCCCGGTGGAACGCGCTGGGGGCGGCCCTTCTGCTGGGAGTGGTATGGGCGGTGGTGCACTTCGTCCCTCTGGTACAGGCCCACCGGTCGTCCGCCTGGATCGCCTGGTGGACTCTGGGCACGGTGGCGTTTCGAGTCATCCTGGTATGGATCTACAACAACACTGGAAAGAGCGTCTTCGCCATAGCTGTAGCCCATGCCATGGGTAATATGAGTTGGCAGCTGTTCCCGAACTATGGTTCACACTGGGATCCGCGTATCAATGGATTGATCGTCGTCGGCGTGGCGGTGACCGTCACTATCGTGTGGGGGCCGCGAACGTTGGCTCGATACGGAATAGTGAAGGGTCAGCCCTGATTCCCATCTCCTTCAACCCCTTCTCTTTTGTAGACCGCTTTCCAAAACTTGGGACGAAAACTCAAGTCCCACAGACCTGTGATGGCTGACCGGGCTTACTTCCAGGGAATTGTGCCACAAGCGACTATCTTGTCCGCTCCAGGCGCATCAGGGAATGGGGCCGTGTGTCCCGAGGCGACACCGGGTTAGGTTGTAACCACCAATGCGCCATGTTGGACGTGTGAGAACGGCGTGCTGCGGCAACCAACGGCACCGCGGTCTGGGTGAGCAACGGTGAACCGTCCGCCGCCTCAATGACTCCCCAGCGTCTCCCTTGACTACCCGTGTCGCGTCCAGACACACGCCCTTCTCCAGGAGTGAGTCTTGACGCGACAACTAAGTTCTTTCGGCCACAAGCGCCTCAGATACCATTGTCAGCAGGCTAGGGCAGCCGGCTGGCTGCCCACTTTCTTGTTGGGAACCACCCCGCCCGTCCGGGCGTCCGCCTGCGCCGGATCCGGCGATTGTATCGCCGCCACCCGCACCATCCAGAGGGTTCCAGATCCCCTGAGGCCCGCGCTCGGCCATCAACCTACTGAAGGATTCCTCGAACCGCGTTCAATCACGGTCTGCGCCAACCGGCGATTGTCGAGATAAACACCTCATGGTACACTTGCTCTAACTAGAACGTTCTGCCTATACCAAAACCGGAAAAGAGGGATCCAGCTACGTCAGGTCCAGCGACACCTGAGGATACAGACGAGTTCGTGCACCTGATAAAAGGAGTGTACCAGGGCGTATTTGCGCAGATCAGGGTCGTGACCGAGCAATACGGACTGCCTGTTGCGGCCCTGCCGGTCCTTGCCCAGATCCATGGTGAACAGGGAATCACCGTCAGCGAGATCTCCCGACGCACCGGCATGGCGAAATCGCAGGTATCCACGACTGTGGACGGCCTCGTGGCGCAGGGGTTGTTGGAGAAGGGCCCTGATCCCTCGGACCAGCGGCTCACCAGGCTGTACACTACGGCAAGGGAAAGGCAGCAGATGGGTCAGATGCGACGGGAGAGGGACCGGCGGCTCGGGCGGATACTCGCCTCGATCCCTGGCGACAGAAAACAGGCGGTCCTGGACGGCCTGCGGGCCCTCAAGGCAGCCTTAGCAGTGAGTCCGAATCCCGGCGCCGGCGATGGGCCAGAGCCGCCAGGCCCAGGACGAGATCAGAGCTAGGAGGCGCTTTCATGGAACTGGTACGCACCTTCGACCGGATTACCCGGGAAGATCTGGCCCTGGCGGGGGGAAAGGGCGCGAACCTGGGCGCGATGGTGGGCGCGGGGTTGCCCGTGCCGCCAGGCTTCGTTCTCTTGACCGATGCGTACCGGCTCTTCGTCCAACAGGCCGGCATTCAGGGCGAGATCGAAGGGCTGGCCACGTCGGTGGACGCCGACAGCCAGGAATCCCTTGACGCTGCGTCCGCCCGCATTCGGGCGCTGTTTGACCGGGTCGCGGTCCCTCCGGAGGTGGCCCGCGCCATCACCGAGGCTTACACGGTACTGACGCATGGGGCATCCGCCCCGGTAGCCGTCCGGTCGTCGGCCACAGCCGAGGACCTGCCCGACGCCTCCTTCGCGGGACAGCAGGAGACCTACCTGAATATCCGCGGCGCCGAGGCAGTCGTACAGGCTGCCAAGCGCTGCTGGTCGTCCCTCTGGACCGGTCGCGCCCTTTCGTACCGCGTGAAGAACGGTATCCCACCCGGTGACGTCGCCCTAGCCGTGATCGTGCAGGAGTTGGTCAAGGCGGATGTCGCCGGCGTGCTTTTCACCGCCGACCCCGTCAGCGGCCACCGGGGCCGAATGGTGGTCGATGGCGCCTGGGGTCTGGGCGAGTCCGTGGTCAGCGGTGCCGTCTCCCCGGACAACTGGGTAGCGGACGGGGCGACCGGGGCGATTCTGAAGGAGCGTATCGCCACCAAACGGGTGATGGCGGTCAGGACCGAAACCGGAACGGAGGAGCGGCCGGTGCCTCCCGATCTACAGGCCAGACCCGTCCTGAACTCCGCGCAGGTGGCGGCCCTGGTGGACCTCGGCCGGCGCACGGCCGCCCACTTCGGGGCACCGCAGGACATTGAGTGGGCCATGGCCGGGGGCGAGTTCCGCCTGGTGCAGTCACGGCCCATCACCACGCTCTTCCCCCTGCCGCGGCCGGCTCCACCACCGCGGGCGGGTCTGCGGATCTACGTGACCTTGCAGGGAATGCAGGGAGTCTTGGAACCTCTCACCCCAATGGGACTGGCCCTTTTCACCCGCCTGGCCAGAATCGTCCCCAGGGTTCTGAACCTGCGAGTGGCTTCCGACGGTCCGCCCTTCCTCGCGGTGGCCGCCGGCAGGCTCTATACGGACGTCACCGGCCTTCTGCGGACGGGGCCGGGGCGCGCGGCCTTCGCCGGCGAGGTGATCGATTCCGCCATGGGTCGGGCCGTACGGGACCTGCTTTCCCGGTCGGAAGGGCGACTGGGGTCCGTTGCGAAGGGCAGTCGGCTTCCCGTCCCGCTATCGCGCGTGCCCAAAAGGCCGGCGTTCGTCGTCGCCAGGAGATTCCTGCGGGCTCTGGTCAGTCCCGAGGGCGCCCGGCGCCACACCAAAAACCAAGTTGAGGCCAAAATCAGGGCCTTGGTCGAGGCGAGCCACCGGCTCAGGAGCATGGCGGATCGAGTTCGATTCGTCGATACCGCTCTCAGTTCGGCGGTAACCGGTGTGTTCACGCGCACCGTGCCCGTCTGGCTTTCGGGCGAGGCCGCCCTGGGTCTGGTCACGAAGAAGCTCAAGGCGTGGGGGTTCGATGCGGCGGCCGTGCTCGAGCCCGTGGAGCGCTCCCTTCCCCATAATCCCACCACGGAAATGGATCTCGCCCTCTGGCGCCTGTCCCGCGCGCTCCTTTCCGAGGGAGCCCAACCGCGGGCCGACCATCCGGCCGTGCGAGACTGGCTCGCCAAATACGGCCACCGCGCCGTACGGGAGATCGATCTCGCTATTCCGCGCTGGCGCGAGGAACCGGAGCACGTTCTGCATCTACTTTCCACTTACATGACCCAGGAGACGGGACCGGCCGATCCGGAGCATCGCTTCGAAAGAGGCGCCGTGGCGGCGGAGAAGGCGACCGTCGCCATCGCCGAGGAGGTGGGCCGTCGCAGAGGGTCCGTCCAGGCAGCCTTGATACGGCTGCTCCTGCGTCGCTTCCGGGAATCGGGCGGTGTCCGGGAATGGCACAAGTTCTATGTGGTGCACATCTTTGACATCGTCAGGCAGGTGCTGAGAGAAGCGGGGGCCGACCTGGTGAAGGCGGGGCGCCTCGACCAGACCAATGATGTCTTCTTCCTGGACCTGACCGACCTCACGTCCGTCACCCGGGATTTGCGGGCGGTGGCGGCGCAAAACCGTGCGCGATACGCCCAGGACCTCAAGCGGCGCGTGGTGCCCCTGGCCATGACCAGCGAGGGGGAGGTCTCGTACGGCACCCCGTCCGAAGAGGAGGGAACTCTGGTGGGCACCGGTTCCTCGGCCGGGGTGTACGAAGGGGTGGTGCGGGTCATCATCAACCCCGTCGGGGCGAAACTGGAGCCAGGCGAAATCCTTGTGGCGCCGGGCACCGATCCGGCCTGGACGCCGCTATTCCTCACCGCGGGGGCTTTGGTGACAGAGACAGGCGGCATGATCTCCCACGGTTCGGTGGTAGCCCGGGAGTACGGGATCCCGGCCGTCGTGGGCGTACCTGGGGCGACGACTCGGCTTCACACCGGCCGGCGCGTGCGGGTGGATGGCAGTGCCGGAAGAGTGGTGCTGCTCGACTGACCTACCGTCTGAGATACCACGCCGGCGAAGAGCCGATGGAGAGGCGGGCCGTGCTGCCATTGTCAGCGTCTGGAGCGGAAGGGCGGCCGGCCTGGCTCTGGGGTATTGGCGTCGAACCAGGCGGTGGCGAGCATGGCGCCGGCCCCGACGGTGGCGGGCACGGCGGCCCGGGGCACGGCCTGACGCAAGGGTCCCCGCCCGTGGGCGGAATGCCCTGAAGGCCGGCGCCCAGCGGGTAGTCGCACTGCCCGAACTCCTCGCAACTGCGACGGTACATCTGCTGGAAGAGGTAGAGGTGCACCTCCTCGTCCTCCTGGATTCGGCGGAGGACGGCAATGGCTTCGGGGGTCCGGAGCTCCAAGATCAGATTGCTGTAGAGGTTGATGGACGCGCGCTCGGTGTTAATGTCCGTTCGGAGTTGGCTGCACAGGCGCTCGCCGTAGGACACGTAGCCACCGGTCCAGTAGAACTTGTTCGTCCGCCAGTACTTCGGTTCGACGCCCAGGTTCCTGATGAGGCTTCCGATCAGGTGCAGGTGGTGCATCTCCACCAGGGCGATGCACATCCACAGGTTACCCTGCGGCGTCATCATGTGCTCCAAGGCGTGGAAGACGTACTGGGTGACGGTGGTCAGTTCCGACGACTCGCCGGAAGCGAAGGCGTCCAAGAGAAGTTCACCGTCACCTACGTTCGGTCGCCTGACATTGGTCGGGGGATATGGCCTCTGCCGGCGACACGGCAAGGACAAGGCGAACTCTTCGACCAACTCGGTGATATCGGGGATCGGTATGGACACAGCCCCCACCCCCTCCGGGATTACCTGGAAACATCTTACGTAAACATCCCAGGGTGGGTGAAAGGAGGGGTATCAGGAAATAGAAACGGCGCTTCCCAACGCCTTCTTCACCGCCAAGCGGAAGGTGTCCATGTTCTCGCCATGCTTTGGGAACCAATGCATGACGTCCTTATGGTTGCTGGCAATGCCCTGCTCGTGACCCTCGCTGTGACAGATGATGTCGGTCTCCGTCAAACCATATTGCCTGCAAAGATACACGCAGAGCGCCACGGCGTTTTCCCAAGCGGCTCTGAAATAGGGCTCCTGTTCCGCCGCGTCGTACCCGATCATCGTCGCGCCACCTGAATAAGAGAAGCCTGCGGGTTCGCAAATCTCAAAGCTGATGTGCGTGTTGTTGCCGGAACCTCCGCAGTGCCAACCACGATGGTCCCATGGCAGGTACTGACAGATTTCCTTAGCGTCCAAGAACGCATGGACGCAGACCTGCCGTTCGATCTCGCCCGCCTTGTAGGACTTGTCCCAACGCGAAAACCAACTGGCCGCCATCACGCCCGGCGTCGCTGTACTGTGCACCATGATGCCCTTGGGCGTGATCTTCCTGTCCGCCGTATAGCAGTCGTTTCGCGTCATGTACTTCGTGGTCAAATTCATGAGGGTTCCTCCTTCAATTTCGGTCGCGTCCTCAACAGCCGACAACACAGCCACTACCGCACCGAGCTGCTCCTTATGGATTTGTCGCAGACCAAGAAAACCATTCTTCTCGAATGTCCACTCCCGGTTATGAAGCTACACATGAGCCACGCCGCCCGCATTGTCCTTCGCAGTCCCGGAGCGGAGGACAAGGATTGTGTCGAAGAGGAACGAATCCTGGTGCACAATACGCTTCGCACCGCGTGCTACCCAGGAGTGATTGCTGTTGCGTTCCGACCTGATCGACACCGCCATGGGCCGGCGACCGGCGGACGTCGTCTTCCGCCACGCGCGGCTGGTCGACGTTTTCACCGCCACCGTGGTCGAGACGGACTTCTCCGTGTCCGGCGGCTACATCGTCGGCTTCGGCGCCGGCGACGCCGAGCGCGAAGTCGACCTGCGGGGGAAGTTCGTCTGCCCCGGGTTCATCGACGGGCACGTCCACCTTGAGAGTTCGATGGTGACTCCGGCCCAGTTCGCGCGGACGGTGGTTCCCTTGGGGACGACGGCCGTGGTGGCCGACCCGCACGAGATTGCCAATGTCGCCGGCGTGGCCGGCATCCACTATATCCTGGCGGCCACCGAGGGCCTGCCCTTGCGCGTCTTCGTCATGCTGCCGTCGTGCGTCCCGGCGACCCCCTTGGAGACCAGCGGGGCGCGCCTCGGCGCCCGCGACCTGGCCGCCCTGAAGTCGTACCCGCGGGTCCTCGGCCTTGGGGAAGTGATGGACGTCCCCGGGGTCATCGGGCGGCGGCGGGACATGATGGAGAAGCTCAAGGCGTACCGCGACGAGGTCATCGACGGCCACGCCCCGGGGCTCGGTGGCAAGGAGCTGGACGCCTACGTTCTGGCCGGCATCGGGTCGGACCATGAGTCGGTGGACGCGGCGGAGGCCATCGAGAAACTACGGCGCGGGATGCGCCTGATGATCCGGGAGGGTTCGGTGACCCGGAACCTGCGCGCGCTGCTGCCGGTGGTGACGGCGGCCAATGCGCGGCGCTGCCTCCTGGTCACGGACGACCGGCACCCCAGCGACCTGCTGCGCGAGGGACACCTGAACTACCTCGTGCGGCTGGCGGTGGAGGGCGGGCTGGATGCGGTGACGGCCATCCAGATGGCCACCCTGAACGCGGCCGAGTACTTCCGGCTGCGGGACCTAGGCGCGATCGCGCCCGGGTATCGGGCTGACTTCCAGGTGCTCGAGGATTTGAGCGCGTTTCGGCGGCCGCCGGCCCAGGTGTATCAGGGCGGACGGCTGGTGGCCGAGGGCGGGGCGATGGCGGTGGAGGTGCCGGAGTACCGCGATCAGATGGTGACGGATACGGTACGCATGGCGGCGCTGCTGGTGGAGCAGCTAAGGGTTCCGGCGAGCGGCACGGGGAACTGGCCTGATGCGGCGCCGGTGGCCGACGTCATCGGCCTCATCCCCCACCAAATCGTCACCAAGTTGTTGAAGGTGAAGGCGCCCGTGGTCGACGGCGCCTTCGTCGCCGAACCGCGCCTCGATCTCCAGAAGCTGGCCGTGGTCGAGCGCCATCATGCCAGTGGTAACGTGGGGGTGGCCTTGGTGTCGGGGTTCGGGTTGCGCGCGGGCGCCTTGGCCACGTCGGTTGCCCACGATTCCCATAACATCGTCGTCCTGGGGGTCGACGATGAAGACATGCTCCTAGCGGTCGATGCCGTCGCCGCCATGGGCGGCGGCCTGGCGGTGGTGGCCGATCGGCTCATCCGCGCCACGCTGCCCCTCCCTATCGCGGGCCTGATGTCGACGCGGTCGATGGAGGAGGCCGATGCGGCGCTGCGAAATTGCGTCGGAGAGGCACGCGCTCTGGGCGTGCCCGACGGTTTCGACCCCTTCATGACCATGTCGTTCCTGGCCCTTCCCGTGGTCCCCGGACCCAAGCTCACGGACCTTGGCCTCGTCCTTGTGAAGCCGTCCTGAGACGCCTCCTACTCCGCGATGTCCTCGTAGGCCCGCTTGAGGGCCAGCCAGTGGCCGTGCTCCTCGGCGGCGAGGGCTTCGTAGAACCTTGCCAGGTCCAAGTCCACCGCCTCGGCGGCGCGGCGCGTGTACAGGTCGCGGCTCTCCTTTTCCATCTCCAAGGCCTCCAGGATCCCCGCGGCAACGTCGTCGGGCGTCTTGGCGGCGTGGTGGCCGCGGTCGCGACCACCGGTAACCGTACAGGTTACCGTGCCAAGGTTCCCCGCTTCCTCCGGCGGCACGTTCTCCAGCAACACCTCGTTGTATAGGATCTCGACGAACCTCTTCCGGTGCTCGTCCTCCGCCACGGCCAGTTCCTGAAAAAGTCGCTCCAGTTCCGGGTCGTCCGTCGCGGACGCCAGGGCCATGTAGTGGCATCGCCCCTGGTTTTCCATCTCGATCGCCTGTCGCAGCGCGTCTTCCAGGCTTTCGGCTATCTTCACGGAGACCACCTCCCCCTCTGCCGCCCGACGATATTATGGCCGCGTGCAGTGGGGTGGCCTCGGCCAGCCAACTTCTTCACGGTATCGACTCGGTGAGCGCTGCGGAAGCGGTCTCTGAGAGTTCATTGCCCTGTGTCAGAGTTTCTCAAACCATAAATGGTCGGAAAAGCAAACACTTACCGCTTAGTAACCGTCCGAGAACCCGGATGAACAGCGCAGTTATGTAACCTGCCCCGTGGCTAGAAGCCTTGTTTGGACCTCTGCGGGAGGAGATGTGTACGGTTTTCCGGACAGTCCGGTCGACCCGACTGTCCGGAAAACCGACCTTTAGCCCTGAAACTTTGTACTCCTTCAGCACAAACTCGCAGCTGACAGCATGCCTGAAGGACACCTGTCCGCGCTTTCGCTTTTCACCTGCTTTCGTCCGCCGCAGAGATGCGGGGGTTTTTGCCTACTGGGACTGGTGCCTCGGGACTATACAACTGGAAACTGTCCAGATTTTGGACACAAAGGTCTGCAATTGTCACGGAGGGAGCAGACCCCAGTCACCGGCGGTCACGCGCGGGACATCTCGGCTCCGGAAGACAGGCCAGTTTACGGAACTGCAGCTTTGAGTTAACCATAAACACCGAACCGACCTCGACTGGGGCCATGGGCGGAACGGGAAACTTCCCTCTCGTGAGTGAACAACCGTCGTCCAGAGACCAATGACTCCTCTCTGACATTTGCAGACCGCTGTGACTGAATTCTGGACAGTTTCCAGTCGGTTCTCCGATCACAAACAGGTCAGAGGTCGGCAGTAGCCAGGCCAGATCCGCTCCACCCCCCTCCCCCCGCCCCCTCGCATTTCACCCCCGACCTCCGTTCCGCGTTCTCCAATAGACAACCATGGCGCCAGCGGCGCTACGGAGGATGAAAATGGGTGCGAGGCACCCGGCATCGGGACCGGTCTGTGTCCCGGCAATAACGAGAGCGTCGGCAAGAGGCAGACCGGGCGAATCCGAAAGGGGATCTAGAGGCAGCATCTCGCAGAGAATCCACTGCGGCTGGCACTCGGATCCACGTCCCGGAATCTGAGCGAAAGGTTTCAGGCCCTCGGCGGAGAATACGTATCTCTAGAGCTTCCTTCTGCAGCCCCCTCCCCAACAGGCCCCAAGAAGGTGGCAACATGGCACAATTAGGTAACGCGGAATCCCTCAAACCCGGCATCCCGCACTGGCGGTTCCACATCGGCCGCCTGGCCAACCACTTCCACATGGTCAACAACCTAGCCGAATGGCACTTCGCCTGCCGCCGCTCCTACAACACGCAGTGGATCGCCGAGACCGGCGAACTGACGCCGGCCGAGCGGGACGCGCTGGCCATGTTCAAGGACTTGGCGCTGCGCTACCCTTACGGTGACCGGTGGCTGGGCCGGCCGTTCATCACTATCGACGACCCGGAGGAGGCTTGGCGGGAAGCTGGCCGGGTCCTTGGGGCTACCGACGGAACTATCACCATTGCCGACCTTTCGGGCGGGGTCGCCGACGCGCCTCCCGACGAGGCCGCCGACCGGAAGGTTGGTCCTTCTGGTCCTTCAGCCTTGGCGTCAGGTGATGCGGACCTGGCCTCTCTGCTGGCTACCTTAGGCACCTTTGAACCCCGCTTTGACCGGCTCTGGGCCGTTGACGAACCACGCCTCCGCCGGTTGGCGTTGCACCTTGAAGATGCCGTCGCCACTCCGCGCGTTGCGGCGGCAGTGGTTGTCCTTGAGCGATTTCTCGGCACCTCCTTCCCCCATCCCCTCACCATCCACCTCCTTCTCAGCCGCGGCGTCCGCTTTACCGCCGGGGGCGCCAACGAAGGACCGGGGCACATTACCCTGGAGGCCTTGGAAACGGAGGACCTGGACATGGCGGTGGAGACGTTCCTCCATGAAGCGAGCCACCTCATGGAGGAACCTCTTTTCGGCCCCCTGTTTCAGCAACTCAGCGACCACCATGAACTGACGCGTATCCGCAGTCGTGATGGGTGGGACGCCCATCATCTCCTGAGAGAGAGCATCACCGGTGCTCTCGCCCCTAACGGATGCCTCAGCCGGATTCTGGGCCGCCCCGTCGCCGACCACGCCGCCGTGGCCCCCCGGCTGCGGATGCGGGGCGATGCCCGCGGGGCGGACCTGTGGACGCTGACCGGCCTCGTGCTCCCTTTGGTGGAGGAGTACGTCAGGGATGGCCGTGCCGTGGACGCCGACCTTCTCGATGAAGCGTATTCCCTGTTCCGGACATCGTTTCAAGAATTCGCTTCTCTCACCCGCTAGTCGGTTGGGGCAGGCAGTGGCTCCCCAATGCGGTGGGCTTGGGGCCGCATTCTCGCCCATGGAAATGAGGTGCTAAGCATTGGTAGATGAACGCCAGCGAGAGGGTGAACGTTCTATGGCTCTGGCACTTGAAAGGCTTTACTCCGATCTGATGAACTGGCCAAGGCCGCACGAGATAAGAAGGGATGACAAACGGTGTGTACCCGTTCCTGAAGTGAATCCGGAAGGGCCTAGCCTGGATGATCTATTTGCCTGGGGCGATGCCGTGGCCAGGCTCGGGCAGATCACGCCAGAACGTTCCAAGGAGCTGCTGGCTCTGGCCCGCATGTACGTCAAAGATCGTTCCCTGGGTCTTCGCCAAGGGCCGCGGTGACCGCCGCGGCCAGTCTTGCGCCTCGTCACGGGCTACATATGATGGAAATGCCAGGGACTTGCTGAAGGTAATTGGTGCTTCAGCGGCATACTGGTACTGCAGGTTCGGCAATCACAACCGGCCAGCGAGACTCGTCCTCGGAAGAGGCAGGAATAGTTGGCTGAAGGCGTCGCTATAGGCGATACAAGCCAGGTGTGGTTGGAACCTGCTTTGTTTTGCCTCAACCGTACTCCCCTTCGATTGACTGCGGCGATATCGATCTCGCTCAAAGGTGGTCAGGGGGCTGGTCAGAAGTCTCTCGACAATCTCCGTGCATGCCCCCCTTGTGTACTGATTGCTGCGACTGATGGCTCCAGCCAACGCGTCGCAAGCCTGAATCTCTTTGCGTTCAACCGACTTGACCCATTCAATGTGGAGCGTCTGCAGTCGAGCCCTGTCTTGGATGATTGTCCTGTGATCTAGCCGCCGCTTCTGGTCGTCTCTTTCGTCAAGAAGAACAACATCATCCGTTCTTACCCCGGCCATCAGCAGAAGATCAGCTATCGCGTAAGGATACTCTTTGGGGTCATAACCTTTCTTTAGAACAGCCCACGCCTTCACACCAGCACCTTCAAGCTGGTCAAGAACGAACGCCCTCTGTTCTTCGGGGGCTTCGAGGTCATGGTACTCGTGCGGTACTTGCGCCTTTCGATGCTTTCCCTTGCGTCCCGGGCCAAAGAAAGCACGCCTCCATCGGTTGATGGCCAAGGCTAGATCCCTTGTTGACCTAGCCGTTATCAGCACGAACACCCAGTCGCCGCCCCTACCGCTTTCGTCTCCAGAGAAGATAGAGCCCAGAACCAATCGTCCTCCTTCCGCCACTCCACAGCTTTGTGGAGCTTTGGAGGCTCCTCTTCCATAACCTTCAACTCCCAGAAGATCAGGGTGTTCTGAAGGGCAACGCGATCTCCCGCGCCGCCCTGAGGATGTTGACGCCTCCCGTGGCACCGGAGTGAACTCTAGGTTGGGCAGCTTGCGGCCCGCCCGCCGGCGGCGCGAAGGCCACCACGCGCGGCAGGTTTTCCGGATCCGGCGAACTGACCAGCTTGGACCCTAGTTCCCGCTGGAGGATTACATACCGAAGTCATTGAAGTGATGCCTCATCACCGGTTCTTCAGAGAGGGGTCTGGCATGAGTGCCTTCCGCGAGGACAGGAGCCCACTCATGAAGTGGATTTCTGCCGTTCCCGCCGCTGTTCTGCTCGTTCTGGTCTCGGTTGGCTGCAACAACGTGAAGAATGCAAACTCCGACAGGCCCTTGCCCCCGCTCGAGACTGCCAAGCCTGAGGTCGCCGCCCTCCCGGCAAAGCCTCTCTGGCCTGAACCAGGGCTGCGCCTTCTGGACGGCAAGCAGGACTGGAGCCCAAGCTATACCTATGAGACCTTCGAAATCGACGGCAAGCAATCCCAGGCGATAGCCACCCCGGAAGGTTACTACTTCGTGCGGCAAGAGGAACAGGCCGTCTACTTGGTTGGCAGCCGAAGCGAACGGGGGGGCTTTGAACGCGCCGACTCACCCCGCCTGCTCTATCGCCTGCCTTTGGAACCGGGCGACCAGTGGCAATATGTTCCTGACGGGACGACATACGTGGTAAAGGGAGTGGAACAGGTCAAGACGCCCGCCGGCCAGCAGCTGGCGGCGCGAATCGAGGTAACGGCAAAGGATCAGGACAGACCCCTCAGCCAATGGTGGGTCCCCGGCTATGGGTTAGTCCAGTTTGAGCGGTCGAAGGCCCCCCTCTGGACCGCCGCCAAGGAGGTCAGGGAGAAACCCAAGCCGGCCCCTGGCGTCGGCCATCCTACACCGAGCATCACCGCCCTTCTTGAGGATAATGGCCGGCAATGGTTCGTAACTGATGTGTCAAACGGGCGGGAGCTTTTCCGGATCGACGACGGGTATTGGCGAAGCTGGTATCGCTGGCAGCCGGTCGGGCAGTTTGACCTGCTGACCCACACGCACTTCCCAGGCTCCTGGGGAGTCTACGGGTACTCCGCCCTCAGGTTCAACACCCAGAAGGACGAATTCGAACGTGTCGGTTTCGTCGACGCCAAGGGAAACGAGGTCAGTACAGCCGGAACCGGCCGTTGGGCCACCGAAGGTCTCTTCGAACTGAAGGACTTCCTACACTACCCCGCCCGCCTCTACGTTTTCCGGTGGGACGGGACGGCGATGCGCTCCGATCCGAAGGCCGAGAAGTTGGAGTGGGCTGCTTCCCCCGCCGACCTTGTCCGCCGTCTCTTCAACCCGCCGCCGCTTGGGAAGGAGGACTACGCCGCCGCGTTCCTTGGCCCTGAGGAGGGCAGGAAGTTCTTCGACCTCCTGCCCGGCGAAGTCCGAGCGGGCGCAGGGTACTACGCTCAGCCCGACCCGGCTTCCTCAGGCGCGTTCCGGATCTTGAGAGGCTTTCGCGAGACCGACCCGCTCATGGCAACAGTCAAGGTGACCGAACAAGGGGGCCGTTTCTACATAGCTTCATATGAATGGTTTGGTCCGGAGGGATTGATCACCGGTCCCCTCGGCGAGGCCGATAAGGAAATCCTAGGCGTACGCCTGGAGACCATGAAGCTACCCGACGTGGAGGCGGTCCTGGGGAAGCCGGTCGAGGCGATCCAGAAGGCGGGGACGTCTGCGTACACACGGGTCTACCGGGGCGGAACCGTGACGGTGGATTATGTTGGCGACGGTTGGAACACCGTCTGGGCCATCACGGTCACGGGGAGCGGGAAGACTCCCCGTGGCGTGTCCATCGGCGACACGCAGGCGACCGTGCTACAGCGGTACGGCACTCCCCACGTGCAGAGCGACCAGTTCCTGGAGTACTACGATGAAGGCAAGGCCGGGTACTACTATCTGCGCTTCAGGTTCACCGACGGTAAGGTCCAGGAAATCGAACTCCACAGATCCAAGTAGGCAGAGGGACCTCCCCCACCAGACATGGGCTGTCCAGCCGGTGGCGGCTGAGGTTGGCCTTGATCATCGCCGGGCTGAAGCTGGCGTAGCAGTAGACGCACCCGTGAGAGCAGGTGTTGTAGGCGCCGATGTCGACCGAGGCGGTGCAGAGGCACTCGGGGCGCTGGTTGGGGTCCTTGCGGCCGGCAAGCCCCGCTCCTCCCCGAAGCCTCCGAATCAGCTCCGCATCGATGCAGGCCCCCGCCGGAATCCCGTACGACGCAAGGTTGATCGGTTCTCCACAACTGACCACCGGCACGCCCAACTCCCGCCCCAAGGCGGCGATCTGCCGGCACAACTCGCCAACCTCGTCATGCCGCTCCCGCCCCTGCTCGGCGGCACTGTAGAACCGTCGGCCCGTCGACTCCTCGACCTTGGCGAGGCGCCTCTGCACCTTCGGGTAGAAGTCCATGAAACTGATGGTCAGGCGGCCCGTGTAGCCGCGCAGCGCCTCGCCGACGGCGCCCAGCCTATCCAGGTGCCAGGCCGGCGGGGTGTCCGAACTCAAGACGATGGGATCGTACCGCCACAGCGCCCGCTCCTTGCCAAGACGGCCGCTGAGTTCCTGGAAGGTGGCGATCCGTTCAGCGACCGAGGGCAGCTGGGGTTCGAGGTCCTTGTCGTAGGCGTTCAAGGTGTACTGAAAGTAGTACCGAAAACCCCTGGGGCCGGCCGACCGCGCTCCCTATTTTCAGTCATTCTGATGGTCATGCACAATTCCTTCTCCTCCCACTCCAGAGACTACGCGCCTCAAGACGAAGAAGCCGGGGGCTCACCCCGGCTTCTCGGTCTGGCTTCCTCATTCCCCGATTGCTCGTAAGGTCGGTGAATCTGTAGCCTTACTTCGTCTTATCCAAGTTCTCGAACCGGTACACGCCCAGCGGGTTCTGGACGAAACCAGTGATCTTCTTGCTGGTGGCGAAAGTGTAAGGCGCATAGTAGATCGGGATCCGTGGCGCGTCCTGGTCGTATAGCTCCTGCATCTGATAGTAGATGGCTTTCGCCTTGGCGGGGTCCATTTCGGCCTCAGCCTGTGCGGTCAGTTGTTCGACCTGAGCCGCGATTTTCGACCCGCTATCGCCCCAACCGGTCCACAGGTTCTTGGAAATGCCGCTTACACATGTACGCTCGGCGATCTCGGAAGAGTCGATCATGTCATAGGTCCAGCCGCCGACGTTCACCTGGTACTGGAAACCGCGAACATAGGGCGTCAGGGAGGCGCCGTCCATCTGTTTGATAGTCACGTCCACGCCCGCTCTCTTCCACTGATCTTTGAGGATGGTGGCGATCTGCGACGTGACGACGCTGCCAGGGTTGATGACGATTTCGAGCTTCAGTCCGCCGGCGAAGCCGGCGTCTTTCAGGAGCTGCTTGGCCTTGTCCAGGTCATAGGGGTGCCCTTTGACGTTGGGATTCCAGTTCGGGTCGGCTTTGGCCATGAAGGATGTCGCCACTTCGCCTTGCCCGAACAGGACCATCTTCACGATGGCAGTCTTGTCCGTGGCGTACGCCAGAGCGTTGCGCACCCTGGGGTCGTTGAAGGGAGGTTTGGTATTGTTGAAGCCAATGTACCCGATGGCCAGGGCCGGCGGCAACAGCATGTTGACATTGGGGTCTTTCTGCAACTCCGCAACGTTGCTAAACGGGATACTCTCGACCATATCCACCTGGCCGCCCTTTAGCTGCATGATGCGGGTGTTATCATCGGGTACGACATTAATCCTAATCTCATCGACCAGGGGCTTCCCCTTTTGCCAGTAGTAGGGGTTTCTAGTCAAGGTGATATGATCGCCCTTCACCCATTCGGCGATCTGGAATGGGCCGGTGCCCAGCGGCTTCTCCGAGAAAGCCTTCGCCCCCACCTTCTCAAAATAGGCTTTCGACGTGACCACGGCGTTGAACATGGCCAGGTCGGCGAAGATGGGACCCCACGGCTGCTTCAGGCTGATCTTGACGTGGGTCTTATCGACAACTTCGGTCTTGGTTATGGCCACCAGAGCGAAGGCCCACGGGGACTCCTTGGTGGTCCTGGCGCGTTCCAGCGACCAGACGACGTCGTCGGCCGTCATGGTCGTTCCATCCGAGAACTTGACGCCGGGCCGCAAGGTGAAAGTGATCGACTTCTTGTCGTCGGCCATCTTCCACTCGGTGGCCAGGGAGGGAACGTCGTTCCTGGTCCCCTTCTCATCCGAGGATACCAAACCCTCCATCACCAGGTTCAGCACCCAGATATTCGGGTTGCTGGCTTGGATGATCGGGTCGAGGTTGTTCGAGTCGACCGGTCGCGCCATGACAATCTTCTTGCCGGTGTTCTTAGCCTTGCCGCCAGAGCACCCCGAAAGGGTGACGGCGAAGATCAGAACCAAAGCAAGCCCCACCAAAATCCTAGATCTACGCACGCTCTTACCCTCCTCTTCTACTTGCCTCACGTCGTTTTCCAGCACCTGAGTCCCCTATGCGAAACTTGGTTCGCCTGATGGGAATTGCGTAGCAGATTCTGGCATCACGCGCAAAATCCTTTCGGGGGTCGCATAAATATGCGCAGCTTTCGGGCGTCGCCAGAGGATCAATTCCCGTATCTCGCCTGGGCATCAAGGGGGTAGATCGGCCGCGGGATATGGCGGTAGTTGAAGGTGCCGAAGTTCAACGCCGCCAGACCGGGTAGGTCGACCTCGATGATCCTGGCCACGATCGGTTCAAAGGCGGCGCGGAAGTGCCCTTTGACCTTCAGGGCGAGAATAGCCCTGTCTGTCGGCTCAATCCCGTGCCGGCGCAGGAGTTCAGGGTCGTTGGTCGAGGACGCCACTTCGCTGACCACGATTTCGAGTCCGTTGACCTCCAGGACGGCCACCCGCCCCACGCTCGCCCTGGTACCCGTGCTCATCGGCCCCTTGCGCGTGAAAACGCCGTCGCTGATGGTGCGGACCGTCGCCTCGACTTGCACAGGTGCGCCGTACTCAGGGCTGTCCTTGCCCCCGACGCAAAAGGTGGCGCTGTTGCCGACGCCGACTTCGATGGCCTTGGCGACCGTCTCTGGGTCCTTTATCAGCGCGACCACGGCATCCCTCACGCCTCTGCTAACCAGGGTCCGTAGCAGCCCGGTGGTGTCGCCGGTCCCACCACTCCCCGGGTTGTCCGCCGCGTCGACCAGGACCACCGGCCGCCTCGGCGCGGCGACGGCTTCGTCGATGGCCCGGTCGAGGGGCGTCCACTCCACCGTGAACTGGCGCCGCCGGTCCCAGCCGTAGGCCGCGACATCCTTGGCCACCTTCTCCGCCAGCTCCGGGTCCCCGTTCGTCGTGACCACGACCGAGAAGCCGACGCAGAAGACGTCTGACCAAGGGAAACCGCCGAAGACCGACACGTTCACGACGCCCGGGTGCCGCTCCCACCCGCGAGCCCTGTCCTCGATCTCGGCCATGGGGCCGCCGGCCGTGCGCATATTCATGCTGTGGGGCATCCACGGCGGTTTCTCGATGTGCCTCGTCGGACGCAGGTCGCCCCTCTTCATCTCCACGAACGCCCGGGCGCAGGCGACGGCCTGCTCGTATCCGTCGATGTGCGGGTAGGTCTTATACGCGAAGAGCAGGTCCAGGTCCCGGACCATGTCCGGGCTGATGTTGCCGTGCAGGTCAAAGGTCGATCCGACCACGGTGTCTGGACCGACCAGAGCCCGGACCGACGATATGAGATCTCCTTCAGGGTCTTGGAGGCGCTCGGTCACCATCGCTCCGTGCAAGGACAGGAGGACGCCATCCAGGGGAAGGGCTTCCTGGATCCCCGTGAGCAGACGCGATTTAATGGTTTCGTAAGCCTCGTCGGATACCGGGCCGGACGGTCCCGCGCTCGCCGACACCAATGGGATCAGTTCGATCCCCAGCTCTTCCGCGGCGTCGATGTACCCTCCCATTTCCGTGTTGGTCTTCCGGTAGCGTGAGATCATCTCCGCTCCGGCGCCGGCCCGGCGCATGAAATCCGCCAGATCCGTCTTCACCGGGCTGAACGAGTGGGTCTCATGAGAGAATCCACCGACCGCGACGCGCAGCTTCTGAGACATATCATCGCCTCCTCCAGACATCCCCAACAGCTATCGGATATTACCTTTGCACCCCCCACACCCCTCCCGACTAGTATGAAACGCCTGGGTTTCTTGCCCTATTGCCCCGCCCTCCCGGGCAGGTCAAGCGGAGCATGACCCACCGAGCGACTCTTGGGGAGGGAAATCTCTTGTCACACACCATAAGAAACCGCCGCGTCAGGCTGCTTCTGGCCTTGGCGCTCATCATCGTCCTCGGCGCCGGCGGTGCGCTGACGTCATCCTGCACCCGCCGGCCCACCGCCACCGGCGCGACCACCACCGGGCCGGACCCGGCCAAAGGCCCGGTGAAAGTGCGCCTATCCGAGACCGTCCATTCCGTCTTTTACGCGCCGCAGTACGTCGCGGCTACGAAAGGCTTCTTCAAAGAGTTCGGCCTCGAAGTCGAGATCAACACCGCCTGGGGCTCCGACAAGGGCGCCGCCGCCGTGCTCTCCGGCAACGCCGACATCGCCCTGGCCGGCCCCGAACCAAGCCTTTACGTTTTCAACCAGAAGGGCCAGACCCGGCTGAAGATTTTCGCCCAGCTCACGGCGAAAGACGGTTCCTTCCTCCTGGCAAAGAAGAAGGTCGACAAGTTTGACTGGAGCCAGGTGAAGGGCAAGACCATCATCGGCAACCGGCCCGGCAGCATGCCGGAGATGGTCATCGAGGACACCTTGAAGCGGGTCGGCCTGACCCCGCAGAAGGACGTCACCGTCATTACCAACCTGGCCTTTACCGCCATCCCCGGCGCCTTCGCCAGTGGCCAGGCCGAATACGCCGGCCTCTTCGAACCCACCGCCAGCCAGTTCGAGGCTCAGGGCGTGGGCTTTGTCGTCGCCTCCATGGGCATCGAGGGCGGCCCGCTACCCTACACCGTCTACATGGCCACCGAGAAGTACATCGCTGAGAACCCGAAGGTGGTCCAGGCCTTCACCAACGCCATGTACAAGGCCATGCTCTGGGTGGAGTCGCACTCGAACGAGGAAGTGGCCGACGCGGTCCTCCCCTTCTACGCCGACACCGCCCGGGACCTGATGGTCAAGGTCATCAAACGCTACAAGGAGCAGGGCACCTGGGCTCCCGACCCTGTCCTGAACCCCACCCACTTTGATAACCTGCAGAAGATCATGATCGGCGGCGGCGCCCTGAAACCAGAGGAGAAGGTCAAGTACGAGGATGTGGTCATCACCACCTTCGCGGAGCAGGCGAAGAAGAAGATCAAGTAACTCAAAGAAGCACCGGCGCCGGCCGCCGGCTGGAAATGGGAGTCTGGGGTACCACCATGAATGATACGAAACTGGAGCTCCGCGATGTCGGGGTGAAGTACGTCACCCTCCAGGGAGAGACCGATGCTCTGAGCGACCTCTCCCTGGCCGTCCGCGACGGTGAGTTCGTGGCCGTCGTCGGCCCCAGCGGGTGCGGCAAGAGCACTCTCCTCTCCCTGGTCGCGGGCCTGGTCCGGCCCACCTCCGGGACGGTCCTGGTCGCCGGGCAACCGGTGACCGGACCGTCCCGCCGCGTCGGCTACATGCTGCAGGAGGATTACCTCTTCAAGTGGCGGGATGTGGCCGCCAACGTGGTGTTGGGGTTGGAGGTGCAGGGGCGCCTTTCCGCTGCCAGCCGCGCCCGGGCCCTGGGTCTTCTCGATAAGTACGGCCTGAGCGACTTCAAGCACCACCTGCCGCGCCAGCTATCGGGGGGCATGCGCCAGCGCGTGGCCCTCATCCGGACGCTGGCCGTGGACCCTGAGGTCCTGCTCCTGGACGAACCCTTCTCCGCCCTGGACTACCAAACGCGCCTGACGCTGCAGGATGAGATCTGGGGCATCCTGCGCCGCGAGAGCAAGACGACTATCCTGGTAACGCACGACATTTCCGAGGCCATCGCCATGGCCGACCGGGTTATCGTCCTGACGAAACGGCCGGGCCGGGTGAAGACCGAGTATGCCATCGAAACCGGGAATGGGGCGGCCGCCGCCCCCCTGCGACGCCGGCGTGAAAGTGCGCAGTTCGCCAGGTACTTTGACCTGATCTGGAAGGAGCTCGAGGCCCATGTCGGAGAGTCCGGCCGCGGCTAGGAGCCCGGAGCACGCCGCCTTCATCCGCCGCGTGCGCCGGGGCAAGCTGGCGGTGCTGGCGGCACAGGCCGCCATCCTCGTGGCAGCCCTCGCCCTCTGGGAACTGGCGGCCGACCGCCACTGGATCGACCCCTTCCTTACCAGCCAGCCCTCGCGCATATGGGAAACCCTGGTCCGGATGGCTTCCCAAGGCAACCTCTGGCTCCACACCACTGTCACGCTGCGCGAGACCCTCATCGGGTTCGCGGCCGGCCTCGTGGTGGGGTTCGGTGCGGCGGTCGCCTTGTGGTGGTCGGACTTCCTTTCCAGGGTCGCCGACCCCTACCTCGTCATCCTTAACAGCATGCCGAAGATTGCCCTGGGGCCCATCTTCTACATCTGGCTGGGCGACCGTCTGTCCGTCTACGGGATGGCCGTGGCCATCTCGGTCATCGTCACCATCACCATGCTTTACACGGGCTTCCGCGAGGTGGACCCGAACCTCATCAAACTCCTCCGGACCTTCGGCGCCACCCGCGCCCAGGTGCTGCGCAAGGCCGTCATCCCGGCCAGTCTTCCGACGCTCATATCGTCACTGAAGGTCAACATCGGCCTCACCCTAGTCGGGGTGATCGTCGGCGAGTTCATCTCCTCCAAGGCCGGCCTGGGCTACCTCATCATCTACGGCGGCCAGGTCTTCCGGCTGGACATGGTGATGACGGCCGTGTTCATCCTGATCCTGATCTCCGCCGCGCTATACCTCCTGGTCAGCGCGCTCGAGTCCTCCGTACTGCGGTGGCGCGGGTAGGCGGCGGGTCAGTATCCGCCGCATCAGCGCACCCCGCGTACCGCGTCGAAGATCGCGCTCATCTCGAAGACCCGGCGCGCGTACGGTCGCAGTTCTTCTGAGATGGTCTCCATCGAACCGATCAGGTAGAGGTCCACATTCTTCGTTTCCACAAGGTACTGGGCCACTTCATGGAAGTCACCGTCACCCGCGCAGAGGACCAGCTTGCTCCACCCGCGGTTGGCGTGAGAGCGCACCAGGTGGAAGGCCAGGCCCACGTCGACCGCCTTCTGCTGAGTCTGTTCGTACTGGACCCCCGTCTGGGGGTGAACGACTGGCCCTCCCCCCAGGTGGGAGGGCCAGTGAAGCTGCCGCTTCTGCAGCCAATACAGCTTCACCCGGAGGCCGGGACCAGACGGAGGCGGAAAGGCCAAAGCATTGTAGAAGGCGCTCGCTTTATCCGCACCCAGATCCGTTTCGGCGTTGAAGTAATAGGCTTCGTCTATCAGGTCCTTCAGTTCCCGCTCGAGCAAAGTCCGCATCTTTGTGAAGTTCAACCGGTCCATGACATTGACCATCCGACCATAGTCGTTCCAGACCTTCATCATATAACTGCCATCCACAAACCAACCGATTGACACCGCTATCCCTCCGTGACTAGGGCTCCGACTTGGGGCCGACGGGCCACCACCACCTCCTTCGCGGGTATGTCTCTTCGCATGCGTCTCTTCTCGTGCGCCCATCACCATTCATTCTGACGGCTGGCGCGCAAGTCCTTTTCCACTACCTGGCAAACAGTCGGTACGAGGCGCCTTGGACACCCACGGAGGTGAGCCCCGGCCTCCCGACGAATCCCCTACGCCGGCACCATCCGGAAGGTCGGGAGGATGAGCGGCATTGGCGGTACTCGAAGTGGCAGGCCTGCGCAAGGCCTACGGCCCGGTGGTGGCCGTGGACGGCGTGTCATTCGCCGTGGAAGCTGGAGAGATTTTCGGCATAGTGGGTCCCAACGGCGCCGGCAAGACCACCGCCCTTGAGTGTGTGGAGGGGCTGCGCCGGCCCGACGCTGGACAGATCCGCGTGCTCGGGCTGGACCCCCAGGCCGACGGCCCCGCCCTTCGTGAGCGCATCGGCGTGCAGTTGCAGCAGGCCGCGCTGCCCGACCGTCTGAAGGTGTGGGAGGCGCTGGACCTCTTCTCCTCCTTCTACCTCCGGCCGGCCGACCCGAAGGCGCTGCTGGACCGCCTAGGCCTCACCGCCAGCGCCAAGACCCCTGTCAGCAAGCTCTCCGGCGGCCAGCGGCAGCGGGCGCATATCGCCATGGCCCTGATAAACCAGCCGGAACTGGTCTTTTTCGACGAGCTGACCACCGGCCTCGACCCCCAGGCGCGCCGGGTCACGTGGGACCTGGTGCGGGACGTCCGGAGCGAAGGGAAAACCGTCGTCCTGACCACGCATCTCATGGAGGAGGCCGAGCGGCTGTGTGACCGGGTCGCCATCCTTGACCACGGCCAGATCGTCGCCTTGGACACTCCGGCCGGCCTCGTGCGCCGGTACGCTCCGGAGGAGCGCCTATCCTTCACCGCCACGCCCCCCTGCCCCCTCCAGGTGCTGAAGGCGCTCGACGGCGTGACCAAGGTCGAGAGTGAAGGCGACCGGATCACGGTCTTGGGGACTCACCCGCAGTTGGTCGGCCAGGTGGTGACGGCGCTCACCGCAAGCGGCGTGGCCTTCCAAGACCTCCATACGGCGCAGGCCACCCTTGATGACGTGTTCCTGACGCTCACCGGCAGGCAGATAAGAGACTAGGGAGGCGTCTGTATGCGAGGCCTTGGCAAGCTCACGCTCTATAATCTCAAGCTCTACCTCCGCGAGCCCATGGCGTCCTTCTTCACCCTGCTGTATGCTCCCATGATGCTCGTGCTCTTCGGGTCCATTTACGGGAACGAACCGAGCCCTATGTTCGGGGGGCGGGGCACCGTCGACGTGTCGGTGCCGGCCTACATCGCCTTGGTCATCGTTACCGTGGGGCTCATAAGCATCCCCATCGGCACCGCAAGCCGGCGGGAGACGGGCGTGCTGCGGCGTTTCCGCGCGACGCCACTGCGACCGCTGACGTACCTGGTGGCCGACGTGGCGGTGTACTTCGCCGTCACTGCCCTTGGCGTGCTCCTTCTGGTCGCCACGGGGAAGATCGGCTTCCACCTGAAGTTCCAGGGGAACGTTCTCAGTGTGGCGTTGGGGTTCATCCTGGGGATGAGCGCCTTCACCGCGCTGGGATACGTGGTGGCTGGGCTGTCTCCTTCGGGGCGCGCGGCCCAGGCCATCGGCATGTTCGTGGCCTTCCCTTTCATGTTTCTGTCGGGGGCCACTGTACCACTGGAGGCCCTGCCGGCGGGGGTCCGCTCGGTGGCCCAGTTCATACCCCTCACGCACGTGGTGACTCTGCTGCGTGGGCTGTGGACCGGCGGCAGTTGGGGCAGCTTCGGCAAGGAGATCGCCGTGCTGGTGGGCGTACTGGTGGTGGGTGTGGCGGTCTCGGCCCAGACGTTCCGGTGGGAGTGAACGGCTACCCATGCGGGCGTCTGGGCGGCTGCCCTAGCGGCCGATCGCGGCTGCCCCACTCTCTACCTCGAATCTCGTAGTCCCAGCAAGAACCCCTCTTCGCGCCTCGGCATCGGCCCCCGCTGGATATACTCCAGCGCCGCCGCCGTGAACTCCGTCGGGTAGCGGCCCGTCTGGTACTCGATCTTCAGCTTGGCCCGGTCGCCGCTCTCGTCGATGGTGAAGATACCGTAATAGGTCTGGAAGTCGGCCAGCATATCGACCATTTTCACGCGTCCCAGGACATAGTCCACCTCGAAGGTACCGTGGATGCTCCAGGGGTCGGCCTGACCCTCACTGATCTCGTCCATGGCGAGGACCACGTTGTCCTGGTAATAGGGGTTATTGGGGTCGGCCTCGATGAAAGTGAGGAGTTCATTGGGGTAGCCGGCGGCCCATTTCTGGTTCAGCAGCCATTCGCCCGTCAGCTTGCCTGGGTGACCGGCGTGTAGGAGCAGCTCGTTTGTGAGGAACGGCTGGTAGGGCTCCAGCAGGTGATCATCGATGTCGAACAGGTTGACCGGCCCGGCCGCCTTCTTAGCCAAGTAGGGGTCGAGCACGTAACGCTTGTAGGCGTCGATGAGCTTGGCCTTGTCCGCGGCCTCCAGGTAGTCGTAGGGGGAAACGTAAACGCCGCGGTCGGCCTTGACACCGTCCCTCCGCCCCTGGTCTTCTAACTGAAACTCAGCACTGGAGCCGTCGGGGCCGTAGCTCATCCCAAGGCCGATGAGCTGCCCCCTAGTCACCGTGTCGCCCTTTTTCACATAGGGGGTCCTGATTTCCATGTGCCGGCCGACCAGGTTCTGGCCGTAATCGATGACGATCTGGTACTCACCGTTCACAAGGTCGCCGGAGAGTCGCACGTCCCGGACCACGCCGCCGGCCCAGCTCTTCACGGGTGTGCCGGGTTTCAGCTCGATCCAGACGTGGTCCAGTCCTTCCACGTGCCCGCCGGCGTGGAGGCCGAAGCCGGCCACCCCGGTGTGGGGGCTGTAGAAGATGTCCTCGATGCTGGCCGGGAGGCTTAGCCGCAGGGGGGAGGCGTTCGGCGGGAGGGTGTAGGTGAGGCCGTCGGTTGCCGGGTCGGGCCGGCCGGCGTATTGGGCCTGCCAGGGGAGGTCGGGAGCGGTAGAGGCGCCCGGAACTGAGCTGTCAGGGTTAGGGCCGCTGACGCCAGGCCCGGGGCCGCCAGCTATCGGGCCGCTGCTGCTACCGCCGCTTGGTGTTCCTTCCACGTACCTAACGACGTTGGTCGCGTGGTCCCACTCCGACCGCGCGATCCGGAGCGCCACTCCCAGATCGTCTCTCTCCAGATAGCTCCAAGGGGCATAGAGCGTCCCCGCCTCACTGCGGAAGGCCACATCCGTCGGCACCGCTTTGCCGTTTACCAAGGCGGCTTGGGCGCCGGTGGTCATGACGATGGTGTTACTCTCGACCGTGGCGGTGAGCCGGCCGGCGGCGGCATCCCATTGGACGTCGCAGCCCGCGGCGCGCAGGATACTGCCCATCGGGAGTAGGGTTGGGGCGTCGGCCGCGCTGATGGGCGGCGCCTCAAGGGTGGCCGGCCGCCCCTTGACGATGACCGTAGGGCCACCTGGCGCTCCCAGACCGCCAGTTGTTGGCGGCTGCGCTCCGATTCCGCCGGCCTGGCCGCCCTTGGCCGCGATGCAGTCCAAGACGCGCAGGGCGATGACCACAGCCTGCGCCCGGGTGGCGTTGTCCTTCGGCTTGAAGGTCCTATCTTCGAAACCGGTGATAATCCCCAGCCCGGCCGCGAAATCCACGTCCCGCCAGTAATCCCCTCTGATCTCGGCGGCATCGGCGAAGGGGCTGACCTCGGGCCCCGGCAGCACGCCCGAGCGCCGGAGGACGCGGGCCGCCATAACGGCCATCTCCTCCCGTGTGATCGGACGGTCGGGATAGAAAGACCCTTGGAATTCGGAAGGTACCACTGTGCCCTCGAAGACCGCGGTCCCGATGTACCCTTGGGTGAAGACCCAGTGAGACGCGGTATCAAGGAAGGGCGAGGTGCCGCCGCTCCTCAATGGGAACTGTCCGGCCTGCACCATCAGCTTCACGAACGCTGCCCGGGTGGTGGTCCCCTGCGGCGCGAAGGTGCCGTCGGGGTTGCCGCCCACCAAGCCGCGCTCGGCGGCCCTGACGATGAAGGCCTCCGCCCAGTGGCCGCCCGTATCCTTGAAACGCCCTCCGGTGGCCTCGATCGGTGATGGTGAGACGACCGTTGCCACGATTACGACCACTGCCATTACAAGCGCCGTCCTGATGGCGGCCAACGTCGGAAGTGAATGATGGAGCTTGCGGCCCACTGCCGCACCTCCCTTTCCGACCCGGTCCTACATCTCTCGACCCACGGGCCATGGTACCTGGAACGAAGCTGGCTCTGAATGGATGTGAAGGATACTTATACCAGGGAGCCAAATCACCTGCTGGAACCTTGGTGTTCCGCGTGGCCCAGCAAATACAAGAACGCAAAGGCCGGCACAGCAAATGGTTGGAACAGTTGGCGGGATTTGTGACGCGTTGACAAGAAACAGCGGGGCAACCTCTGGCCTGCCGGTCGCCCCGCTCAAACTGGAACGTTCGATATGATTGACTGTCCGCCCGCACCAGTAACGGCTGACAGCCAGTGCAGTGCTAGGACGCGCTCGCCCGAAGGCGAGATGACCTGACTTTCTGGTCGTAGGTCGCTATCTTGTCAAACTCATTCTCCCAGAACTCGGGGGCGCGCATCGCGTCCAGATACTCCCGGGAGTACCCAAACGGGACCCAGTCATTCTCCTTCTGCCGGTATAGCCGCTCCTTGGCCGGCTGACCGCGGAAGTCAAATACACCTTCATCGTTCATGCCGGCGAACACTTCCGTGAACCAGCGGTCCAAGGCGTTTTGCTCCGCCCCGAGGTCTGAAGCCTCAAGTTTGGACAGGACAGACGGATAGCGGTCAAACCCGTCCGTGGCGACGGTAACCACATTGTCCGCCGGTCCCAACCCCAGGAACTTGGCCATCTTGATACTCGCAAGGATGTTCGCGACGCCCGATACCCCGAACATTCCCCGCAGGCCGACCGCCGATGCGCGCGGCACGCCCATCCGGACCAGGGCGTCGGTCCCATCCTGAAGCACCTTCAGCCCTTTCACGCACGCCTCATCATGGACCACCGCCACGAAGTCGGTGTTTCGGACGTTGTGTATCAGGGTGCACATCTTGTCCCCGATGCCTTCGATGCGGTGCTGGCCCCGCCCACCCGTGGAAAGAGTGGCGCACTCCGATGGCTCGACCGCCACCACCGCTGCCTCGGGGAAGGCCACCTTAATCTGGTCGCCGGCGGCCAGGGTGCCCGCGGAGCCGGGGGCGGAAACGAAACAGGCTATTTTGCCATTCCCGACATCGGCGGCCGCTTCGATGGCCGAGTTTCCGGTGACGAAACGGTGGAAACGATAGTTGGGGAAAAGTTCAAACTGCGCCAAGGCGCGGTTCTTGGGGTCTTTCATCAGAAGATGCGTGCGCTGGAGAGTGAGAATGACATCGGATTCCGAACCAGGGGTGAGGTCCAGCTCCGCGCCGTAGCCCGTGATCCGTTCATATCTTTCACGGGACATGTTGTCGGGCATGATGATGACGGCGTGAAGGCCCATGAGCTTGCAGATGTAGGCGACCCCGATGCCGAAGTTGCCGGTCGAAGGCCCGAGGATATTGTGAACGCCCGGGACGATCTCTCCGTCAAGGACTCCTTCCATCAGAGTAGCGTAGGCTGGTCCGACCTTATGGGAGCCCGACGGAAAGTACCGACCCAGCATGACGATGATGTTCGCCTGTACCCCGGTCAGTTCAGGAGGGAGTACCAGTCTGCGGACGCGGTTCTGCCGGTCCTTCCAAGTGATGTTGAACAGATTTAGCGGGTCCAGTTCGTTCACCGGTTGGATCTGCAACGCTCTCTCGCGTACGTCCGGCTCGATCCGTTGGGGGTTCAACATCTCCTCATACGTCGGTCCAAACAGCATCGGTCGCATCGACTTCGGTGTCAAAGCTGATCCTCTCCTCCATCTTGCAGGTGCTCCAAGACTATCTAGCAGCGCTTTATGTGCTGGATATTCAACACAACTGACTGACATCTCTCCATTTCGACAGGAGAAGTGTATAATCCTGTTGAATTTTACGCTCTGAAATTCAGATCGACTCCACACGTCCTCGACGGGAGATGGACGGAACAGTGAATGTCAGCCATTTATCTTGCCTCAGATGCGGCCGGCCTCGCCAGCCAGACGAAGGGCACCTTACCTGCCCGGACTGCGGTGCCGGCGGCCTTCTGGAGGTTCAGTACGACTACACGACTATCGCCCGCACCTTCGACCGGGATGCCCTGGCCCGGAACCCCGACCGCACGATGTGGAGATACGAGCCCTTCCTTCCCGTGCCTCCGGGCAGCCCCCGGCCGCACCTGGCCATCGGCGGCACGCCGATGTACCGTGCCGACCGCCTGGGGCTGGAAATAGGTCTGCCTCATCTCTGGATAAAGGATGACGGCCTGAACCCCACCGGCAGCCTCAAGGACCGGGCCTCGGCCATAGCGGTAGCCAAAGCCCTGGAGACGGGCCAGGACACGGTGGCCTGCGCGTCCACGGGGAACGCCGCGTCGTCACTGGCCGGAAACGCCGCCAACGCCGGTTTGAAGAGCGTCATCTTCGTTTCCACCCGCGCACCGGCCGGCAAGATCGCCCAGCTACTTGTGTTCGGCGCCACGGTCATTAGTGTCGAGGGCACCTACGTCGACGCCTTCGCCTTGTCCGAGCGGGCCATCGCCGATTATGGGTGGTATAACCGAAACGCCGCCATCAACCCGTACTTGGTGGAAGGGAAGAAAACCGTGGCCCTGGAGATAGCCGAACAGTTCGGGTGGAACGTCCCGGACTGGGTAGTCGTCTCGGTAGGAGACGGCTGCACTATAGCCGGTGTGTACAAGGGGTTTTATGACCTGCTGCAGGTCGGCTGGATCGACCGCCTGCCGCGACTCCTGGGGGTTCAGGCGGAAGGTTGCGCCCCCATTTGCCGTGCCTTTGTCACCGGCGGGCCGGTGGAGCCGTCGGCGGAGGATACCTTGGCCGATTCGATCGCCGTCGGCTACCCGCGGAACCCGGACAAAGCCCTACGGGCGGTCAAGTCCACCAATGGGGCCATGATCACGGTCGCCGATGCCGACATCCTTGACGCTATGCGGCTGTTAGGCCGGACTATGGGGATCTTCGGCGAACCCGCGGGAGTGGCCGGTATGGCCGGCCTCCGGCGGGCGGTCACCCAAGGTCTGGTACAGAAGGGTGAACGCGTGACCGTGGTGGTCACGGGCAATGGTTTGAAAGACACCGCCAGCGCCGCCCGGGCCACGGCCCCCCCCATACGCGTGTCACCCGATCCCGAGCGCTTGCATGAGGTTCTGGCCGCGGCCAACGTCATCCGGTGAAAGGAGGGTCAGGCTAGGATGGCGAAGTCCAGCGTACATCACAACCGGAGGTCGGCATGTTAGGGGAGAAACTTCGCGACAAACGTACTCAGCAGAATCTAAGCCTACGCCAGCTGGCTGATCAGACAGACTTGACACCAAGCTTCCTGAGTCAAGTTGAACGCAATCTGGCCTCGCCTTCCATAACTTCTCTGCGCCGGATCAGCGCCGCCCTGGGCGTGCCCATATTCTACTTCCTTCTCGAAGATGAGACGGGCAAGCAGATCGTCCGTCGGCAGGAGCGAAAGAGTCTGAATTTCCCGGAGTCACTCCTGACTTTCGAACTCCTGTCTCCAGGGTTGAGTCACAAGATGGAGGTCATCATGGCCCGCCTTCAGCCGGGGCACGCCACCTGCGATCGCCAGCTGAGCCATACCGGCGAGGAGTGCGTCGTCGTACTCGAGGGAGCCATGGACATTCAGATCGGCGACGAAACCCACCATCTGGAAGCCGGAGACAGCATCTACTACCTCTCTTCGCTCCCCCACCGGATCGTCAGCACCCATAAGGAGAAGGATCTGGTCTTCCTGTCGGCCATAACCCCGCCGAACTTCTAGTCACGCTGCCCGAAAGGCAGAAGGAATCGACGTTCTGCCGTGGAAAGGATGTTCAGACACACTTAATGCGCCCCCCGGAAATGTAGTGGGATGTAATGGGTGGGGCCGAGGAGAGTGACCGTCGTGGACGGGCAGGTCAGGGTCACGATCCACTTCTATAACCTCGTTCGCGACGTTGTGGGCCAGAAGTCGGAGGAGATCACGTTTCCGGGCCAACCGACCGTCGGGACTCTTCTGGGCGCTCTGGAGACCAGGCACGGCCAGCGTTTCTCCGCGTTGGTCCGGGCTCCCGGAGGGGAACCGAACGCGCACATCCGCTTATTCTTGAACGACGAAGTCCTGATAGGTGATTTTCGGGAGCGTCCGTTGAGAGACGGGGACGCCGTTGCCTTGTTCTCGGCTGTGTCCGGGGGATAGTGTCTGAGATGACCACCTGAAGGGTGGAAGATTCGATGCTTCTGATCAACCCCGAGAAGTGTACCGGTTGCCTGTTATGTGTCGCCTTCTGTTCCTTCCGTCAGGAACGGGCGGTCGGGCCATCGAAAGCCCGGATCTCCGTCCTGAAGTGGGAGGACAAGGGCGTCTTCATTCCTTTCACTTGTCTCCAGTGCGAGCGACCTCTCTGTCTCGAGGTCTGCCCAGTCGGAGCCATCGCCCGCAATCCGAAGACCAAAGCGGTGGAGATCGCCTCCGCCCGCTGCCTGGGGTGCAAGACCTGCGTCATGGCGTGCCCCTTCGGTGGCGTCGCTTTCGACTCCGACCGGGGCACGGCGGTGAAGTGCGACCTGTGCCAGGGCCAGCCTGAGTGCGCCAAGATCTGCCCGACGGGGGCGATCCAGTTCATACCGGACGACGCCGTAGCTGAGGAGAAGCGCCGGCAGGCCCTGGCCAAGCTACCCAGCCTGCTTGGGACGGCCTTCCTTGGCCGACCGGACTAGAAGGGTCCAAGGAGGACGCCATGTTCAAGTATCGGGGCTACGCTGGAAAGTACCTCCGGGCCGACTTGACTAGGGGCACGACGACGCCGTTCGACCTTGAGGCCGGCAGGTGCGAGAAATGGCTGGGTGGAAACGGCTGGGGCGCGGAGATCCTCTTCTCGGAGGTCCCCGTCGCGACCGACCCCCTGGCGCCCGCGAACAAGATCATCTTTGCCACCGGTCCCATCAACGGCACCCTGATGCCGAACAGCGGGCGCCTGGAATGCATCTCCAAATCCCCCCTCACCGGCATCTACGGCGACTCCAACGCCGGTGGGTTCTTCGCCCCTGAGATGAAATTCGCCGGCTGGGATATGTTCATCATCGAAGGACGGGCGGATCACCCCGTTTACCTCATGATTGAGGATGACCGCGTGGAAATCCGCGACGCCCGGCATCTCTGGGGCAAGGACACCATAGAGACGGAGCATCTCATCCAGGCCGAAAACGGCGATGACCAGATCAAGGTGGCCTGCATCGGTCCGGCCGGCGAGAATCAGGTCCGTTTCGCGTGCATTCAGGTGACGCCCCAGCGGTCCCTGGGACGCGGGGGCCTGGGCGCCGTCATGGGTTCCAAGAACCTGAAGGCCATTGCCGTCCGGGGCCACGGCACGGTGCCCATCGCCCAGCCGGAACGTTTCTACGACATAGCCGTGAAGTGCCATGAAGGTATCCGGGCAAACGCCATCTACCCAGCGGTATCCCGCTACGGGACACCTGGAATCGTTTCCCTCATGAACAAGATCGGCCGTTTTCCGACGAGAAACTTCCAGAGTGGTCATTATGAGAAGGCGGATAACATCAACGCCGAGACCCTCCGTGAAGGGTACTTCGTGAAAGACATCGCCTGCTACGCCTGTCCCATTGCCTGCGATAAGATCTACCGGGTGCGGGAAGGCGAGTTCGCGGGGACGACCGTGCGGTCCTTCGAATACGAGACCCTGGGCGGCTATGGCGCCAGCATCGATAACGACGATCTTCCCTCCATCATGAAGGCCACCGATCGCACCGACCGCCTCGGCATGGACGTGATCTCGGCGGGGCGGGCGATCTCCTTCGCCTACGAACTCTGGGAAAAAGGGATTCTCACCTCTGAGGATACCGACGGCTTGGACCTGACGTGGGGCAACTACCATTCCATGCTCGAGCTAATAGAGAAGATCGCCCGCCGGGATGGCTTTGGGGCCACCCTGGCCGAGGGAGTGAGAAGGGCCGCGGCCATCATCGGGAAGGGCAGCGATTATTACGCCATGCACGTGAAAGGCCAGGAGATTGCCGCCCAGGACGGGCGCGCCCAGCAGTCAATGGGGCTGGCCCACGCGACCTCGAACCGGGGAGCCGACCACCTGAAGGCCTTCCCGACCATCGACGAGACCGGCTATCCTGACGAGGCGCGCCGCCGTTACGGAGAACGGTACCTTCCCGAGATCGCCGACCCCCACGCCAACAAGCACAAGGCGTTTCTGGTCAAGGACGGGGAAGAGCTTGGCGCGGTCGTGGATTCTTCCGGGAACTGCAAATCCGGCGGGACCTTCGTCCTGGCCCAGATATACTGGGATGAAATGGCCGAGGCCATCAGTGCCGCCACTGGCATGGAAGTAGACGCGGCGGCCCTGAAGCGGATCGGGGAGCGCATCTATAACCTCCAGCGCGCCTATAACGTCCTTCATGGGATATCGCGCCTGGACGATACCCTCCCCAAACGCCTGTTGACCGAGCCCAGCCCTTCCATGTCGGCGAAAGGACAAGTCTGTCGGCTCGAGCCCATGCTGGCCGAGTACTACGAACTGCGAGGTTGGGACGAATCCGGCTGCCCCTCGGAAGCGAAGCTGCTCGAATTGGGGCTAGAGGACGCCGCGAGCCGGCTGAAGGCCGCCGGGAAGTTCGCGTCGGCCAGACGGGAGTAGCCCCAAGATGCGCTACGTCATCATTGGGATGAGCGCCGCGGCCATCAGTGCCGCCCGGGCCATCCGATCGTTGGACCGCGGTGGGCAACTCACTCTGGTGTCTAGCGAAGGACACCCGCCCTACGCGCGGATTTTCATCACCAACTACCTGGCCGGCAAAACCAGCCTGGAAGGCATGTTTATCGGTGGACGCTCCCTCGACCGGGAACTGGGAGCCACCTTCCTCACCGCCAAGACCGTGGTCGGCGCGGACGCCGCCGCCCGGCGGGTGTACCTGGCTTCAGGAGAAGCCCTCTCCTACGATCACTTGTTGGTAGCCAGTGGAGCCCGTCCGGTGCTTCCCGACTTCCCTGGATCGAGCCTAGCCGGCGTGACGGGGATGCGTACGCTGGCCGATGCCCAGGCCCTCTCCGCCCTGCTTGCGACAGCCGCCGGCCGTGGCGGCGGCCACCCTCCTCACGTGGTCGTGCTGGGCGGCGGCCTGGTCAGCCTGAAGACGGCCGAAGCCCTGGTCAGGCGCGGGGCCGCAGTCACGGTGGTCGTGGCCTCCGGTCAGGTCCTCTCCCAGATGGCCGACGCCGCCACCGCCGACCTTGTCCAGGAACGGGCCGGCGCGGCCGGGGTGCGCTTCATCATGGGTGAGGACGTGGTCGCGGCATCCGGAGATGAGGAACACGGGCTGACCGCAGTCGAGCTCCGGGGTGGGCTGGGTCTGCGGTGTGATGCCTTGGTCGTCGGTAAGGGAGTCGTTCCCAATGTGGAGTTTCTTCAAGAGGCCGGCGTCGCAGTCCAGCGCGGGATTATCGTGGACCGCCGCGGTCGCGCCAATGTGGAAGAGGTCTGGGCCGCCGGCGATGTGGCCGAGGGACCGGATGCTCTGACCGGACGGCCGGCCGTGATGGCTATGTGGCCCAACGCCGTTCGCCAGGGTCGAGCCGCCGGGCTGGACATGGCGGGGGCGGTTCCGGAGAACGAGGGCGGCGTACGCGTGAATATCGGTTCTTTCTTCGGCTTGAACGTCGCCTCGGTCGGATCAGTCAGGGCGCCCGAGGGCGCCGAGGAAATCACCGTCGGCCCCGGCCACGGCTATTACCGGAAGGTCATCTTGAAAGACCACGTGGTCATAGGGGCAATCCTCACCGGTGATGTCACCGGTGCCGGCGTGTGGCAGTACCTGGCCGCGCGGCATGTGTCCGTGGACGGTTTTCGGACGCGGCTCAGGTCACGCTCCTTCACCTACCAGGACGTCATTCCCCACCCTTCGCTGGAGCCTCCGGTCTGAGCGGGAGCGGCGGCCACCGGTTCGCGGGTGAGGCAATAGAGAAAAGGAAATCGAGGAATTGCTCATGGCCGAGACCATTGTGGTCGCCCTCGGGGGTAATGCCATCCTCCGGGCAAAACAGAAGGGAACCGTGGCCGAACAGCAAGAGAACGTAAGGATCACGGCCGAACAGATCGCCCGCATCGTCCACCAAGGTTACCGGGTGGTGGTCACCCACGGTAACGGTCCCCAGGTCGGCAACATCCTCATCCAGCAGGAGGAGGCTAGCGGCGTCGTTCCAGCCATGCCTCTCGATGTCTGCGGCGCCGAGACCCAGGGTTTCATCGGTTACCTGCTGCAGCAAGCTTTGGGCCGCGAACTCCGCAAGTTCGGGGAAGACAGGCCGGTGGTCACCATCCTCACCCAGATGATCGTGGACCCGGCCGACAAGGCTTTCCTGAACCCGACCAAGCCGGTGGGCCCGTTCTATACCGAAGCCAAGGCGGCCAAGCTGATGACGTCCCGGGGGTGGATCATGAAGGAGGTCGACTACCGTGGTTGGCGCCGGGTGGTCCCGTCTCCGGACCCCAAGCGTATCGTCGAGGCCCCGACCATCAGGGCTACGGTAGACAACGACACCATCGTCATCGCCTCGGGCGGCGGTGGCGTGCCCGTAAAGGAGAACGCGGACGGATCTCTGTCCGGAGTCGAGGCGGTCATCGACAAGGACTTAGGCGCCGAACGCCTGGCCAGGGAGGTCTCGGCCTCCCTGCTCCTCATCCTCACCGATGTGGAGAAGGTGGCCATCAACTACCACCAGCCCGACCAGACGTGGTTGGACACCCTGACCGTGGCACAAGCTCGTGCTTACCAATACGAAGGGCATTTTAGAGAAGGGAGCATGGGCCCCAAGGTCGAGGCCGCCATTCGTTTCGTGTCCGGCGGTGGGGCGTCTGCTCTGATCACTTCTTTGAATAACGCGGCGGCCGCCCTGGCTGGGGTCACCGGAACGAGGATCATTCCTTGAAGGGAGGTGAGATGGTGTCTTCTTCCCAAGATACCGCGGACCGGATCAACGCGGCGGCAGCCCGGTTGGAGCCCGAGTTGGTCGAGTTCACCCGGGAGATAGTCAAGATACCGAGCGTGACCGGAAGTGAGGGCGAGGTCGTGAATCACATCGCCCGGAGGATGCGGGGCGCCGGTTTTGACCGGGTCTTTCAGGACCGCATGGGCAACGTGGTCGGACAACTGGGAACGGGACGGACCAAGGTGCTGTTCGACGCGCACGTCGACACGGTCGAACCCGGAGACCTGTCGGCCTGGACCCACGACCCATACAAAGCGGAGGTAGAAGACGGCGTACTCTACGGACGTGGGGCGTGTGATGACAAGGGACCCTTTGCCGCGGCGTTCTACGGCGCCCGGATCATCAAAGAACTCGGCCTCGAAGGCGACTTCACACTATATGTGTCTGGCTCGGTCGGCGAAGAGAACGGTGAGGGCGTGGCCCTCGCCTCGCTTTTTGAGGAGACCGGACTTGAACCGGACGCCGTGGTTGTCGCGGAATCCAGCAGTCTGACCATTCGACGGGGCCACCGCGGGCGCGCCTTGATAGGCATGCGTTTCGGCGGCAGGGCGGTCCACGCCAGTACCCCCGAGCAGGGTATCAACCCGATCTACAAGGCCGCCCCGGTGATCAAGGCCATCGAACAGTTGAACCGTGAGCTCTCGGCGCGCGCCGGGGACCCGTTCCTCGGTCGCGGTTCGGTCGTGGCCACCAGGCTACTGTCGCCCGCCCCTTCGTTCAACACCATACCGGGCGAAGCCACGGTAATGGTTGACCGGCGTCTGACCATCGGGGAGACCCGAGAGAGCATTCTGTCAGAACTGCGGTCTCTCCCCGGAGCCGGCGAGGCCGCTGTGGAAATCATCCGCCTGAACGAGCCAAGCCACACCGGTCTCGTCCGGGAGGCCGAAGAGTTCTTCCCGCCCTGGGCTCTTCCGGCGGAGCATCCTCTGGTCGTTGCCGGCGTTCAAGCCTACCGGCGGGTTTTCCGCAGTGAACCGACCGTGGAGAGGTGGGACTTTTCCACCAACGGCACTTACACCATGGGCATCCGAGGCATCCCGACCATCGGTTTCGGCCCCGGCGACGGAAGGTATGCGCATACCGCCCTGGACCAGGTTTCGGTGACGGAATTGGTGAGGGCGGCCGCCTTCTTCGCGGCTTTGCCCCTAGCCTTGACGGCCAAATGACCCCGTCGCGACAGCGGCGAGTCTTTTCGATTCACGAGTTCGAAGCCCCGATGGGATGGAGGAAGGATGGACAAATGAAGAGTGATTTGAAAGGGAAACACTGCATCACCCTGCAGGACTGGACGAAAGAAGAGATTGAGACCGTTCTGGATACGGCTGTGGAACTCAAACGCCAGAGGGCGCTGGGCATCCCCCATCACATTCTCCAAGATAAGACCATGTTCATGTTATTCTTTGAGGAGTCCACCCGCACGCGCAACGCCTTTGAGGCGGGGATTCACGAATTGGGCGGCCACGCCCACTACCTGACACCCTCGGCGACCCAGATCGACCACGGTGAAGGTCCCAAAGACACCGTCGAGGTCCTGGCCAGGTATGGACACGGTATCGGGATACGCAATTGCACCCTCGGCGTGGGGAACCGCTACATGCGTGAAATGGCCAAATACGCCAGAATACCGGTCATCAACATGCAGGACGACATCTACCACCCCACCCAGGCCCTGGCGGACCTTCTGACCATCAAAGAGAAGTTCGCCAACGACCTCCGCGGCCGAAAATTCGTCATCTCCTGGACCTACGCTCCGCGGTACGTCCGGCCGCTGTCCATGCCGCAGTCCCTGGTCCTCCTGATGTCGCGCTTTGGCATGGATGTGACCCTGGCCCACCCGCCGGAGTTCCGGCTCATGCCCGACATCCTGGAGCAGGCCCGCGCCAACGCCGCGGAAGCTGGCGTGAAGTTCGAGATCGTCCACGACATGGCCGACGCCTGCAAGGACGCGGACATCGTCTATGCGAAGAGCTGGGGTGCCATGATGCACACGCCGGACGAGAAAGAAGCTTTGGCCCTGATCGACAAGTACCCGAACTGGGTGCTCGACAAGAAGAAGATGGACCTGGCCAAACCCAGTTCGATCTACATGCACTGCATGCCCATCGACCGGGGCATCGAAGCGACCAACGAGGTCATCGACGGTCCCCATAGCGTCATTTACGACGAGGCGGAGAACCGCCTCCATGCGCAGAAGGCTCTGATGGCCGTCACCATGTGACAGGGGGGGCGACCGGGGCGCGGCCGGGCCGGACCAGGCCCGGCCCGCCGCTCTCCCCTTTTCCATTCGGGAGGTGGGCAGCGTGGCTTGTACTATCACCGGGCGCTATGCCCTGGCACCCGGCGGGGAATTGAAAGAGGACTGGGCGGTCCGGGTCGACGGAGATTGCATCGTGGCGACCGGGCCCCGCCAGGCGGTTCTGGCCATGGCGGCGCCGGGCGACGAATTGCTCGACACCGGAGACAGTCTGATCGCGCCCGGCTTCTGCAATTCCCACATGCACGCCTACGGCTACCTGGCCCACGGTATCCCTGTGCCTGTGGTTCCCTCCGGCTTCGACGGCTTTCTGCGCGACTACTGGTGGCCTTGGGTCGAAGACCGCCTGGACCATGACTACATCCGGGCCGCCACCGCTCTGGCGTGTGTGGAAATGCTGAAAAGCGGGGTTACGAGCTTCTGCGACATTCTGGAAGCGCCCAACGCCATTCCTGGCGGCCTCCTCGCTGAAGCCGAAGTCGTGGAGCAGGCCGGTCTACGGGCCATCCTGTCTTTCGAAGCGACGGAACGGGCCGGCGAGGCCAACGGCCGGGCGGGCCTGGAGGAAAACGCTTCTTTCTTCCGTATGCAGGAAGCAAGGAGGAAGAGGGGTGAAAAACCCCTGGTCCGTGGGATGATGTGCATTCACACCACCTTCTCGTGCTCCATCCCTTTCTTGGAGCGCGCGCGGACCATGGCCACAGACTTGGGCAGCGGCCTGCAGATGCACCTGTCCGAGTCCGTGTATGAGCCCGTAGTCTCCATGCGCCGATACGGCAAGCGCCCCGTCGCGCTCTACGACGAAATCGGCTTCCTCGGCCCGGACATCTTGGCCTCCCAGTGCGTCCAGGTCTCTTCACAGGAAATCGCTACCCTGATCCGGCGGGGCGTACGTGTGAGCCACATGCCGCTCTCAAACTGCGAAGTCGGTGGCGGGGTGGCACCTGTTCCCGATTTCCTGGCCGCCGGCGCCAGACTGGGCCTGGGAAGCGACGGGTACATCAACAACTTCTTCGAGGTCATGCGGGGTGCTTTCCTTATTCACAAGGCGTACCGGCAGGACAGCACGGTCATGCCGGCTCCGACCGTGGTGGACCTGGCGACCCGCGGAGGGGCGGCCGCCATGGGCCTGAATGCCGGCGAACTGGCCCCGGGCCGGCTGGCGGACATCATCGTGGTCGACGCGGGCACACCGACGCCGATTACCCCTGGAAATGCCTTCGACCAGTACGTCCTCTACCGGACCGCCTCCGACGTCCGCCACGTTATGGTAGGTGGCCGCCTGGTGGTCCGAGACGGGAGGATTCTGACCTTGGACGAAGGCGAGGTTATCGCCCGCGCCCGCGAGGCGGCGCGCCGGTTCTGGAAAGGGATGAACTAGGGACAAATGGCCAACCTCGAAACAACCCTGTTCGGGCAGAAACTCAAGTCACCCTTCGTGCTTTCCTCGGGTCCTCTTTCCCACAGCGGAGCGGCGCTTATCGCTGCCAGCCAGGCTGGGGCCGGGGCCGTGGTCACGAAGACCATCTCCTTGGTCAGGGCGGATAACCCCATGCCGCACATGGTGCTCTCCGCTCCCAACACATTGATCAACTGTGAGAAATGGTCCGATCTGGAGGCGGCGGACTGGATCGACCGTGAGATAGCGGTGGCCCGCGAGGGCGGCGCCGTCGTCATCGGTTCGGTGGGCTTGGCCCCTCAAGATGTGCGCGAACTGGCCGCGAAAGTCGCGGCCGCGGGAGCCCACATGGTGGAGGTGGTATCCTACACCGAGGAGGCCATGGTCCCCATGGTCCGGGAGGCCCGTAAGCTGGTCAAAGTGCCTCTTCTGGCCAAGGTCAGTCCCAATTGGCCGGGCGTGGTCCGCACGGCGGTCGAATGTGTGAAGGCCGGGGCCGACGGCATCACCGCCACGGACAGCTTCGGTCCGATCTTGCGCATCGACGTGGCCACCGCCAGACCTATGCTGGGTGGCCCCTTTGGTCACGGATGGCTATCTGGTGCGGCTATCAAGCCCATCACTCTCCGGATCGTTTCGGAGATCGCCCAGGCGGTGGACGCCCCCATCGTGGGGACGGGCGGTGTGGCGAGGGGCGTGGATGCACTGGAGATGCTAATGGTCGGAGCTTCGGCTGTCGGTGTCTGCTCACAGCCCATCCTGACCGGCCTGAAGGCTTTCGGACGGTTGAACCGCGAACTGTCCCAGAACCTGGACAAATACGGCTACGCTTCGCCGGCGGCGGCCAAGGGCGTGGCTCTGCCGCACCTGGTAGACAGGGAGCAGAAAACCAGGCTGAGCTTCGACTATGACCCGGCGGCCTGTAACGATTGCCATTTGTGTGTGGACCTCTGCCCGTACGGCGCCCGATCTCTGAGTAAGGACAGGGTCATGGGATTGGACGAAGACAAGTGCCGTCATTGCAGTTTCTGCGTCTCGGTCTGTGCTTCGGGGGCTTTGGGCGTCCGCGAAGGCCTGCGGAACCGGCGCTAAGGGGCCGATCCGGGTGCTGGAGGCCGCACTAACACCAAAGGGAGAGACGATCCGATGGACCTGGGCCTAGAACCGGACCTGGATCTGGCTATCCGAGGAGCTTTGGTCGCCACGGGTCAGGGGACTTGCCGGGCGGATATCGGCATCAAAGACGGGCGAATAGCGGCCTTGGCCGAGGAAGTCAGAAGCAAACGGGAGATCGACGCCCGTGGACTGCTCGCCCTGCCCGGCCTGATAGACCCCCACGTCCATCTGGAGGACGTGGGCACCGGTGGGGTGCCCACCGCGGACGACTTCGCGTCCGGCACCGCCAGCGCGGTCTCGGGTGGAGTCACGACCATCCTCGATTTCGTTTCCCCAGACCCGGGACAGGATTTCTTGGACGCCTTTCGGGCCCGCCGGGACCAAGCAGCCCGTGGCAGCCGCGTAGACTTTGGCCTGCACTGCTGTCTTCCGGCGGGCGGCGGCGACCCGACCGGCGCCATCGATGCCCTGGTCCGCGAAGGCGTCACTTCATTTAAGGCATTCACCGTCTACCAGGGGCTGGCTCTGAACGAGTTTGAGCTCTTCCGGGCGATGCGGGCGGTCGCCACCCATGGTAACCGGGGGGCCCTGCTGATGCTTCACGCCGAGGAGGGGGCCATCGTGGACGGGTTGGTGGCCGAGTTCCTGTCCCGCGGGGATAAGGCCGCGATCTTTCACGCATACAGCCGGCCGGCGGTATGCGAGGAAGCGGCGGTGGCCCGGGCTCTTGCCCTCCGGGCCACGGTGGGCGCCGCTCTTTACTTGGTCCATCTTTCGACCGGCGCCGCGGTGTCCTTGGCGGCCGCGCGTCACAGGACCGGGGAGAAGGTATACCTGGAGACCTGCCCCCAGTATCTGATGCTCTCCGAGGACCGGCTGAGCGGCCCGGGCGGCGAACGGTTCGTCTGCTCCCCACCCCTGCGGCCGCGCGCGGAAAACGAGGTCCTTTGGGCGGCCCTGGCTCGCGGAGACATCGACTGCATCGGTACCGACCATTGTCCCTTCCGCGCGGGCGACCGTCTGCGCCGGCCGTCTTTCGCCGACATACCCAATGGCCTGGGGGGCATAGGCTTCGCCCTTGAATTGTTATACACCTATGGCGTTCGGACCGGGAGGATCGATCTGGACAGGCTGGTCGGGCTCACTTCCGGTAACGCCGCGCGCGTTTTCGGACTCTGGCCGTGGAAGGGCCAGATCGCCCCGGGCGCCGACGCCGACGTCGTGCTGTTTGACCCGGATGCCCGCCACCGAATCGACGCCGCCGATCTGCCCGGCGGTGAGGATTACACCGTCTACCAGGGAATGGAATCGCAAGGACGAGTCATGTACACTATCAGCCGCGGCCAGGTGGTTTTCGACCGGATCTCGGGTTCGGGAGTTATCGGCGACCCTGGGCGCGGTCGGTTCATAGCCAGACCTTATGAACAGTGGAGGAGCGTTGCTTGATGAAAACAGGACCGGAGTCCGGCCGCCGCACTGACGGGGCCGCCGATGCCGCCGATGTAGTCGGACTTTGCCAGAGTCTCGTTCGCATCCCCAGTGTGATGCGCGAGGAGGGGAAGTTGGCGGCCTACGCCGCGGAGCAGATGGAGCACCTGGGCTTCGAAAGCGTGCGCATCGACGCCATGGGTAACGTTTTTGGGCGGGTCAGCGGCACCGCCCGGGCCGGGGCCGGGGAGGCCCGAGAACCAAGGCGATTGCTCCTTGATGCCCACATCGACACCATCGCTGTCACCGAGCCATCCAAATGGACCGTGGACCCGTTCGGCGGCGAGGTGCGCGACGGCAAAGTCTTCGGACGCGGTTCGTCCGACATGAAAGGCAGCTTCGCCGCCATGCTCACTGCCGGCGCGGCCCTGGCCCGGGATAGGAGCGCTTTCTCGGGCGAGTTCTGGGTCGCCGGCACGGTGTGCGAGGAGGTGGTCGAGGGGCCGTCGCTCGGATTCGTCATGGACCAGGTTAGCCCGACGTGGGTGGTCATCGGCGAGGCCACCAGCCTGAACTTGAACGTGGGGCAGAGAGGGAGGGCCGAGATTCAGGTGACCACCTATGGACGGCCGGCTCACTCCTCCACACCTCACCTCGGCGTCAATGCCGTTGACAAAATGACCAGATTGATGGGTGAGATCAAGCTGTTGGAACTGGGCCGGGACGAACTCTTGGGTCCGGCCATCATGGCCCTTACCGCGGTCCAATCGCGGCCCTACCCCGGTCAATCCGTGGTCCCGGACCGATGCTCGGCGACTTACGACCGCCGTCTTCTTGTGGGCGAGGAACCCGAATTTGTCCTCGATCAGGTGCGTCAGGCCATCAAGCGGCTGGCGTTGGAGGACAGTACTTTCTCAGCCGACGTGGATCTGGCCAAGGCGGTCTTCGATACCTACACCGGTCACCATATGGAACGTGTCTGTTTCGCCCGGGCCTGGAAGACCTCGGTGGACAGTCCTCTGGTGCGGGGCAGTCTGGCGGGACTGCGCGCCGCGGGGCTTTCGCCAAAAATGGCGGCCTACGCTTTCTGCACCAACGGCAGCGAAAGCGCGGGGTTGCGGGGCGTGCCCACCGTTGGCTTCGGCCCCGGCAACGAGGCCCAGGCTCACACCGTGGACGAGCACGTCGAAATCAACTCACTGCGCGCCGCGGCTTCAGGGTTCGAGGGGCTGGCGCGGGCTTTGCTCCTCCCGGAGCCGGCGCGTTGAGGCAACTCCGCCTTTGTGAACACGTCGAATGGCGCCACCAGACCTATCTCTGGCGGCGTCATCTATTTCCACCCGGTTCCAGCCCCTCCACATCCCACTCGCCCCTACTCATGACTAGGCGGACCCTGTAGCCGCACTTGGCACAGCGGCCTTCGTCGCCCTCTTTCGGCGCCGTGCCGAAGTCGATCTCCCAGCCGCACAAGGGGCAGTAGAAGACCACGGGATACACGCCGACCGACATCTCCTCGATCATCTCTTGGAAGATGCCGACGTGACCCTGCTCGGACCGGGACTGATCCCTAAACGTGCGCGCCAGATCCTTATCCGTCGTCTCCTTCGAGAACTGAAGGTAGGTGTCACGCGCCACCTGTTCGAAATCGAGATTCAACTTCATGTGCATCAGGGTCCGGGAAAATCCGTGGCTCTCCGGCGCCACCCGCTCCTGGAGGTATTCCAGGGCGCTGCCGATGTGGTCACCCTCGCTGCGCATCACGCCTTCCAGGGCCGAATTCACCCGCGGGTTCTTGATGTCCGCCAGTTGGTAGCGATAGCGGTTATTGGCCCCATACTCAAGGTTCAGGGCGGCCACGACGTTCCCCGTGTCGATGTCGTCGACGACGGTCTCCGGCTTCGCCCGGTTCGCCCGGTAGTAGGCGTAGGTGATTGGATCGACCGTGTTCAAGGGGGCGCCGCCCACCACGTCCGCCACGAACAGGGTGTGGGTGCCGGCGTCGATGGACTTGTCCCTCAGGATTTTCAGTTCCAGGTAGGCGACGCCGTCCCTCAGCACGGGGCAACCGGTCACCGGTCCCGGCATGTAATCCACGCCGGCCGTGCCCGCCGTACCGGCTGTGCCGGCCACGCCTGGTGTGCCTGGTGTACCTGGTGTGCCGGCGAACTTGTCGACGTCGCGGCCACTGGAGAAACCGAACTTCTTGATCAGGCGCATGTTCCCCTTACCCAACACCGTCACGGCGGCTATTCCGCTGGCGGCGATGAATTCGTGGGTCAGGTTGTTCTTATTGATGCCAAGGGCGACACGGGGCGGGTCGGAGGTAATCTGGAAGACCGTGTTGGCGGCCTGTCCGTTCAGGCGGCCGTCTTTCTTCGAAGTCACCACGAACATGCCGTAGGACATGGCGTAGAGGCCGGCCTTCCAGGCGTCGGCGGTGGAAGGGGATGGCGGTACGGTCGGAACGGCGGGGGCGGCCGACGGCCCTTTGGCCGGTGCCTTGGCTGGAGCCGTGGGTACCGCGGGAGCGGCTCCCGTCGCCGATGCCGTGGAGGCCGGGGTGGCAGCCAAAGTTATCTTCGAAGTCTCTTCGACGTCTTTCACTTCTTCGAACGACGACTTCGGCGCCCCGCACACTGGACAGACCTCGGGCGGCTCCGGTCCTTCATGAATGTAGCCGCACACCGTGCAACGCCATTTCTTACTGGCCATCATCGCTCCCCCTTCGCCTCACACGGGCATCCATCGCTACCTCTCTGTGCGGCCCAGCCTTCACATGCGGTGGCCCGGCCAGGATTCCCTGGTCAGGCCACCGGTCGTTGTGGTGAAGTTCTACCGCGCCCCGGTCTAGCCCCACTTGCCCTTGTTCACGTGGGCCTGCATCTCCGCCTTGGCCGCCTGGCCGAGTTCATGAGCCGTCTGCTGCGCCTTCTTAAAGAGCTGGACGCAAGTAGGGTCCAGGTTCTCCTCAATACCCCGTTCGGACAGCTCCTCCAAAGTCTCCACCAAGTCGACGAAGCTCATCCACAGGCTGTTGGTCTGGCGCGACTTTTCGATGAGTTCCGCCTTGTCCGCCGGCACCTGTTCGAACTTCTCCCGCGGAGCCCCGCACTTCGGGCACTTCTCGGGGGCTTGGTCTCCGTCGTGGATGTAACCACATACTGTGCAACGCCATTTCATGGCCGGTACCTCCTCGTCAATAGTTCGTGGTCTGCCGTCACCTGTCGATTGCGGTGATCCTCTGCCGTTCAGGTCCGTCCGGGTCGGGCGCGGCGCTAGACTTTCGGTTCGTAGAACGCGCGCGGGTGGGCACAGGCCGGGCAGACTTCGGGCGCTTCCTTGCCGGTGTGGATGTAGCCACAGTTCCGGCAACGCCACTGGATTTCGCTGTCCCTCTTGAACACGGTCCCGTCCTTTACGCGCCGCAGCAGTTCGCGGTACCGCTTCTCGTGTTCGGCCTCAATCTCGGCCACTTCGCGGAAGAGATCGGCGATGGCGTCGAAGCCCTCTTCCCGGGCTTCCTTCTCAAAGGTCTTGTACATGCTGGTCCACTCGTAGTTCTCGCCGCCGGCGGCCGCCTCGAGGTTCTCGGCCGTCCCGCCGCCGATGAGGCCCAGAGCCCGGGCCCAGAGCTTGGCGTGCTCCTTTTCGTTATCGGCCGTTTCAAGGAAGATCGCGGCGATCTGCTCGAAGCCGTCCTTCTTCGCCACCGAGGCGAAGTAGGTGTACTTATTCCGGGCCTGCGACTCGCCCGCAAAGGCATTCTTCAGGTTCTCTTCCGTCCTGGTACCCTTCAAGTCCTTGGCCATTTTGGGTTCCCCCTCTTCCTTTTCCTTTCGGTCATGGTCCTTCTGACTGCTGTCCCTTCGGTTACCGCCCCTTGGCTTGGCAGTCCGGGCATACACCGTACACCTGGACCTGATTCCTCACTACCTTGAAACCCTTCTTCTCCGCCTGCCGGTCGATCTCGCTAACCGCCGGCAAGGCTTCACCGTCGATGTCCCAGATGCGCTCGCACTCGAGGCAGATGAGGTGGGCGTGGCCGGTGGCATTGCCGTCGTAGCGCGCCTCCCGGCTTTCGACGGGGAGTTTCTGCGCCAGACCGATCTCGTCCAGTACCTGAAGGGTCTGGTATACCGTGTTCAAGCTTAGGCTGGGGTATCGCGCTTTCAGCTCGCCGTAGATGGTCTCCGCGGAGGGGTGCGACTTAGTGTCGCGGAGGTGCTCGTAAATGGCCAGACGCTGGGGCGTCAGGCGGCTGCCGCGCTCCCGTAACGCTTCTCGAAGCTTCTCCACGTGCCGCATCTCCTTTCTGGCTCTATCATAATGTCGGTAATTCGTACTGTCAAGTATTTATATCTAATTAGTTGTTATTCCTATTACTGCAGAACCGAACGCCGACCGAACATACTGGAAAGTTGCTTCCCATCCCAGAGACCGCGCGATGGAAAGTAATTTTCCACCGGACGGCGCCCCTTAGCCCTGACCCGTACGGCGCAGCGGTATTGGCGGAAAAAGAAACAGACCCCTCCGCCAGGGAGGGGCCTGCTACCAAGGACGTGGGTTGAACTTGGGGTCCGGAGCGGCCAGTTGCAGGCCGCGTCTAGAACATGTCGCCTTCCTTCGGTACGATGCACATGAACTCGAACTCCGCTCCGCCACCTTGCACGTTTTCAAAGAAGTGCCTGATGCCGCCCGGCACGTGAACGTAGCTGCCCCTCTCCAGCGCGACCCGCTCCCCGGCGATGGTCACGGCACCCTTTCCTTCCAGGACGAAGACCCAGTGCGGCCAGGCGTGTTCGTGCTCGTAAGTCCGGCCGCCATCACCCATGGTGAAGACGCGCATCACATGCGTGTCCCAGTTCCGCGCCGGCGAGTAGACGATGCGTTTCAGGGTGTTGTGGGCGGCCTCCTCGGAGACGCGTTTGGTTTCAAGGTTATCCTTGTGCCCGGTGAGTATGGACATGCTTCCAGTCCCTCCTGTCCTATGCGGGTTTTGGGTTTCACGCTTGTCTTCGGTGTCGGCGGGCCGCTTCCTCTCAGCCGCCCTTCCGCCGCACCCTTGCGACAGTGGCGAGCGGCCCCTCCGCCGCTTCCAACTTCAGACCACGGCACGAAAAGGCCCCGAACATGGAGTCCGGGGCCTTTTCCGGATTTGAGGTCTTTTCTCTCAACCGATGAGAAGCGTCACCGCCTCACGCATCCACTGCGAGCCTGTAGATATCGCGCGACATCTCCGCCACCGCCCAGCACATCCGCGGCGGCTCAGTCAGCCCCCGCGTCAGGACGGCGAGGATGTAGGCCGGCACCGGCCTGCCGTCTGGTCCCAGTTCGCGGCCGTAGACCACGCCCACGTCGTGGCGGTTCAGTTGCGACTCACCCGTCTTGTGGGCTACCCTCGTTCCAGGTGGCAGCAGCAGCGGGATACGGTCGTTTACCTGCTGCATTGCCATGATGTCCAGCAGGGCGCCGTCCGACGCCGGCGACACGCCCTGCCCGTTCACCAGGCGGTGAAGGAGCAGGCCCATGTCCTGGGCGGTGATGTGGTTGTCGATGGCCAAGCTGTAGTCGGGCCGGGCATAGAAGGCACCACCCACCAGCTTGCGGCGCAGCAGGGTGTTGCTGAGCCCCAGGCGGCCGGCGGTCTCGTTTACCGCCTCCATGTCCACCAAATCGATGACCATGTTGGTGGCGGTGTTATCGCTGACGATGATCATCAAGGTCACCAGGTCGCGGAAGGTGACGGCCAGCCCCGAGTGCATGGGGCGCAGTACACCCGACCCACCCGCCTTGCGGCTCTCGTGCACCGCATAGAGAGCGTCCAGGTCGAGGATGCCGGCTTCCACCTGCCGGAAGGCCTCCACCGCGATGGGCACCTTGATAACGCTGGCCGCCGCGAAGATCTCCTCGGCGTTGGCCGCGGCCGTGCGATCCGTCTTCAGGTCCTGAAAGAAGACGGCCGCCTCGCCGAGATTCCTCTCCTTGATCTGCCAGAGAAACTCATTGATCCTCAGCCCGACATCGGAAATGAGGTTGGTGTTCATGGGCGCCGTCATCCACCCTTCAGCCGCCTGAGCTACTTGATGATGTGTAACCAGTCTTTCAACAGGAACGTCACGCGCCCTGTCAGGAGTGCCACACGTCCCATCACTGTCGTGCCGTAGGCCGCGCCGAAGCCGACCATCATGATCCAGCGTCCGACCCGTCCGACCTGGATGGCCACATCGCCCACGGTGCCGCGGGCTTTGCCATAGATGAAGTAGGTCATGGTCGCCAGCACGCCCACGATGATGATCACGTTATTGATGGAGCTCAGGGGCATGATGGTCGCCTTGATCTGGGCGGCGCCCTGCGAGATGATGGTCCCGCCCATGGACAACCCGGCGCCGGTGCCCAGCAGGATGCCGACCGGGAGGGCCGAGATGCGGCGGTAGCGTTTGACCAGCGTGGTGTAAAGCAGGAGCCCCATCACGATGCTCAGGAAGGCTAAGGTCCGCTGTACACCCGGTGTGTTTGCCGCCAGCATTGGCTGCCAGGCCAGGGTCTTGACGCTTCGAACGCCCATGACCAGCGCGTGTCCGGCCGACACCCCGATGAAAATATGCTCGACGTATCGGTAGACCCGGTTATCGCGGAAGAGATAGCTCCAAACGGCGAGGTTCAGGATAACGCCGATCCAGATGCCCACCGTGACCGTCGACATCTAGCGCACCCCCCTTGCCTTGCGGGCTGCCGCTCCGAGGATGAAGGAGAGGTTGCCCAGGACGATCAGGATGATCACAAGGCTATGGGCCATCGATTGCCCCTCCATGGAGGCCGTGGCCGCGCCCGGCTGTTTCAATAACGTCTCGTATTGTGCCGACCCGCTGATGCCCTTGAGCATGCCTTTCAGCTGTCCGGATTGCAGATACGGGACGAACTGCGGTACCAGCATGGCGCCCGACAGGAACACCAGCGGCGTGCCGTAGGGGCCCTGCACCTGCTTGACCCAGTCCAGGCCGCCGGGGGTGATGTTCACCGCCGCCGCCACCACGAGGGTGAAGTCCTTGGCGGTCTTGACGCCGGCCATGGCCGGCATGCCGGCCGTGGAGTTGCCGTAATAGTCCTTCGGGAAGGTCGCGGGGAAGTCCCGCGCCATGGCTGCCACGGCGGTCTCGCCGCCCGGTACGAAGCCCAGGTTGACGAGGCGGTCCCCGTACTTGATGCCTTTCTTCTGGAAGTACTTCACCAAGTCGTCGGCCACCATCGGTCCGTCCTGGACCACCGCGGGAATGAGTACCCGCGCCCCGCGGTCGAGGGCGTGCTGGACGATGGCGATGGAACCGGCGTAGAGGTCGGCCTTATAGGCCACACTGGTGTCCATGGCGAAGATCAGGACGTCGCCCTGTTTCAACTGGTTGACCTGGTTGAAGGCCTGCTGGGTCATGGGTTCAATCATGGTGGGCAGTCCCAGGGGCTTCATGAGAGGGACGGCCACGGCCAGGAACAGCAGGACGTAGATGATGCGCCGGTCGATGCGTCCCAGGTGATCAAAGAAGTTCATCTGCCGTCTCCTCCTTTCATGAGTTGCCCGAGCCGCCGCCGCCGCCGAACATGCCCTTTTCCATCCCAAGGATGATCCGCATGGCGGTGGCGATGTAGCCGAGGGCGGCGCCCAGGAGGATGCCGCGCATGGCCGCGGTGTTCGGTACCGACAGAATCCAGGTCGAAATGTCCGGGAACTTGGACCAGATCACAGCGCCGACGGGTACCGCGCCCAGCATGACCAGGGTGCCTGAGATCAGGAAGACCGCGGCATCACTGTTCCGGATGCGGAACGCCCGGTAGGCGGCGGAGAAGATATAGAAGCACAACATGGCGAAGAAGCTGGAGTCCAGCGTGTTATTGAAATTCTGGAACATGAAGGTGTAGAACTTGTCCGACGGCTTGCCAAAGACGGCGCCGGCCAGCACCATGAGGGTGAGGGAGGCCAGAAGAACGGCGCTGTACGGCGCGTCGGCGTGGCCCTTGAGGACCTTCTTCCCGTGGCTGATGAACAGGCTGATGGCCCCGACACCAAGGGCGAAGGCCGCGATGACCAACGCCATGCTTTGGACCATCCCGACCGCTTTCGCTTCCGGGGGAGCCAGCTTCAGGAAGAAGATGGCCAGCATGGCTATACCGGCGACCGAGCCCAACACTTGCCCGATGCGAATCAACGTGGCTTTCCCCCTTTCACTTGCTCAGGATTTTGGAAATCGAGTCGTTCCCGAAGGCCTTCAGAATGACCCCGATGGCGATCAGCGCCATGAACAGCATCTTGCCGATGTCCTGGCCCAAGAGGCCGCCCAGGCGCATGGGGTCGCGGGACAGGTAGGCGCCGGCGATGAAGACTTCTTCGCCGATAAGGGTGTAGTCGCAGCAGGCCACGAAGAACTGGGTCTGCAAGGTGTTCGCCGTGCCGCCGATCTGCATGGCGCCGGCCAAGTAGCCACCCTCAAGGAGCAGCAGGGACTCGGCGAAGAACAGTCCGATGTAGATGTTGCCGGCCGGCTTTTCGCGGGAGTAAATACCCAGGATGCCGCCGGCGTAGGCGAACTGGTTAGGCGACAGGTAACGGACCATGTCGGATTGGTAAGCATCCGGCTTGCCCTCGACGACGAAACCTTCGCGCACCACCGACTCGGCCACCGGATAGACTTCGGCCTGGCAGACGGTGGCAATCATCTTGCCATCGGTCTGCGCCACCTTCCGCGCCACGTAGGACATGACTTCCAGACCGGCCAGAATCTGCGAAGCCTCGACGTCAACTAGGCCGCCGCGCCCGGGGGACACGTGGACCGGCCGGCCCATCTCGACGCAGCGGCCGATTAGTTCGTCAATGGCATCCAGCTGCGGCAGCTTACGCACTTCGGGCACCTTACCCCTGCGGGCCGACTGGAGACGCCACAGGATAGCGCCGCAGACGATCACTAGCAGGATGAAACCTGATAACTTCCCAGGAAGGAACACGCCTCCACCTCCTCTTTCAGAGTTGAAGTTCAAGACGGTTGAGACAAGAGCGATAGTGCGACAGTGATAACGACACCAACAGCGTCAGTGCGAAAAGCGAGGTGTCTCCGGCCGATCACCTCTTCTCCTCCGGTCAGTCACGCCTGGTTGCGCCGCGTCTGTGCCTTTGTCTGGTTCTGCTCCTGTGTCCGTGACCTCTTTGACGGTAGATGTGTAGCCAGTGGAGAACGTGGGGTGCGAAGACGAGGTGGCAACGATGTTGTCAAGTTGGACAGGTCCCGCGGATGGTCTATGTCAGCAAACTCCGGTTGAGAACGGGCCATTCTTCACCAAACTGCCTGTTCCTTCTACCGATACCATAGTCTTGCCGTGCCAATCTCGACCACGGCCAAAATCGTCCGGCTTCTGGCGATCACCGAACTGCAGTAGACGCCTATCTGGCGGGGGTTGGAGGGGTTTTCTTCCGATGCGTCCGAACTATCCAGCCGGCAATTTCACATGCCGTGAAGGTGACATAGACATGCCACCGACACGGCTCCTGGGGGTTGGCGCGGGCCGCGAGAAATCGCCCCGTGGTTGAGGTTATGGTGCCTTCGCTGTGGCGATTAGCGTCAACTCAAACAGCCCCCAAAGAGGTAGCGCCAGGAGGGCCATGCTGACGATGTCCACAGTGGGGGTTACGACAGCGGCGAAAACGAAAATGGTGAATACCGCTATCTTCCTTTGGCGCCGCAAGGTCTCCCGCTTGACAAGACCGATCTTGATTAAGGTGAACAGCACCACCGGCAACTCAAAGGCCAGGCCGAAGGCCACTAGGAGGGAGATGACAAAGGACAGATAGCTTGATAGCGTCAGCATCGGTTTCAGCGTCGCGCCGCCGAAGGACAGGAAGAACTTGACGGCGACGGGCAACATGAGGAACCACGCGAAGGCCATTCCGCCCAGGAACAGCAGGCACATGACGGGTATCATGCCGCCAACGAGGCGACGCTCTTTCTTCTCCAGCCCCGGGGCGACAAAGCGCCACAGTTCCCAGAGGATGACCGGTCCGGCGGCGACCAACCCGAACAGAAGGGCGATGCGGAGCACGGCGAAGAATGCTTCACCCAGGGAGGTGAAGACCAACATGCCCAAGGGGTCCACCGGACGACGGAGGAGGCGCAGGATATCGTTGGCCAGGAAGTATCCGACTCCCGACATGACCGTCAAAGTGACTGCCGACACGATAATGCGCGTTCTAAGTTCGCCCAGGTGCTCGGTGAGGCTCATCTCGTGATCGCCACCGGGCCTATTCCCGCCGCGCCACCGGCGCAGCCAGGAGAAAGGGCGAGACAATCTCGGTGTCTGCTCCATGGACTTCAAACTCCCACCTCCGTGGCCGGCGAATGGCCGGTCCATCCGGGTGGACTCCGCGTTAGGACGACTTCTGGGAGTCCCCAGACTGCTCATCGGGCTGGGTCAACGAGTTCTGCATGTCCTGGGTCGCCTTTTTGAACTCACGAATGCCGGCGCCAAGAGCTTTGCCCAGTTCCGGCAGCTTCTTCGGACCGAATATCACCAAAGCTACGATCAGTATCAGAATGAGTTCGCCGAACCCTAAGTTAAACATGATGGTCTCCTCCTCTTCCGCTAGCGCGGCGTCGCGGGCGTCCGGCCGGCGTGGTCGGCGCCGTCCTTCCGCACTGCACCCTTGAATTCACGTATGCTCTGTCCGATAGCGCGTCCCACGCCGCTCAGCTTGCTCGGACCGAAGATCAAGAGGACCACCGCCAGAATGACCAGGAGTTCCGGAGCGCCGATTCTGCCCAGCATGGTGAACACACCTCCAAGGAAACCGAAGGACCAGGGGACCGGGGGGCGGGCGGCCCCCCGGTTCCGGTTGCCGTGTCGTCGTCTTACTTGATCTTGTGTGGCGTGTGGCACTGCACGCAGGTCATCTTGCCGCGCGTGTTGTTCATCGCGGTCTTGCCGTGGCAGCTCATGCACCCCGTGACTGACTCGGGGTCTTTGTATGCCGCGGCAAACTTGCCGTCGGCTTGATCATTCAGCATCTCGGCGACCCGCTTGGCCACGTCGCCGCAAAGCCGGGCGCAGCGCTCGGCGCGTTCCTTTGATTCCGCGCCCGCTTTCGACACTTTGCACCAGTTCGTTACCGAGACGTGGCACAGCGGAGATCCCGACTTGCTGGTGACCAGCTTGTCCTTGCCCTCCGGGACATAGAGGGGGAAGGCTGTCTCGGTGTACCAACCCATGAGTTCGTTGATGATCGGGCCATAGACTTCCTTCGGCGTGACCAGGCAAATCACCGCGCTACCGCCATTGAGCGTTCCGCACAGGCTCGCCCAGCCAACGACGCCGCCTTCGCCGTATCTGAACATGTCCGTGGGAATCTGGGTGAAGGGGAACCCAACCTTGTTCTTCAGTTCGGTGAGGAGAGCGTTCGCCACGGCGTAGCAGCATGCGCCTTGATAGAAGCCGTCGTACGCCAGCTTGGCCACGGCGTTCGGGTCAAGCTTCTTCGCATAGGTCCAGGGCCAAGCGGGCACTGCCTCCTGTTTGGCCTTGCTGTCAACCGTCTTCGCTGAGCACCCGGCCAAGCCCAGGCCCACACTCCCAATGGCGAGCCCCAAGGCCACCTTCCCTGTGTCTGCCAGGAACGTGCGGCGTGAAAGCTCGGGCACTCCGGTATCCGACTTGTTCACTGCCACTAACTACACCCCCGTTTGCATATCGTCTACACGAGCACACCTACTTGGTTGACCTCTAGCGCTTGTTCTCCTGTTCACAATTTGCAAACGGGGTATCGCAAATCATGAAGGATATTTCACCCAGTGATATAATCAGGTCGAGAGGTGGCCCGCATGAACTTAGCAACTCTGGAGCTTTTCTGCGAGGGCGCACGAGTGAAGAGCTTCGCTAAGGCCGCGAAGCTCCTCAACCTTAGTCAGTCCGCGGTCAGCGCAAAGATGCAGGCGGTTGAGGACTTCTACGGGGTCAGCCTGTTCAACCGTAGCCACAGCGGCGTAACGCTCACCGAATTTGGCCAAGTGGTTTATAAGTATGCTCGGCAGATACTTAAGCTGCATGACGAAATGGCGCGAGAGATAGACTCGTTGTCTGAATGGGAGAACCAGAAACTCGCGATCGGGGCGAGCCTGTCCGTGGGGAACCAGGCCCTTCCCTGCACCATCTGGGCTTTCAAGGAGAAACACCCGAAGGTCGAGGTCGTGCTGAGGATAAAGAACGCGGAGACCATCGTCTCCATGGTGCGCGACGAGGAGATACATCTGGGGATTCTGGAGGAGCGGGCCGGTGAAGGAATGGCCGACCTGGTTACCAAGCAGGTCCTGAACGACGAGCTCTTGGTCATCACGGCCAACCGGAAGCCCTGGACGGATCGATCCAGCATCACCCTGGAAGAGCTGAGACGTTATCCGGTGATCATTCGCGAGAAGGGGTCGGGCATCCGCTGCATTTTCGAGAAATCGTTGGGATCCGTAGATCTCTGCCTTGGCGACTTCAGGGTGGTGGCGGAGATGGAGAGCATCGATGCCATCAAATCGGCCGTCGCGGCCGGCATGGGCCTGTCGCTTTGCAGCCGGATCGCGGCCCGGCGCGAAATCCGCGACGGAAGCCTGCATGCTCTGAGCATTGGCGACAGGCCGATATCCATTAATTACCTCATCGTGTACAAGAGCGATGAGAAGCTGAGCGCCTCGGCCAAGCGATTCATCCGCTTTCTCATGGGGCCGGGGGAGATTCCTTTCTGCTAAATGGAACCATTTCCGCGTTGGCGCGCGGGTTCCTGGAGAGTGGGATCCCGTCCGCCTTGGGGCGATAGAGAGAAGCTACGACGGCGGTCCCGGTAACCGCGCCAACCACGACGAACAGGCCGAAGACCCAGCCGTGAAGCGACTGCGAGGCGATGCCCCCCAATAGGGCCCCGATATTGCATCCGAAACCCAGGCGCGCGCCGTATCCCATGAGGACTCCGCCCACGACGGCCCAGACCGCTTGGCGGGCTGACCTGATGGGTTTGAGCCTGAACTCCGACCTGGACGCCGCCGCCAGAAGCACCCCTGCCACCACTCCCAGGTTCAGCAGAGTCCCGCCATCATTTAGGATTCGGTCAAGCCATGGGCCGGGGGCCGCCAATGGAGGAAGTCCTCTTATCTGGTAGTAGGTCCAGCACTCCGGATGCCCACCCAGGAGCGACCAGGCGCCGGCGGCCCAGTTCGTGATAGCCGAGGTGACCCCCCAGGGCCGGTAGACCGCCGTAAGCACGGTGTTCAGCACGGCCAAGACCACTGCCCCCACCCAATAGGGCCAGAACCCCCGGCGCAGCCGAAAGTTACCTCTTCGTGATGGTGATGAGCCAGATTCCGTCTCCCGTTTCATCGATCTCAAAGTCATGTCCCTCGTCTTCACAGAAGTCCAGCAAGTTCCGGACAGTCCGGTTATAATCGGTTCGCAGACGGAGGGCGTCGCCCGTGGCCAGGCCTTGAAGGGCTTGGCGCGCCCTAATGATAGGAATAGGACAAACCTCTCCAATTAGGTCGATCTCTCTTATCACCCTTCCACTCCCCCCCGACTCCTTTTCCGCCAGCGAAGGGTCCACCAGAACAAGGCGGCCAGTGCTCCAAGGGAAAGCGCCGTCGACCCAGGCCACCCGATGATCGCCGGCAAGAACACCGGTCCCGCGCTCGGCAATCGGCCGATCCACCATGCCAAGTGATAGGCGCCGACCAACGAGCCGAGCCCGAGACCCATCAGCACCAGCCAGAACAGCATCGAGCCCTCCCCGATGCCCTGCAAAGTCCGGACAACACAACCTCCCGCCAGGACCATGCCCAGCCCGAACAGGAATCCTCCGACCACGGTGTACGCCCCAAACGGGTGAATGTATCCCGGCAGCGTCTGTCCACGGGCTACGGCGTATATCTGGACCAAGGTGATACCAACCACCGACAAGGCCAGCAGGAGGAGGACCGCGCGACTCATCCCGAAATCCGCGAATAGGACTGGGTCAGTGCAGGCCGAGGAGAAGCACAGACCGGAGCGGTAAAGAGTGAATCCCATGCCGACAGCGATGAGCCAAACCCACAAGTGGTTGTGCCGCCGAGCACAAATTTCGACAGCTATGAAAACGATGAAGAATACAGTTACCAAGGTTAACGCTAGCTGCGATGACCTCCGCAAAGGGCGCACCTCCACGGCTTGTTGATTCGCGGTGGTGGACCGTTCTACCTCCGCGACGCCGGGAATGTGTGTGACATATGTCCTGGAGATTTGTCCCTGACATGTGTCATGGGCCTGCGCCGACCCAGCAGTCGACCAACCGGGTTGAGAAGGGACAAATAGCAGTGGCGGCAAAGTCTTGTCTGGAGTCTCGAAGCCGACGGTCGGATGGGTTCGCCGATCGCCGCGGGGAAGGTGAAAACGATGACCGAAAGCAGACCAGCTTCACCGGTGGGAGCGGCAGACACGGAGCCCAGACCGGACGGCTCCGGATGGGTGGAACGAGAGCGAGATATCATCCGGCGGCTGCGTTCGAAGCGGGTCAGCCGCAACGTGAACCAGCTTCACGAGGAACAAATGACCTTCGGACAGAGGATCTCCGACCACTTGGCCGATGTCGTAGGGAGTTGGGGCTTCATTCTCGGCTTCCTGGCCATGATTGTCCTTTGGATCGGGGTGAACACCTTCCTCTTGGTCAGCCGGAAGCCTTGGGACCCGTACCCGTACATCCTCCTGAACCTGATGCTTTCACTCTTGGCCGGCATCCAGGCCCCGGTGATCATGATGAGCCAGAACCGCCAGGAAGCCAAGGATCGCATCCGGGCCGAGCACGACTACGAGGTGAACCTGAAGGCGGAACTGGAGATCGAGCAACTTCACCTGAAGATGGACACCCTGCGCGAGACACAGTGGCGGGAATTGGTGGCCATGCAACAGCACCAGATCGAGCTGCTGGAGAAGCAAATAGCCCTGTTACAGGAAGTGAAGGCCGGTTCCGCGACCAAGGACTGAACAGACCGGTTGAGCGAGGTCCGGTGGAGTTCCAGCGCTCACCGCGGGGCCAGGACGCCGAACAGGAGCCAGACCAGGGCGGCGCCGGCGATGCCGGCCAGCAGGTCGAGGATAGGCCGGTCTCTCCGGCCCAAGAGGAAATACGCGCTGATAAGCAAGGAGGGCCAGAAGGCCAGCGCCATCGGCGTGGGGGCGGCCAACTGCGCTCCGACCGCGAACATACTGAGAAACGCCTCGGCCACCCAGGGCCCCGCGGAGTAGTCGGAAGCCGGGACGATGAGGCGGGCGTGGACCATCATGGGCAGTACGACCAGCCACGAAGCGAGGATCGCCAGGCCGGCCACGACCTTCAGTCGCCTGAGCCGCATCTTGGGGACGATTGCTCCCATACCCCTTGGGACCGGGCCGCGTCGGACGCGTCCGGTTTCACCGGCCGGTCCGCCCAGTGCCGACGGGCCCCGCGCTTTCGCCGGCCTCTCCGCGCCCTCGGTCACCGCCCTGGATGACGCCCGTCCCAGGGCCAGGAGGACGAGAGCCGCGCCAGCGCCCGCCACGGCCAAAGCAGCGGCGAACCCCCCAGCCTTCTGCAAGGCCGTGTTTGTCGTCACCAGACGGTTTTCCAGAGTGAAGAAGTCGACCACCAAGATTGCCAGAGAGAGCGCCAGAATCCACGGAGCCTTGCGCACCATCGGTTTTCACCTTCCTCCCCCCGCGTGCTTCGGATCACTCACGGCGGTGCCGGGAACTCGCTATCGAGTAAGCCCTCTCGACAAAGACAAGGCCTTGCTCCCGTGTCACCTTCCCTGCCGGAGCAAACCGGTTTCCCTCCACGCCCCTGACGATGCCCATCATACTCAGACTCTTCACCGCGGTGAGGGCCCAAGGGGCGATGTCGGCTTCGTCCGCGAACCTGGCCGCTCCGGCGGTGTCCACCGTCAGGTTTGGGATGATGGCCTTCAGCGTCCGGAGAAGCATGATGCACATCTCCTGCCTGGTGATCGGCCCGTTCGGCTCGAATCTCCCCGGCGACACCCCGTTCACGATCCCCAGTTGCTTTGCTTTTAGGACGGCCGTACTGGCGGTGTCGTTGAAACTGCTCGCCGGGGCCGGTTCGACGGTGGCTGGAGTCGAGACTTCGTAGAGCTTTACGGCTAAGTCACAGAACTCCTCACGACTGAGACTCCACTGATAGTGGTTCAACAACCTGTCCGTGGTCAGGCCCTTCACATAGGCCTCCCTGATTTCCGGAACAGCCCAGGCGCTGGCGCCGGCGGTGAGCCCGGCCAGAGGGTCGGCGGCGGCGCCACTCCCCGCGCCGCTACCACTCCCCGCGCCGCTACCAGTTCCCGCGCCTCTATCAGTTCCTATGCTGGCGCCGGCGGAGGACGTGGCCTGTGTTGGAGCAATCGTGAATTTGACGGTGGCCCACTCGTAAGGAGTGCCGCCCTGGTCTTTGGCGAAAACAGTGATCTGAGCTCCCACGGGCACTCGAACGTCTGGAACCTTCCAGGCTATGGAGCGGCGGTCGGCTGTGACTTGACCGATCCCGAAGTTGTTGGCCACGTATTTCGGGTCACCCAGAGCGTAGCAGACGTCGAAACCAGACACCCAGCTTCTGACGTCAGCGCTAACTTCCCAGATGATGGTCCGCTGCTCGCCCGAGTGCCACGTCGCCCCGCTGGTGGGCGAGGTGGTGCTCACCGGTGCAGCCGGCTTCTGGTCGGTGGAGACGCCTGACGCCGGTTGCGACCCCGACTGCGGCGCGGACCCTGCCGGCGACTCCGCGTTCGCACCAGGCGCCGGCGCTGTTCGCACATCCACCGATGGGCCTTTGGAGCTGGTGTTCGAGCCGTAGTCCGCAGCTTCGACGTCCAGGGAGTATAAGGTATCGGGTAGCAGGTTTTCCACCTTGAAGAAGCTCTTGTCTCCTTCGACGGTGTACTGAGAACCAACGCCCCCGCCGAGGCAGTTGAGAAAGTAACGGTCTACCCCAACCTCGTCCGTGGCGCCGCTCCAGGCTGCGGTAATGGAGGTGCTGGTCACCTCGGCGGCCCACAGACGCCCGTTGATCCAGACCGGCGGCGTGGTGTCCGCCGGCAGTGTCTTGACGGTAATCGTGGGGGCATCTTTGGCAGCGTTGTTTGATCGGTCGTAGGCCTTGACTTCGAAGGTGTAGGTAGTGTCCGGCTTCAGACCGGTAATGTCATAGGAGAGTGTCGTTCCGCTCGCTGTGTGTATAATCACGCCATGCGTACGGTCAAATAGCCGGTAGTAAGAGACGCCTCCTCCGGCCGTGGCCGGACCCCAGGAAAGAGTGACGGAGTTCTGAGTCACCTTATCGGCCGTCAGGGAACCGTTGGTCCAGACAGCACTGGTGGGCCTGGTCCTGGCGGTGGTCTGGCAACTGATGTAGCTACCTTCTCGGTCAAAGGCCCGGATCGTGAAGGTGTAGCTCGTGTCGGGCTTCAGGTACGTGATATCGCAGGAATGCACGGTGCTGTCAACTTCCTCCACCTGCAGCCGGTTCGTCTCATCGATCACCGCAAAGCGCGCGGCCCCTTCCCCCCCAAACCAGGTGAGAAGAAGGGAGTTCCCCGTCACGTTGCTCGCCACCACGCTGAAGGGCGCCGTCGCCGTACCCGAAGGCCCGGTTGTTTCCAGCCCCGAGCTGGGCGAGCCAGAGGGCGCCTGGATTCCCGTCATCGGAGGAGTCCCCGTTGCTGGCGAAGTCGCTGGAGATGTCCCCGCCACCGACGGTACCGATGATCCTGGCGTCCGGGTGGACGGCGCGGTAAAGACTGTCCTCGGACCATCCGCGGAGATGTTCCCCGCCTCATCGAAGGCCTGCATGACGAAGGTGTAGGTTCCGCCCGGCGTGAGTCCCCCGAAGTGGTGGGTGAAATGGGCTCGCCCCTGGATGTCATAGGTGATTTCCAGCTGACTCGGAAGGAAGTCGGCCGGCGGCGGCGTGCCCTCGCCCGGCGTGCTGGAGGTCACCCACAGGCGGTATCCAGCCACCCCGTAGTGGTCGTCGGCCTGGCCCCAGGCCAGCGATACGGCGTCCGGCCGGCTCGGGTCGGGGGTCGAGACGGTCAGAGTCCGTGTCGGCCACGTGGGGGCCTCCCGGTCCGGTTGCCTCTCCCAACTCACCGAGACCGACGCCAGGAGGAAGTATTCGGTGTAGTAGCAGTCGATGGTGTGTTTACCCTTGCTGATGGGAACTATCTTCTGGCGAGTCTGGCCCGCCTGGTAGTCGGAGTCGTCGAAGATCACCGTCTTGTGGTCCAGCCGGAGCGACAGCCTGTCATCGGCCCTGGCGGTGAAAGTGTAATCGCCCCCGGCGAAATCCACCTCCCCCACCCAGTGCACCGAGAAGTTTTCCGTTGGCAGGCCTTCCGCTGGGCGGTTCAGTCCCCAGTCGTGGTAGATGGTGTTCGTGATGTTCTCACGGCTGGTCAGGACGGGGATTCCGCGGCAATCGGGATTGTCATAGTATTCCACCGAGAAGTTGCCGGTCTCCGTGGTCGCCGCCTTGGTGCTGACCAGCAAAGTGCCGCCAGCGCCCACCGCCACAAAGGCTGGGCCACTGCCCGCCAGGTCGCCGCCGGCCACAGCGCGGAGGACCGACGATGTCCCGGACGGGCTACTCGTCCAGTTCCGGCCATCCGTCGAAGTGAGGATGGAGCCACCGTCCCCCACGGCAACGTATTGCTGACCGACCTGGGCCAAGCCATGGATGGAATGGTCGGTCTGCACGATATAATCGAAGCTGCCTCTGGTGTTCACGCGGCCGAGACCGTCCGTACCACCCGCCAGGAACTTGCCACCGTCGGTCGGGATGAGGCAACTATAAGCGTTACCGAGATATGCGGGGATGGCCTTGGATGAAGGCGGAGGAGCGACGCCGAAGGCGCCACCCTGAGCCTTGAGGAAGAGCACACCCATCCCCGATGCGCCAGAACCCAAACCCATGGTCTGCCCGCCGTTGGAGGCGATGCAGTCGAGCCCTTCGGCTCCGGCTAGCGAGTAGGACCCGGTCCGCCTCATGGTGTGGGTGAAGGCACGGCCTTCGGTGAGATCATAAACGGAGGACTCGATGGCCCCCGCCGCGATCAAGGTGTACTCGTATCCGTCCCAGGTCACACCCGTGAAGTCGGGGCCTTCCTGGACCGACCAGTCGTCCCAGGTGGAGCCGTCTACGGAAGCAAGGATGGTCCCGGAATCCCCCACTGCCAGGAAGCGCCGGCCGTTCCAGATAACCTGATTCAGCGGCGCGCTTTTTGGTACGCGGCGAGACCAGTCTCTCCGGTTCCGGGTCGTGAGGATGACGCCGCCATCGCCCACGGCGACAAACGTACCGTTACCAAAGGCCAAACTGCTTAGGGTATTGGTGTTCAGGTTCTGGTCGCTGACACCGATCCAGGACAGGGCGGTAGTGCCGGCGGCGTGAATAGGAATAGGGGAAGCGTAGGCCACGATGGCTGAGACTACCAGGAGAAGGAGAACGACTCTGAGTGCTCGGAACATGAGGGCACCTCCGACTGCATGTTCTCCCGGTCATGCGGTGACTTTTTCCTGGACGTGGTACGGTTTTCCTGCCAACCCCTGCCCCCGGCGGCGACGAAGGACCGGTAGACCCGGCCCCGACCGCGCTACTCTTGATAAGTCAGGAGCCTGGCCGAGTTCAGGACCACGAAGACCGAGGCCACATTGTGGATGGCGGCCGCGGCGATGGGCGACAGAAAACCGCTGGACGCAAGGGTAATGCCGATGGCGTTCACCGCCACGGCGAAAACCCAGATGTTCTGGTGGATGATGCCCAGCGTGCGGCGGCTCAGGCTTAAGATACCGGGCAGCATCTTCAGGTCGTCCCCCATCAGGGCTATGCCGGCCGATTCGAAAGCGACGTCGGTGCCGGCCGCCCCCATGGCAATCCCCACGTCCGCCGCCACCAGGGCCGGGGCATCATTCACCCCGTCGCCGACCATGGCCACCACGCGGCCCTCGCTCTTGAGCTGGCTCACCACGCGCAGCTTGTCTTCGGGGAGGAGACCGGCGTGGACATCGGCCGGGCCAAGGCCCACCTGCGCAGCGATAGCGTGCGCGGTGGCGGAGTTATCGCCGGTGAGCATGACCACCTGGCGGACACCCGTCGCCTTGAGCCGGCGGATGGAGTCGGCGGCATCGGGCCGCAAAGAGTCGGCCACGGCCACGCCACCGATGACGGCGCCGTCGCGCGTGACGAGGAGGGCGGTGCGCCCCAAGGCTTCCTGTTCGCCGAGGAAGCGGGTGGCCACGCCATTCGCTACGTCGCCGGACCCCTCCAACAGGCGGCGGTTGCCCACCCGCACGGTCTCCCCGTCCACCAAGGCCTCCACACCCACGCCGAAGACCTGTTGGAAGGCGGACGCCGGCGTCCACGTCAAGCCGTCGGTACGCGCGCGGCTCAAGATGGCCTTGGCGATGGGGTGCTCTGAGGGTTCCTCGGCCGACGCGGCGGCGGTGAGCACCTGCTCGGCGGTGGCGCCGAAGGCGACCACCCCCACCACCTCGGGCCGGCCCAAGGTGAGAGTGCCGGTCTTGTCAAGGAGGAGGGTGTCCACCTTACCGGCCAGTTCCAGCACGGCGCCGCCCTTGATCATCACGCCGCGGCGCGCGGCGTTTCCCACCGCCGCCACCACACCGGTGGGGGTGGCCAGCACCAGAGCGCAGGGGCAGGCGATCACCAAGACGGACATGACCCGTATCAGCTCGCCGGTGGCGAACCAGACCACAGCGCAGATGGCGAGGATGACGGGAGTGAAGTAGCCGGCAAAACGGTCGGCCACGCGCTGGGTCTGGCCCTTGCGTTCCTGCGCCTGGTAGACGATTTGGATGATGCGCCCCAGGGCGGTGTCCTCGCCTACCTTCTCGGCGCGGATTTGCAGGGCGCCGGATTCACTGAGCGTGCCGCCGAACACCGGGTCACCGGCAGCCTTGTCCACCGGCATGGACTCACCGGTCAAGGCCGCCTGGTTGATGCTGGCGTGACCGGCCTCCACCTTCCCGTCCACGGGGACCCGTTGGCCGGGGCGCACCAGCACAAGGTCGCCGGGCTCCACTTCGTCGATGGGGACCTCCCGCCATTCGCCCCCGTTCTGCACCCAGGCCGTCGCCGGCACTAGGCGCACCAACTCGCGAACGGCGTTACGCGTCTTCTCCAGGGTGAGTTCCTCCAGGAACTCGCCCCCAATCATCATGAAGGCCACCACCGCCCCCGCCAGGTATTCGCCCACGTAGGCCGAGCCGACAAGGGCGATGACCACGAGGATTCCGGCGGTGATGCGCCTGGTCTCTAGAGTGACGATGATGGTGTTGTAAGTAATCAGGCCGCCGCCCAGGAGCATGGGGATCAGGACCAGGTCGAATCCGAGGGCCCTCGCCTGCCCTGGAATGAGGGCGGCCAGGATGGTGGCAAGGAGGAAACCGGGGAACAGCCACTTGCGGTGGCGTGCCAACCAGGGAAGAACAGAGTCCAAGGGAAGCCCTCCAGTGGCGCGGGTGCTTTTCGGAAATCAGAAGAACTTCCAGACCACGAAGATGGCGATCAAGGCCACCACGATGACGGCGGCGATGACCCGCGTCTGCGAACCGCCAGCGGCTTCATGACCGTTACCTTGACCGTGGTCGTGCCCGTGTTCGCCGTCGTGCCCATGGTCACGCCCCGGCTCGTGTGGGTGCGGGTGTGGGTGCGGGTGCGGATGAGCGTGAGCGCCTTTCGGCGTCGCCCCGCCCTGAGGGTCTTCCAGGATGGGATGATGCCCTTCGTGCATGGATTCTACCCCTTTCGATTCTCAACTCCCGGCCTTCGGCTCCCAGACCATCGTCCTTGGAGTCTTGACGGGAGGTATTCCGTCGGTCCGGGTGGCGGAGGTGTCCCTAGCGTCCGTAGTGGGAAAGCGCTTCCTTCAGTTCGTCCAGCAACTGCCGGGCATCGTCAGGGCTGGCACCCACCACGCAGTGCTCCAAGTGGTCCTCGAGCACGATCTGGCCGACCTTCCGCAAAGCGGCCTGCACCGCGCCAATCTGCAGCAAGATCTCGGAGCAGGACTTACCCTCTTCAGACATCTGTTTGATGCCCCTGACGTGGCCCTCGATGCGGGCCAATCGCTTGATGACGTCTTCGCTTTGAGGATGCGAGTGTACCGACACGCTTACGCCTCCCCTCTTCTTGTCGCTGCACCGTTCCCTATTCGCGCAAGTCCTCGCATATCCCTTCCGGGGGGATGGGATAGCGCATCGGAGGAAACACCTTCAACAGCGACCAGGGCAGCCAGTTCACTAGTCCCGAGTACATCGGGCTATTAAAGGATGTGGGTGACAGCCACCGTGAGGCCCGCCGGGGCATCGGCCGATACTTGGAGTTCTATAACAACCCAGTCCCCCTCACTTACAATACCCACCTCAGCGGGAGAGGAGATGAATGTAGCTTAGCCACACCCCAATTCGTGTCTTGACAGACGGGCCCGCGCCTGCGGCACGTGATATTTCCCCACCTGGGTCGCGGGGAGGGGTCGGGCCGGGGGTGGCTTCCCGAACTTTCCGCCACGCCAGAGGGATAAGCGTTCGGACCTTTCGACCGTTCCGGCGTCGCTTGTGTCTGGAGGAACTAGTGTGTCGCTTCGGGACACACGATTGGGGAAACGCGTGTGTCCCGAGCAGACATCGGGTCCGATGCCGTCTCCCGGGGTGGTTCCCGGAGGGGTGCCGCTGGGTGCTCCCGGATGACAGGCATCCTCCGACTTGCCCATGGACACGAATTACCGCAGGTAAATGAGGGTGGTGTCGGTCGGCGGCATATCCTGGCGCGATGCGCCGACTGGCCGGCCTTGCTTCTCCTACCCCGCCAGACGAACTCCCGACCCCGAACAAGGGCTCATCGGTCGCCCGCCGGCGGCTTCGGTGGTGACGTGTCTATTCAAGACACACGCGATTCCCCGGAAATGTGTCCTGAGCGGACACTGTAGTTCCAATTCCCAGTAGAGCACCAGGCAGCCTTCTTTAAGGTGCTTCTTGGCCAGTTTCTCCTGGATGGCCTCCTGGTGGGCCAAAAACTCATCCATCGCGCCATACAGGTCGTTCGGGTTCTGTCCTCCCCCGGCCAGCCCCAATTCCCCAGGCAGTGTCGTGTTCTGCCACCACCGCGAGGTGAAGAGTTTGGACTTGGGCCTAAGGATGCGGGAGGCGATCATGGCTAGGGCCACTCTCCTCCATGGCTGGTCGTAGGAGAGGAGGTCGCGGTCCAGACCGGTCTTTCTGATCATGGCCAGGACGGCGTGGACGGCGCCGTGGGAACGCGAGGAGCGGATCCTCATGGCCTCGCCCGCCGCCACGAGCCGTTCGCCCTTGAGGCTCCGGCGGAGCGCCTCCAGGGCCTCGGGCGGCAAATCAGAGACGTTGGCCAGCGTCTTGTGTCTAATCTTGTTCCCCTCGCGGTAAGAGGTCCGGAGGAGCCAGCTGTAATAGACCTTGTTTCCGGTGCGGTGCGGCACCTTTTCGAGATGTACGGCCGGGGATGACTTCTTTATGGAAACAACATACCACACATGGACCTCAGTTGACGATATACTTATCGCATCTTACTGGCTACCAATACGACAGAACAATAGCCTCAAACCGTGCGGGCGCATGGGTTGAGGCTATCTACCGCTGAGTGAAGTTCCGACTAAATCTCCCTGTCCCAACAGAAGGCCTGGGCACCTCGACCGCCGATGGCTGCGACCGAGTGCCAGAACGAGGCCAACACCTCGCCAACGACCTCAAGTTCCTCATCTACGAATAGACACCCTGGTCGGCTGGATAGGCCTAAGCCCTTTCCAGGTTGAACCCGGCAAGAGGTTTGTCAACTGCCTGTAACCGATGAGCTGGGAGCTAGGTCGAAGGTCTTGACGTCCTCTGTCACGGCTGACAGATGGCACGCAGCCACTTCAAGCTTACGTTTGCCTTTTCCGTGGATCCGGGAACCGTATCCCCCATGACCCCTGCGTCAACACGTCGGTCGGTGGAAGCCCGTAACTCACTTCTCCCGTCAGGGATTCGAGATGCGGGGCGATAGCAGCACTCATAGTACCGCTCCAAGACTGGGTGATCTGACGCTTGATGTTGTCTTTCTCTCGACGAGACCGGGGCGGGCCACCAGACAGGTAGATGTCTCGCCTTTCGCCGGCATTGCGTACGATGCCCCCAGTCTATATCCCTCGTAGCTTAAGTGCTCGGTGGTCGAGTAGGCCATCACCATATCAGGGCACTTCTGGCGTAGATCGTTGGCCGCATTTCCTGCCTGGTGCTGATGACATAGGGAGATACCAGTAGGACGGCTCCCCTGGAGCAACTGACCAGGGCACCAGTGGAAGACTACGGCGTCCCAGAGACGATAGGGTTCTTTCGAGTTAGGTGATGCACCTTGCGGTACGGGCTTCGGTCCGCTTAGCGTTCGGGCTCAGCCCGGAGAGTTCAGCCGGAGCAAGCGGTACGACCGTCTACGAATCCACGTAGGTGGTCCCACGCTTCATGACAAACCGGACGTTCTCCAGGACATGGATGTCCGCCAAGGGGTCGCCGTCCACGGCCACCAGGTTGGCCAGCTTCCCAGCTTCAACCGTGCCGACCGAATCCAAAAGGCCACACAGGTCGGCCCCATTTCCGGTCGCGCACTGGATGGCTTCCATGTTCGTGTAGCCCACCTTCACCAAGGTCTCCAGTTCGTCTACAGTTCGGGCGTGCCACGTATCACCGCCCACCGCCACCTTAACTCCTAGCTTCCTGGCCCTGGCCAGCATGTTGTTGGTCCGCTCAATTCCGGCTTTGATCTTCTCGATGTAGGAGGAGGGTGCAGCAGGGTCGTTCAGAATACCCTTCACCAGTCCGGTGGTGGCTACAAGGTAGGTACCTTTCTCGACCATGAGCTTCTGCTGCTCCTCGGTGAGGTAGCCACCATGCTCGACGGAATCGATGCCGGCTAGAATAGCCACCGTGGCGCCCGAACCGCCGTGGACGTGGGCCGCAATCTTCTTCCCGGCCCGATGCGCTTCGTCCACAGCCGCCTCAATCTCTTCCTTCGTGTATTCAGCCACCGTCGGGACCGACCCTGGAGTGGACATGCCGCCGGTGATCATGATCTTGATAAGGTCGACCCCGGCCTTGATCTGCTTCCGAACCGAGGCCCGCACGGCGTCCGCGCCGTCAACCTCATTCCCGAAGAACCAACCGTGTCCGCCCGTCCGGGCGATGAACTGACCGGAGACGAGAATGTCCGGGCCCTCCATAAGGCCTTGCTGGATCGCGCGGCGCCAAGAGATGTCGATGTGCTCTTGCTCACCCACATCACGCAGGGTGGTGATGCCAGATCGCAGCATACGGCGGGCGGTGGCCACTCCCTTGATGACGGAATAGGCGATGGGCTCTTTACTCTGGGCCACTTCGTCCCCGGCGTCAATGGCCAGATGATCGTGACAGTCTATGAGACCAGGAATGACTGAGTAATGGCGAAGGTCCACATCGCCGCCACCGGGTGCCTCGCCAGTCACGGCTCCTCTGACCCTAGCGATCCTTTCCCCTCCTACTTCGACCACTGCGTTCTTCACTGCTGCCGCCCCGGTCCCATCTATCAGTTGTCCGCAGAAAACCCTGGTTACGTCCATGCCACTGCTCCTTCCTCTTTGTCAACTCTGTTCGGCCCTTTCAATGGTGGAAGAGTCATCCGACCAATCGTCCCGTGTCTACTAGCTGACGTAGACCACCCCACGTTTCATCACGAACCGCACCTTCTCCACCGCGTGGACGTCGGACAAGGGATCCCCATCCACCGCCACCAGGTTCGCCAGCTTCCCGGCCTCGATGGTCCCGACCGAATCAAGGAGCCCACAGCAGTCGGCGCCGTTGCGGGTGACGCACTGAAGCGCTTCCATCGGTGTGTACCCGGCGCTGACCAAGGTATCCAGTTCGTCCACCGGTCGCGCGTGCCAGGTGTCACCACCGGTCGCCACCTTGATGCCTAACGCCCTGGTCCGCCGAACGTTGGCAATACGCGTCGGCCAGCTGGCTTTCACCTTCTGCCGGTAGGACTCGGGCGTGTTGGGATCGTTCATGATGCTCTTGCCGAGACCTGTAGTGATGACCAGATAAGTCCCGCGTTCGGCCATCATCTTCAGCTGGTTCTCCGTGAGAGAGCTGCCGTGTTCCAAGGTATCGATGCCCTCTTCGATGGCGATGGTAGCCCCGGGACCGCCTTGAATGTGAGCGGCGATCTTCTTCCCGGCGCGGTGGGCCTCGTCCACCGCGGCCGCAATCTCTTCCCTGGTAAACTCGCACACGGTAGGAACCGAGCCCGGAGTGGACATGCCGCCGGTGACCATGATTTTGAGCAGGTCCGCACCTGCCTTAAGCTGCTTACGGGCGGACCTGCGAATCGCGTCCACGCCGTCCACTTCGTTCCCGAAGAACCAAGCGTGCCCGCCCGTCCTGGTCAGGAACTGGCCGGAGACCAGCATGTCGGGCCCTTCCATCAACCCTTCGCGGACGGCGCGGCGCCAGGAGAAGTCGATGTGCTCGGGTTCACCGACGTCGCGCAAGGTGGTGATGCCCGCCCGCAAGAGCTTCTTGGCAGTTTGGACGCCTTTCACCACAATATAGGAAATGGGTTCCCTTGATTGGGCGAATTCGTCGCCCGCGTCGATCCCGAGATGGTCGTGGCAATCGACCATACCCGGCATCACGGTGTACCCCCGAAGGTCTATCTCGCCAGCTCTTGGAGTCATTCCCTCAGCTGCGGCGCAGCCTGTCGCTCCAACGATCTTCTCCCCTTCTACTTCGATAACCGCATCCTTGACCGGCGGAGCGCCGGTCGCATCGATCAACTGTCCGCAGAAGACCCTGGTCAAAGCCATGATATAGCTCCTTCTCGTGTGAATCTATGACTGCTGGATGCTCAGACCCATTTGGCGCCAGACCTTGGGGTGTCAGAACAAGTGGCACGACACCTGATGCCCGCCACCAAGGTCTTTGAGATCTGGCTCTTCCACCTTGCAGCGCTCTGTGGCGCGGCGGCAGCGGCCGTGAAAACGGCAGCCGGCTGGCGGGTTGACAGGGCTGGGGACATCCCCCTCCAGCACGATACGTTGCTGCTTCTTCTTGGGGTTGGGGATGGGAATGGCGGAAAGCAGCGCCTCAGTGTAGGGGTGGCAGGGCCGCGAGAAAAGCTCGTCCGTGGGGGCGACTTCCACCAGCTTTCCGAGGTACATCACTCCGACCATATCGGAGACGTGCCTCACGACGTGCAATCCGTGAGCGATAAAGATGTAGGTGAGTTGGAAACGCTCTTGCAGCTCGTCCAGGAGGTTCAGTATCTGTGACTGGATGGATACGTCCAGTGCCGAAACCGGTTCATCGCAGATAACGAGCTTAGGATTGAGGGCCAGGGCCCGGGCGATGCCGATGCGCTGCCGCTGGCCCCCCGAGAACTCATGGGGGAAACGCCTGGTGTCGCGCGCCTGAAGGCCTACCAAATCAAGGAGCTCGCTGACCCGTTTCGCCCGCTCTCCTGCGGATCCCGCCCGGTGTATGATGATGGGCTCACCGATGATTTCACCAACCGTCATTCGGGGATTCAGGGAAGCATAGGGGTCCTGGAAGACGATTTGCATCTCGCCGCGCATGCGCCTAAACCGGGAGAGTGGCAGAGCCAGGATGTTCTTTCCCTCGAAACGCACCTCGCCCGCGGTGGCTTTGGTCAGCCGTAGAACGGTTCGCCCCACCGTGGTCTTTCCGCATCCCGATTCCCCCACTAGGCCGAAGGTCTGGCCCCTTTCCACCGAGAAGGTGACTCCGTCAACGGCGTAGTTGTAGCCCACGACTTTCGATAGAACCCCACCCATGATGGGGAAGTGTTTCTTCAGTCCCTTGACCTCCAAGAGGGGAGAGACCACCGTCAGGCCAGTCACGGCTACGCCACCTCCTTGGTCCGGACGCGCTCGGCCACTCCGAAGTGGCAGGCCACCCGGCGCACACTGGAGTTCTGGCCGCCGCCGACCGTGACCAAGGCCGGCTCCTCCATGCGGCACACTTCCTGACTGTACAGGCATCTCGGGTTGAACCGACAACCTCTTGGGAAGTTCATGGGATTCGGAACCACGCCTTCGATGACCCGGAGCCTGCCCCGTGGTTGGTCAAGCTGCGGGATACAAGCTAGAAGACCTTCAGTGTAAGGGTGGAGCGGCTGTTCGAAGAGGTCATCCACGATGCCTTCCTCCACCACTTTCCCAGCGTACATGACTACCACGCGCTCGGCCATCTCGGCGATGACCCCCAGGTCGTGGGTGATGAGCATCGTGGCCATGCCCAGCTCTTCCTTGAGCCCCTTCATGAGCTCCATAATCTGAGCCTGCACCGTCACATCCAAGGCGGTAGTTGGTTCGTCGGCGATCAGCAGTTTTGGATGGCACGACAAGGCCATGGCTATGACGGCACGCTGCCGCATGCCGCCCGACAGCTGGTGAGGGTATTCACGCACGCGACGGTGCGGATCGGGGACTCCCACCAGTTCCAACATGTGCCCCGCCTTTTCCATGGCCTCACGAGGGCCCAGCCCCTGATGGAGGCGCATGGCCTCGGCGATCTGGTCCCCCACGGTGTAGACCGGGTTCAGGGACGTCATAGGCTCCTGAAAAATCATGGCGATGTCGTTCCCCCGGATCTTCCTCATTTCCGGTTCGGGCACGGTCAGCAGGTCCCGCCCCTGGAACAGGATCTGTCCGTTTACATACCGCCCCGGCGGGCTAGCAACCAGCCGCATGATGGACAGCGAGGTGACGCTTTTCCCGCACCCAGACTCACCGACCACACCTAGCGTCTCTCCCACGTTCACGTGGAAAGTGACCCCGTCCACAGCGGGTAGGACGCCATCGGCAGTGTAAAAGTGGGTTCGCAAGTCTTTCACCTGGATAAGCTCCAACGGCCTTAGCTCCTCCTTTCGCTGGGGTGACCGCAGATGGGGGAAATCGCGCGACGGGTGACGGTCGTCGCCGCGGTCAGACGACGGGTGATGGTCCCCTCCGCGCGCTAACGGTCATCACTTCGTAGACCAGGTCGCCCGGTTCCGTCGGGTAGTAGCGCTGCTGGATGGCGGCGATGTAGCCGTTATCTACCGGGCAAGCCAGCTCTTCCGTGACCTCGCCGTAAAGGTTAATGATCTGGCCGATGACGTCACCCTTGGAAAGGACGTCCCCCACCTTGCAGCCCGGAACGAACATCCCGCCCTCTTTCGAGAAAGTGAAGACACCCTGGGTGATGATGGTGTATTGGTCCTGTACCGGCGCCTCCCCGGGCAGGATTCCGACCTGCCTCAGGAAATTGCGGGTGGCTTCCTTGAAGAGCTGCTCGTGCTCTTCAGTGAAATTGCCGCCCCCGCACTCCACCGTCACCGATGGAATGCCGCGCAGGATGGTATGGGCGGTGATGGTGCCACCGATGTCGCCCTTGCTCTGCCAGACAACATCCGCTCCCACTCGCTCTGCAAGAACCATGGAACGTTGACCGGTGGCTGAGCCATCGTCCTTGCAGATGGCGTAGAAGGGAACCTCCGCGCCGATGCCGCCTGAATGCAGATCCAGGACGTAATCGGCCACTTTCCCGATCTCCTCTAGGAGCCGGTGGGCCAGCTGCTGGCTATAGCTCCCGTTGGTGCTGCCGGGGAAGAGGCGATTGAGGTTGGCCCCATCAAGGGGCGAAAAACGGCTGTGCGCTTTGAACGAAGGAAGGTTGGTGACCGGGACAAAGACCGCGGTACCATGCATGGTGGCGGGGTCCAGCTCCTGATACAAGCGGATGATGGACGCCGCGCCACCGTACTCTTCCCCATGCACGCAACCCTCGACCCAGGCCGTGGGACCGGGTTTCGTGCCGGCGACGATCAAGACCGGAATCTGAAACGGCGTTCCATCCGTGTCGCTTCCCACGCGGAAGTGACCCTGAGTCTTCTGACCTACCTTTATCTCGGCTGTTCCGACGGACGCCAAATCTGGCACCTCCAAAAAATGCTGGGTAGTTAATGCTAGGTGCTCTTGTTACCCCCATAAATCGAACTGCTGAGACCGCCTGAACCGCCCAGCCCTCCCGAAGCAGCCGTTCCGGCTGGGCTGCTGCTGTCGAAGGTGCCGGAGCTGGACGGTTCACGGTCCGGACGCCGCTCGTAGTATAGACGGTTGTGAGTTAGGCGGTCCACCTCCCGAAGCAAACTGGCGACAGTGTCCTTGTTCCGGAGACCGACCATGTGGATCAACACGTTGACAAGTGAAATCGCAGCGGTGTGGGCGATGTTGAAAGATACTCCTCCCACCTCGGCGTGCAGGCATACGTCGGCGATTGGTTGCAAAGGCGAGCCAACCAGATCGGTGATGGCCAGGATCTTGCAGCCACGCTCTTTCACGAACCGGGCAGCTTCAATGGTGGTCCGCGTATAGTGGGAAAAGCTGATAGGCACGGCCACATCCTCGGGTCCCAGGCGCCTCAAAACGTCGAACATGTTACCGTAGGACGGGGTCACGATGTCCACGTCATTGAGTAACTCGTTCAGGTAGATCGAGAGGATGAGGCCAGGGCCGATGGACGTGCGCCCCGCCAGGATCCGCACCCGTTTGGCCTTCTGAAGGAGGTCCACCGCCTGTTCCAAGACCGGCCCGGGATTGTGCCGCATGGTGTTTCGAATGTTGTGCAAGTCGCGCCGGATGACCACACTGGCCGGATCGCCGCCGGTGACCCGGACGCCGCGCTCGAAGAGGTCCGCCTTGCCAAGCTGACCTAAGACCAGGGTACGGCAGGCCTCCTGGAAATCCGGGTAACCCCGGAAACCCAGGTCCTTCGCCAAGCGAACGATGAGCGATTCGCTCACATCAATCTTCCTGGCCAACGCGGAGGTGGTCATGAAGGCCACCTCGTCCAGGTTGCTCATGATGAATTGAGTGGCTTTCTGCTTACCCTTGCTGAGTTTCGGGTAGGCATTTTGCATCCTCTGCTGCATCGCCGCACGATCGTCCATGCCAGTCCTGTCCTCTCTTAGTCCCGCAAGCTCGTCCTTTCCGAGCCGGAACTGGGTACCTTCGCCCGTGCAGAAGGTTCCTGCGCTCGTGTTCTGCCGGCGGCTTGCTGGTTAATAGTGCCAACCGCCCAGATACCACACACAATGGCACCATTCCTCGTTCGGTCGGGCATTGGAGCCCACAAGGCTACTTTGCCAGGTAAGCCAAATAGGCGAGTTTATCCCCGGTGCCTAAGGACTGGTTGCCCTGCATCGGGTAGGCGATGACGTACCCGCCCACGGGGCTTTTCACTTCCTCGACCACATCGCCGTAGATGTTCCGGACGATGGCAAAAACTTCACCGATTCTGACCGGTTCACCCACGTCCTTGAGGAGAGTGACCAACCCACCTTTGGTGATGTTGATGGTCTTGTAGATGTAGAAGCCGTCCAGCACTTTGACGTCCGACTGCGGCTCGATAGCCCCGTCGATCATGCCCAGCTTCTTCATCATGTTCAGGGTCCCGCGCACGCCTGATTGGACCGTGGGCTCGGTGATCCGCCGGGAAAACACTAGCTCTACGACGACCGAAGCCTTGCCGTCCTCGATGGTGCGGGCGGTGAGAGTCCCGCCTCCATACTCGTGCTCGCCCCGGCAAATGGTCACGCCGTAGGCCTTGGCCAGGTCCATGGAGAGTCGGTTGACTTCGCTTTCGCCACTGCGGATGATGGTGAAGTCCAGCGAAGGGGGATTACAGGAGTGGTAATCCACCACAACATCGGCCTTGTTGATCCCATTCAGGTACAGGTTGTCGGCCATGGCGGAACTCATGGACACTTCCACCGCGCCGAAAGCCCGGTTCATGTCCCGCCGGTCCAGGGGGTTCTGACGGTCGGAAGCCCGGAAGGACGGCGGGTTCATGATGGGGGCGCCGATGACTGTACCTCTCAAGGTCTTCGGCGATACCATCTCTCGCATGGTACGGCGGATAACTTCACTGCCGGCAAGTTCAATGCCGTGGATGGCTGATCCGAGCCACATTACAGGGCCGTCTTTCTCGCCCCTCATCACGAGTAAGGGGACAGTCACTGGCGAGCCGTCGTTGAAATAGCCCACGTCCAGACCGCCAAAACTCAGTTCACCGGGGTTGACGGTGACGTTTCCAATGGTAAAGGCTTTTGCCAATTTGAAGAACCTCCCCGTTCCTTGTGTTTCTGAGATGATTCGGTGCCATAGATCAGGTCGTGCAATGGTCAGGAGCGCACACGCTCTCCTTTGGGGTCGTAGAAAGGAACGGGCACCACGGTCATGGGAAATGCCGCGTTATCCGAGACGGCCTCGAAGGAAAGACCCACCCTGGCCTGGGCGACGGGGACGAAGCCAAGGGCGATGTTCTTCTTCACCGATGGCCCGAAGCCCGCAGAAGTGACTCTACCGATGGCCTGGCCGTCTTTTCTAATCTCCGCGCCCGGTTTGGGTATGCCCCCTGTGACCTCAAACCCCACAAGCTTACGGGTGAGCCCTTCGGTCTTTTGTTTCACCAAGGCTGCCTTACCGATGAAGTCGGCCTTCTCCAACCTTACCGTCCAGGCCAGCGGGAGTTCCAGAGGCGTGCTACCCTCCAGGTCTCCACCGGCCATGTAGGCCTTCTCCAGGCGTAACGTCGCCGAACAGGGGCGTACGCCCACTGGTGACAAGCCATCGTCTTTGCCCGCTTCAAGTAGAGAGTCCCACAGGCGCACGGCCCACTGGGAAGGGTGATAAAGCTCGTAACCCAGTTCTCCGGTGAACCCTGTGCGGGAGACTAGCGTGGGGATCCCGGCAACTGTGCCTGAGGCGCACCAGAAGTAGTCGAGTTTGGCCAGGTCGACGCCAGCGGCTACCTTTGACAGGATATTCCTAGACGCAGGACCCTGTAGGCACAGGAGGGTGGTGCCGGCCGAGACATCGGTCAGATAGATTTTGAGGCCCCTAGCCTGCGCATTGACCCATTCCCAGGAGTTGTCGTGCTTCGCCGTACTGGTAACAGCCATGAAGTGCTGTTCTCCGAGGCGATAGACAGTGAGGTCATCCAGGACCTTCCCGTCATGGGCGAGCATGGTGGTATAGACGACTCTGCCGATGGGGACGGTTCCCGTATGGTTGACGACCAAGGAGTCGACGAAGCGGGCGGCATCGGGACCCTTGATGTCGATTTCCCCCATTGAGGAGAAATCGGTGAGCCCGGCCTGGTTGCGGACGACGTGGTGCTCCTGGACCGGATCGGTGTAGAAACCCGGTATATCCCAGCCGGCCGAGTTCATCATGGTGGCGCCGAGTCCGCGGTGAGTAGCGTTTAGGGCGCTGCGTTTCACTGCCAGAACCTCCCTTACGGTTATGAAAGCCTTTGCAGGTCGGCCAGGGCACGTCGCGTGTAAAGCGGTGAGCGGGGACCCGCGAGGGGGATCGAAAGGGCTTGAGAAGGCCCCGGGCCCCCGCCCGCCGTTGGGTGGTTGGCGACGCTATCCTGCTATGGGTGTACTTTCAGTTCGGATCCGTGAGCTTACTTGCTGCTTGTCGTGCTGCCCGTGAATGTGGTGTAAGTCATGATGACATACTCGTCCATGCGGGGCTGGAAGCCTTCCAGACCCTTCCGGATGCCGATGATCTGAGGCTCGTAGTAGAGGGGAACTGTGGGCATTTCCGTGTAAAGGATCTCCTGGACCCTCTTATACATGTCAGCCCGCTTGTTCTGATCCAGTTCTCCGGCCGCAGAGGTCATCAGCTTGTCGACTTCAGCGTTGGAGTACCCGATATCGCTGGTCTTAGAGTCGTACTTGCCTTCCCAGTGCTTGTTCGGGTTCATGGTAAAGTCGGTCTGGCCGATGTACCAAATGTCATAGGCGTGAGTTCTGGTCTTCGGGTAGAACGAGCTCCACTCCAGCACTTCCAGGTCGACGTTGATCCCGGCGGCCTTGAGCATCCCCGCCAGCGCTTCCATGATCTGCTTGTCCATGTTGTACCGTCCGCTAGGCCCGCCGAGTTTGATGGGGGTGCCGTCGTAGCCGATGTCCTTCAGAAGGGACTTAGCTTTGTCCAAGTTGAATTCGTAAGGTTTCAGGTCGGTGTTGAAGCCGACGGTGCCCGGAGGTGAGACGGAAGAGGCCACGATGGTCGTACCGCCCAGAATGCTATCCACCAGCGTCTTGCGGTCGATAGCCAGAGAAACGGCTTGGCGGAATTTTATATTGTTCAGCCACTTGTTCTTTTTGCTTTCATCGATGTTCAGAAAAGCCACCCGGAAGGTTTTCGAGGAAGCGATGTCGAGGTTCGGGTCCTTTTTCACCGTAGCGATCTTGTCGGGCGGGATAGCCTCGGCCAGCTGGACCTCTCCATTCTGAAGAGCTGCTAGACGAACAGCGTTCTCCGGCATGATCTTAAAGGTGATTCTGTCGTAGGTCCCCGGCTTGCCCCAGTAGTCTTTGAAGCGTTCGACCACCAGCTGGCTGTTAGGAGTGTACTTAACGATCTTATAGGGGCCGGTTCCGACCGGAGCGGTGTTGAAATCGTTGCCCATCGTTTGGGCGGCAGAGGGTTCAACGATGGACACCTGCGCTAGGGAGCTTAGGAGGCCTGCGGCGGGATACTTGGTCTTGATGATGACTACCGAGTCCCCATCGGTGGTGACCTTGTCAATGTCGCTCACCCAGATTTTCAGCGGGGTGTTGAAATTCGGATCCTGAATTGATTCGATGGTATATTTCACCGCAGCGGCGTTGAAAGGCTTGCCATTGTGGAACTTCACGTTCTTCCGAAGAGTGAACTTCCAGGTCAGGGGATCCGTGTTCTCGATCTTCTCCGCCAGCACCGGAACCAGGCTGATCTTGCCATCTTTCTCTTCGCGGAAAACCAGGGGTTCGAAGATGTGGGCGTTCATGCTGTATCCAGGGCCAACCCACGTCTTACGCGGGTCCAAGCTGATGGGGTCGGCACCTGAAGCGATGGTGATCTCCTTTGCCATCTTCGGCTTGGCCGAACTGCAACCGGCTAGTACCGTGGCGGCCATCAGGAGAACCAAAACGATCACGAAGAGCTTCTTTAACGACACGGTTCTACCTCCTATCGGATGGGGTGGACTCGTCTTGGGCGAGAAGCGATGATCCTGCAGTTCCGACCTCATACTCCCCCTTCCCTTAACTGGCTGTCGCAAACCGATCGGACCTCCGGGTTCACGGCCTCGACTGGGCAGGCTCGGCCGAAGCGCCTGGCCCGGCCTCGTCAATATGTTTGGGATCCAGTGCGTCCCGGAGCCCGTCCCCGAACAGGTTGATACTCAGCGAAGCGAGCATCAACATGAACCCGGGGAAAACCGCTATCCACCAGGCGTCGACGAGATACTCTCGGCCATCGCTGAGCATCCCACCCCAGGTAGGTATGGTTGTCGGCACGCCCAGTCCAAGGAAGCTAAGGGAGGACTCTGCGATGATCAGGCGGCTGACCTGGAAGGTAGCAACGACGATAAAGGGGGAGATGATGTTGGGGAGAATGTGTCGCAACATGATCCGCAGATGGGGTGCTCCGATGGCCTGGGCGGCTTCCACGAAGACCTGGTTCTTCACGGCCAGGGTGGCGCTCCGGACCACCTTGGCGTAAGCCGTCCAGCTGGTGATGGCTAATACGATGACGACGTTTCGCACATTAGGGCCGAGAACGGCCACAATGGTGAGGGCTAAGAGAAGAAAGGGGAAGGCTAACTGCATGTCGATGAACCGCATCAGCACGCTGTCAGCCCAGCCCCCGACGTACCCTGAAACTAGGCCGATGAGGAGTCCGACTGTGCCCCCGAGGAGCACCGCACTAACACCCACCGTCAAGGAAAGGCGAGCGCCAATTATCAACCGGCTGAGGACGTCGCGCCCTAGTTGGTCGGTTCCCAGCAGATGCGTCCCCGCGGCGTCAACGAATCCGGGGCCCTTCAGGCGCGATCGGAGGTCCTGGGTTTGGGGGCTCATAGGAGCCAGAACAGGTGCTAGGATTGCCACCATCACCATAAGGACCACTATGACAATGCCGGCCACAGCGGTCTTTCGTTTCAAAAATCTCCTTGTAAGCTTCTTCATGGCCGTCACCTCACGAGTCAACCACGATACGGGGATCCACGACGGCGTAAAGAACGTCAACGATGAGGTTGATTACCACGAAGGTCACCGCTGATAGGAAGACCAACCCCTGAACCACCGGATAATCTCGGAAGAAGATGGACTGCACGGTCAGGAAACCCAGACCCGGCCAGGAGAACAGAGTCTCGGTGATGATGGCGCCGCCCAAAAGGGAGCCGAAATCCAGGCCTACCATAGTGATGGTCGGGATCACAGCGTTTCGGAACACGTGCTTGAACAGCACCGTTGACTCCGATAGCCCCTTGGCGCGGGCCGTGCGGACGTAGTCGTTATTATAGGCGTCCAAAGTGCTGGAACGCATCAACCTCGCCGTGAGTGCCAGGTTATAGACGGCTAAGGTGACTGAAGGTAGTATCAAGTGCTTCCACGTGCCGAAACCCGACGTAGGGACTACATGGAGAATGACGGCAAAGACCAGTATCAGCATCATCCCTAGCCAGAAGGTGGGTACGCTCTGGCCCAAGAGCGTGATGACGCTAGTGGTGTAGTCGAAGAGGGAATTCTGCCTGGCCCCGGCCATCAGCCCCAGAGGAACGGAAATCACCAGAGCGATCACCTCGGCCGTGACCGCCAGAAGGGCGGTGTTCGGTAAATGCTGAACGAGAAGCTTGCCGACGGGCACCCCGCGGCTAAGGGAGACCCCAAAGTTTCCCACTACCATCTGTTTCATGTAGGTGCCGTACTGAACCCACACCGGGCGGTCCAGTCCCATCGACGAACGCAAGGCTTGAACTTCTTGAGGCGTAGCGGACTCAGGGAGCATCAGGACCGCCGGATCCCCCGGGATCATCCGCAGGATCACAAAGGAGATAATGGAGGCTCCAGCCAGGACTATCAGCGCTTGGAGCGTCCGCCTCAATAGGAACCGGCCGGTCATAGCCAATGCCTCCAATCAGATAGAGCCGTGAAGGAGGGCTGAATGCAACAACTATTGCAGCATTTGCCCATTCTGCACCACTCATTGCAGCCATTCTGCCCAAAAGTGGCATCTCCTTCTGCTCCAGGGAAAAAACTGATCCGTTCGGTAGGGAGTTGTTGGGGCGCACATCTTTGTTACGGTGGAACATCTGACCAAGGCTTTCGGCGGCATCAAGGCGGTGGACGACGTCTCTTTCGACGTACCCGAAAGCACGGTCTCAGGTATCATCGGCCCCAATGGCGCCGGCAAGACGACCCTGTTAAACCTCATAAGCGGGCTGTCTCGAGCGGACAGTGGCGTAATCCGTTTCGGAGAGAAGGTCCTAAGCGGCTTGCGCCCCCATGAAATCGCCCGGATGGGGCTGGGGCGCACCTTCCAGAACCTCCGTCTCATCCGCCAGTTGACGGTCTGGGAGAACGTCGAGCTGGCGGTGTGCTGCCGCGTGGAATACCGGTTCCTAGATGCCCTCGTGGGGCGGGCGCGCATTCGAAAGGCCGACGCATTCATCGCTTCGGCGGCACGCGACGCCCTGGCCGTCACTGAGCTGACCGAAGTGGCACAGAGGCGCGTGAGCGAGTTGCCCTACGGTGTCCAGAAGCGAGTGGAGATCGCCCGGGCCTTGGCCTTGGACCCGACGCTTCTGCTGTTAGACGAGCCGGCGGCTGGACTGAACCCCGTGGAGTGCCAGGAACTGGCCGAATACATCCGGGCGGTGCGACGAGCGCGTCCCATCAGTGTAATCCTGGTGGAACATCATGTAGACATGGTTATGAAGCTATGCGACGAGATCGTCGTCCTGAATTTCGGGAAATGTATCGCGAAGGGGCGCCCCGAAGTGGTCCAGAACGACCCCGAGGTGCTGCGGGCCTATCTGGGCGATCGTGGCGACCAGGGAGACCGGGAGGGCGCCAAGAGTGCTAACCGCTGAAGATATCAAGGTCAGCTATGGCGCCATCGACGCCCTTTTTGATGTCTCGGTGGAGGTCGAACCGGGCAGGGTCAGCTGCATCTTGGGGCGGAACGGCGCCGGCAAGACCTCGCTGCTGAACGCCATCATGGGACTTGTCCCGTACAGGGGTACTGTCTCTTTCCAAGGTTCGCCGCTTCCGCGCGATACCCGGAAGGTCGTCCTTGCCGGTGTCGTTATGGTCCCGGAACGCCGGCGTATCTTCCCCACGCTATCAGTGGAGGACAATCTGAAAACGGGGGGGCTACACACTGCCGCAAAATGAGGTTCAGGCTCGATTCCGGCAAGTGCATGAACTCTTCCCCAGGCTGGTGGAACGGCGCCAACAGTTGGGCGGCACCTTGAGCGGCGGCGAGCAGCAGATGCTGGCTATCGGGCGCGCGCTGATGGCCAAACCGAAGATCCTTCTTCTCGATGAGCCGTCTCTGGGATTGGCCCCCCAAGTGGTCACTCAGGTACTTGATCTCATAAGGCGGATTCGCCAATCGGGTGTCGGAGTACTCTTGGTGGAGCAAAACGTCCACCAGGCATTAGAAGTAGCGGATACGGCTTACGTCTTGGAGAACGGGCGGGTGGTCCTTTCGGGCAGAGCTGGTGAGATCAGGGAGAACCCAGCCGTCCGGTCCGCATATCTGGGACCGGCTTGATGCCAAGCTGAGTGGGTCCGGCCGGAATGAGGCCGGCCTAACCCGCAGACGTCAACGCAAAGCCTCGCAGAAGCATTGGAAACTCCGCGAACGGTTGCGTTCAGGCTCCATGTACGCTGATACTCTCTCAGAGACCTTGATCTTGGGAAGGCCTGTCCGGTAATACGGGTGGAGCACTCTCTCTAACGCCTCGCAAGTGCCCCCCGCTACGGAGTCTGGGTCGCGAAACCCCGCCCTCTCACCCAATGTTAGGGGCACTCTAGGGTACGCGGCGGCAAGCGCAGGAACGTCCCCCAAAAGCCAGGCTTCCAGCTCCTCACAGGCAATGCGATTGACAACGGAAAACTGGGGAAGAGCCCCCAGTCTGGCGGCAACCAGTGACGGTAACCTGCAAGCCGCTTTCAAACTCGAGAAACCGAAATGGCTTCCCTTTAGGCTTGCGCCTCCACTGTAGCCACTCCTCAGAAACGTAAGGGCCGCGCTGGTTCTCCTCTATGGCCAAGTGATAGGTCAGTAGCGGTGTTCCTGGGCACTCCCTGTACTTGACCTCAATCTCTATCGGACCGGAAGCTCCCCGGCTCCGCAGTTCCTTGAACCTTCCTCGCCTATCCCAAGCTTTCCTGAGGCCACTAGTAAAGCATTCCGACAGAAACGCAAACACGTCAAAGACCGTCGATTTGCCACTGCCGTTAGGTCCGATCAGGGTCGCCAACGGCAGGAGGTCTCTGAGCTCGAAATCCTTGAGGACTCGGTAGTTCCGCACGTGAACGTACTCAATCCGAGGGACAGAGGCGTTGCTTTCGAGATCATCCTGCCACAAGCTCATGGCCGCCCTCCCAATCCTGACCAGTGCCTCTACAACTAGACGCGGTGATTACTTAGACCTTTTGCGGTCCCAAGTCGGTTTATGCCGTGAAGGCCGACGTGGTAAGGAGGAGCCTGGTCCCAAGGACTGAGGGAATGGTCCGTCGAACATGAAGCGGAACATAGACTGACAAAGATTCACGGCCATCTTGGCCGATGGATGTGAAAGGATGGTCGGGCCATGGCTGCAGCGGAAGACTCTTTCCTCGACGGCATGAGGACCTTCATTCAGGAGAAGATGCAAGTCTGGAAGGTACCCGGCGTTGCCGTGGTCATCGTCCGCAACGGTGAGGTGGTCCTCCAGGAGGGATTCGGCTTCCGCGATGTGGAACGCGGGCTGCCGGCGACACCGAACACCTTGTTCGCCATCGGTTCGTCCACCAAGGCGTTCACTGCCGCCGTGGTCGCAGCCCTGGTAGACGAGGGCAAGCTGGAATGGGACCGTCCCGTTCGGGACTACCTGCCCGGTTTCCGCCTACACGACCCCTTCGCCAGTGAGCGCATCACTCTCCGCGACATGCTCTGCCACCGCTCAGGGTTGCCCCGCCACGACCTCTTCTGGTACTCCTCCACCCTGACCCGCGAGGAAATCATCGCCCGGCTGCGCTACTTGCCGGCCAGCCGCGACTTCCGTACGGTCTGGCAGTACCAGAACCTGATGTTCATGACCGCCGGGTACATAGCGGGTCACGTGGCGGGTGGGACCTGGGAGGATGCCGTCCACAACCGCCTGTTCGGCCCCCTCGGAATGGCATCCAGCAACTTCTCGGTGACCGAGTCGCAGCGCACGGGCGACTTCGCCCTCCCCTACCTGAAGAAGAATGGTGCAAGCAGTGACCGTGGTGGCGGCGGCGGCAGCGGTGGCAGAAGTGGCAGCGGCGGCGGCAGTGGCGGCAGTGGCGGGGACGGGAACGCCAAGGTTATCCCCATCCCCTTCCGCAACATTGACACCGTGGGCCCCGCCGGTTCCATTAACTCCTGCGCCCGTGACATGGCCAAATGGCTGCAACTCCACATAAATGAGGGGAGGCTGGGAGGCCGGGAGATCATCTCGGCCGCCGCCCTCCGTGAGATGCACTCACCGCAGATGGTCATCCAGCAGCCCGTCCAATACGCGGAACTGCCCCTCTCCACCTACGGCATGGGCTGGTTCATCGGCCCGTATCGCGGCGCCATCGAAGTCCAGCACGGCGGCAATATCGACGGTTTCAGCGCCTTGGTGAGCTTCCTCCCGGCCCACAAGACCGGAGTCGTGGTGTTGACGAACTTGGGCGGTAACCCCTTGTCGGCCATCATCTCCCGCTACGTCTACGACCAGGTGCTTGGCCTGGAGCCGGTGGATTGGAGCGGCCGGCTGCTGGAGGCGGCAGCAAAGGTCGAGGAGGGTATCAAGGAAAAGAAGAGGGCGGAGGCCGCGGCGAAGCGCAAGGCTTCGGGCGCGCGGTCGATGGAGCGATCAACGGCGGGGTCGACTGGGCGCGGCAGAGCGCGGGTGGCCAAGCCAACGCACCCCTTGGCCGACTATGTCGGAGATTACGAGCACCCTGGGTACGGTACGGTGACGGTGGCCTGGAGCGATGAAACTGAGAAGGACGCCCTGGAGCTGCGCTATAACGCCCTGACCTGCCCTCTGACCCACAAGCACTACGACGTCTTCGAGGCCAGGTACGACCTGTTCGACATGGTCTTGGTTGTCAATTTCCAGATCGGCCTGAAGGGTGAGATCGCTTCGCTGTCCGTTCCGCTGGAGGCGGCCCTGGAACCGCAGCCTTTCACCAAGGTCCCACCCAAGCCCTCCGCCGCCCTGGAAGAACGCCTGATGGGGCGGTACATGCTGAACGGGACCATCCCCGTGGATATCGCCCGCCGGGGCGCCGTCCTGAGCCTGGTCATTCCCGGGCAACCCGCCTTCGACCTGACCCTGCGCGGAGGAACAACCGCCACCTTCGACGTCAAGGGTTTCCCGCTGTCCCTGGCTTTCACCTTCGACGAAGCCGGGCGGCCGACCGGTTTCGCCCTAACGCAACCCAACGCCGTGTTCCAGGCAACGCGAGCGAGCACAGCGAGCACGTAGAGGGATTCCAAAGCCCGGGGCCTACCGTTCTCCGGCCCGTTCTCCGGCCCGTTCTCCAGCCCGTTCTCCAGCCCGTTCTCCGCCCTATTGTCTCCCGCCCCAACGTTCGATAGTGTTGGATAGGGGAAAGGGAAAGCGGGGTTGGGGTATGGTTTGTCCGGATGGTGGCGACCAGGCGGGTCGCCTTGATGTCGCGCGCCGCGGACGCGCCATCAGGAAATCTGTCTCGGTGGTGGCGTCCGTGGTCATCTTGCTGACGGCGGTCCAGCTCTACCCCCGTGTCAAAGCCACCTACAGGTCGCGCGTCCCCGAGGAGTTCGGGCCCGATCCTCTGACCGATGGCATCACTTACACCTTGCCGGCGGACGCCTCAAAGACGGTACTGAGCCTGCCCAACGACTTGGCGGATATCTTCGCCGGCGGACTTACGGGAGCGTCGGGCTTCGGTCTGCATGCCTTGGACCACGTCGAAGGATTGGACCACATCGTCCTAGACCTTAGACAGGGGGTGCCTGTCGGGAGCTGGGCGGAAGGGGTCGTCACCCAGGTGTATTGGACCGGTGAGGATTACCAGATCACTATCGACTACGGCGGCGGTCTGGTGGGCACGTACATGGAGATCACCACTCCTTACGTGAAGAGAGGCCAGCGCGTCGCGCGCGGCCAGCCCGTGGGCCTTGGCATGGGTGCCGAAAGAGAGGTGTCCAGCGCCGAGTTCGCCCTCTTGGACCGTAATCGCCACAAGGGCGTGGCGGCAAGTGACGGCCAGGGCGGGGTCTACGTTTCTCCCTACGATTACCTGGAGTACTCGCAGAAGATGAAGCTGGTGGAGGTGTACAGGAGGAACGTCCTCGACCGGATGGCTGTGACGGCGGGCGGCTCGCCCTTGGAACCAACCCAGTCGGAAAAGGGCAAGTCGCCCGCGCTCTTCCCCTACCAGCCCTACCTCACCAACCAAATCATGCTTCACGAAGGCAACCAGGGCCGCTTAACCGGCGAGTGGTACAGTACTCGGAAATGGGGCCCCGGGCTACCGGTGGACATCCTCACGTTCATCGAAGCGTCGAACCCCTATTTCCGGGGAAACGTCCTTCTTTCGAACGACGACGGCACTCCCACCGGTTCCGGGCTGAGTCTAAAGGGGACGTTCGAAGTGGACTACGCGAAGAAACAGGTCAAGATCAACGCGCTCGCCACCACCGACTTGCCGCCCACGACCTACTACGGGATCTTCGAAATCGATGAGTCGGGGAAGACCGCAACGCTGAAACTGGAATACCAGACAGGGAGCTACCCCACAGTTTTCTCCGACAGGGCCGTCACCTACGTGACCAAGCCTCCCATGCGGCGGCGCCCCGCCGGCAAACTGCTGGGGGTAAGGGATTCAGATAAGTGAGGTGGGCGCCGGCAAGCGCCGGCAAGCGCCCTGGGCTATGAAACCAGGGCCTCTTGCACCGACCTCATGGCCTGCAGCACCCGGCGGTGGTGACTGAACACCGACCGGTTATGCCGGAGCCGCGCTTCCGCTCCGGCCGTGGAGTTCACCAGGTCGCCGAAGGTTCTGACCATGGACACGACTGGATGGGGGTGCCAATCCCGGACGGACGTCCGCCCGCCTGCCCCGACCACCGTCACGACCTGGCGGCCCGGTTCCACCCGTAGCGCCCCGCGCCGCCCCACGATGTCGATGTCTATGTCCGGACCTTCCGATGGATAGTCGGCCGGCAAGCAGGCCGAAATCTCGGCCGAGACGATGAAATCGTCCGTGAACCGTATCGTCAGGACCAAGGTGTCCATGCTCTCAACCGCAGCGCGTCTCGTCTCGCCGGCGAGCCCGCCGGTGCCGACGCCGCCCCCGAAAAGACGCCCCCCAGCGGCATGGACTCGGGCCATGGGCGCCGGCGTGCAGCCGAGGGCGAAGTCCAAGACATGCCAAATGGGGTCTTCGAGAACGCTGCTTCCTACCTGCCGCTCGCCACCGGCCGCCGCTCCAACCCTTGTCCTGTATCCCACGTAGGCATGGAGCCCCGGACCTATCCCTCCCCCGGCCATGGCGTCGAGGGCGTGTCCCACGGCAGCCATGTGCCGCAGGTCGGTCGGGGTGTAGAGGAGACCCGGCTCCGGTGTCCCTTCGCACGTCCGCTCCAGCTGATCCAACTCGGCTTCGGTTAGGGCGCAGGGCATTGGGCACAACACCGACCTCCCAGCGCCGAGGGCCGCGGCGGCGGCCGCCGCCCGCCCACTGGGTGCGCCGCCGACGAAGACGGCATTGACCGTCTGCTCGCGGGCCGGGGCCGCCAGTTGCACCGGTCCCAAGGTGAATGGGCTTTCATTCCCGAGTCGCTCCACCAAAGCCGCAGCCCGATCGTCCGAACCTATTACTCCCAGCTCAAGCACTTTCGCCGACACCCCCCACATTAGCCGCCCCCGTCTCGTCCAACCAGACCACGCGCCCTTCCTTGGCGCTCTTCACCGCCGCCAAGGCGAAGCGTAGCGCCGCCCGGCTCTCTTCGGCCGCCAGAGGCACTGGCTCATCGCGCCGCAGTGCCCCCACGAACTCCGAAAGCTCCAGCGCATAGGCGTCGGGGATGTGCAGGAGCCTCTCGTACGTGCCGGGATACTTGGCGCCGCCGTCCCCGAACTGGATCAAGCCCTGCTGGTCGGTGTCCCGGGCGCGGATGAAGCCGCGCGTCCCGCAAATGTCCAGTTGGTGGTAACTGGGGTAGCCCGGGGGCAGACTGTTCGTGACCTCGGACGAACCCAGCGCGCCGTTGGCGAAGGTGGCCGTGAACGTGATGAAGTCGGGTACCAGGTTGCCTTCCCGTTGGACGGCCGTCTCGGCGAACACCTTGACCGGCTCGGTCCCCACAAACCACCGTAGCAGGTCGAACTCGTGGATCCCGTTCAGCAGGACCGCGCCCAAAGACAGCTCGGGGTTCCCCGTCCAATGGTCGGGCCGCCAGTAAGCGCCACGCCGCCCCGGTTCCGGACGCATGCGTCGCTCGTTTTCCCTCGCCAGGCGCACCTCGCCCACCTCGCCGGCATCAATGGCCTGGCGGATCTCCTGATAACGCCGGGTGAACCGCCGGCTGTGGGCGACCATCAGCCGGACCCCCGCGCACCGGCACGCGGCGATCATGGCGTCGGCATCCTCAAGGGACGGGGCCATCGGCTTCTCACAAAGGACGTGTTTCCCCGAGGCGGCGGCCGCCTCCACGATCTGCCGGTGGGCGAATTCCGGCGCCGCCACCACCACCATTTCCACGTCGGGCCGCTCTGTGACCCGCCGGAAGTCCCCATAGGCATCGGCCCCGAAAGGCCGGGCCGCCGCCTCCGCGGCCGCCGGGGACACATCGGCCGTGGCCACCAGACGGACGAGACCGGGTAGGCTACGGATGGCTGGGAGATGGGCGCTGTTGGCGATGCCGCCGCACCCGATCAGTCCGAGACGAACAGGTTCCACGGTGTCGTTACCCCTTTCCAGATTACCCGCATCCGGCCTCGGGTCGGGCCGGCGCTATCAGACCTTGGCCGTCTTCCAGCGCCCGCTCTTCCACCGCATGTAGATCACAAGCGATCGCGTGAGCTGGTCGACGAGCATGGCCAGCCAGGCCCCGGCCAGGCCCCAGTGGAGGACGTTCACGAACAGAAGACACAGAGTGACGCGGAAGCCCCAGACCCCGGCGAAGGCGGCGTAGAGGGGCCAGGTGGTATCCCCTGCCCCGCGTAGGCCTCCGGCCAGAACGAATTGGTTGACCTGAGCCGGCTGGGCCAGGGCCGCGATCCTTAGGGCGACGGCGCCGAAGGCGATGACCCCGGCGTCCGAGGTGTACATCCGCACGATCCAGGGGGCTCCGAGGAAGAAGAGCGCCCCCAAACTCACGCCCATGATCAGGCCCAGGCGCCGGGTCTCCCACCCGCAACGCTCGGCCCAGTCCGGCCGCTTGGCCCCCAGGTTCTGCCCGACCAGGGTGGTGGCGGCGACGGCGAAGCCCTGGCTGGGCATGAAGGACAGGCTCAGGACGTTCATGGCGATTTGGTGGGCCGCCACCGTCACTGTACCCAATCCGGCCACCGTCCGCGTAAAGATGACCATCCCCCCGCGCATGACGAACTGCTCCAGGGCAGCCGGCAGACCGATGCGCACCATTCGGGCGATGATGGCGCCGTTCCAACGCCACCGGTCCCGCAGACCCACCTTGATGACGTACTTCCCGCTCACCACGGCGGACAGTGAAAGGGCGAAGGCGGCGAACCGGGCCATGGCCGAGGCCACCGCCGCGCCCAGCACACCCAGAGCGGGCAGACCGAAGGCGCCGTAGATCAAGGGGTAACCGAGGATGACGGCGAGGACGTTAGCGATCAGGCTCACCCGCATGGGAGTCTTCGTGTCGCCCGCCCCGCGCAGGGCCGAGTTCAAGCTCATGCTGAGGGTATTGAAGGACAGAGTCATAGCGATGACCTGGAAATAGCTGAGGCCGGCGGAGATCACCTCGTCCTCGGCACCCATGAAAGCCAGGATCTGAGCGGCGAAGATGTACCCCAGGGCGGCCATGACCGCGGACAAGACGACGTTGATGAGGAGGGTCTGGCGGGTGACCTCGTTGGCTTCTTCCGGATGCCCGGCGCCAACGGCGCGGGCCACCAGGGCGGTAGCGCCAACGTTCAGCGCCTGGAAGGCGGAGATGGCGAAGAAAACCGGCTGGTTGGTGAGGCCGACGGCGGCCACGGCTACGGGGCCGAGGTGGCCCACCAGGACCATGTTCAAAACCTGAATCATGCTGGAGAACGTCATTTCGGCGATGGCCGGCCCGGCCAACTGGATCACTTTCTGCCGGATGGCGGCCGGGGTGGCTTCGCCGATACCCACGGCAGCGGATAGGCGGGCGCGGCCCAGTAAGGCGCCACCGGGCAGGGCAGCACCGGGCGGGGAAGCACCGGGCGGGGAAGCACCGGGTACGGCGGCACCGGGTGGGGTCGCACCAGGAGCCGCCGCCATGGTCGCGGCAGTGGGGGCCGCGGCGGCGGCGGCAATGAGGGCTTCCTCCGCCTCTTCCGGAGGGCCACTGGGCCGGTCAGTCATGGGGCGAATCCTGCTTTCTTCTGCTACCTATTGCCTATCGAAGCCCAAGGCCACTCCATCCCGTCGGGGGTCGGCTCCACCGTAAAAAAGCCCACCGGCACCATCGAACAGGACGCCCTGAGACCCTCCGAAGAAGAGGTCATATTCCTTGCGCACGTTCACCTCGTGGCCCAGCGCCTTCAGCCCTTCGGCGACCACGGCCGGCACACGTCCCTCCACGTTCAGCACGTCCCCATCAATATGCACGCGGGGCGCGGCAATGGCATCCTGAAGGCGCATGCCGTGGTCGATCACATTCGAGATGACCTGAGCCACAGCGGTGATGATGCGTTTGCTCCCCGGAGAGCCGACGGTCATGACGGGCCTTCCGTCCTTCAGGACCAAGGTGGGGGACATGCTGGACAAGGGTTTCTTCCCGGGGGCGATGCTATTCGGCCCACCCGGCTTGGGGTCCAGGTCGTGCATCTCGTCGTTCAAGATGAACCCGTAGCCGGGCACGACGATCCCCGACCCGAAGAAGCACTCGATGGTCTGAGTCAGGGCGACCATATTCAGTTCCTCATCCATGACCGAGAGATGGGTTGTGCTGTTGCCTTCGTGCAGCCTCGGCCGGCCCGGTCCGACGCCACCGGGCGGGGTGGCCGCCGCCGGGTCAATCTCGCGGACCCGTTCGGCGGCATAACCCTTGGTGGTGAGACCTTTCAAGGGGATGTCTCGCACGAAGCCCGGATCGCCCATGAAGGCGTCGCGGTCGCGGAAGGCCCGCTTCTGGACCTCCGCCAAGAGGTGCAGGTGGCGGACGCTGTTATGGCCCATCGCCCCGATGTCGAATTGCTCCAGCATATTGAGGATCTCGATGACATGAGCCCCTCCCGAACTGGGCGGGCAGGTGGCGATGAGGTCGTAGCCGCGGTAAGTTCCGGCAATGGGGGTCCGGACGGTCGGCCGGTAGGCGGCGAGGTCCTCCTCGTCCAGGATACCGCCGCCCGCCCCGATCTCGTCCGCGATGGCTCGGGCGACCTCGCCCCGGTAGAAGACGTCGGGACCGTGAGCGGCCACAAGGCGAAGAGTGCGCCCGTAATCGGGGTTCCGCAGCGTGTCACCGACGTCAAGGAGGTCGCCATTCCTCTTCAGGTAAATGCGGGCTATTTCCGGGAAGGCCCGTAGTTTCTCGTGCTGGGACTGGGCGTTATTCCGGAAGTTCTGGGTGACGATGATGCCCTCTTCGGCGGCGCGGATGGCGGGGGCCAGCACCTCGGCCAGGGAGAGGCGGCCGAACTGTTCCAAGGCGAGGCATAGCCCGGCAACGCTACCAGGGACCGCTACGGCCCGGTGCCCTAGCTGGTTCGCGCGACCGACGACCTCACCGCCCCGCATGGGGTACATGTCGGCCGCGGCCCTTCTCGGGGCGACCTCTCTGTAGTCGATGAAGGTGGTCTCGCCGGTGCGGCTCAGGCGGAGGAGTAAGAAACCGCCACCACCGATTCCCGAGCAGAACGGCTCCGCCACTCCGATGGTGAAAGCTGCGGCGACGGCGGCATCCACCGCGTTCCCGCCCCGGCGGAGCATCTCCACCCCAGCTTGTGAAGCCAGGGGGTGCGCGGTGGCGACCATGCCGTTCCTTGAGGTGACTTCAGGTTTTCCACCCAATGCCCGAGACCTCCCACTCCTGCGTCCCTTGCTCCAGCCTGTAGCGCGGGCCGTGTGCCGTGTGCCGTCTGCCATATGCAGTCTGCCGGTCCAATCCCACTGGAAGTCACAGGTCCATTGTGCAAATGCTGGAACTGTTCTGGAGTTCGGCATTCCTCTCGCCTAACTCCTTTTTCGGAACCAGTAAGAATGAGGAAGAACGCAGGTGAGCGCGGAGTGTGGGCATCGATGAGGGCGCCGCCACCGACCTGCGGTGGGCCACCCCGTTACCACATGCGGTCGTGAGCGTGATAGTAGCGGTGGTGGTGACCGTGACCGAGGTGGTGGCACTCATGATGATGGTGGTGGTGATGGTCGTGATGTTGGTGGTCGTCGTCGTGCTCGTGCCCGCAGACCGCATCTCCCGACTCCAGTGTTCCCGAGGCAAGTTTGGGAAGCACCTCATCCAACGATCCGGACACGCCCGAGATGATCTCCAGGCCGTTGGCCCGCAGAGCCTGCTGGGCCGGGCCACCGATCCCGCCCACGACTACCACGGACACCTGATGGTCGCGCAAGAAACCGGCCAGAGTCCCGTGCTGGTGTGGTCCGGGGTTTGGGTAGTCCCGACGGCTGACGACCGAGCCTCCGGCGATCTCGACGATGGCGAAACCCGGCGCCCGTCCGAAGTGCTGGGATACTTCGTTACCTTCTAAAGCGATAGCTGCGATCACTGGGTCATTCTCCTCCTTTTTTCTGGCCGGGGGCTCGACGAACTCGTAGTTGCCGCCCCCGATACGAATGGCTTTCCCCGTTACCAGGGCTGTAGCCACTTTGCCCCGGGCGGAGCTAACGATACGCTGGAAAGTGCTCTGGGCTACATTCATGCGCCGGGCGCAGGCCTCTTGATCGAGGCCGTCCATGTCGCTCAGGCGAAGGGCCTCCAACTCATCGACGCACAGGCATTCCTCCTCCAACTCCCGAAGAGGGGTACCGGCGGGTTTGTAGTAGGTCACTTCCGGTCGAAACGCCACGGACCTGGTCTTAGGCGGCCTTGGCATTCCTTCTGCGCACCTCGCGTTCCGGGTTATTATCGATAACTATTCTAGTGGGTTTTTGGGTATTTATCAATAACAGTTTTCTCCTACAGCCTCAAGTCTCTTCGTCTGAAGATCAGCACTGCCGCAGTCAGGAAGACGATGGTCGTGGCGGCCAAGATCGCGGCATGCTCCCAGACCCCGGACGCCGACTCCACGAGTTTGGCCGGGTCGTAGTGCCCAAAGATAGTCCAGGCCGTGAGCGCGTTCTCCCGGCCCGAAGCCCGGAGCGCCACCGTCAGGACATACAGGGCTGTGGATACTCCCAAACCCGTGAAAAGGGTTCGGGTGTAGTCTGGCACAAACACGGAGATGAGCAGGAGCAGCGCGGCAACGGCCATGACGGCGAGCCAGGCCACCGAAACCGTGCGCAGCGCCACCCAGGCGGGGAACTCCTCGCCGATGCTGGCGATGCCCACCCAGGCCCCGCCGAAGACGACCAGGTGCAGGATGGCCAGGTTCAGTGCCAACCCGACGAAGCGGGTGAGCACCAGGCGGGCTCGGCTGATGGGTTGGGCGAAGAGGAACTCGGCCGTGCCCCGCTCGATTTCCTTACTGATGATGCCCGCCACGACGATGGAAACGTAAATGGAGGCCAGCATCGGGAGATAGCTGAGCAGTTCCAGGCGGAGCCACCCCGCCACCGTCCGGCTGGACAGTTCCCCACCCACTAGGGCTTTCAGGCCGGCCGGCATGTGGTTCAGATACTCCAGCAGGGGCTGCCAATCGTGCTCCGTGCTCTTGTAGAAGGCGGAGATGTAATAGGCGTAGGCCGCCAAGCCGACAGCCCAGCCCACCAGGGCGCCGCGCTCGGCCCGCCAGTAGTTCCGGAACACGGTCAGGGTCTTCATGAAGGTCAGCTTCATCTCTGCTCACCTCCGACGCCAGCACCGGAATCGCCGCTGTAGAACTGCATGAACACCTCTTCCAGGGTCGGGTCCTCCACGCGCAGGTCCTGAAGAGAAGAGGAAGCCAGCCTCTCAAGGAGCGGACGGAGGTCGCCCGTCACCTTCAAGGTGATCCAACCGCTCTGGGCGGCGCCGCCGGCGTGGTCACGAACCCCGGCTGCCGGCCCCGACCCGTTTTCCACCAAGCGTACGCCGGGGATGGTCAAGAAATTGGGCCGGCCGCCGGAACCGGGCTCACCTCCTCCGGAGCCCGCAGCCGTGCCAAACCGGGCAGTGACCGTCTTGAAGTGCATTCCGCGCAGGGACGACACCTCGTCGACCTTGACGACCACCCCTTCGCGGATAATAGCCACACGGTTGCACAAGGATTCGACCTCGGCCAGGTTATGAGACGACAGGAAGACGGTCTTCCCACGCGCCGTCTCCTCGCGCAGCAGGTCGGCCAGCACATGCTGTACCAGAGGGTCTAGACCGGTGCTGGGCTCGTCCAGGACCAACAGTTCGGGGTCGTGGGCCAGGGTGGCGACGATGGCGATCTTCTGCCGCATTCCCCTGGAGCACTGTTTCACTCGGAGGCCAAGGTCAACTCCGAGTCGGCCGGCCAGGGAGCGGGCCCGCGAGCGGTCGCGTAGCCCCCGGGTGGCGAGGACGAAGTCCACCAGGTCCCAGCCGCGCAGATGGGGGTACAAACTGGCGTCGCTGGGGAGGTACCCGGTCCGGGCTCGGATGGCCAGCGTATCCCGGTCGACGTTCAGACCGAAGACGTGGGCGGTGCCGCCGGTCCGGAGCAACATCCCCAGGAGGAGGCGGATGGTCGTTGTCTTGCCGGCACCGTTGGGGCCCAGGAAACCGAAGATCTCGCCCTTTTCCACGGTAAGGGTCACATCCTCAATACCACGCTGGCGCCCATAGCTCTTGCTCAGCTTGACGGTCGCTATGACTGCCATGGCTCTGACCTCCTCCTGAAACACAAACAAAAGGACCTCACAGGGAGGTCCCTCACGCCCGTACTGCTTGAACCCGGGAGCCTCCGATGATTGGGGTTTGGCACAGCACGACCTGGTCCTGAACTGCGGTCCTGCCACATTAGGTACGCCTTGCGGCGGTATCTGCTACACCCGTTGGAGTCTCTCGACCTTTCCGGGCAGTGGCTTTAGCCAGTACTGGAGCCTCACTTAACAAGGGAGCGGTATTCTGTTTTGCTTCCAGTGTCTGGACATTATACGAGGGTCCGCGGGCGAAGTTCCATAGGGTCTCGACTCTATTGCGTTTCCGCACCATCAGGGCGTCTACGCTACTTCCCTTGTGCCTGCCGTCAATCCATCAGCCCCGACAAGGAAGCTAATTCCACTCCTGGAAAGGGATTCTCTTTGGTTCTCCCCTAATCTTTATCGGGAGGGCTTGACCTTCCCCTTAGGGCAAGGCTTTACGATGATGGCGGATGCGGAAGGAGGCGCCGGTTAGAAATGTACACGGTCGGTCAGATGGCGCGGATCTGCAATGTCTCCACGAAGACCCTCCGCCACTACGACGAAATCGGCCTGTTCCGGCCGGCCGCCGTGGGGGCGGACAACCAGTACCGGTATTACACGCACGAGCAGATCCCCGTGATCCGGAAAGTCCTGTTCCTGCGCGATCTCGGAGTACCCTTGGATGACGCCAAGGGGTTGATCGAGGACGGCTCTATGGATGATCCGGCACGGCTGGCCGCTTTCCTCCAGGAACGGGCCGGTGTGGTGCGTGGCGAGATCGACTCCCGGCTGCATCTCCTTTCGCGCATCGAACAAGCCACCGCCCAGTTGGGGCGGGAGAAGGAGTGGATGAGGGTGGAACAGCAAGCGGTTACCTTGAAAGACCTTCCCGAAGTGCAAGTCGTCGGGGTCCGGAAGACGATCCCCATCGGCGAGATCGGCGGGCTGTTCGGGCAGGCGGCGAGACAGATGCGGTCGCGGCCGGCGGGGCCGCCCATGACCCTTTACTATGACCAGGATTTCGACCCGGAGAAGGCCGATGTCGAAGTCCTGTTCCCGGTAGTGGCGCGTGGGCAGCGTACGCTTCCGGCCACCAAAGTGGTGTCTACCGTTCACGTCGGTCCTTACGACCGAATCAGCGGGAGCTACGCCGCCATCTTCGACTGGGTGAACCGTAACGGCTGGCGGCAAGCTGGGCCGCCGCGCGAGATCTACTTGGTGGGACCGGAGTCCAAAAAGCGCCCGGAAGAGTACGCTACGGAGATACAGATTCCGGTCGAGTCCTCTGACAGGTGAGCGGACGGCGGGCGAGCCGAATTCGTTCGGCAAGCATAACGACGTGTGAGTGGTCATCTGTACGGGAGGGGGGCGCCGCGCCCCCCTCCCTGTGTGAGTGAGTAGCCGCGCCACTCTTGGGACACGAGTGGGATGTTGATTCCTGGCAAATTCCTGGAAGGTCTCTGTCCAGTGGGGGAGAATTGAAGTATGTTCTGGACATAGCGTTATCGCTCGAAGGAAGGCTAGTACATGATCACGGTGGAGTCAGGTAGAAGCGCACGGGGGTGGCTCCCGCGCATCGCCGCCGGTGCCGTTTGGCTTCTGCCCCTGGCCGCCCTCTATGCAGTGGCTCGGGTTAGCTATCTCCTTTTTCACATCTCCGCGGAGATCTTTGCGATCCTGGTGGCCATACTCATCCACATCCTGGCCACGCGCACGTACAAGCACTCCAACAGTGACTTCCTCCTGTTTTTGGGACTGTCGTACATCTGCATCGCCTTCCTCGACTTTGCCCACACCCTTACCTATAGCGGGATGAACGTCATCGCCGTCGACTCGCCCAACGTCCCCACGCAGCTGTGGATCGCCGCCCGATCCCTTCAAGCGGCGGTTCTGCTGGCAGCCACGTTCGTCATGCGACACCGCGTCCGACGCGGTCCGGCGTTGGTCGTGCTGAGCCTGGTTACCTTGGGCCTCGGCCTCTCCATCCTGGTCTTCCGGAACTTCCCGACCTGTTACGTGGTGGGTAAGGGACTGACGCCCTTCAAGGTGACGGCCGAAGGTGTCATCATGGTCGCGATGGCGGCGGCCATGCTCCGCCTCAGAGGGCAGAAGGTGGCTCTGGGTGAGTCGCTGTACGGAGCAATGATGGTCTCCACGGGACTGGCCATCCTATCCGAATTGGCCTTCACCTTTTATGTGGACGTCTACGGCATACTTAACTTCATTGGGCATGTTCTAAGGATCCTGTCGTCTTTCGTGCTCCTTTCGGAGGTTGTGGTCCGTGGTATTGACCTGCCGTACCAGACCATCTCCGACGAGTTGAAAGTCGCTTCGACCACGGATTACCTCACCGGCCTTCTGAACCGACGTGGGTTCATGGAACTGGCGGCGCGGCGCGTGGACCTGGCCCGGCGCCAGATGAAGGCCGCCGGCCTCCTGCTAATCGATCTGGACGATTTCAAGGGGGTGAACGATACACTGGGCCACGCTCGCGGGGATGCCGTGTTACGCGGGTTTGCCGACGTCCTCCGGAACTGCGTGCGTGAGTCGGACCTTCTGTCAAGGCTGGGCGGGGACGAGTTCGTGGTACTGGCAATCACCGATGCGGCCGGAGCGGGGTTAGTGGTCGAACGCCTGAGGGCGGCGGTGGGCGAATGGCAGAGGGCTGACGACGCCGCGGCCCTCACCAACCTCAGCATAGGTACGGCTGTGTGGGAGGCGGCGCCGGCCGGCGCGATGGAGGCCGAGCTGGACGTGGCACCGGATGCAGAAGCAAAGGCAGTGGTCGAACGCCTGCTGAAGGCCGCCGATGATCACATGTATCTGGAGAAAAGAGCAAAGCCGGATGTCATCGCCGCGGGCCGGTGATCTCTTTCTCAACCACTCCCTCACTCACTCCCTCACTCATTCTCTCTCCCACTCTCTCTCCCACTCTCTCTCCCACTCTCTCTCCCACGTCCTATGGGTTGGCGGGTCACCCTGCGCCGGCAAGACTTCGGTCGCCGGTGAACTGGGCCGACGGCATGGAGTGCACCTGTACAGCGCCGACGACCACCTGGCGGATCACGCCCGGCAGGCCGACCCAGGGAGGCAGCCGTCGCTGCACTCCTTCATGAACCCGGACTGGGACCAGTTCTTGGTCCGGCGTTCCGTTCCCGAGCAAGTGGAAGAACTACTCGGCGCTTACCGCGAGGAGTGGCCCTACATCGTCCGGGATCTCTTGGCCATGCCCACCGATCACTTGATCCTGGCTGAGGGGGTGGCTCTTTTGCCCGAACTGGTCACTGCCGTCATCCGCCGACCGAGCCAGGCCCTTTGGATGGTCCCCACCAGCGAATTCGTGCACGACACCTACCCCGCGCGGCGCTCAGCACTGGTCCGAGACGTGGTGGGGCAGTGCAGTGATCCTGCTTTGGCTTTTGAGAACTGGATGGACCGCGACATGGAGTTCGGATGTCGAGTGGCGGAGGAAGCCACCAGGCGCGGGCTTCGGGTCATCGTAGTGGACGGAGTCCTCACCATCGAGGAGTTGACGCGGACCGTGGAAACCCATTTCGGGTTGGACATATGACCGGGCACTCCGTGGCGCGAAGCGGTCGAGTGCTTAGGCTCTACGCGAGTCGGTCGTCCCTTCGGCCTGGCCCGTCTCCATGGTCTCGGTGATAGTGATGCCCCTTTTCCGCAGTTCGTCCAGGAAGCGGCGGGGCGGGATGTCCCGCACCGCTTGGAGCAGCCCCCGCCCCTTAATCTCGCCGCGGGCCAGCATTTGGGCGCAGATGCTGACCGAGAAGCCGACCGTCCGGTTCATGGCCATGAAGCCGGTCGCCAGGTCACGGCTGTCCACCAGGTCGAAAGTGAGGCGCGCCGGCTCCCCACCCTTGACGCCGCCGACGATGGTCCGCATCACGACCATATCGCGTTCCTGCGGGCCGTACTGGAGCCGGGGCCCAAGGTGATGGACCATGAATTCGTGGGGCGTTACCCCGCCACCCAACCCCGGCACGGGTTCGTCACTAAGAAAGCCCAGGTCGTAGAAGGTCTTCCACAGGTAGCTGTGGCCGGGCCAGCGCAGGGTCGAGCGAGTGGTGTTCCTCAGCGCGCGTGCCACGCCCAGTTGTTCGGCGAATTCCATGGCATCGCCGTTCAGGATGCTCTCCAGCTTCCCCACGCCGGGGATGATGGTGGTGGCCACCCAGCCTGGTGCGTGCTGGTCCTTCGGGTCGACGGTGATGACCTCCCCGTCGCGCATCATGACCGCCGGTCGCTTGTAGGAGAGCAGCACTCCGTTCCAGGTCCAGGAGATCTTATATTTCAAGGGGTTGTCGATGGCCGCCGGTTCTGGGATGCCACCGCACATGGAATGCAGCTCGTGGACCTCATCCAACTGGCTGCACCCGTACCGGCACAGCACCAGGTCGATGCCGGGGTCCAGTCCGGCCTCGGGCAGGAAAGCGATGCCTCGCTCCACCGCCTTCGCGTGGAACCAGTCCGGCACCTGGTGGCCGTACATGGTGTTCACCACATTGACGCCGGCCTCCAGGGCGGCGGCGCAAACGTTCGGCAGATACCGGACGGGCAGGACGTCGATGACTACGTCGAAAGCGCTGGCAGTGCTCGAGCTACCGGCGACACAACCTTTCATCAAGGAGGTCAGAGCGGCCGTATCAGAGGCGTCCACCTTGGCGAAGAATATCTTGGAGGCGTCCATCAGGTGGAGGTAGGGCTTTAAGGCGTCCGGATTCTGGTCGGCGCATACGATTCGCTCTACGCTGAAGCTCTTCGACAGGTCGTAGATGGCGGCTTTCCCCTGGAGCCCGGCGCCGCCCAGGACAAGAACGTTCATGCCGATTTCCGCCCCCTTAAGACTGACCGACTTGGTTATCGGTTTCGGTATTCGGCAGTCCAACCCTCCCTCGGCCGGCCTTCTCCCCACAATCCTTGTAATCCCACCCCGCTTTTCGCGCGCCCGATCGCCGTGCCGGGAATGTGGTGGCCGAAGGTCGGAAAAGCGGATACTTGCCAAGGGTAAACCGTCCGGAAACCCGGACAGAATCGGTAGTTATGTAAACTCGTTTCGCCTCCGAGGGGTCTATTCCCGCGATGGGGAAGGGAACTGTCCGGCTTTCCGACGTTTGGATACACATGAGTGTCCGAAAAACCGACCTTTTGCCCCTGGACTTTGTGCCTTTTCAGTACAATGAGCCGGCCTCCGGCCATCCGCAAGTCAGAGGCTTCGTATCTATCAAGCCAAGTCCGCTCGGGGCGGCGGTCGACGGCAGGCGACGGCGGGCGGTGGAGGGGGGGCGGCGGAGGGGGACGGAGGGGGGCGGTTGGGGGGCGGTGGAGGTGATCGGCGGTGGCGACAGGCATATCAATGGACGAAGCTGGCCTTTTAGCGCTCCTGCGTGAAGTCTTGGGGTCTCGGGTTCAGCTCGCTAGCTTAGACGTCAAGAAGAGAGCCGAGGACTACCTGGTCTTCACCGCGCACCTAAGCCGCTGTACGCCCGGCGAAGTCCTCGTCAAGGTGGCCGGACCGCGCGCCCCCCTTTCCTGCCCCTTCGAACGGACGGCTGCCATCAGCCGTCTGGTCCGGCAAGCCGGAGTGCCCACCTTCGAGGTAGTCGCCGCCGACGAATCGATGGGCAGAACCTTCTGGTGGACCGGGGTCCGGATGGGCGTTGGAGGCTTTCTGGAATCGTGGACTTCGACAGCGCCTGGTTCGGGTGTGGCGAGTCAGACCTGGCCAGGCTGGAGATATGGAGAGGTCTGCTTCGCGGAGCGGGTGGCGGCGCGAGTGATAGCCTTGGCCCTGATGTGCCGGCAGCCGCGTTCTGGAGGGCGTACGAGTCGGTTCGGCATCTTCATAGCGGTTATGCTGGGCGCCGACCCGTTTTCCAGCTACTCTGGTGCCTGGAGTACGCTGCGCCAACCCCGGAGCACCGAGCCGACACGGCCAAGGTCTGCGTGGAACTGGGGATTCCGGCTGTTACCTTTCCCAACCACTCCCGTTAGCGCCCAGTGAGCCCCTGGGTGGCTCCCAAGGCCGCCCGCATTACCTGGTCAAGGGTCCGGCCATCCTCGTCGCGCTCGGCACCGTAGGAGACCAGCGCCAGTGCGCCGACCTTCGGGTAGGAGAGCAGCCGCCGCAGGCCTTCTCCCAGCTGATCGCCGGAGATGCCTCCCGGCGCGGGCAAACCCGCCGCCGGCGCCAGCGTGGGGTCAAGAATGTCCAGGTCCACGTGCACGTAGACCACATCCTCGCGCGCGCACAGGCGGTCCATGGCCCACTTCAGCCGGGGAGACCATGCAGACCCGTCGGACCCCGCCTCCCCTTGTAACAGGTCATCCACGGTCAAGGTGACGATGCCGTCCTCCTTGATCGCTTCCTGCTCCGGCGGATCGACGTCGCGGAGCCCCACCATTAGCACGTCGGGCGCCTGTAGCGGGACGCGCAGGCCGCTGGCGCGGCGCAGCCGCGGTAAGCACTTCCCGCAGGCGGTGGCCACCGGCATCCCGCCCAGCATGCCGCTGGGACTGGTCTCGGGGGTGTTGTAGTCGGCATGGGCGTCGATCCAGACCAGCCCGACGCGGCGGGGCCACTCCGGCTCCACGCTCCTGGCCAGCCCGCCAAGGATGCCCAGCACCGAGTTGCAGTCGGCGCCGAGGGCTACGACGAAAGGCTGGGCATTCACGCTGTCGCAGGCCCTGGTGTCGCGGGCGACCCCGCTGCCGCCAGCCTCGACGCCACCCGGCCTCAGTCTGGCCGCCGCCACCAGGCCCGCCAGACAACCATTGGCCATCCCCACCCGGTTCCATCCGCCGTAACGGGCTTCCTCATCGGGCGTCAGGGTGACGGTGGCGGGCCCTTGGACGGTGTGTCCCTGGGCGGTCAGTCTATCGGCGATACCGGCTCGTATCAGGGCTTCAGGACCGGAACCGTGGCCCTGACCTTTGCCTTGGACATTGTAAGGTTGGGCAATCAAGGCGACGCGCAAGGGAAACCGCCCTCCATCCCAGATCGATCACAAGGTTTCGCAGTCACCGGAGTCGATTCCTTGGGGAAGGAAGTGGCAGAGGCACATGGAAATGGCGCAAGCAAGGTGCGAGGGGGGGTGCGGTGGTTGCACAGGAGTATCGCTCTGGCGATTGCCGAGGTGGCGCTAATACTGGTGCTGATGCCGGTGCTTATGCTTTCCGGAGGGTGCGCCGGCAAGGGCAAACCGTCCGGCGGCACCATGTCGCCATCCTTCTCCTCCCAGCCAACGCAACCCTCCCAGGCCACCCAGCCAACATCCAAGCCAAGCGAGCAACCGACTACCCAGCCAACCGCGCCATCGACTACATCCGTCAGCCGTGGGCAGTCCATCCCCGCGACAAGGGCGAAGGCACTCCCGTCGGCCGACCCCTTTCCTCCGGTCCTCCGTTCGGACCAGTGGCAGGCCCCCATACCCCTGCCCGGCCCCATCAATACGGCGGGCGCCGAGGATTCCCCGTTCGTGTCCCCCGACGGCAAGGAGTTCTATGTCTTCTTCACGCCCGACCCAAACGTCCCACCGCAGAAGCAGCTTCTGGATGGTGTAACCGGGATCTGGCGGGCGACCAGATCCGGCGAGACGTGGACCGAACCAGAACGAGTGCTGCTCTCTGATACGCTGGCCCTGGACGGGTGTCCGACGCTGCAAGGCGAGACGCTGTGGTTCGCGTCGGTCCGCGCGGGGAGCATGGGCGAGATCGACGTCTTCACGGCACGCCGAGGAGCCGCCGCAGGACCTACGAGCGGCGCCGGTGCCGCGACGGGTGGTGGGGGTGGCGCGGGGGGCGGAGCCTGGACGAAGTGGGAAAACGCCGGTGCCCAGTTGAACAAGGATTTCGATATCGACGAGTTCCACGTCACCGCAGACGGCATGACCTTGTACTTCCACTCATCGCGTCCGGGCGGTTACGGCGGGCTGGACATCTGGATGACCCAGAAGACGGAGAACGGGACCTGGGGTACTCCAGCGAACCTGGGTCCCGGAGTCAACACCGCCGCGGACGAGGGCCGGCCCTTTCTGACCTCCGACGGCAGAGAGTTGTGGTTCGACCGGCCCGGATCGAAGGACCCGGGGCCCGCTGTGTACCGTTCCGTCAAGGCTGCCGACGGCAAGTGGGGCATCGCGCAGGAGGTAATCTCACGCTTCGCGGCCGAACCCACCTTGGACGACCGCGGGAACATCTACTTCGTGCACCATTACTTCACGCCGGACGGGAAAACCATGGTTGAGGCCGACATCTATGTCGCCTATCGCAAGTGATTCCGGAGCTGAGGAGCCGAGGCTGAGGGGCCAAGGCGCAGGAACCGAAACCGAGGAGCCAGAGAGTGGGGCATCATCGGAGGAGGCCACCCGCCAAGGAGGCTACCAGTAGCGCCACCAACCCACCACCGACCACCGCAAGCAAAGCCGCGGTGAAATGGGCTTTTCCCAGAATCCTGGCGCGCCATTGGTACAGTTGCACCGCCAGGCCACTTCCGATGACGATCCCCAGGAGGTCCCAGGCAGGATCTTTCAGGAAGAAGGACCGACGGGCCACCGCCAGTAGCAGGGCAAACATGGCCAAGAGGTAACCCAGCCGGTAACTGGCGTTTTCCACCGCTATCGTGCGCTCGTCCCTTTCCGGCGGCTCCTGCCGCGGGCTTTGGCTCTTGTGACTTGCGGGCATCTCACATCTCCTCCAGTTGGAAAAGCTCTTCGACCTTCTTCTCCAAAACCCGTGCAAGGATGAGGGCCAGTTTCGCCGACGGGGCATACTGGCCATTCTCAATGTAGCTGATGGTCTGACGGGTCACGCCCGCCATGGCCGCCAGATGCTCTTGGGACAGATCCTTCTCGGCTCTTACCACTCGAAGCCGGTTCCTCAGCCGGTACGCTTCTGACATCCTCGTTCGACCCTCCCGGCTCAAAGGTAAAATACATTTGTCGTTTTGTCAAGTATACTTGACACCCTGGATCGGTTAGGTGGGAGGTGCGGGCTTCCCGGAATAGAAACTGTGGATAGGTCCCCACGATGGGAGGCAATCTGTGATGCCTGCTCCGATACGGCCCCCTTCTGAAGCGTCACCTACTTGGAGACGCCTGACCCGTGCCGAAGTCCACGTGGAAATGACCTGGAACCTGGCCGACATCTTCCCCACCCCCGAAGCCTGGGAGACGGAGATGGCGGCGGTGGAAGCCGACATTCCGACAGTGACGACATACCGGGGCAAGCTTGGGGAAGGCACGTCGGTGATCCTGGCCTGCTTGGAGGCCTACGAGAATCTCGCCGCTCGCACCGGCCGGGTTTCCAGCTACAGCTTCCTGAACTGCGCGGTCGACGCCACTTCCGCAGCCAAACAGGAGGCCTACGCCAGGGCCCAGACCCTTATGGCGAAAGTGCAGGCCGCCGCATCATTCATTAGGTCGGAAATCCTCACCCTCCATCCCTGCACCGTAGAAGGCTTGTTGGCAGACGGTGATCTGGAAGGTGACGGCGGCCTCAGCTCGTACCGCCCATATCTAAGGGGTCTCCTTCGGCAGAGACCTCACCAACTGAGTCAACAAACGGAGGAAGCTCTCGTGGCGTTCGGAGAAGTGCTGGGCGCCAGCAAAACCATCTATGACCAATCCAAGATGCTGGATATGTCTTTCCCGCCGGCCACCGACAGTGAATGCCACCAGCATCCACTGTCCTTTGGCGCCTATGAAGCCCGCTACCAGAACACATCCGATCAGACCCTGCGTCGCAGCGCCTGGGCTTCATTCACGGCCGGCTTGAAAGGTTACCGGCACACCTACGCCGCCACTTGGTCGACGATGGTCCGTCGGAACATCGTCCACGCCAGCCTCCGCCGGTACGAGTCGGCCCGCGATATGTTCCTCGACGAACAGGGAGTACCGCTTAAGGTTTACGACAGCCTCCACGACGTCATTCTGGCTGAGCTGGCCCCCCACATGCGACGTTATGCCGAACTGCGGCGGCAAGTGTTGGGCCTGGACCGATTGCTTTATTGTGATCTTGAGGTTCCCCTGGACCCCGGTTACCTCCCGGCCGTGACCGTCGAAGAAGGCCGGGAGATGCTCCTCCGGGCCCTGGGTGCGCTCGGCGGAGAGTACCGTCAGATAATCGCCGATAGCTTTAGCCACCGGTGGATAGATTGGGCCGAGAACATTGGGAAATCCCCGCACGGCACCGCGGGCATGGTTCCCGGCGTTCACCCCTATGTAATGGTTACGTGGACGGGTAGCATGCGTAATACGTTCACTCTGGCACATGAACTCGGGCATGCCGCCCAGATGTTCTTAAGCTATATCCATCAGGAACCGTTGAATAGCATTCCCTCTCGCTTCTTCATGGAGGCACCGTCCACGGCGAACGAGGCCATCCTCGGCCTTGACGCCTTATCCTCCAGCACCGGTGAACGCAGGCGCTTGTGGGTTTTGACCTACCTGCTCGCCAGCTACCACCACAACTTCGTCCGTCACCTAATAGAGGGAGAGCTGGAGAGGCGGATATACGCTCTGGCCGAGCGCGAGCAGGCCATCACTGAGCGGGAGCTGTCGGGGGTGCAGGGCGATATCTTAAGGGAGTTCTGGGGCGACATTCTTGAAATCGATGATGGCGCCCGCCTGACCTGGATGCGTCAGCCCCATTATTACCGTGGCCTCTACTCGTATGCCTACGCGGCCGGCCTCACCATCGGGACCGCTGTGGCTCTGGCCCTCCGGGACGAGGGCGAACCGGCCGCCGTTCGCTGGGTAAACGCGCTGAAAGCCTGCGGGGCCAAAGGCCCCCTCGAACTGGCGCAGATCGCCGGGGTGGACCTGATCGCCTGACCCGATCCATAAAGCGGTCACCTTCGTCGGCACCCTCGTGGATGACGTGGAGCGGCAGGTACAAAACCTTCGGGCGTGGAAACTTCAGGGGATAGAGGAAAACCGCGAACCTACTAAACGATAGGCTCAAGACAGGAGGTAGCCCCAGATGCCCGAACCTGCTCAGCGGCGCCTGACCCGCGCCGAAGTCCCCGTGGACATGACCTGGAACCTGGCCGACATCTTCCCCACCCCCGAAGCCTGGGAGGCGGAGATGGCGGCGGTGGAGGCCGACATCCCCAGCGTGACCCAGTACAAGGGAAAGTTCGCCGAAGGCCCCTCCGCCCTTCTGGCCTGCCTGGAAGCCCAGGAGAAGCTGCAGGCCCGCTTCAGTCGCGTGATGTCCTACGCTTCCCTGAACAATTCGGCCGACGGCAGCTCGCCCGCTAACCAGGCGGCCACCTCCCGCGCCGGGGCCCTAGCGGCGAAGATCCACGCCGCCACCACCTTCATCCAATCGGAGGCCCTCGCCCTCCCGGCCGGCATCCTTGAAGGGTATCTGGCGTCCGAACCGGGTCTCGCCTCCTTCCGGCATACCATCGAACGGATGGTGAAGGAGAAACCGCACACCTTGAGCCAGGAGACCGAGGCGGCCCTAGCGGCGTTAGGCGAGGTTCTGGATGCTCCTAGCATGATCTACCGCCTCTCGAAGGTGTCTGATATGACCTTCCAGCCGGCGACCGACAGCAAGGGGAACGCGCACCACATATCCCCCGCGGGATATGAGGGACGCTTCCGTGACACCGACCAAACGCTTCACCACAACGCCTGGGCCTCTTTCACCAAGGGGCTCGCCGCCTACAAGAACACCTACGCCGCCACCTGGGCGACCACGGTGAAGAAAAATGTGGTGGAGGCCAGGTTGCGGGGATACGCCTCGGCGCGGGACATGATCTTGTCGCGGCAGGAGGTCACGCCGGAGGTCTACAACAACCTCCACGACATCATCCTAAAAGAACTGGCGCCGCATATGCGCCGCTATGCCGAGCTGCGGAAACGCGTGCTGGGGATGGACAAGATACTCTACTGCGATCTCGAAGCCCCGCTGGACCCCGACTATACTCCCACCATCACCTTCGAAGAAGCCGGCGAGATTTTGCTGCACGGTCTGGCGGTGCTCGGAGACGAGTACCTCGACATCATTCGCACCGCCCTGAAGAACCGTTGGATCGACCGGTCCGATAACGTGGGTAAGTCCACCGGCGCTTTCTGTAACACCGTTCCCGATGTTCATCCCTACGTCATGATGACCTGGACGGGGAGCATGCGCAACGCTTTCACCCTGGCCCACGAGTTGGGTCACGGCGGGCAGGGAGTGTTGAGCCACCGGTACCAGCGGCTTTCAAACACACGGCCTTCGATGTTCTTCATTGAGGCGCCCTCAACGATCAACGAGATCATCGTCGGCACCGATATCCTGGCCAACAGTACCGACAAGCGCCGGCGGCGGTGGGTCATCATGATGATGCTGGCCAGCTACCACCATAACTTCGTGCGCCACCTGATCGAAGGCGAGCTGCAGCGCCGGATCTACGCCATGGCCGAGCAGGGCCGCCCCATCACGGAGCAGACGATCTCGAAGACTCAGGGCGAGATCTTGAGCGAGTTCTGGGGCGACGTCCTGGAAGTCGACGACGGCGCGAGGCTCACCTGGATGCGGCAGCCCCACTACTACCGTGGGCTTTACCCCTACACCTACTCCGCGGGACTCACCATCGGGACCACGGTGGGGCAGGCCATCCGCCAGGAGGGACAACCGGCGGTGGACCGCTGGCTGACTGTGCTCAAAGCCGGCGGGACCAAGGGGCCCATCGAACTGGCGAAGATGGCGGGCGTGGACATGAGCGCGCCCGATCCCATCCGCAAGGCGGTGGCTTTCGTCGGCTCGCTGGTGGATGAGGTTGTCGCCAGCTTCTAAGGCCTGACAAAGAACAAGACCAAAACCAAGACCCTTCCCCAGTCGGTCCGGGGAGGGGTCTTGTCTTACGGTGTTCCGGGATCCCCGCCGCCGTCGGGGTAGTCGGGAAAGGCGGCTACCTTGATCAGGCGGAGCAGCTTCCTCTTCTCCTCGGGAGACAGGGTGAGGGCGGCCCGGCGGATGAGGGCGAGCCCTTCGGGCCAGGCAGAGTCGTCCTGGCCGCCTGCGCCTGGGCCGTAGGCGGTCCCTGGCTCGGTCACCGCGTCGGCACGCCCCAGAAGATAGTCCGTGGAAACAGAGAAGTAGTCGGCCAGGGCCTGGAGCGTTTCGTACGTGGGCATTCGCTTGCCGATCTCGTAGTGGGCCAAGGTCCCCCGGGGAATGTGGAGACGTGACGCCAGGTCCACCTGACGCAACCCCGCGTCCAACCTCAGTCTCCGCAACCTGTCGCCAAAGCCGCCTGACAATCTCTTGCCCCCCAACCGAGCCCATCGCCCATCCCGGGTGCGGTCGTTTCCCATCTATGCCTCTATTCTAACTGCGGAATGTGGCTCTGCGCTACCTCGATTAGGCCTCAGGGCAGCCGAATCGTAAAGGTCGAGTGCGGGAACCGCACATTTCCCGGCGAAGAAGCTTGACGTGTAGCGCATCGCTACAATATACTTCTACCTAAAGAGACTTGCCCGGAGGACCGGAGGTAGCCAGGCCATGGTCGTCAGACGCCGGCTCATCGCTCTCCGTCAGTCCAAAGGTATGACCCAAGCCCAAGTGGCCCAAGCGCTGGGCCTGTCACGCGCATACTACACGCAGTTGGAGACGGGGCGACGGACCCCATCTCTGGACGTTGGGCTCCGACTCGCCCGGTTCTTCGGAGTGTCTTTTGAAGAGCTTTTCGCCCCGCGGATGTAGCGGTGGCGCGCGTGCCCCTTTCCACCACGAACAGGGGACGGAAATAGCCATGCGTCAAGCCGTGACCCGGAAAGTCATAGAGGAATTGTCCCTTGCCCGTCTTTGGCCCAGAGACATCATCGAGGAATTCGCCGACTCCTACGTTGAGGCCGTCACGACCAAGCCCTTGGTCCTACTGGTCGGGTCGGCCGGAACTGGGAAGATGATGTGGACTTCGGTGGTAGCCCAGGCCCTTGGAGATGCCTGGCGGGCCGTGTCCGCGCGGCCGGCCTGTGACGGAGGCAAGAGTCTCTTCGGCGCCTACGATGCCTTCCTGCACAGGTACCGCCGGACAGAGGCTCTCGATTTCACCATAGACGCCCTGAACGAGTTTCGAGCCCACGGGCTTGCGGCGCAGCGCTACCACCTTTGCCTCTGCGGACTGCGCACGGCTGTGGCAGCCCCCTGCCTGGCGCCCGTGTTGCGTGCCCTGGAGACCCCGGAACGTCAGATTCGGCTGCACGATCAGCGCGACGAACTGAAAGTTGGGGTGGCCCGCACGCTGTTCCTGCCGACGAACCTGGTCATTGTGGCTTGCATTGATGACATGCCCGGTGGCGCGATCACCCACCCCACGGAGGGTAACCTCACGGAGGGTAACCTCGCTAAACTGGCCTTGAGGTTCCCCGACCTCCACCTCTCGCCAAACCTTTTTGCAGGAGGGGATGGGCGGCTCTGGTAGAAGTGCCTCCCCGGAGAGGTGAGCGTCATGCATTCCGTGGAGGCGACGTGCCGCGCCGTCTTAGATAAGTACAAAGTCCCCGACGATGTAGTCTTGCACTCTCTGGCCGTCAGGGACGTAGCGCTCTTCCTGGCCGATCGGCTGATAGCCGCCGGCGAGGAAGTCGACCGGGCGGTGGTGGAGGCAGCCGCCCTCCTACACGATGCAGACAAAGGGTCGCTGGCGCGGACCCGTTTCCCGGGACTACCGCACGGCCAGGGGTCCGCCAAGATAGCGGAGGCCGAGGGTTTCGCCGAGGCGGCGGCGCCTTGTGTCAGACACGCCACCCACGCTCCCTTGCGCCCGGAGATGCGCCCGACCTCCTGGGAGGAGAAGCTCCTCTGGTACGCTGACAAGTCCACCTCCTACCGGTACCTGGGGCTGGAGCGCCGCCTATGGGAGTTCGAGCCCCCCGCCCCCGCGGGCACCGTGGCGCGGGTCATGCCCCACGCCCTTGAGATGGAGCGGGAAATCTTCCGCGCCCCGACCTTGGCCCCCGCCGGGATCAGGCCGACGGATCTCCGTCGGCTGGTGGCCCGCCGTCCCGCCGGTGACCTTGACCTCGCCATCGGGACGACTTATGACTATGGCGTGGAAATCGGGGAGATGTTCCGGCACGTGGCGGCCGCCGGGTTTACCTCTGTTTCGTTGGCGGGCGGAAATGTCGGGCATTCGGGCTACGACGCTCCCGCTGGGCGCGCCCGGCTGCTCCGCCTCTGCGCGGAGACGGGCCTGTCCATTTCGTCGGTACACGCTCCTTTTGCCAAGGGAATGACTTCGCCCGATGATGGCGAGCGCCTGGCGGCGGTGGAGGGCGCCATCATGGCCTGCCACGCCGCGGCCGAACTCGGCGCGCCGGTGGTGGTGGTCCACACCTGGTCGTGGACGCCGCGCCCCCTGGATGAGGCGGTCCAGGCGGCGGTGGACTCGGTGGGGCGGGTGTTGGCCGGCTGTCCGGATGGAGTGATGGTGGCCGTTGAGAATCTGCCCGTACCTGGCACGGAAACAGTGCTGGACGCCATTCTGAAGGCCTTTCCCCCGGACCGGGTTGGTTTCTGCTACGACACGTCCCATCACCACCTGCGTCCACGAGACTTCGATCTCCTCGGGGCCTTCGGCGACAGGCTCATCGCCACGCATGTGTCGGATAACCGCGGCGAGCGGGATGATCACCAGATCCCTTGGGAGGGGGCTATCGACTGGCGGGCCTTCGCCGCGTCTTTCGGTGCCACCGACTTTAGCGGCCCCTTCCTTCTTGAGGTCGAAACGCGGGAATCGCGCTTCAAAGACTCGCAGGCCTTCCTCAGGGCGGCCTTCGATGCGGCCCAGCGACTTCTGGGCTTGGCGGACCGGCTGGGCAACATGCCATAGCCGACCTCTCCGGCGAGAACGGTGGTCGATTGCTATCGGCTCTCCGGTCGGATGGGCCGAATACTGGGAGGATTCCAGCGTGGAAAGCCCGTACATCTGCCGGTGCGAACGCATTACTCTGGAGGACGTCTTGAGCGCGGTCCGCGGGGGCGCCACTTCGGTGGACGGCGTGAAGCGGCGTACGCGGGCCGGAATGGGGCCGTGCCAGGGGAAGACGTGCAGCCGGATCATCGCCCGCATCATCGCCGCCGAGACGGCGATGTCCAGGGAAGAGGTGCTGCCGGCCAGGGTGCGTCCTCCCTTGCGCCCGTTGACTCTCAGGGAGCTGGCCCTGGCCGGATCCGAACCCAGCGACATGTTGGCGGTTCCGCCGCCGGTTTCCGCTCCGCCCGCCTTCGGCCTTCTGGCTGATGCCGGCGACGCCAACGACGCCGGCCGCCCGGACGGTACGGTCGTACACGGGGCGATGGCCGGCGAGGGCAGCCTAGCCGAGCGAAGCTACGAGTTTGTTGTCATAGGCGGCGGCGCCGTGGGTTCGTCAATCACCTATCACCTGGCCCGCGCCGGTCGCGACGTCGCCCTCCTTGAAGCAAATGACCTGGCCACCGGTACTTCTGGTGCCACCCAGGCCTGGGTCTGGGTCCATAGCAAAACTCCACGCTACTATATGGAGCTGAACTGGCGGGGCGCCCGCCGGTATCCTGGGCTGTCCGAGGAGCTTGGGATCGACCTGGAGTACCGCCGCACCGGCGGGATGGTCGGCCTGTTCACTCAGGAAGAGGTCGACGCCTCCCGGAGGATGATGGAGTCAAACCAAGCCGCGGGCGTCGAGATACACCTCCTCACGAGGGAAGAAGCTCTCTCTATGGAACCGCGGCTGAGCCCGGAGATTCTGGCGGCTACCTATAGCCCGGTGGATGGGAACGTGAACCCATTCCGAGTCGTTCAAGGGTTTGCCGGGAAGGCAGCCTCTTTGGGAGCCCGTATTCACCTACGCACGGCGGTCAAGGCCTTGGAACCCGATGACGGCGGGAGCGCCAGCGGCCCCAGTCCTGGTGGCAACCGTGTAAACCGTAGTGGTTGGCTGGTTCGCACCAACCGGGGAGCCCTCCGTTGCCGCACCCTGGTAATTGCCGCCGGTTTCTACACACCGTCTGTGGCGCGCCTGGCGGGAGTGGACGTCCCTGTCCAGCCCGTACGCGGGCAGGTCCTTCTCACCGAGGCGATGCCGCCCACGGTCCGGTTCACCCACCAGGGAGTGCGCCAGAACCCCACCGGCCAAGTAATGTTGGGCTACCTCAGCGAGAACGCCGGCTTCGACAAGTCCACCACCCTTTCCGGGTTGAGCCAGGTGGCGGATTGGGCCATACACTACATGCCTTCCTTCGCGGAGACGAAGGTTATCCACGCCTTCTCGGGCTTGCGTCCCATGCCAAAGGACAAGCTTTCTATCCTGTCTTGGGCGCGCCGAGACCCACCCCTGTTCGTGGCGGTGACGCATAGTGGAATCACCTTGTCGCCGGTCATAGGGGAACTGGTCTCGGAGGCGCTTATGAAGCAGGCAGACGGCGGCGCCGAGGCCGGTGTGCCACCCGCCGGTCTGGAGCCGTACGACCTGCGGCGTTTCGCGGCGAAGTAGAGAGGAGCTTTCCAGTGGGCCGGGACCTACGAATTATCAACCACCCTGCTCTGGGTGCCAGAACCGAGAAGCGGGTGGTCTTTTCTTTTGACGGCCGCGAAATAGAAGGTATTGAGGGCGAGCCCATCGCTGTGGCCTTGTATGCGGCAGGCATCAGGAAACTGGGCGCCCACGAGTACACCGGAGAGCCTCGGGGCCTGTTCTGTGGGATCGGCCATTGTTTCGGCTGCCGGGTCACGGTAGATGGCGAGCCCAATGTCCGCTCCTGCATCGCCCCTCTGAGAGCGGGGATGGAGGTTCAGAGCCAGGGAAAGTTCCCCGGGGAGCCGGTAGCGTGGCAAGCCCCAGAGCAGACTCGTCAACGTCCAGAGGAGCCTCCGGCTCCCAGGCGGCACGTAGATGTGGTGGTCATCGGCGGTGGTCCGGCCGGCTTGTCCGCCGCTCTGGCCGCCGCTAACCAGGGCGCCAAGGTCATGGTCGTGGATGAACAGCATGAACTCGGCGGTCGTCTGCTGTCTCAAGTCCACGAAAACCCGCTGCGCAAAGGGGAGTGGTTCAATGGGCCGCGGATCGCCGCCGACTTGGCGGAGAACCTGGCTGCGGCCGGCGTGGAGTTCCGCCGTGAAACCCAAGCCTGGGGGGTGTGGCCACGATGGTTGGTGTCGATCACCGGACCGGGTGCCGAAGACGGCGAGTCGGTGGAAGCCTCCGCCGTAATCGTCGCTACCGGGGCGGCCCAAGCCTGCCAGCCTTTCCCGGGCTGGACTCTGCCGGGAGTCATTTCAGTGGGAGCCGCGCAGACCATGATGCACCGCTTCCGGCTACGCCCGGGTCACCGCTGCCTGGTGGTAGGCGCCGACCCCTTGGCCCTGGCCGTCGCCAGCGAATTGGCGACGCTGGGGTCCGAAGTCCTCAGCGCGGTGCTTCCGCCGCCTGGCCCAGCGGCAGGCGAACTGGCTGAGCCGAAGGAAGCCATCACCTCCGTCAGCCGCCTCGCCGACATGGCCCCCAGCCCCTTCTTGCGGGGCGCGGGACGGGTCGTGTCGCGCGCGGCCGCGGCCGGGGCCATGAGCGCCATGCTCTTCCCGAAACAGGGCATCAAGGTGCAGGGCGTTCCCTTGGCCTTACGGCGCTGCATCGTCCGAGCCGTGGGGGATGAAGAAGTCAAAGGGGCCGTCGTGGCCGACCTCACGGCGGACGGTAAGGCTGTCACGGGCAGCGAGACCACTGTGGATGTCGACTCCATCTGCGTCTCCGGGGACCTCTATCCCTTGGTGGAAGCGCTGGAGATGACGGGACAGTGCGCTTTTGCCTACGTCGAAGCTCTGGGTGGACGGGTGCCTCTCTATGGCCCCGACCTGCGGACCGGTAGCAGCGCGGGCGGACCCGGCAACGACGGCGCCCAAGGCAGTGGCCTGTTCGTGGCCGGAAGCGCCTCCGGTGTGGAGGGCGCCCAGGTAGCGATGGCCCAAGGGAGGCTGGCGGGACTCGGCGCCGCCGCATTCGCTGGGCGGGTCGCCCCCTCCGAACTGGTCGGCATGCTCGAACAGGCCGCGCGGGACGTGGCGACGGCAAGGCGCGAAGCGTTCCTGACCTTCCGGCCAGGCATACCCGAGGGGCGGGATTTCATGGCCAGGCATTGGCTGGCCTGATGGCGGCACAGCGCCGGCAGGACGTCCGGTGCGCCATCAATCGGTGGAATCCATGTCAAAACCATGTATCACTTGCAAGCTGGCGATAATGGTGGTAATCTTGTAACGGTCTAAAATGTGTTTAGTGGTTACACGATTTCACGATAGGCCCAAACTAACAAGGCAGCAAACACGGTCAACCGGGGAGGAAGGTCGGAACATGAAAGAGCTACGCCATGCCACAATTGACTGGGCTGGGAAACAGGGCTACGGGGTGGCCATCGTAGACCCCGCGGTGGTCGACGCGGCAGTCGCGGAGAACGCGGCTCGCCACCGCCGCGGCGAGATCGCCGACGCGCTCTTTCAAACCTACTTGTCGAGTCACCCCGACTCTCTCCGCGCGGCAAAACCGTGGGTGTCCGCCGTTCTCGTCTTCTCCATGCCCAGCCCGGCCCAGCAGGTTACGTTCCGCACCAAGGGCCGGGCTTTCAAGGCCACTATCCCTCCCACCTACGCCGACGACGCCCCACCCAAGGCCGGCTTGGCCGAGAGGCTCGCAGCCCCCAGCGGCCCCCTTCAGGGGTGGAGGGTCGAACCTGTCCGTATACCTTTGAAGAACGTGGCCACCCGGACGGGGTTGGTGACCTACGGGCGGAATAACGTTACCTACTCCGGTAAGCTTGGCAGCTATCACCGGCTGGTGGCAGTGGCGACGGACGCCGACCTTGGAGGGGCGGCCCAGGCGGGCCAGGTGGCCTTGTCCGTCGAACCGGCCCGGACCCTCGCTCCGGAGTGCGAAGGCTGCGGCGTCTGCCTGGCCGTCTGCCCTACGGGCGCTATCAATGAGGACCGATTCGTCGTCCACGCCGAGCGCTGCCTGACCTTCCATAACGAGAAGACCGACCCCTGGGAGCCTTGGTTGAAACCGGCGTTTCACAACTGCCTGGTAGGCTGCATGGTCTGCCAGGATGGCTGTCCCAGGAACGCGGGCGCCCTGTCGTTCCTCGAGTCCCCGGCGGAGTTCTCGGAGGAAGAGACGGAATGCCTGTTGGCCAGCGCCGGCCGCGGCATTCCAGCAGGTGACCCGGTCTGGAACCGGGTGGTAGCGAAGATTCAGCAGATTGGATTGGGCGGGTACGAATCCGTCCTGGGCAGGAACCTGGCGGCGTTGCTTCAGGCAGGAAAATGACCGTGGACGATCCGCCCCTGAGCCTCCAGGGGTCCAACCCAGTCCGTAGCCACGTCCACCAGGAGCGGCGGCTGGCCGAGTTCCGCGAGAGTGAAATCGCGGAACTTCTGGCGCCCGAGTTTCACGACGGCACGTTCCATTAGGTTCTGTCCGAACATTAGTCCTACGGTCGCGTCGACCGCCGTCAGTTCGCGCCCGGCCACCGCGATGCCCAAGTCCTTTATGACGTCGAAGTGACTCCAAGCCGTCGCGAAACGGCCGCCCTCCCAGAACACGACGGTGTGCCGGATCCCTTCGCACAGCCCAACCACGTCGAAGAGCGCCCGGTAGACCATGTCCACGTCAATGATACTTACCGCCAGATCGTCGTGGTAACGCAGGCGGGAGGGATGGGGGATCAAACCGAACAAGTTCTTCATTGTGAGACTGAAGTCACGGGAAGTCGGTGAGGTCATCTTGATCCGGGCCAGGTCGATGAGGGTGGACCCGCGCAGGTCAAACAGCCTCTGCGGTACTTGGCTGTACAATTCCGGGTGGGCGACGGGACCAAAGCGGTTCTCCACCAGTGCCCGGACCGACGACTCGTCCGCCGTGCGCCGGGCCCAGAAATCCTCCGTGATGTTAAGGTACTCCACCCCGTGCCGGTCGAGCACCTCGGCCAGGCCGGTACGATCCAGATAGGCTTTTTCCTGAGCGCGGATCCATTCCCGTTGCGCGTCCATGTTCTCGGGCGTTATCCGTTGCGATAGATCATTTCGCGAATGGGAGTGCCCTTCGATCACCAGCTTCTTCCCCGGCAAGGCGGAAAGAACCATGTCCAAGATGAACGGGTCCGTGAAGCTCCCCGGGCGCGGGTCGAACCAGTTGGGTTTGACGATGAAGAAGTCACCGGAAACGCCGGCGGTGTCAAGAACAGTCGCCAGCTCTCTTGGGCCATTGACAGTTCCCCACGTCACTAAGCCGGCGTTGTGCCCATTAGCGTCCGTCATGTCAGTCCTCGGCCACTATCTTGAAAACCACAGGCTTATTCGGGTCCGGGCACGAGACGAAAGTGGTGCCGGCTACCGCATCCCAAGGATGCCGACCCCCGAGTTCTACCACGCGCAAGTGCGGCCACAGGCTGTGGAAGGCCGCGGCGCAAAAATCGCTGGGGCAGCGTTCGAAATCGAAGGTGAATTCCTGCCCTTCGGTGTGCATGTGGCAGACCCCATGCTCTGGGTGGTCGGTCAGTTTGTGGACGATGATCTTGATTTTCTTGGGCTTGTTCAAAGAGTGTTCCACGTCTCCAATTCCTCCATGTCCTTGGCATGAATCCTGGTGTCGCCAATCAGTTCTTCTTGTATGCCGATCCCAAGGCCGCCGGCGCGGTGGTCTTCCCCGCCATCACCATGGCCGCCAAAGTCAAGACGTAGGGAAACATCAATAGGAACTCGTAGGGTACGGGCACCCCGGCGACCTGTAGCTTCAGCTGCAGGGCATCGGCCAGACCGAAGAGGAGCGAAGCACCCATGGCTCCCCAGGGATTGTACTTACCGAAGATGATGATGGCGAAAGCCATGTATCCTCTCTCCGCGGTCATCATCTCAATGAACGTATTGGCGTGGGCCAAGGATAGATAAGCGCCGCCCAGACCACCCAGGGCCCCGCTTACGAGCACGCAGGCGTACCGGGTGAGCGTCACGTTCAGGCCGACCGTGTCGGCGGCCTTGGCGTGTTCACCGACGGAGCGGATTTGCAGACCCAGCGCCGTGCGGTACAGGATGAACCAGGTCAGCGGCACTAGAGCAAAGGCCAGATAGACCAGAACATTCTGGGTGAACAGGACCTGCCCGATGATTGGCAGACGGCTGAGCCCCGGAATGGCCACGGGCTGGAAGGGAGTCACCCGGACAAAGTTCCCGCTGGAACGAAACAGGACTCGGTTGAGGAACCCCGTCGCACCGGCCGCCAGCATGACCAGACCCGTACCGGCCACTGCTTGGCTGGATCCGACCGAAACCGAGAAATAGGCGTACACGAAAGCCAGAAGCATGCCGGCTATCAAGGCCGCCGCGATGCCGATCCAGAGGTTCCCGCTGTAGAAGGCGCCGACGAAACCCGCGAAGGCTCCAGCCAACATGAAGCCTTCCAAGCCGATGCTGAGCACGCCAGAGCGGTCGGAGAACAGCCCTCCGATGGCCGCCAGGAGCACCGGCGCCGTAGTGCGCATGGTCGAGGAAAGCAGTGCGATGATCGAAGTTAGGCTAAATAGGGGTTCAAGCATTGCTGCCGGCCGCCTCCTTTCCCGCGGCGGCGGCGTGCGGGCCTCTGTCCCGGGGCTTGCGCTCCGCCCAATAGCGGGCAAACCGGTCTTCGTAAACAGCGTAGCCGAGTACGAAGAAGATGACCAACGCCTGCATGACCGAAGCCAACATGGCCGGCACCTCGGCGGCCCGCTGCATGTTGTTGGCGCCCGTGGCCAGCGCCCCGAACAGAAGCGACGTCAGGATTACGGCGAGGGGGTTGCGCTTAGCAAGAAGCGCTACGGCGATGGCGCTGTAGCCATACCCCGGGGAGAAGTTGCTGTAGAGTTTCCATGTAACTCCCAATAGTTCCACGGCGCCCCCCATGCCGGCCAGACCGCCACTGATCGCCATGGCCAGGACCACATTACGTCGGACGTTGATCCCGGCGTACTCGGCGGCCAACGCGCCTGAGCCAACAGCGCGGATCTGGAAACCCAGGACCGTCTTGAAAATCAGGATGTAGGCGGCCACAGCCATCGCCAGACCGATGACCAGACCCAAGTGCAGCCTGGTGCCGGGCACTAACACGGGCAGCTTGGCGGCGTTTACGATCTCCGCCGTCTCCGGATAGAAGTGCCGCGGTTCTTGCAAGGGGCCCTTGATGATCCAGGAGACTATCTGAACCGCGATGGAGTTCATCATCACCGTCGTGACGATCTCCGAGGCCCCCACCTTGGCTTTCAGGTATCCCGGTATCGCTCCGTACGCGCCGCCGGCCACGAAAGCCGCCGCCAAGAGCAGCGGGATCAGGATGAAGGAAGGAAGACCCGTGATGGCCACGCCCAGCCAACTGACCGCCAAAGCCCCCATGTAGAACTGCCCTTCGGCACCGATGTTGAAGGAGCGGCTACGGAAGGCAATGGCCACTCCCAAGCCCGTAAATAGGTAAGGAGTGCTCTTCACCAGAGTCTCGGTGAAGTTGATGCCACTTCCAAAAGCCCCGTCGAGCAAGGCGGCGAAAGTTTGGACCGGGTTGAAACCGGCCGCGGCTACCACCACCGCGCCCGCCACGAAGGCGGATAGCACCGCCAATGAAGGGATGATGAGCTGCCGCGCGGCCGCAAGTACGCTATCCAAATGCGGGCGAGCTTTCACTGTTCGCCGCCCCCTCTCGGCCCAAGGGCGCTCAGCATGGTTTTGGCTCCGGTCATCAATTGCCCAAGGTCCTCCTCGCTGACGTCTGGCCATACCAGTCCGGTGACAGCCCCACGGTGCATGACCGCGATACGATCGCTGAGACCTTTTATCTCTTCCAGTTCGGATGACACCAGGAGGATGGCTTTCCCTTTCGCGCGTTCCTCCAGAAGCCTTCGGTGCACGTATTCCGTGGCGCCCACGTCCAGGCCGCGGGTGGGTTTCATGACCACCAGCACCTTGGGCTCCCTGGATATCTCGCGCGCCAGGACCACCTTCTGTTGGTTGCCTCCGGACAGGGACGATGCCGGCGCGGAGGCCCCGCCGCCCGACCGAATGTCGAAAGTCTGGATCATGCCGGCCGCGAACCGGTTCACCTGCGCCTCATCGATGAAGAAACCTCGACGGAAGGGAGCGGCGCGGTGTGATTCGAGGATAAGGTTCTCGGCGATGGAGAAGTCCATAATGAGGCCCCGGGTCTGCCGGTCTTCCGGTACCAGCGCCAGACCGGCGTCGATGGCCCGCGCCGGGCCCTTTCCCGTGATGTCGCGGCCGTCCAGGATGACCCGTCCGGAAGCCACAGGGGCGGTTCCCAGGATGGCCTCCACCAGTTCGTTCTGGCCGTTGCCGTCCACCCCCGCGATGCCCAGGACTTCTCCCCCCCAGACATCAAGGGATATGCCTGAACAGGCCTCTTTCCCTTCACGCCTGACTGTCAGCCCCTGTAACGAGAGAGTTGGCCCCGTGTAGCCGCCGGTGCGCGGGCTCGATGGAGCAGCCAGGTCCCGCCCGATCATCATTTTCGCCAGCTCTGCCGGGGAAGTGGCCGACGTCTCCACCGTGCCCTGGACCTTGCCCAGCCGCAATACCGTGACGCGCTGACTTATCTCCATGACTTCGTTCAGCTTGTGGCTGATGAAGATGACCGACTTGCCTTCTCCTTGAAGGTGACGGATCACCCGGAAGAGGTCTCCGGTTTCCTGCGGCGTGAGCACGGCCGTGGGTTCGTCCAGAATTAGGATCTGAGCCCCGCGATAGAGGCTCTTTAGTATCTCTACCCGCTGCTGAAGGCCTACCGGCAGATCCCCGACCCGCGCGTCCGGATCAAGGTCGAAGTTATAGCGGTGCGAGAACTCCCGAATGGACGAGCGGAGCCGGGTCCGGGAAATGACCGCGCCGGTCTTCTTGCGCATACCGAGGACCACATTCTCCGCGACCGAGAAAGCAGGTATCAGCATGAAGTGCTGATGGACCATGCCTACGCCCAAGTCGATAGCCTGGCGGGGCGACCGGAACTCGACCGGTCGCCCCCCCACCAGGATCTGTCCCTCATCCGGCCGCAGGAGGCCATAGAGGATGTTCATTAATGTCGTTTTTCCCGCGCCGTTTTCACCGAGTAGCGACAGGACCTCGCCCGGCTTGACTGTCAGGTCGATCTGGTCATTGGCGATCAGGGCGCCGAACCGCTTGGTGATGCCGCGGGTTTCAAGGGCGTACAGGGGTACCAACCTCCCGCGGAGCCGGCCTTAGTACGCTCCGATATTGATCTTGATCTTGCCGGCCTGGATATCCTTCAGGGCTTTGTCGTAGGCGTCCTTGGCTTCTTGGGGAATGGTCATCTTGTCGTTCCACACGAATTTGACCACGTTATCTTTCGTCCCGACCCTGATCTCGCCCGGCTTCCATGTGCCGTCCTTGACCTGCTTGACGACTACACTGAAGGCGTTGGAGAAGTCAATGTACCCGTCGGCGATAACCACATCGGGAGCATCCTTCGACCACTGTGAGTAGGCGCCGAAGATCTTCACGCCCTTCTTGGCGTTCTCCCGGACGGCCTGCAGAGCGCCCTGGCCGGCGGCGTTGGCGCTGACCCAGAAGATGTCGGCCCCGGAGTTGATCATGGTGATGGTGGCTTCCTTGGCCTTACCCACATCATCCTGAGTCCCGATGTAGGTCCGCAGTACCTTGACGCTGGGGTTGGTGTCTTTCACGCCCTGTTCGAAGCTGATCAGGGTCTTGGAGATGGCCGGCATTTCCTGGCTACCGATGGTCCCCACGACTCCGGTCTTGGTCATCTTCGCGGCGACCACGCCCATGAGATATGTCGCCTGCTCGAACTCGGTGTAGATGGGCGAGACGTTGTCCATCACGGTCGTGCCGCCGCTGGTGATGAAGATGGTCTTCTTGAAGTCGGGCGCCACTCGCTTCGCGGCATCCTGGTAGTCATAGCTGTGGCCGAAAACAATGCGATAGCCCTTCTGGGCATAGTCGCGGAAGGCTTCCACGACATCGGAGGGCGACTTGATCTGCACATAGCTAACTTCCGCGCCGAAGTCGGTCTCGACCTTTTTGAGACCTTTGTATGCGGATTCGCTCCAACCGCCGTCGGTGATGGAGCCGGGCACCAGCAGGGCGATCTTCAGCTTGCCGGAGTTTCCCGTTTTCGCTCCGCAACCGGCGGTGGCGGTCACGATCACCAAAGTTAAGATAGCAATCCAGGTGAGGACGGGCCATTTCCTTCTCACGATAGTACCCCCTTGTGAACTGTTTTGCGCTGGGAGCACCCCCCGGAAGGGGCATTCCCCGGTGTTGTCAACGGTTGATGCCTTGGGCGATAGGGACACTGGTTCTCTGGAAGGATCAGCGGGTCAGCGTTTCTGCCGCGGAGGTGAGCTCCCGCAGCAGCGTCTCCTCGTCGATCCCGTTGACCACTCCTCCTTCCATGACCACACGACCGGCAATCACCGTTGTGTCGATGTTCCCTTCGGTAGACGACAGCACCAGCGATGAGACTGGATCCAACACTGGTGCCGACTTCGGCTTTAGAGGGTCATACACGAAAAGGTCGGCCGCTTTGCCCACTTCCAAAGAACCGGTCACATCCCCAATTCCCAGCACGTCGGCGCCGCACTTGGTCGCCATTCTCAGAACGTCCACGGATGCCAGTACACTGGGGTCTTCCGCCGCCACCTTCTGAAGCAGAGCTGTCAACTTCATGGCCTCGATCATGTCTTGACCGTCGTTGGAGCCGGCTCCGTCGGTGGCCAGACCCACTCTCACCCCATGCCGCCATAGCTTGGCGATCGGTGCGATCCCCGAACCTAGTAGCATGTTACTGGCTGGGTTGTGACTGACGCCGACGTCAAACCGCCGGAGGAGATCCACGTCTTCATCCCGCAGATGCACCGCGTGCACCGCGAGGAAGTGTGCGTCCAGAAAGCCCAGGTCGGCCAGGAAAGGCACCGCCCGCCGGCCGAAACGTGCCAGGGTGGTCTCGTCGTCCCGCGGCGTTTCGCAAAGGTGCATCGTTACCGGCATGCCGTGGCTCCTCGCGAACTCCGCTGTCAGCCGCAACCCTTCATCAGTCAGGTTCCAGATGGCTGTGGGCGCCAGCCAGACGCGGAGGAGAGGGTTACCGGCGTGGTCGCGGGCCAGCCTCTCCACATCAAGGAGCACCTTGTCGATGGGTTCCACCAGACGGCGCTGGGCCTCGTCCCCATAGGCGCGGTCGGAGAATCCCCGCGCCAGGATCCCACGGAACCCGGTGTCGGAGAAGGCCCGGATGACGGCATCAGAGAGCCCCGGGCTGGTCTGAGCGTACATATAGTCGAGCACGGTGGTGACGCCGGAATGCATGGCCTCGACGCACCCTGCCATGGCGGCCAGGTAGCAAAGCTCTTCGTTCAGACGGGGAACCAGCGGGCGAACATGCTCCTCCAGCCAACCGACCAGGGACTTGTCCTTACCGAGCCCCTTTACGTAGACTTGGAACATGTGGGCATGCGTGTTTATCAGGCCGGGAAAGACGTACTTGCCAGATGCGTCAATCCGCCGGGATGGGTTGTAGCGACCGTGTAACCGGTCGTCAGGTCCGATCGCCAGGATGATGCCGCGGCGCACGGCAATGCTTCCCGACCGGATCTGTGTGCCCAGGTCGTCCATGGTGATGATGTAGCCGTGTTCGATGAGAAGGTCTACTTCTTCCATCCGTTGGCCCTGCTCCCGAAATAGGTGGCCAGCAGGCTCTCGGTCTCTGTCACGCGGTCCAGGGACCGGTCTTTCACCTTCGTGGTCACCTGGTACAGCAGGGCGTCGATCAAGGCCATGCAGGCGGCATAGGAGATGAACTCACCGGTGGTGCGAACGACGAATGTGCGATCGGCGGTCTGGGAAATGGGCGCGACGGCGCTGTCAGTGATGGCGATGACCTGACAACCCCGCTCCCTGGCAAAGCGCATCACATCCAGAGTGAAGTTCCGGCTCATGAGGAAACTGGCTCCGATAATCAGGTCCTGCGGTCCCCAGAAACGCAGGTAGTCGAAGACGTCTCCGATGTCGGGGATGATCAGCCTGGCGTTACCCAGGATCTCGTTCAGAAAGGTGTACAGGACTAAGCCCGGCGCCACCGCACTGCGCAATCCCACGATGCCAATCTTCCCGGCCTTGACGATCATCTCCGCCGCCTGGTCGAGGTCAGCGCAGGTGACACCGGCCATCGAAGCCCGAATGTTCTCGATGTCCCGTTCAAAAACCAGCTGGCAACCGTCCACAGTCTTCGGGGCCTCGGACAGCGACTGACGAAGGCGTTCGGCAACCACAAGGCGGTTCCGGAGAATGTGTTGGCTGGCTTCCTGAAGTTCACGAAACCCCGCAAAGCCAATGTCGGTACAGAAACGAGTCACGACGGACTCGCTTATGCCCACATCCTTCGCGATCATGGCCGCGGAGTAGAAGGCAGCTTCCTCGGTGTTCCGAAGAATCCACTCCGCAATCCTGCGCTTGCCGGGACTGAGACCGGGGTAGGCCTCGCGGATCCGGGCATCAAGGTCAGGTTTCTGGACGCCATTCGAGGACGGGTGCCGAGGAGATTCCATCAGGAGACACCGCCTTCGCCAAGACCAATGAATTAGCAGTCAACTGGTCGGCAAGAACGCTTCAACGGAAAGTAGGCTCTTCCTGCAAGAAAACTTGTTGCCAAATAAAGAAATGGCAAGAAACCAACTTTGGAAACTACTCCCGGCGGTTTCTTACTGGAGGATCGCCGCCGCCGAGCTAACGGGCCCCTCTTGCGCGGGCCCCTCCTGCCCTCTTGCGCCGCCGTTGACAGCCCGCGAGTCAGGTGTTAGCATTGTGGCAACTTCATAGCACCTCTTTCATCCAGAGGCGGCGGAGGGACAGGCCCGATGATGCCACGGCAACCACTCCCACATTCGGAGGACGGTGCCAATTCCTGCGGATCGGCGACCACGGCGGTCCCAAAGATGAGAGTGAAGGTGTGTCGCGCCTGTCAGCGGCCCTTCATTCGAAGGGCCGTTTCCTTTTCGCCCGTCCGGTTCGGCGGAGGGCGGCCGGACAGAAACACACGTTTCGGGGGGATTTGCTTTGAGCGTCAAGACCTTCGAGGAGATTAACGAGAAGATCCGCTCCAAGAAGGCGGTGGTCGTCACCGCCGAAGAGATCATCGGCATCGTCGAGGAGAAAGGCGCCGCCGAAGCGGCCAAGCAGGTAGACGTGGTCACGACGGCCACCTTCGGCCCCATGTGCTCTTCGGGTGCCTTCCTGAACTTCGGCCACGCCGACCCGCCCATCCGCATGAACTACATCCGCCTGAACGATGTGCCGGCCTCTGGCGGTCTGGCGGCGGTGGACACCTACATCGGCGCCACGGAGGCTTCCGAGACCCGTGGCATGGAATACGGCGGAGCCCACGTCATCGAAGACCTCATCGCCGGCAAGAAGGTACACCTGCGCGCTACCTCCTACGGCACCGACTGCTACCCGCGGACGGAGATCGACACCTTCATCACCAAGGATTCCATCAACGAAGCCTACCTCTACAACCCGAGGAACGCTTACCAGAACTACGCCGCCGCCACCAACGGTTCGGACCGGACCATCTACACGTACATGGGCGTGCTCCTGCCCCGCTTCCGGAACGTGACCTACAGCACGGCCGGAGAGCTTTCGCCGCTCCTGAACGATCCGTACCTGCGCACCATCGGCATTGGAACCCGCATCTTCCTGGGCGGCGCCCAAGGCTACGTGACCTGGAACGGCACGCAGCATAACCCGTCGCGCCTGCGCTCCGAAAACGGCGTGCCCATGCAGAACGCCGCCACCCTGGCGGTGGCGGGCGACCTGAAGCAGATGAGCACCCGGTACATCCGCGCCGCCACCTTCGAGAAGTACGGCGTCTCCATGTTCGTCGGCATCGGCATTCCGATCCCCATCCTTGATGAGGAGATGCTCCGCTACGTTTCGGTCCGGAACCGCGACATCTATACCTTCATCTACGACTACAGCATCCCGTCGCGTTCGCGCCCGCCCCTGACCAAGGTCAGCTACGAGGAGCTTCAGAGCGGCACGGTGCGGCTGAACGACCGCGATGTGCCCACGGCGCCGCTATCCAGCCTGAGGGTGGCACGGGAGATCGCGGGGGTGTTGAAGGAATGGATCGCGGCCGGCCAGTTTCTGCTGACCCAGCCGGTGGCCCCGCTGCCGTCGACCGCCAGTCCGAAGGGGCTGGACGTCGTGGGAGGTGACGAGAGATGAAGCCCGAGCTGAAATCAGCGACTAAGCGCATCAAGGTCTTCCTTCGTTTTCCGCCGGGCCGCGCCGGCCGCCCTGTCACCTACCACCTGGTCAAGGATTTCGACCTGAAGATCAACATCCTGCGGGCCGAGGTCTCGGTGAACAAGGGCGAGCTGGTGCTGGACATCGAAGGCCGCTCGGAGGACATCGAGGGCGCCGCTCGTTTCTGCGGCGAGGAGGGCGTGGAGTTCCACACCATCGATAACGCCGTGGAGTGGAACCGCGACCGGTGCGTGCATTGCGGCGCCTGCACGGCGGTCTGCCCATCGGGGGCTCTGTCCCTGGACAGACGTGATTGGAGTCTGGTTTTCAGCGCCGCCGACTGCTACGCCTGCAACGTTTGCCTGAAGGCGTGCCCGGTGCGGGCCTTGTCCCCCGGTTTCGACGGCGACCCCATCGCGGCCACAGACTGAGGGCTGGCGGCCACCCGCCGACCATGGGCAAAGCAGGGGCTGAGTGACGGAATTGTACGAGCCACGGACATACCGAGAGCTATTCAAGGGCGAGAATCTCGTCTTCTTCAACTGCACCCTAAAAGAGACCGACCTCCAGATCGGCGCCCACCGTTCCCTGGCTTTCGAAGCCATGGAGCAGGTGTGCGAACTGCGCCTGCAGCTGGACGACTACATCCGCTCCTATCCGGAATTCCTGACCAGCCTGGTGCCGGTCCCCGCCACACCGGGTGCGCCGGCCATCGTCCGGCGCATGTGCTGGGCGGGGTGGCAGGCGCATGTGGGCCCCATGGCGGCGGTGGCGGGTGCGGTGGGTGAGTTTGTTGGACGCAAGCTCCTTGAGTTCTCCCCCGAGGTCATCGTGGAAAACGGCGGCGACATTTTCCTGAAGTCCGATGTCCCGCGGCGGATCGGGATCTATGCCGGTCAGTCGCCCTTAAGCCTGAAAGTGGCCCTGGAGATCGCCCCGGAAGACACGCCGCTGGGCGTGTGCACCTCTGCCGCGACCGTCGGCCCTTCGCTCAGCTTCGGCCGGACCGACGCCACGGTTATCGTAGCCAAGGACACCGCCCTGGCCGACGCCGCCGCCACGGCCGTGGGCAACCGGGTCAAGGTCCCGGCCGACTTGGAGGCGGGGCTTCACCTAGCGTCCCAGATTCCGGGCGTCTTGGGGGCGGTCATTGTCATCGGCGACAAGATGGGTGCCTGGGGTCAGGTCAAGCTCGCAAGGCTCTAACCCATCGCCACTTGCGATCAGCCGGCGGCCGACCGGTCGTCAGGCTCGAAAAAAATGCCGGATTGATCCGACAAATTCATGGCTGCGGTCCCGGTCTCGGACAAGTCCATACTTTAAGGACAAATGTCAAGACTCAGAAATCAACCTACTAAAGCCTCATATACTTGAAAACCCTCTCGGGGATCATCCGAATGCCCAACATGATCCAATACCAGAAGCCAGGCACGTAGAATACGTCTCTTCCGGACTGGATCCCGCGCACAACTCTCTCTGCAACCCGTTCAGGGGTAGCGACCAATGGTCCCGGACGGACAACCCCGTAGGTCATCTTGGTATCTACAACGCCGAGGAGAACTGTCACGACCCGGACCTGTGATCGGGCCATACGGCTTCGGAGACCTTGCAGGAAAGTGACCAATGCAGCTTTAGCTGAGCCATACATGTAGTTGCTCTGTCGCCCCCGGAGTGCCGCGACAGATGCCAGCGCGCAAATGAAACCTGCATCACGTTCTCCCAGATAACTGGCGGCAAGGTGAAGCACAGAGACATAGGACGAATAGTTCACGTCGATTACCTTTCGGGCTTCCTTTATACTGCTCTCCGCCTCATTCTGGCTACCCATGTAGCCGTGGCATACGATGACCCCAGTCAAACTAACACCCCATGGCTCATCCTCAAACAGAAGATGGTGGGATTCGTACGCGTCGGCCTCAAACGCGCGTACGGCAGTCCGCACACCAAACCGGATGGCCAGATCCGCCGCAAGGCATTTCAAGTCTGCCGTATCCCTACCAGCCAGGACAAGGTCCCACTTCCGCCGGGCGAACGAAACCGCGATCGCCCGGGCAATCCCAGATGTCGCTCCCACTATCAGAACGCTGCCCACTATGCCTCCATGATTCCAAGCCTTCGTGCCATCGACGAAGAGAATAGATGGTTCGGGTCTACATGGCTCTTGATCTCCTGAAACTGCCCCAGGCGCGGATACATCTCGCGAAACACATCGCGTTTCAGCACGGAATCCTTTGCGAGGTAGACTCGCCCGCCGTTTTCCAGGACAACCCCGTCCAGGCGGTTCAGAAGCGCCTCCACTTCCGGTCCGCGAAACGGAAGGTCCAGAGCCAGCGTAAAACCACGCTTCGGAAAACTGAGGAGGCCCTGCCCCTCCGGACCAAGACTCTTCAGAACAGCGAGGAAGGAGGATGCTCTCGCTGCCGAAAGCATCTCTAGGATGCGGGTCATCCCGCGGAGACTGGTTTCCGGAGGCAGAACAACCTGGTACTGAACGAATCCACTCCGTCCATACATGCGGTTCCAGTCCAGAATGGCGTCAAGCGGGTAGAAGAATGACTCAAGATGAACCAGTCGCTGGCCACTACCGTGTCTTCTGAAGTAGACCTCGTTGAATGCCCCGATAGTTGCGGAGTTCAAAGTTCCTGCAGGCAGATAGAAAGGGATCCGCAGGAACGGGTTCCGGCTGGGTTTCAGCGTCTCGGGAGCGGGATCCGGAGCCGGGTTTCCAAGCATCAGCACGGAACGGCCCAGGCTTCTGCCACCCTTGAGGCAGTCAATCCAGGCGACAGAGTACTGATACTCCTTCTCCGTAGTCGTGAACATCTCCAACGCCTCATCCAGGTTCCTTGCTCGTAGATACTTGACCGAAAACAGAGCCGAGTGGATGCGGACTAAGCGTAGACGGACTGTCAGGATGAACCCTGTCAGGCCGATCCCGCCGACGGTCGCCCAGAATAGGTACGGGTGGGACTCGCGGGAACAGGTGAGGATTTCACCAGAGGCCAACATCAACCGAAAACTGATGATGCAGTTGGAAAAGGCACCGTCTCGATGGTGGTTCTTGCCGTGAACATCGTTAGCCACAGCGCCACCCACCGTGACGTGCTTGGTTCCCGGCGTAACGGGCAAGAAGAAACCCCGCGGCAAGAACGTCTGTAGGATGTGGGCCAGGCTGACGCCGGCCTCGCATTCCAGAACTCCCGTTTCCGGGTCAAAGGACAAGAACCGGTTCAGGTGGGTCAGGAGGACCGTGGCGCCGTCACCGTTCACCGCTGAGTCGCCATAGCTCCTCCCGAGACCGCGTGCCAAGAGGGAGGAGATCCGGTCATAGGTCAAGAGCTGCTCGGTCTCAGTGGCACTTTCAGGACGGTAGATCTCGGAGGTCTGCCGCGAGTGGTTTCCCCACCCGGAGATCTCGGCTGTGACAGATCTCAGCACCGGCAACACTCCCTTTTGCACAGTGTTAGGCATATACGAGACAAATGACGGCAACGCCCCAGAGCAACAGGTTAGTTAGCAAAGGCCGGTCGGTGAGGATCGCTTCTTCAGGACTACCGCTCAGGTCGGTGCGATGCACGAGATAGAGATACCGGAAAAGCCCGTAGATCACGAACGGAATCGTCCACATCATGTTGTAGTTGTGGGTGGCGAAGAAGGTATACAGGGAATATGCCGTAATCGTGCTGCCGCTTAGGATGCTGAGGAACTGGTCAAGCAACTCGATGGAGTAGGAGTCCAGGACTTTACGGTGGTCACTGCCGGTTGTCAAGAGCTCTGTGCGCCGTTTGCCGAAGGCCAGGAAAAGAGAGAGAAGCAGCGTGCACACGAACAGCCAAGGGGAGATGGCAACGTTCACCGCTACGGCGCCTGCCCATGCGCGCATGATAAACCCGAACGCAACAATCATCGCATCTACAATGAAAACATGCTTCAGATGGAACGAGTAAGCCAGATTAACAAAAAAGTAGATTGCTGTGACGGCCGCAAAACGCCATGACAGAAAGGCCGCCAGAGGAACCCACACAACCGTCAAAAGAACGGCAAAGAGCAAAGCCACCCTAGGACTGACGGCTCCTGAAGGAATCGGGCGCTTTCGCTTCTCCGGATGGAGCCGGTCCCGATCTGCATCCGCAATATCGTTGATCACGTAGACCGAGCTTGATACGAGACAGAAGGCCAGAAAGCCCTGAAGACTGGGCGCCAGAGTCTGAAACAGAACGCCGGCGAACACCGGACCGGCAAGAAGGAACCCGTTCTTGATCCATTGCTTCGGGCGCATTAGGCGCACTAACCCGAGCCAAGGATTGTGGAAGCGACTTATTGTGTCGGAAGTACCCTCAGGGTCGCACACCGAATCGCTGCCCCCTCAATGCCCATGGAGCAATAAGAAACTGGATGTGACGCCGGCAGCCATCTCATGAGACGGCAGTTCGGTCCCGACTCCTTTTCACCTTGCGCCTGGATTCCCCTTCAGGGTGATTCACAGGCCGGCAGACGGGTGGTGGGAAGGGATACGGTTGGAGGTCAGTTGAATCGGTTTGGCGCGCGGTCCAAACAAGTTTCGGATGAGTCCGCGTCGAATACTCCGGTATGAACGAAGACCGGTTGAAATCGGGTCCCCCCAACGGGTCAGGGCCTTTCTTTCGGGAACTCGCGGTTGCCGCGTCACTGACCGGCCTTACCATTGCCATTGCTCTGTGGCCCATCCTCTCGGCCCCCAACTCCTCGTACCCGGACACCGTGGACGCCCTGGGCCACATGGCCAAGATCAAGTACATCGCTGATTCGCTGCGGCAGTGGCACATCCCGTCCTGGTTCCCATACTGGTACTCGGGGTCGGCAGTGACCCAATACTACCCGCCGCTCTCCTACTGGCTCTTGATCCCCATCCAGTTGTTGTTCAGCAACGTGATGATCACGTTCAAGGCCTTTCTCTTCGCGTCAGTGTTCGTTGGCTCCATCGGGGTATGGTGCTTTAACTGGAGGTTTGTCGGGCCGCGCACCGGGGTAGTCGCCGCCGTCATATATGCGATCCAACCGTATCTTCTTCGCTCACTCGTCCTCCACGGGCTGATCGCTCAGGGGCCGATCTACGCCCTTTCTCCCTGGCTCTTGGTCTTTACGATGCTTTTCCTTGAGCGCCCCGGATGGAAGCGTTGGTTGGCCGTGTGCGTCACCGTCATGCTTCTCGTGCTTTCCCACGCGATGCACGCTTTTCTCGTTGCCATTTTCACGGGACTCGTAGTCTTGGTCTTGTGCAGTCGATGGAAAGCCGGCTTTCAGTACCTGGTGAGCTGGGCAGTGGCGGTGGCAGGGGGAGCGGGTCTGGCGGCCTTTTGGTGGGTGCCCGGAGTCACGCAACTGGATACCCCTGGTATCCCGTTCCTTATGCCGGAAGTCGCCGAAACATTCACTGCCAATGTGTCCTGGTTTCTGCCGCAAGCACGCCGTGGTGGTGGCTTCTACTTTAGCCTCTTGGTTCTTTTGCTCGCCGCGGCTGCCTTGTGGCCGAAGGTCTGGCCGAACAAAGACCGGCGATTGCTCATCGCTCTTGAGGTCTCTTCCGTCGGGAGCGTGGTGCTTTCTTTCGGCAAAGCGATTCCTCTTTTCCGGTTCATTCCAATGGCGTCCAGTCTTGTCCCCGGCCGCAGCCTAAGCTACGCGTCATTAGCGACCGCTCTCTTGTCGGCCGTCACCATCACCCAACTAGGCCTGGCCTCCAGGCGGACTGGAAATCGTCTTGCGGTGGGGTTCTTGGTCATTCTCGCGCTATGGGACCTGAACCCGTTCGCAATCGGCATGGCGACGGACCCGTATCTGAGCCTGCAAAAGAGCCTGGATGTCGTGTCCCCGGCAGAGAAGTCCTTCGACCGTGGAAGATTCACTTGGATCACCCCGGCCGGCTCCGAGATGACGTACTTCCCCATGATCCATAGCCTGAACATTGCCGAAGGCTGGAATATCGAAGGTACGCTACATAACCGTGCCATATGGCAACACAACATCGCCATAGCCGTCCAACAAGACGATTACGTGATCGATAACCTCCTGCAGTGGAACGTGCGTTCCCTGTTCGTGGATGAAGACTACCCTCAGCTCGTAACTGCCCTGAAGGCCCATGGCTTCCGGGAAGTGTCTAGGAACGGCATCACCGTCACCCTGGTCAGCCTCCGCCCCTCCACCTATTTCATGAAGGCTGACCGCGACGGAGTGGCCATCGGCGCGGCCGCCCGAAACCTGGTCATGTACTTCCCATGGCTTATCGAGGGCCGCTCGCCGACCTTGGAGGACTATGCCGACGCAGATCTGGCCGGCTTTCGTCTTATCTACCTGGCCGAGCCGAAGGTGAGGAATCCCCAAGCCTTCGAGGCCGCCCTCCGCAAGCTGGCGTTAGCCGGCAAGACCGTCATCGTCGAATACGGCCGCTCGCGGATCTGGTCGGTGCTGGGAACGTACGCGTATTGGGACAAGATCACCCAGGGAATCCTGGAGCCGGTCCCAGGCAGCCCTTTCAAGGCAACCGTCCCCTTGCAGCCTGACCCCTTGGGCCAGTCGCCCGTAGTGGCCGGGCTCGACGGCGTGTGGTACGAGGCCGAGATCGAAGACAGCGCTCTGCGTCCCGGTGTCGGCTACAAAACCGTCGAGAACGGTCGCGTCTTCTTCGTCAACGACGCCCTCAGCCAGTCGCTGGGCTCCCCCTACGGCAGCCCCATCAAGGAAGCGCTGGGCACCTTGATGGACCTGGTATCGCCCAATAAGGAACTGGCGCCCGCGCCCTTCCCCATCACCGGTGCCCAGTGGTCGTACAACGGGTGCACGTTCCATTACACCTCCGACAAACCCGACACCATCTGGGTATCCGTGACCTACAGCTCCCGCTGGAAGGCCACGGTGGATGGCACCCAGATACCGGTGCGCAACCTGTCAAATCTCATCGCCCTGGATGTTCCACAAGGGGAGCATGAGGTGGTGCTGGAATACGGCATGAGTTGGGTAGCCTGGGCCGGCGTCGCTCTAAGCGGTTTCGCAGCCCTTCTGGTCCTTATGATCTGCGTCTACTTCGGGCGTCTCGGCGCCGGCGCCGACTCCGTTCAGAGGTGGTTCGACCGCTGGATCACGACCTGGGCCAACCGTGACGAACACGAGTCGCGGTCCCCCGTGGCTCGCAATGGAAAGAGGGGTTAGTCTTCATCGTAGTCCTAGTCCTGCCCATGTACAACGAAGAGGAATCCATCCCACTCCTCCGCGCCGACCTGGCGCGGGTCCAGGGTGTCTTAGTCTCCCACATCGTTGCTGTGGACGATGGCAGTACCGACCGAACCCTCGAACTCCTGGAGGAATGGGCCCTGGACGAGCCGCGCCTGCGCGTGGTCTCTTACCACCCCAACCGTGGCCTACCCGGCGCCATCCTGGCCGGGTTCCGCGAGGCGGTGGAACTGGGAGCGGGCACCGGAGCGGAGGCTCACGGAGGCGAAGACGTCGTCGTCACCATGGACTCCGACGCCAGCCACCCCATCTCCTTGATCCCCGAAATGGTCAGGCGGCTCGCCGCCGGCGCAGACATCGTTATCGCCTCGCGCCATGCCCCTGGGGCTGCCCAGTTCGGCCTGGCCTGGTACCGTCAGGTGTTCAGCTGGGGCGCCTCGCTCCTCATGCGCCTAGCCTATCCCCTGCGCGGCGTACGCGATTACTCGACGAACTACCGGGCCTACCGCGGCGCCCTTCTCCTTGAAGCCCTGAACCGCAGCCCCTCCGGCCGCCTGGCCGCGGCGCGAGACTTCTCCGGCGTCGTGGAGATGCTTCTCCGCCTGTGCAGCCTGGGCCCGAAGGTGGCAGAGGTGCCCCTGGAACTCCATTACGAACGGAAGAAATCGCCCAGCAAGGCACAAGTAACGCGGATGATCACCGGCTACTTCCGGCTGGCCCTGAAGAAGAAGACCCGCTCCGCGACGGGTGTGTGCCTTCCCCTCCTCGACGGGGAGGGTAGCAAGGCTGACAGATAGCGGGGTTGCCTGATAGCGTACCCGATAGCTGGAGCTACCTGATGGCGAGAATCACGCCTACCAAAATGAGTCCAATCCCCGCGACCCTGGCCAAACCCACCGTTTCACCAAGAAAGGCCCAGGAAAGAACCGGTACGAAGGCGTAGGATAGGGCGATCATGGGCTGGGCCCGTGACAGGTCCATCCGCGACAGAACACCCAGCCACAACATCATGCTGGAGGCGAACAGGACCACCCCGCCGATGATGGCGGGCTGTTGGGCCACCTTGAGGACGGTGGCCGCCCATTCGCCGCCCCCGTACCGTACGCCCCCCATCCGGTTAACGCCGATTTTCAGGAGAAACTGCCCCACACTCCCTAAAAGGACAGACAACAAAGCCGTGAGTAGCGCGCTCATTTGGTCCCCCAGTTGCCTCTTTCCGCTTATGCTCCGACTCGTCCTTTGGCGTGCCGCCCGCCGCTGCGGCCTGCGCGACCCGGAGCGGCACCCGCCGCCGTTCGGGCGGTCTCCGACGTCTCAGCCACTCTAGCAGGTCCGCGCTTCCGAGGTGCCTTGAAGAAGCCTCTTACCCCACCGACCAGCGAGGTGAAAGCCCGGGCCACTCGCTGCCCTTCATTCTCCGCCGACCAACTGGCCGGCTCGTTTAGGGCGTAGATCATGCCCGACAGGCGCGGCCACCACAGGACGAACCGGTAAATGGGCATGGCGAAGGGCAGGAACCACCACGACCATACTCTCACACCGTATTCCTTCATCAGAAAGCCCGCCACAGACACGAGAAAACCCAAGTCAATGAGGACATACAGGAAGTAAGTGATCCATAAGGCCAAGGCCACCAGCGGCAGCGAGTACCCCAGGAAGAACATGAACGGGATAAGGAAAGTCCAGGTCAGCCGCGGGAAGGAGAGCGTATGATCGCTCAGCAGCAGCCTGCCGACGAAATCCCCCAGCGCGAACGTCCCGTCCCGCCGGTAGTGCTTCGGATACAGCGAAAGCACCTCCAGCTCGCCCCGCTGCCACCTCAGGCGCTGCGCCAAGAACCGAGTCAGGCTGGAGGTCGGCTCCACGTAGGCCCGGGCGTCCGGAACACAGACCAGGCGCCACCGTCCTCCCATCAGGTTCCTTATGTCGAAACTGACCTTGGTGTCCTCTGACACTGTGGTGTCGTCATAGCGGTGGGTTCCCAGGAGCGCCTCCCGGCGGAAGACGGAAAATGCCCCGGACAGGGTGAACAAGGTGTTCCGCAGGGACTGCACCCGCCGCCCGATGCGGAAAGCGGACAGGTACTCCATGATCTCACAAGCGTTGACGATCTTCCACCACCACCGGGTCTCGGAAGGCACCAGGTCGACCATGATGGACCCGCAGGCGCCACCGATCTTGTCGTCGGCGTCAAAAGCCTCCACCATCCGCTGGACGGCGTCGGGGGCCAGGCGGGTGTCGGCGTCCACAGTGAAGATCAGCGAACCGCGGGCCAGGTATGCCCCTGCGTTCAGGGCTTTCGACTTGCCCTTGGCGACCAGATCGATCCAGGTGACGTTTAGTTCCGCGCATTCCTGCTGTGCCCGCCCATACATCCGGGCGCTGTGGTCGCTGACTCCGTTCCCGATGCACAGGACCTCCATGGCCCGTGCCGGATAGGTCTGGGCCGACAAGGCCTTGAGGCAGCGGAGAAGCGATTCCTCCGCGTTATAGACGGGCACCACGATGCTGATGAACCTTGGGGGTGGAGTGCTGCGACGCCGCAGGCGTTCTTGCTCCAACTCCGCCTCGGCCGCGCCACTGATCGGGGCGGCGCCACCGGCCAGGGCGGCGCCCGGCTCGGCCTCTTCCTTCTTCGGAGCCGGCGCCCGGCTGGGCCGGCGCAGCATCAGGAGCAGATACGACAAGGCCGTCAGGCCATCCACGGCCATGGGGACCAGGGCCCAGATGGCCCAGAACAGGAGAAAGCGCACGATCGCATCGCTCAGCACGCCGCTACTCCTCCAAGATCCGCTTGCGCAGAGTCTCCATGGTCGTCCGGGTGAAGGTATACCAGTATAAGTTGATCACCAGGGCGAAGAACACCGCCCGGCCCACAACCGTATGTGCCAGGTAGATCGCATCCTTGCCAAAATGCGAAATCATGGCTACGATGACCACGATCCGGACCACGTTGACGGCGAACGTGAAGAGCAGCCCAGCAGTCAGGTACCCCACCTTACTTATCAACGGCAGTCCCCGGTAGAACAGGACCAGACCGAGAAAGACGATGGACTCCAGGAGTCCCGAACACTCAATATCGATCTCCACCGCCGTCCACCCGGCTTTCTGGTAGACGATGAGTACCAGTAGTGTCCCGGGGGCGTTGAAGAAAACCCTGGTCGGAATACCTATCGCGTCACCGACATAGTGCGCCGCCACCGCGCCCGCCGTCTCGACCAGGGATTCCAACGCGGAACCCCGCACGAAGTAGACGAAGATGAGAGTGAAGCCCACCGCCCCCACCACGTAGGACAAAAGCCAGGCCCTGGCCCGGCGGAGGAACAGGTAGACCGCCGCCCATAGGGCGATGGCAAGGTAAATCATGCCGCCCCACCCAGCCTTCGCCGGTGACGGGCGCGGCCCGCCGCCACCAAAGCCACCGCCAACCCCGCCAGTGCCGCCTGGGCCCACGGCGGAAGCGTCGGGATGGGGGCCCATTGGAGGTCGCCCTCGTCCGGAAGACGGTCGGCCCAGTCCTCTTCCACCATCTCCTCCCATTCCTCGAACGACGCCGGGAACCGGCCGCCAAACTCACCCTCGGACAGGTGATTCTTGTCCGTGGCGAAGAGGACCATCCGGATGACGTACCCCGGCCCGGTCCCGATCTCATTGAAAGTCACATAGAACTCGGCCCGGCTCCCGCCGTCCTCGGCGCTTTCGCCCCAGCGACCCTGCCGTCGGCCCACCCGGACTTCTCCGCGCCAGACTTCCACCGTCACCTGACCGCGCTCCTCAGACTTGTCGGGTTCATAGGTGATGTCCACGACGCGGTCATTGGCGTCGTCGAACCGGCCGTTATTGTCCGTGTCGATAAACAGGCAGTAGTAGACTTCCTTCTTCTGGTCCTGATGGTTCTCGGGCTCGTAGCGCTCGATCATGAAGTAGAGCCGGTCCTGGTTCGGGTTGTTCGCCCAGTACAAGTTCTCCAGATCGTAGGTGTCGTGATGGGCGTCCCTTGGGTCTGCCAGGTGCGCCCGTCCCTCCCAGTCCTCAAAGGAGCCGTCCATCACGATGGAGCCGGCGGCGAAGGCGCGATTAGGCGCTGATGCCACGAGAAGCAGGAGCAGAGCCGCCAGAAGGGCTGCCGCTCTTCCCACGCGCCCTCTTCTTCCCATGCGCCACACCTCCCCTCGCGGACTGCGCACGCAGCAGCAGGAACGCCGCCAAGGCCAGGGTCACCGCGGAAATCAGCCCACCGGCCAGCATCTCGCGGGGCGGCTCCGGCTTTACGGAGATCGTGAAGCGCCCGGGAACGAGGGCCAAGGTCAAGAGGTGTTCCCGCTCCCGGGCCGGGACCGGGTCGCCGTTCGCTTCCACGGTCAGGTTATTCCGGAAAGCTACGGGCACAGTCACCGCCCAGGAGGAGGTGTTCTCGGGGACTGTCAGACCGAAGGAGTAGCCGTGGGCCGTGGCCGAGTATCCGTCCAGAGGCAGCAGCTTGGACTCCGGAACGGCATCGGCTTTCAAGCCCAGCAGGTCGGACAAGAGAGCGGTGGCCACCGGATCACCGGTGAGGAAGGCGTGGAAAGGCAGGTTACCTCCCACGAAATACACGTCTTTTCCTCCGACATCCTTCGTGCCTATCAGAGCCGTCTTCTCACCCAGGTGCGAGAAGTACAGGTCAGTGCGCGTCAAACTCTGGGGCGACAGACCTTTCCAGGGATCATAGGTCGGGTCGAAGGGCGCCAGGCGCAAAGGCTCTCCCCCCTGGTCGGTGCGGTACGCTACCAAGGGTTGGTACAGGTTCACCGGCTCGCCGGTCACGCCGAAGAGCGACGGCCGCCGCGACAAGGTGTCTTCCGGCAACCCTTGGAGGTCGACAATGAGCTTCCCGCCTCCCAAGGTATACTGGCGCAGGACCTCCTCAGCCTTCGCCTTATTCCGCCAGAGGGCTCCCGACACCACGACTGTCTTATAGCGGGCCAGCGTGGCCGGCGAGTAGGAATCGACAAACATATCCGAGCCCACTTCCAGGGCGGGGAAGACCATGGCCAGGTTGGACGCGTAGCGCCCGATGGCTAACCCCTGGTAACTGGAGAGAATGGCGTAGGGTCCGGTCGCGTCGGAGGCGAGGAGGATCACCTCGCTGGAACGCCACTTTTCGCGGTATCCGAGGATCTCCGCCTCGGCCAGGAACTCGTCCAGACGCGGTGCCACCAAATCCCGTCGGACCACCAGGTGCGTGGCGCCAAGCTCCCGCAGTTCGTTGAACATAAAGGACCAACGGTGCTCCTTCAGCGCGCGGTTTACCCACACGATGTTCTGGGCCGTGGTCGCCCCTTGCCAGGCCCATCCGAACACTTGCTCCCGGCCGCCTTCCACGCCCACCAGGTATGCGGCAGTGGAGCCGAAACCGCTGAGGTCAAGGGTGGCTTCCCGCCAGCCGCTGCCGGCGGGAAGCTCGCGCACCGCCCGCTCCACCACGGTGGGTTTGGGCCGCGTCGAGATCAGCCTGAGGGTCGGGACGGCATCGAGGACCAAGAGGGCGATGAGGAGCAGGAGAATGTAGGCCGCCGCCTTGCGCCCTCCCAGAGGGCGCCCTGAGGTGGGCTGGAGCAAAGCGAGGTAGAACATGGCCGGCGCCGCGCTGGCCATGTAAATGGGCCAGAGCAGGTGATGCAGAGGAAGGGAGTTGTACAAGGGGCGGAGGAGCGGCGTGGTGACGGCGACGGTCAAGATGCCGGTGACCAGCGCCGCCCGGCTGAGCCCTTGGCGCTGCTTCCAGGTGATCAGGACCCAGAGGGCCACGGGGACCAGGGCCAGCCCCCAATAGAAGATCTCGGGGTTCGTCAGGCGCAGGAACGGGTTGAAGCTTTCCGTGACCGGGAAATACTGGATGGACGAGGTGACCGCCGCGGCGTCGACCGAAACGATACCGGCGCGCAAGGCGGGGAGGAGCCACCAGGCCGACGCGGCGATGCCCGCGAAAGTCACCGCGAGGCCGCGCCCGACGTCCCTGGCCCTCAGCCCCCCCACCACGGTCCACGCCGCGGCCAGGACCGTCTGGATGACGAAAAAGCCGGCGGCGATCATGGCGTGAGTGAGCACCAGGAGGGCATCGATCCCGATAAGGACAAAGGCTGAGCGGGGCCAGTCCTGTCTCTCCAACACGTTCAGGAAGAAGTGCAGCGCCACGGGGAAAAGGGCCGTGGCCAGGGCCCGGGGCAGGTTGCCCTCGGACATGGCCACCCGCACGTGGTCGGGCCAGATCATCCAGAGGCCGGCGGCGATGAGGGCGCCCTCAGAGCCAAGGCGCTTCCGGTGCGGCAGCCAACCCAGTGCCCCGATGACCGCGGCAACGGCCACGTAGGCTCCGCCGGCCCGGAAGGGGTCGGCCAGCACGGCCATGATGGCGGCCAAGACGTAATACGGCAGGGGCGCCCAGTAACGGAAGGGTTCCACGCCATTGTACCAGGCGGGGTTGAACAAGGGGAACAGGTTCCCCCGGGCGATTTCCTCTTTCAGGAACTTGGCTTTGGCGATGTGGGCCCAGGTATCCGATCCCCAGGGGTACTGCTCCGCCGCCGGAGGCCAGATGATCTTGTGGTATAGTACCGCCCCGATCAGGGCCAGGAAGGCCCCCCAGAGCAGACGGCGCCACCTCGGAACGGGCTTGTGCCGCTCCAGAGCGCGGGACGGGATGGACAGGGGGTCGTACTCCCCGGCCCCGGGTGGCATCAGGCGCATCAGTATCTTCCGTCGCCGGCGCGACGGGAACTTTGAGCCGGCCAGGGCGGCGCCGACCAACCTGCCGTCGGCTTCGGCTCCCGCTCCGGTCCCCGGACCGGCACTGGCTTCGGTTTCCGCGTCAGACGGTGCGGAGGCCGGCGCGGCGCTCGATACGGGGAATGAAACCGGCGCTTGAGGCGCCGGCGGTATCTCCGGGCGCGTGATGCCGGTCCCCGTCGCTGCCGGCGGACCCTCGCCGGGCTGGTCGAAGTCGCTGGACGGACGCTGGCCCGGGCTGGGTGGCACCTCACCGTAAACCGGCCGGTCGGGAGGCTCTTCGCCCTGAACGGTGGTGGTCAGGCGGGTGCTGTATGGCATCTGCACCGGCGGAGCGAAAGGCGACCCCTCCGTGCTCACGCCGGTGGTGGAGACGACCAGGCCCGTCTGCGGGGTGTGAACTACCTTTACGCTACGGACGGGTGATTCACGAATAAGGACCGAACACAAGCCGGCACTATACTCAGGCAGGACCGCCAAAAGGCGGTGGTACAGGTAAAACGCCAGGTTCTCCACGGACGGATTGACTTTCCGGAAGTTCGCCAGCTCGTTCAGGACCCGGCCGTCGAAGGGGCTGATCTGGGCCTTGATTTCCGCTTCCAGATCGGCAAAGGGTATAGTATTATCCTCCGGTGGGACTAGTTCTACCTCCATGCTGCATGAATGCTTATGCAATGGACCAAGGTTCCCACCAACCGCCACTTGATGCCGAAGCTCAAAGAAGACGGTGACGGTGATCCTCAGTTCCGGCCGGCCATACTCCAACCGTGCGTTCCTTCCCGTCCGTAACAATGCCCGGAGGGGGTCGGCCAAGCCCACCCCCCACTAACTAGTATCACGTTCATCTAACGCGGCTCTAACCGTCGACTAACACCAGCCGAGAAAGGGGAAAACCGGTGAACAAAGAACATCTCCCTAGTCGCCATATGCAAGTAGACAAAGGACAGGAGGGACCGTTAGATGCAGAAACGCCTGACCCGCTCCGAAGTCCCGGTGGAACAGACCTGGAAAATCGAAGACCTTTTCCCCACTTTTGAAGCCTGGGAAGCCGGGCTCGCCGCCGTCGAGACCAAGCTGGCCACCGTGACCGCCTTCAAAGGACGGTTGGGTGAGGGCGCCGCCACTTACCTTGCGTGCCTGGAAGCTCTGGAAGCCTTACAGGGGGAGTTCATGCGTGTCGGATCGTACGCATCCCTGAACCTGTCCGCTGATGGGACGTCCCCGGCGAACCAGGCAGCCGCCGCACGCGTGGGAGCCTTGATGGCTAAGTTCGGCGCGGCCACCGCCTTCGTCCAGACCGAGTCGCTCGCCCTTCCCGACGGTACCCTCGAAGGCTACCTGGCCTCCGAACCGAAGCTGGAGCCCTTCCGGCGCGCCATCCAGCTCACCCTGAAGGACAAGCCCCACGTCCTGAACCCCGAAACCGAGGTGGCGCTGGCCTCTCTCTCGGAAGTACTGGGTGCCCCGTCCCTCATCTACAATCGGTCGAAGAGTTCGGACATGGCTTTCGACCCCATTACGGACAGCAAGGGAACCCAACTGCCGATGTCCTTCGCGGTGTACGAGGGCCATTACGAGAAGTCACCCGACCCGGTCCTCCGCCGGAACGCCTACGCCTCTTTCACCAAGGGTTTGAAGGCCTACAAGAACACCTACGCCGCCGCCTGGGCTACGGAAGTCAAGCGGAACGTGGTCATGAGCCGGCTGCGTCACTACCCGACCACGGCCCACTTCCTTCTGCACCGTCAGGAGGTAACCTTGGATGTCTATAACAATCTACACGACATCATCTTGAAAGAACTGGCGCCCCACATGCGCCGTTATGTCGAACTCCGTCGGAAGGTGCTGGGGCTAGACAGGATCCTTTACTGTGACATCGAGGCCCCGCTGGACCCCGACTTCAGTCCGCCCACCACCTTCGCCGAAGCGTCGGACATCATTCTGAACGGCCTGTCGGTGCTGGGTAAAGAATATACGGACATCATCGCCCAGGGCCTGAAGAACCGCTGGATCGACTGGGCCGATAACGTCGGCAAGTCCACGGGCGCCTTCTGCAACAGCGTCTACGGCGTCCATCCCTATGTCCTCATCACCTGGACCAGCAACATGCGGGACGCGCTGGTTCTCTCGCACGAACTGGGGCACGCCGGGCACGGCGTGTTGAGCCAGCGGTATCAGCGTCTGGTGAACACGCGGCCGTCCATGTTCTTCGTGGAGTCGCCGTCCACCATCAACGAACTCCTGGTCGGCCAGAGCATCCTGGACCGCAGCTCGGACCAGCGCATGCGGCGTTGGGTCATCATGCAGTTCCTAGCCACCTACTATCATAACTATGTCCGGCACCTCATCGAGGGCGAACTGCAGCGGCGCATCTACGCCATGGCCGAGCAGGGCCGGCCCATCACCGAGCAAGTCCTCTCGAAGGTCCAAGGCGACATCCTGGCCGAGTTCTGGGGCGATGTCCTGGAAATCGACGACGGTGCCCGCCTGACCTGGATGCGGCAACCCCACTACTACATGGGTCTGTACCCGTACAGTTACTCGGCCGGACTAACTATCGGCACCGCCGTCTCTCAAGCCATCCGCGAGGAGGGCCAGCCGGCCGTGGACCGGTGGCTGAAGGTGCTGAAGGCCGGAGGGACGGCCACGCCCATCGAACTGGCGAAGATGGCCGGGGTCGACATGAGCAAGCCGGAGCCCATCCGGAAAGCCGTCGCCTACGTTGGGTCACTCATCGACGAAGTCGTGAAGAGCTTCTAGATGGTAACAAGGAGGAAGCACCCGTGCACGTCTTGATCGCCGGTGGTACGGGGTTCCTGGGAAAACCTCTGATCAAGGAGTTGCAGGCGGGTGGGCACCGGGTAACGGTGCTCACCCGCTCTCCCGACGGCGCCCGGCGGGCGCTGGGCCAGGCGGGACTTGTCGGAACGTTGCCTGACCACGATGTGGCCATCGCGGCCTGGACCGACCTTGCCGGGGCCCTGAGAGGGGTCGACGGTGTCGTCAACCTGGCCGGCGCGTCCATTGGCGAAGGCCGCTGGACGCCCCAGCGAAAGGCCGAGCTGGTGGACAGCCGCCTCAGTTCCACCCGGGCCATCGTCTCGGCCTTGGGGCGGGTGGAACCACGGCCCAAGGTGCTGGTGAACGCGTCGGCTGTCGGCTACTATGGGGACCGGGCGGAGAAAGTGGACGAGGGCTCCGCTCCGGGAGGCGACTTTCTGGCGGGGCTGTGCCAAAAGTGGGAAGAGTTCGCCGAGGGCGCTACTTCCTCGGGTGTGAGGGTGGTCCGCGTCCGGACCGGAGTGGCGCTGGCAAAGGATGGTGGTGCCCTGAGCCGGATGCTTCTGCCTTTCAAGCTTTTCGCCGGGGGCCCCATGGGCTCGGGCCGGCAGGGTTTCCCCTGGGTGCACCGGGCGGACGTGGTCGGCCTGATCCGGTTCGCCCTCGAGCACGATGAGGTGTCGGGCCCCTTGAACGCCGTAGCTCCCGATATGGTAGACAACGCGGGCTTCTCGCGCGCCCTGGGGCGGGCCTTGCATCGCCCGTCCTGGCTGCCCCTACCCGGTTTCGCCCTGCGCCTGGCTCTGGGGGAAATGGCGGGCCCCCTTCTCCTCTCGGGTCAGTTTGTAAGGCCGGCGGCGGCCGAGAAGTTCGGCTATCACTGGCGTTTCCCGAAACTGGTCGGGGCCCTGGACGACCTGTTCAGGCAGTAGCAGGTGACAGCCAAAGCACCTTTAGGTCTCCCTTTCTCTCCAGGCTCCTGAACTCCGAGTCGCCGGTAACCAAGGTAGCATCGCGTTCCTGGGCTAACGCGGCTGCAAAGCAGTCGGCATAGGAAAGTCCACCGGCCACCTTGAGTCTCGCGGCCGTCTTCACTCGGTTCCAAGTCGGCTCCACGACTTCAACGTTGGGACTCCGCAGAGTTCTGGCTACGACTTCTTCGGCTATCGCTTCAGAACGGTGGCGAAGGATGATGTAGAACACTTCGCCCAAGTTGATGGCGCTGATGGCAATGAGGACGTCGTCCGAGGCTAAGATTGATGCGACTTGAGAACCACCGGGCTCACCGTTTAAGAAGGCCAACAAGGCTGAGCCGTCAAGAACATACTCATCCATGCCGACTATCTTCCTTCGCCCGGTCGCGTCGTCTCTCTTCTAGCAAAGCCTCTGTTAGGCTACTGCCTTCCTTTAGTGCTCCCTGGAGGGCCAACAGAGGATGGCGCTCCAACGGCTCCAGAATAATCTTGCCATCAGCCAATACGATCGATAGCTGGTCCCCTTGACGTAGGTCGAGCTTCTCCCGGACAGTCCTTGGGATCACAATCTGTCCCTTCGAGGATATCTTGATCGCCGGCATGTACTCCACCTCCAAGGCCGTCTTACCTGACCGTGATTCTTATGCGTGGTACTCACTTACACTGTAGAGTGTAAGCCGGCCTCCGTGCTTAGGCAAGAGCCGCCAAGGGATTTTCGTCCGTAGCGCGAACCTTCTTACCCATCGTCCATGCTCGTGCTCACTTCACTACCCACAAACTCCGGGGAGGCAACGGAAAACGATGACCACCAAGGACCTGACTGCCATCGACCGCGACATCATTGCCGAGATCTGGACATCGGAAGAGGCCTATGAAAATCTCGTCTACCTGTGCGATGAGTGCGGCAGCCGCTTTGGCGGCACGGAGGGCGAGCGCCGGGCCGTGGATTTCATGGCGGCCAAGCTGCGCCAGTACGGGCTGGAGAATGTGCGCCTCGAAGAGGTGGCTTATAACTCGTGGACCCGCGGCACGGCCAAGCTCGAGGTATTGAGCCCGGTGCGCACCGAACTGCCCTGTATCGCCCTCCCCTACTGCCCGTCGGGCACCGTCGAAGCGGACCTGGCCTTCGTCGGTCAGGGCCACCCCCAAGACTACGAGGATAAGGCCGAGGCCATCAAAGGCAACATCGCCATGGTCAGCACCAAGCCCCCCGCCTTTATGCGCCGCGGCATGCACCGCATGGAGAAATACTTCCGAGCCCTCGAGAAGGGCGCCGTGGGCTTCATCTGGATGCGCGAGGAAGGCGGGCTGCTGCCCGAGACCGGATCGCTCACCTTCAACGCCGCCGCCCCGACGCTGGGCATCGGTGTATCGAAGGAAGTGGGCGCCACGCTGCTCCGGATGGCGAAGAAAGGCAAGGTCCGCCTCCGCATCACCGCCGAGAACACGATCAAACCCGCCGTCTCCTGGAACGTGGTGGGCGACATCCCCGGGCGGGCGGATTCCGCTCATCGCGACAGCGTCCTGGTCTTCGGTGGCCATTTCGACGGCCACGACATCTCCCAGGGCGCCATGGACGACGGGTCGGGCGCTGTGGTGGCTATGGAGGCGGCGCGTGGGCTGGCGCGCCACAAGGGGAAACTCGATCGCACCGTGCGCGTCATCTGCTTCCCCCTTGAAGAGATCGGGCTCATCGGCTCCCACTCCTACGTCGACCGACACGCCGGCGCCGGTGACGAAATACCGAAGGTGGAGTTCATGCTGAACCTGGACGGGGCCGGGCGGGGCGGCGAGACGGCCATCGTTCTCCAAGGGTGGACCGAATTGCGCGGCCTCTTCAACGATATCGGCAAGGACATGAAGCAGCCGCTGATCGCAGTCAGCCAGATCAGCCCTTACTCCGACATGTTCCCCTTCGCCCTAGCCGGGGTGCCCTCCGCCACCATGCAGGCGATAAGCGAGGGCCCACGCACCGGACGCGGGTGGGGCCACACCGCCGCGGACACGCTCGACAAGGTTTCGCCGCGCGGGCTGCAGATGGACGCCCTAACAGTGGCGCGCGTGTTCCTGCGCCTGGCCACCCTGGAGGCGGGCACGCCGGGTGCGGGGCTGCCCAAGGCGACCTGGAAAGGCACCTGGCCGGCGGCCCGCAAAGGCCCGGCCGAGTTGAAAGCGCTCCTGGGCGAGCAGGACCTCCTAGACGTGTTAAGGGTGGAGGGCCGGTACCCGTTCAAGGATTGACTGTCTGTAACCTCTAGATCGCTGGAGACAATAGATGCCGAGGTGATAGCCTTGGGCATCGGCGAAGTCGTCCTGCGGGTCGTCGTCGCCTTCGTTGTGTTGGCCGTGGTAGCCAGGCTGCAAGGGAACAAAGAAGCTGCCCATATGACCTTTTTCAACTTCGTTGCCGCAGCCACGCTGGCGGCGGTGGCCGGTGCCCTTTCCGTTCACGAAAACCTTCCTATCGTCACGGGAGCCACGGCCATCGTTGCCTGGGGTGTGCTGCTCGGAGGCGCCACGTATATCACGCTGAAAAGCCCCCGTTTGCGCCAAGCGCTGGACGGGGAACCTCTGATCATCATTCAGAACGGGAAGATCGTCCGGGAGAACATGGCCAAGAACCGGTACAACATGAGCGAACTCATGTCCCACCTCCGCGAGCAGGGCGTTTTCAGCCTCAAGGAAGTGGCCTACGCCATACTCGAAACCAACGGCAAGCTCAGCATCCTAAAACACCCCGCGTACCAGCAGGTGACCCGGAAGGACCTCGGTCTTGAAGCCAAAGGCCCTTCCGGCAAGCGGGCTCTGGGCCGCGGAGGCGAGATCCTAGAGCCCACAGTGAGCGGCAAATCGTCTCCGAAGAAGGTTGAGCGATAGCGGTCACTTGGCCGTCGTGCCGGCGTTGACCTTGGAGACGACCAACAGGCCTTCCTGACCCAGCGGTGCCAACTCGACGAAATACCCCTTGCGACCGTCGGTGAAGACCAAGGGCACCGAGGTGGCGCTGGCATTGCCGCCGACGTAAGTGGCCACCGTGTCGCCGTTGATGCGCACGTTCAGACCCGAACCGGCCAGGATGTCGTCCCATTGTCCGGCGGACGCCGTGGCGATCCCGGTTAGATCGCCCGTGTAGTACCTGGCCACATACATCGGAATCTTGCCCCAGGCGAACGGGAGGCGGTTACTGGCCGAACGCAACATCTCGAAGGTCTCCAGCACTTGACGGTCGGTGGTCTGCGTCTGGCCATTGCGGAGATAGGAAACGGTTTCGGCCGCGGCTCCGCCCGCCCCGCCGGCTTGAGCCTTTCTGGCCAGTAGCCAGGCCAGGTTATCCAGTCCCGTGATGTCTCCCAGGAGCCGACCTTTCACGCTCAAGAGATCGGACTGCAGTGCTTCCAGGGGAACAACCCCTTCCGGCGCGGCGGAGGTCGGAACTGGTATGGCCGTCCAAGCCGCAACCACTTTGCCTTTAAGCATCCAGACGATTCCGAAACCCCGGGCCGGCGATCCAGGCAGACCGGATGGGTTCGCCAACTGGTAGACGTATTGGGTTACTTTGCTGCCCTTGAGCGAGGCCAGGCCCCCTGCCGGCTGACGGTCCCCCATGTCCGTCAGGAGGTAGGAGTAGGCGTCCGCCAAGCTGGCCGAAGCAATCTGAGGCACCGTCACCTGGGTCTTGACGGGCGCGGCCTTCACCTGCCAACCGAAACCTTGCAGGTAGGACTTGGCCTGGCGGTCGGTCAAGAACGAACACCCGGAAGCCAGGGCCAGAAGCGCCGCCACCATCAGGAAAGCGGCAACTAACTTCAGAGTGTGCGGGAAGCTGGCTCTTTTCATCTTCATGCCATCCCTTCAAGCCAAAATGCTCAGGACCTATTCAGTGTACGCTCGTATTTGAGACGAGTGCCGGCACGCGAGGTTCCTTCATGATCGGACATTGGCGGGATGAATGCGGTCTTGTTACCACTGAGTTAGTTGACGCGGGCGAGAATCCCTGCGTCACGCCCCAAAAGGCCTTGTCTGGATGTCTACTATCTGTTGGATTTCGATGTCCGCGGGGAGAAGGTGGTGGACCCGATGGGCGGCGCCCATGATGAGGATGCCGGTTTCACCATCCTTGAGACTATCGGAGATCCGTTTGGCCACGTAACGGTCCCGCTCCTCCAGGATCTGTACCTGTTGTTCGACGGAAGCCCTGCCGCCAGTGACAGCTTTGTATTCATCTAGTAGTAGTTCCAGATCCTCGGTCCGCATCAGCCGGGCCCCCTTGGCCAGGAGCGCAGCGGTGAGCCGCAAGTCAAGACTGCCCTGCTGGGCCAACTCCCGAACAATTCGCTGACCGGCTTCACCGCCCGCGACGATGCTGTCGTGGTAGACCTTGACGCGGGAGTAGTCCAAACGAAGGTCCTCCAGGAGCCGTCCGATCCGCTCCCAGTAGGTGGCGATGGACGCCTCGTGGGTGTCCCAGGAGGCGTCCCCATATGCACTCTGAACCTCGCGCGCCAGACTGCCGAGATCGGTCGCGCTGTGAATGGCCGGCACATAGAGCAGGCGACGCATACTTGGTCAGGACCTGGCCGAACCAGCCCGGGCGCTATTCGGTGTCCCCACGTTTACGCAGCCTGATTCTGGAGAAACTCCCCAGATTCCCTTCGTCATCCAAGTACACCTCGTAGACGGCGAGAATGTCGCAGGAGTCGGGAATGGCTTTCCTGTTAACTGCTTCAAGAGTGACTTTCCATCCGTCCGCTTCCTTGGCGATCCCCACCAAACTGGAGGGTCGCACGCCCACCAGCCTGGTCATCCTCTCCATTGCCAGGAGCCCGACCTGTTCCGCTCCCAGTGTCATGTCGAGAGCCCTCCTAACCCAAAGCCTGACGTACTTACACTAATACTCAAGGAAGTAGCAGCGTGGGCGCCGGCCGTGGCGGACCGCGTGAGGAGCCAGCCCCTCATTTTCCCGCGTCCTTCGTTCCTGTTCAAGTTTGGCCCGGTAGGCCCCGACCAGCATGTTTTTCTCCCTTGCCCGTCTGAGCTTCCTCCGCATGCCGAGAAGCTTGCCCCGCATTCTCGCCACCGCTTGATCCTGTTTGTCAAAACGCTCCCTTTCGCGAGCCAGAGCCGCCTCGATCTCGGACTGGTCCAGGGCGGAGGCTGTTGCCTTCCCTTCGTCCCAAAGGTCACGCATACCCTTGGCCCGGACCTGGCGAAAGCGGTCCCGGGAAGTGCGGATATGTCGGAAAGTGCGCATCCTTTGGCCCTCTGTCACTAGGGAGCCTCCTTTCTCTTTACCCGAGCCAACTCCCGTTGAACCGCATCCCAGTCAGCCATCAGTCCGTAGTCCAGCATAGTCTCCATTCCCGCCAGCGCCGCCCGCAGGCTCACACCCAGGAGGGGCACGCCCGCCAAACATATCAGCAAGTCGAGGTGAAGGACCAGTCCTTTGTCCAACACCCGGTCCAGCAAATCCGAAAGCGTGGCGCGCCCAGGAGAAATGGTGTCCACTCTCTGGCCCTCCCGGTATGCTCCACTGGTAGAGTCTAGGTGGCGAAGCTGTAAGCCGGCCAGGGACCAGTGAGGCGGACCTTGACCCCCGGTTCGACCATAGGCTTCTCCAGGACCCGTCCAAGGAGTTCGAGTTGTTCGGGCCTGACGAGGCAGGCCCAGTTGGCCACCATAACCCAGCCACCATCAGACCGCTTGTTCGATTCAATTCGGAAATCATCACAGGCGATCCTGACTTCAGTCATCAAACGGGTACAGAACTCCGCCGCCGCGACCTCCAGCTTTGACCGCGTTACTCGCTGGAGCTTCTCCTTCAGCATGTAAGCCATACCAGGGGAACTCGCCTCCACCCTCGCCTTCAGTTCCTGAAGCTCTTCGTCGGCGCCGGCCAGCGCCTGGACCACCGTGGACGGTTCCCAGAGAACTTGGACCCCGTACTCAGCCTTGCCCGCCAGACGCTGTAGGCGCGTTCTCAGAGCTTCCCCTTCCGCAATCAGCCATTGGCGCGCAACCTCGCCGGGATCGCCTTTGGCCTGATCGCGGATGATCGTGTTGAAAGCACACGGGAGAACGACGAAGTCCTCCATGAACCGTTCCAGCACTCCGTTGTGGGCCCGTACCCATTTTTCGACGGTATCCGGGTCATCCGAAGTGTAAGGTTTCAAATCGCAGTTGTGGACGATGGCTCCCAAAGTCTCTTCAGCGAGGACATAGACTTCCTTGCCGTCCAGTCCATGGCAGAGCGGCGGCGGAAGGTCCCCCGGTTCCACAATACCGTAGACGTACAGGGCGTCTTGCGCCTCGGGGCTCAGGGTCTCGGGCATCATCCGGTCTCACTCCGGGTCCAGCGTTCGGGGTTCAGGATTCGGTCCACGGCGTCGTCCACCAAGTCGTCGAGGCCCTCCCTCACCGACCGGACCGATTCGGCGATGCCCTGCTCGGCCTTGATGTCTTCAATGACCTCGTCGAGACTGGCCAGCGCCCTTCCCAGCCGCTCAATTTCGTCATCTGTCAGGCGGCCCGACTCCATTCGGCGAAAGGCCTGATGTTTCAAGGCATCTCGGATAATCTCCACCAGGGCGATGACCAATCCCAGCAATCCATGCTTCAGGTTCTCCTCTTCGATCTTCAGGGTCAAGGAGTGGCCACCTTCCTCAGAGGGCTCGCGTCGCCGCCTGACCGGCGGTTCGCACCCGAGTTGCCCAGTGGCTGAGATGGTTGCGGGAACCTGGTGCCGGAGTCATGGACCCACACGGGTTGGGTCGGCACAGCGGGGAGCACCGGGCGAGTGTTTTCAGGTTCTATGGATTGAGGGCTTTTCCAGCCACACCAGGGGCAACCCTGGCGAAGCAGCTCCGCCGCGGGGACCTGTTTCCGACACTGGGGGCATTCCTCCTTGGGTACCTGAGCTCGTTTCCAGGCGTCGGAGGCGGCCAACGTTCCCGATGGGAACTCAAGGCCGAAGCGCGCGGCCGTCTCGAAGGAAGCCACAGCCGCCCTGATCTTGATCCCCAGTAGTTCCACCCCGGCCAGAGACACAGTGATATCGGCGTTTATCACCAGGCCTTTATCGAGGATCCTGTCTATGAGATCCACCAACGAGGCGCCCGAACTCCGCTCCGCCCCTAAGGGCATGCCTGTCACCAACTCTCTTCTTGTGCCTGTTCAAGTTCGGTCAGGCGCTGAACTATCTGAGACTCCAATCTGTCGTAGTCCTCTTCGCTCATTTCGCCCAACTCGTAAAGCAATCGGGCCTCGATAAGCCGTTTTTCAAGGGTTTTCGGATCGTACAACTCCCGGTCGATGGTATCCTTGACGTGGTTGAGGGCAAAGACGAGAAGGACCCCCGGCCAGGTGACGGGTAGGAGAAGCCAGGAAAGCAGGCCGCCGTCACTTTCCGACAAGTTGTTCCACCTCTTCGGGGGTGATTCTGATGTCCACGAAGTTGTGGGCCGGTAGCGGCGCGGCAAAGTGGAACCTGATCCGGCCCTCCAGTTCGCGGTCCAGCTTTCGGACAAGGTCCTCGAAAGCGGCCACCTCGTTTCTGGCGACGAGATAGGCGGCATTCATGAGCATACGGATGCTGATGGGTTCGTTGTAGCGGCTGTCCAGGGCCCGTGCCTCCAGGATCCGCTTGACCCGTGCGATGTGGGTGTTCTCCCATTGCTCCAGTAGTTCGGCGACAGCTCTTCCCACGCCAACGCTGAGTTCGTTCGCTTGTTGAGGGTGTTCGCGAACTCGGCGCTCCAGGCTCTGCAGGTCACCCCAGCGGGAGGCAAGCTCCTTCATGACCGCGGCCTTCTCCCAAAGGGCTTTCACGCCGACCTCAACCTTACCGTCCAGTTCGGTCAGGGTTTGAAGGAACTCGGCGCTCCGATTCCGCAACAGGTTCCGGACCGCCCCTTCACTGCTGGCGATAGTCCCAAAGCTAATCGGAAGCACGGCCTGACTCTTCAGGACGGAGTCGAGCACTCCCTGATGCGCCCGACCGTCACGGACCAGTGAAAGCCTTTGTTCAAGATCCATACGGCTCGCCACTGCCGCCAGCTGGCCTTCGGCCAAGAAGATGATTCCGGCCGGCGGGTCCCCAATCCCGATGGGACCAGGGTCCGGGACGCGATGGAGCTTTACGATGCCGTATAAGTAAAAGCCCACCTCGGCAACTCCCTTTCCATCGTGGCAGTTATCTCCCCGGTTCCCGGGCCGGCGAATCGTCCAACCCCATTCTGATCGAGAGGGCGCACGTAACTCTGCCACCACCTGGATACTCAACGCGGGCGTAGCGTTCGACCGTTTCCGGACCCTGATCCTCGGCCATCCGCATCACCAAGCCGACCAAGCCGCGTAAACCATCAGACCAGTCCCAGCGGCAACTGGGAGCGGTGATCCCGGACCTCTGGTGGTTCATGTCCTGTCTGCTCCTGGCCACGGCCTGCCCTCCCTTTCGCCGGACATCATTCGCCATGGAAACTCCTCTCCCACACGTCGCGGATAGCTGTCTCCTCGGCTTCACCCATGTGGGTGCAGCCGGACCCCAAGGCGTCGCGGCAGACACTGTAGAGCAGGGAGTCATTGCGGTCCGGGCGCATTTGCTGTGTCTGCATGATGGTACCGATGGCCAGGCACGCGCGGGTACTGACACGGCCGGGAAGACGTTCTTCCCCGCGGCTTAGGCGCACCAACTGTACGACCCACTTGGCGCTGTCGAGATCAATGCCGGTTCTAGCCGTGGTGATGGAAACTTCAGTCTCTTCGTCGGGGTAGTCCAGGTGCAGGGTAACCAGCCGGTCTCTGAGAGCGTCGGGTGAACGGTGAGTCCCGGCGTACTCCAGAGGGTTGGAAGTGAAGATGCCCCTGAATTTGGGGTGCACCCGCAGGTACCCGTCTTCTCCACGGTCACCGGGCATAACCAGGATACCCTCCTCGAGGACGGAGAGAAGAGCGTTATTGGCCTCGGGGCGGGAGCGGGTGAACTCATCATAGACGAGGGTGAAGCCGTTCCGGCACGCAGTGGTGAGGCGACTGTCCACCCACCGCTCCACCAAGTCATCTTCAGTCTTCACGACCGAGTGGATGAAGTTATCGACCACACGTCTCCGCCGGTAGCCAAAAAGACCGCCCACCATGTCCGCGGACCTGAACTGCTCGTCCCCAGGAATCAGCACTACGGGCCGGTGCAGCAGGTCCGCGATGTGTAGGGCCAGAGTGGTCTTGCCGACTCCGGAGGGACCGCTGAGGTTAATGGCCCGGCCGACGTTCAGGTACATCAGGGCCCGTTGAACAACAGCCTGTGTCGCCGTAGTTTCCACGAATCCAGACCCGGCTTGCGGTTGAATCACCTTGGGGTTACTGGTGCTCACGGTTCGTCATCTTCTCCTGCCCCTTTGGATTCGGTCGGCGGGGAGGACAGCGCCTGCGTGAGAAGCTGCGGCCCCACACAGGCGCTCCCCCTTCGGCCTACTCTTCCTCTTCCTCTTCTTCCTCCTCGTCCCGAGGAGGATGTGGATGTGGATGATGATGGTGTTCGGTGAGTCCAATCTCCCTGGCGTACTTCAAATACGTCTCTACCGAAGCGACCACGACCCTGGCCTCAATGGCCAGAATCTCAATGCCCACCAGGGAAACCCGTGCCCAGGCGTCGATCACAATGCCCTTGTCGAGAACCCGATCGAGAACCTCGACCAGGCTGGACGCACCTATGCTCTTCTGGACGGCCATACCGGTTTCACCCCCTTTCCCCAAGCTACGGATCACTTCCGCGCTGATCTGGGGCGGACGCTCATGTGACTCCTAACACTAAAGGGTATGCTTCGGGCAGGGCGGGTTCGTTCACTCAACGAGGGGAGGGGGGGTCAGGCAATCGGGCTAAAAAAGCTCACCCGATTAGGCGAGTCCGTCAGGTTCCAAAGCCTTCTTCACTGCTTGGGTGCGGTTCTTCACACCGAGTTTGTGGTAAAGCGCTTTTAGGTGGGTCTTTACAGTGCTCTCACTCAGAAACAGGGTCTGTGCGATTTCCCTGTTGCTCATCCCCTCCCGCAGGTGGCCCAGGATCTCCCGTTCCCGCTGCGTCAGACGCTGGCGGACCGGGGTCTGGGTTAACGAACTCACCTTCGAGAACACAGCCCTACCCACACTGGGCGATAGCACCGCCCTGCCGGCTTGGACGTCCCGTAAGGCCCGCTTGATCTCTTCGTAGGTGGCGGTCTTGACTAGATAGGCGGCCGCCCCAGCGGAAACAGACTCAAGGACGTATCTATCATCCATGTGCATGGTGAGCATGACCGCATTCATCTCCGGGTTCGATTCCTTCAACTTCCGCACGACGGAAATCCCGTCCGCGTCCGGTAGGGAAACGTCCATGAGGATGATGTCCGGTTTCCAGACACTGGCCTTGTTCAGAGCTTCGCCGGCTGTTGAGGCCTCGGCCACAACCTGGTATTCACCCTCCATTTCCAGAAGGGTTCGCAGCCCCTCCCGAAAGATAAGGTGGTCGTCAACGAGCATGACCCGAGTAGCCACCCTAGCCTTCCCTCCCCGCCCGGAGCCAGAAGGAAATCTGGGTCCCACCACCCGGCCTGGAGCGTACCGATAGCCACCCGCCGGCCAATTGGGCCCTCTCCCGCATACCTTCCAACCCGAAGTGGGAGCGGCCCCACAGGGACGCGTTGCTGAAGCCCACCCCATCGTCGACGATACGACCATGAAGTCCGGTCTTGAACGCGCTGAGCCGTAACAGCACCCGCTGGGCGTGAGCATGTTGGCCCACGTTGCGCAGGCCTTCACGGACGATGTCATAGGCGGCGAGCTGCTGCTCTGTTAGGAGCACCCGGTCCTCACCAGAGAACGCCCTGTCCACTACGGTGTGGTGTTCAGAACCCCACTGATCCACCCAACGCAGCAGCGTGGTGAAGAGCCCCCCTTCAAGAGGGGACTCCCGTAGACCGCGGACGACACGGTCCGCCTCGACCATAGCTTCTCGGGCCAAGCCTTGGATGGCCGCCAGTTCGCGCTTGACGTCATCGGTGGGCTGGTCCACGACCCGTTCGAGCTTCTCCGCTTTCAGGCAAATCCCCGAAAGGAGTTGACATAGGCCGTCATGAAGGCATCTGGCCAGCTTTCGGCGCTCTTCCTCGGCGGCTGTCGGCTCAAGTCTTTCGTGTTCCACCAGATGCCCCTCCCCGACGGGAAATAGGTAACGAGCCAAGATCCGGTTCCCGAAGGACAGAGTCTCCTTCCCATACTAGGTGACATAATGTCGGAATGTGCATGGGGAAAAACGACTCTGGCCAAGTCGCAGGATATCGGACATGAGAACTGAATCACCCCCGAGAATAAAACCAGCCGCCCAAGCGTCTTAAGGGGTGGAGGAAAACGCATGCGGGTTCTTGGGCCGTCGACGGACATCCCAGATATGGAACTGGTGGCCCGCACCCTTGAAGGCGACCGCGAGGCCTTCACTGGACTGGTGACCCGGCACGGCCCGGTCATCTACCGGGTAGCTTATCGAGTCCTGGGCCACCGTGCCGCGGCCGAAGACGTTGTCCAGGAGACCTTCACCCGGGCCTTCCGTGGCTTAGGTCGGTACCGGGGTGAACACGGAGATTCGTCTTTCCGCTCCTGGCTCTGCCGGATCGCCGTAAACCAGGCTCTCAGCGCTGCCCGCCGCGAGCTACTCTCCGAGGAGCCAGTACTGCCTGATACAGCGGATGGAGCGCAGCCGGCGGAAGAAGCTTGCCTTCGCCGGGACGTGCAGGAGGCCATGGGCAGACTCCCTCCCCACCTTCGGGCGACCCTTGGACTAAGAGTATATGGAGACCTGTCCTATTTGGAGATGGCCGAGGCACTGAACTGCCCCGTCGGCACAGTGATGTCCAGGTTGGCGGCCGCTCGAAAAGCAATGCGCCGCTACCTAGCCGACTGGCTTTCGGACGGAACGCGGGAGTGAGGGGTCAGTCATGAGACTGGAACAACTGATGGCCAGGGACTGCGCGGAACAGGACATTGATGCTGTCGTCGCGCAGGCGGGCATGCCTGAACCCTCCGCCGACTTCTGGCAAGACGTGGCGTGCCGGGCACCGGCGGCTTCCCGCGGAGCCGGCGCGCGATTGTCCGAAGCCCTCGCTTCGGCTTGGACTTCCCTACAGGAACGCCCGGCTCAGGCCCTTGGCACCTTGGCCTTGATCGGATGGGTACTCCTATCGGCTACCATGGCTGTTTTTCCGTCCTCTATGTCGCTAATCATGACCGTGTTCTGGAGAGGAGGCCAGTAGATGGCTACGCTTCGCGCGCTGTGGCTGGTGGTTTTTCGCCCAGACCACTACTTCCGCTCCCTCGAACTGGCCGGAGAGGGCTGGCGTTGGGCAGTACTGCCGTTCGTCCTGGGAACGCTCGGTTCCTACGGCAGCGCGGTCTGGATATCGGAGGCGTTATTGCCCGATACCCGGTCGCCATTGGTCCATGCCCTAGCCACCATCCCCGCGGCGGCGTTATGGTTTCTGGCCGGTTCACTGGTACTCCACGGCATAGCCCGCCTGGTCGAAGGGGCGCGCGGGCCGGCGCATGATGCTGTCGCGGCACCCGCGGAGGGCGAGGACCGCCACATCTTCTCCGATTCCTTCGCCAACCTGCACAAGTTCCTGGGCTTCGCCCAAGCCCCGGGCCTACTCCTGGGGTTCCCAATGTTCCTCCTAGGAGTAAAGCTGGTACTTGGGTATGCGGGCAGCGGTGTGGGAGTGGTCATCGACCGTCCGGTCCAAGGCAGCCTCCTGGCGCTATTCATCGTTGGAGCTTTGGCCTTCGGCGCCTGGCGGCTGGTTCTCACGTACAAGGCTATTCGTTTTGCATACGGGCTCAACGGCCAGACCTGGACGGTCCTCCTCCTGTGGTTACTGGTCCTGTGGGTGGTCGTCGTTCCCTTAGCGCCGCGTGTGGCCGCGGCCTTCCCCTTGACGGCCTCGGCCTTCGAGCCTATGAGACCCACCTTCGGTCAAGGGGCTATGCTAACGAAAAGCATCGGCCTTAACACTCTTCGCTCCAACGTCATGAGCCCTTCACTTGGGGGATTGCGGCGTGGGGACATTATCCTCGTTGACAGCCGGACGTCGAGTCCGGGGCAGACAGAAGGGCAAGGTGGCACTCTGGTAAGGGTGATCGGCGTGGCGGGCGAGAAGGTCGATATCCAGGCCGGCGGAAGCATCCTGGTGAATGGCGTCCCGCTCGACGAACCCTATGCCGCCACCTCCGGGCGCGATGGCTTGGCGGCGCTGGAAGGGCGCGAGCTATCGGTCCCGGAAGGAGCGTATTTCGTCTTGGGCGACGACCGCTCCCTTGCTCCCGGAGCGTATGGTGGCGGAGTGGTCCCGCGCCAAGTCATCGTGGGGCGTCTGCCTGTGCTGGGAGTCATCTTCCTCCGGTTTCTTACCGGACGATGATGTCCCCCAACGCCCGCTTGGGTACATGGTGGGCCCCCGCCTCATCGTGCCAGTAAGCGATGTTACCACTGGCCGGCACCGGCTCGACCACAATGGCCTCCGCCGGACGCCCCAGGGCTACGACCAAAGGAATGTCGTAGGTGTCGGAGAGGTCGAGGACCTGCCGCAGGACATCCCGGTTGATTGAGGCGATCATGCACCCCGCCAGTCCCAGCGTCCGCGCTCCCAACAGAATGCTCTGCGCCGCGATGGCATGGTCCACCCCGACGCTGCGGGCCACCCGCTTATCATCAAGGATGACGACATACGCCGCCGGCCTCTCCCCTTCCCCGGGGCCGGGCCAATCCGTCAGCCAGGCGGCCCACCGCAACGTGGAGAAGACGCGTGCCCCAAGCTCCGGGTCGTCGACCAGGATATACTTCAAAGGCTGCAGGTTGTTGCCGGAGGCGGACATGCGCCCAAGGTCGACCAGGTCGACCAGGGTTTGGCGCGACACCGGCTCCTTCTCCTTGAACCGGCGGCAACTGCGGTTGGCGTACACCAGTTCCTTGAGGCTCTGGAAGCTGACGGGCATGGCTAAGGTCATCCCTTCCGAGAATCGTTTTCAAGTTCAGCGACCCTATTTCAGGTCCGAGGTCAGTTCTTTCTTCTACTATGGCCGCCGCGAATCATCCTGGGAGTAACCAAAAAAGCCCTTGACGGCAAGCATGTTCCCTGGTACGATGCGGGCAATAGCCGTCTAGCGGCCATGAAGGGGAGTACTAGGCGCCTCTCCTGGTGTCCAGAGAGCCCGCCGCCAGCTGAAACGCGGGCCACCGTCAGCGCCGAACCCGCCCCGGAGCCGGAGGAGAACCCTCCCGGGCCCCCAGCCCGTTAACCTTGGGACCGCATGAACGCGTGCGGTTAGAGAGGCCAACCGGCAATCAAGGTGGTACCGCGGGAACTGCTGACCAGCCCCCGTCCTTCTGGGACGGGGGCTTTTTGCGTTCGGAGAGGTGACTAGGGGAACATGGATCTGGACATCAATGGTCTCTCCAAGGCGCGACGCGTCGTGGTGAAGGTGGGGACCAGCAACCTGACCCACCCCAACGGCCGTATGCACCTGGGCCACATGGAGCAGTTGGTCCGCCAGCTCTGTGACCTGGCGGGCGGCGGGCGCGAGGTGGTACTGGTCACTTCGGCGGCCATCGCCGCGGGGATGGGGAGACTGGAGATGACCGAGCGGCCGCCGGGGTTGGCCGAGAAGCAGGCCCTAGCCGCTATCGGGCAGGGATGGCTCATGCAGTCCTACGAGCGGCTCTTCGCGGAATACGGCGTCACCGTGGCCCAGGTCCTGTTGACGCGGGAGGATCTGGAGGATCCGGAGCGGCGCGCTAACGCCGCCGAAACCATGCGCCTCCTGCTCCGGTGGAAAGTGGTCCCCATCGTCAATGAGAACGACACGGTCGCCAACGAGGAGATCCGGGTCGGCGATAATGATACCTTGAGCGCCAGAGTGGCCGACCTGGTCACAGCGGATCTCCTGATCATCCTCAGCGACGTGGACGGTCTGTACCCGGCCGATCCCCGCGAGAACCGGGAGTTGAAGCCGCTGGAGGCCGTGGAAGAACTGACCGCGGAAATATGGCGGGCGGCGGGCGGCTCGGGTAGCGCCAATGGGACCGGGGGGATGCGGACGAAACTGGCGGCGGCCGAGATTTGCCTGGCCCGCGGTATCCCCATGGTCATTGCCAGCGGCCAGCGTCAAGGGGTCTTAGCCGAAGTAGTGTCCGGTCACCGGATACCCGGCACCCTATTTGCGCCGCGCGCCAACAAGAGAGGGGTAACGCGAGATGAGTGAGACCTGGGAACCGGGGGGTGCGGACAAGGCTATCCGGCGGCTCGCGGAAGACGCGCGAAAGGCGGCCGCCCGCCTGAACCTGGCGTCGACGCGCCAGAAGAACGAGGCTCTGGAGGCCATTGCCCGTCGCCTGGCCGCGGAGAGAGAAGCCATTCGCGCCGCCAACCAGGCCGACCTCGGCGTCGCACGGGCCGCCGGAGTCCCGGCCACCGTGGTAAACAGGCTGGAACTGACCGGCCGGCGGTTCGCCTCCATGGCCCAAGGCTTGCTGGACGTAGCCGCCCTACCCGACCCCATCGGGGAAGTCGTGGAGGAATGGACTCGCCCCAATGGGCTTCGCATTGCTAAGCAGCGGGTTCCCATGGGGGTCATCGGCCTCATCTACGAGGCCCGGCCCAACGTCACCGTGGACGCCGCCGCCATCTGCCTAAAGGCGGGGAGCGCCGCCCTCCTCAAGGGCGGCAAGGAGGCTGCTCGCAGCAACGAAGCCCTGGTGGGCGTGATTCAGGGTGCCCTGACTGAGGCGGGCCTCCCGCCAACGGCGGTTCAGGCCGTGCCGGGCGGAAGAGAAGGCGCGGCCGCCCTGATGCGGGCGGTGGGCTTGGTGGACTGCCTCATCCCGCGGGGCGGCGCCGGCCTCATCCGGAGCGTGGTGCAGGACTCCCGGGTGCCGGTCATCGAGACTGGAGCAGGGGTTTGCCACGTGTACGTAGACGCCGCCGCCGACCCCGACATGGCGACCGATATCATCGTGAACGCCAAGACCACCGGCACCGCTACCTGTAACGCAGCCGAGACGCTCCTGGTGCACCGTGACGTGGCGGCGCGGTTCTTACCTGGGGCGGCAGCCAGGCTCAGGGATTTTGGGGTAGAACTCCGGGGATGCGAGGTAACCCGACGCTTTGCCCCGTGGGCCACTCCCGCCACGGAAGAGGACTGGGCAGCCGAATACCTGGATCTTGTCCTGGCCGTGCGGGTGGTGGATTCCCTGGATGAGGCGCTGGCGCACATCGCCCGCTACGGCACCAGGCACTCCGAGGCCATCGTCACGGCGGACGCCGGGGCGGCGCGCCGGTTCCAGGCCGAGGTGGATGCCGCCGCGGTTTACTGGAACGCCAGCACGCGTTTCACCGACGGCGGGGAGTTCGGATTCGGGGCGGAGATCGGCATCAGTACGCAGAAACTTCACGCGCGTGGGCCCATGGGGCTGCGAGAAATCACGTCCCACAAGTACGTCATCACGGGCGACGGCCAGGTGCGGCCCTAGGCGAGCGCCGCAGAAGCGGTTTCTGAGAGTTCAATGCCCTGTGTCAGAGCTTCCAGCACAAACTCGCGCCTGACAGCATGCCTGAAGGACACCTGTCCGCGCTTTCGCCACCACGGTCCCCAGAACACTCCAAATGGGCTACACAACTGGGGTTTTGCGGCGATCATCTAGAGCGCCCTCCGGCGCGTCTGGGAAGGAATATAGAAGGGTGAGGCGAAACATGTCGAGTCTTCCACACGACGTTCCCGAGGCTGGAGAGTGACCAATTGGCGGAAGAACCGAAGGAAACCCGGAAAACCCAGGAGACAGACGCAAACAGTCCCGAAGGAGGGTTCGGCGGCCGCGGCACCACCGACTTCACCGTGGGCAACATCCCGCGGCACTTGGTCTTCTTTTCCATCCCCATGCTCCTCGGGAATCTATTGCAGTCCATGTATAACGTGGTCAACGGCATCTGGGTGGGCCGCTTCCTTGGCCCCGATGCCCTTGGAGCCGTGTCCGTGGCCTTTCCGATCGTTTTCGCCCTCATCTCCCTGATCATGGGCATCACCATGGCCACCACGGTGCTGGTGTCGCAGTTCTACGGCGCCCGCCGCACGGACATGGTGCGGAAGACTATCAACAACAGCCTGCTCATCCTCATCGGCACCGGTCTGGTCATCTCCGTCTCGGGTGTGTTTCTGGCGCACCCGCTTTTGCGGCTCATCGACACGCCGGCGGAGCTCATGGCCGATGCCACCGGGTACCTGCAGGTTTTCCTTGGCGGCATGGTCTTCATGTTCGGGTATAACGTTTTCGGCGCCATCCTCCGGGGGCTGGGCGACTCGCGAACTCCCCTGCTCTTCCTCGTCTGGGGCACGGCCATCAACGCCGTCCTGGACCCCCTGTTCATCTTCGGCCTCGGCCCCATCCCGCGGATGGGCGTGCGCGGGGCGGCGCTGGCGGCGGTGCTGGCCCAGGCCATCTCTACGTATCTGGCCGTACGCTATCTCCAGCGGTTGAAGCACGTGGTGCACCTGAACTTTAAGGAGCTGGCCTTCGACTGGAACCTCACCAAACTGACGGTGAAGATCGGCCTGCCGGCCGGCATCCAGCAGATCGCCGTGTCCCTGGGCGGGCTGGTGGTCATGTCGATCATCAACGGCTTTGGAGCCATCGTCGCGGCGGGCTACGGCGCGGCCATCCGCATCGATTCCTTCGCGTTCATGCCGGCCATGTCCATCGGCCTGTCGGTCTCGGCCTTGGTGGGGCAGAACCTGGGCGCCGGAAAAGAGGCCCGTGTCAGAGAAGTGGTCTTCTGGTCACTGGTCATTGGCTGCGGCGTGAGCCTGCTGTTGTCGGTCCTGATCTACCTCTTACCCCACGTCCTCCTGGCCATCTTCACCAACGATCCTGACCTGATCAAGGTGGGGTCGGGGTACCTGCGCATAGCCGCGTTCTCCTATGTTCCTTTCGCGGTCATGTTCGCCTTGTCCGGCGTCATGCGCGGGGCAGGCGACACCATGCCGGTGATGTTGATCTCCCTGGCCACCTTGTGGGTCGTCCGCATCCCGACGGCGGAATTTCTGTCGCGGTTGCCGGCCTTCGGGGTGACGGGGGTGTGGATCGCCATCGCGGCCAGCCCGACCCTGGGATCGCTGTTGACCTGGGGCTACTACGCCACAGGACGCTGGAAACGCATGGTGGCGGCGCGGCGCGGGATGCGGGGCGGGACGGGTGCGGCGCCGGGTCCGGCGCCGGACGCCGCGACGGTGGCGGGGACAGCCGGCGACTCCGACCTGGCCCGGTAGCGACTATCCGCTCGGGTCGGTCCAGCGGGCCGGGCACTCGGGATGGCCCACTCGTTTTTCCCTTTGAACAATCTCTCCGTTCCCACGTTTTAGCTTCTTGGGAAGGAGGAGTCAGATGGTGGAGGCCGCTGCAGACGAAGGCGAACTGCTGGAAAAGGCGAGGTCCGGCGAGAGGTCGGCCTTTGAGGCGCTCCAGAAGTCGCTGGAACCCCAAGTAAGACGGTTCATCCGCCATCTCATAGGCAAGATGGACGTCGCCGATGAAATCGTTCAAGACGCTTTCTTGGCCCTTTACCTGAACATCGAGAGGATCCGACCGGCCACTAGCCTCCGTCCATTTCTCTTCCGCGTGGTCCGCAACCTATGTTACGACGAGTTGCGTCGGAAAGGGCGGTATAGCTGCGTGTCTCTTGACGGGCTGGAGTCGGGGTGGGGGTCGGAGCAGGTGTGGGGAAGCCCGGGAAGGTCGGGGTTCGTCTTTGGGGCGCTCCGGCCTGACATGGCCGTGACCGCGGGACCGGACGACCAGGCCACCTGGTCCGTTCTGCTCGATCAAGTACGTCAGGCCATGGACAAGTTGCCTGAGTCCCAGAGACAGGCCCTCATTCTCTATGCCTTTGAACAACTATCTTACAGCGAAGTGGCCGAGGCCATGGCGACGGACATCGGAACGGTCAAGTCCCGGATCTACTATGCCAGGTTGAGCCTGGTGAAGTCATTGGCGCCCGACACCCGGGCGGCCCTTGGATTGACTATTAAGGAGGACTGAACATGAACGAAGATAGCGTTCTGCGCCCGTTAATCAGACTGATCCCGCCGGCCAGATCCCTTCGGGAAGAGGTCGAGAAGAGCATCCATCTGGAGCTGTACAACGGATCTGGTGACATGGCCGTTCGAAGCTACGAGGGCCTTCACGAAAGTGTTGCCAAGCTCGCGGCAGACAGCCCTTATGTTCGTGGCTTGAAGTTGTTCGTGCCGGAAGGCTCCAATGACAGGGAGAAGATGTCACTGGTCCTGTTGGCGTCCAGTCAGCTCCTAGCCTACTTGGAAGGGGAAACTGGTATCTCCGCCAACGGCAATGGCCGGGCGGACCGGTTTGAGGTCCAGACCGCTCCCCGGATCGAGTTGACCGATGTCCATGGCCTCGCCCCGGAGGCTCTGGAAAGGATCGTCGCGGCGGCCGAAAGGAAAGCGGAATAGGGTTAAGCGCCATCGGTTCACGAGCGACGTTCGGCTCCACGCTGGGCTCGCTCCGCGCGTCGTTCTTCACGGCGTTCCTCGCGACGTGCCGCACGAAGCTCGGCTTTCAGTTCCCGCGCCCCCTCACTGTGCCGCTGACAGAAGGCCAGACCACCCTTCCGGGCGTGCCGTTCCTTGCACGGTCCACACCGCCCGTGGTTTTCGCATCTAGTCTTTGGGCAATTGCAGGTCTCTTGACCGTTGTCGAGCACTTCGGGACCTCCCAGAAAAGTGATGGCTTGGAACGGGTGTGGCAAAGGTCAGGCGTGATCCCCAGACACTCTGGCGTTATGGCGTGGGGCGGGGCCCCGCCCCACGCCGCCCCGCCCGCGGCCTCCGGCCCCGGAAGAGGCGCCGCCAGGGCCCCCAGGGGAATGGCCAGCCAAGTGTTGGGAAGGGCCGATGCGCGCTCCGGAGAGACCCGGCTTCAGAACCATGACCCGACTCTCCACCCCACTCCAGCTCAGGGCCTGTGACATGGCCCGGGCTACGTCGTCCTCCGCACCCGCACAGAAAGCGATCAGGGTCGGCCCGGCCCCCGAAAGCGCCACGCCCAGTGCACCGGCTTCTTTGGCGGCCTTGAAGACCGCGTCCATGCCCGGCACCAGGCTGCTGCGGTAGGGCTGGTGGAGGCGGTCCTCCATGGCCGTTTCCAGGAGGGAAAGCCGCCCCTGCGACAGCGCCGATACCAAAAGCGCGGCCCGCCCCACATTATAGACGGCATCGCGGTGGGAAACCACCTGAGGCAGCACGCGTCTGGACTCACTGGTGGCCAGCTTGTACTGGGGAACGGCCACCACGCATTTGAGATTCTGTGGCGGCTCCAGGCGGCAGTAGGTGATCCGCCCATTCCGGTCCATGGTGGCCACCATGAACCCGCCGAAGAGGGCCGGCGCCACATTGTCCGGATGGCCTTCGATCGAGGTGGCCAGGTCCAGAAGCTCGTCTTTTGACAAGGGGCTACCGGCCACCTCGTTGGCAGCGCTGATGCCGCCCACGATGGCGGCGGCGCTGCTACCCAGTCCCGCCGCCAGCGGAATGCGGTTGACCAGGTGGATCCGCAAGGGAGGGACGCGCCGCCTGGCCCGTTCAAAGACGGCCACCGCTGCCTGATAGACGAGGTTGGTCCTGTCGCGGGCCAGTTCGGCCTCGCCTTCACCCTGAATGGTGATGGTCACGGCGGGAGCTTCGGGGGGGTCGATCGCCATCTCCACGGTGTTATCCAGCGTCAAAGCCAGCCCCAGCGCATCGAAGCCGGGGCCCAGGTTAGCCGTGGTCGCCGGCACATGGAAGGCCACGGGCCGCGCCGCGGCGCGCTGGTCCGGCGTCAGGCCGGTCTCCGCCGGCCCCGCGGCACTTCCGGCAATCACTACTTTCCGGCCTTTCTTGGAGCCAGACTGGGGCCACCAGTACCGCTGGCCTCACTAACCCCACTGGCCCCGCCGACAGATTCCGCGCCCGAGCCATGGCCACGAGCGGCGCCGCCTGCTCCACCCAGGACCGCCTCGGCGATGGCGTCCAGTTCGGCCGGCACCGTCTTTGGTGTGTTCCGGGCCTGCGCCACAGCGATATCCGGGTCTTTCAAGCCATTGCCGGTGAGGACACACACGGCCACAGGTTTCCCGCCCGCCCGCCTCAACCGCGCGTCGCCGCCCGCCGCCATCTTCAGCAGCCCGGCCACCGACGCCGCCGAGGCCGGCTCCGCCATGACCCCTTCGCGCCGGGCGATGAGGCGGTAGGCCTCCAAGATCTCGTCATCGGTAACCGACCCGATGGTCCCGCCCGAGTCCCGCGCCGCGCCCACGGCCCCTTGCCAGCTGGCCGGGTTGCCGATGCGGATGGCGGTGGCGATGGTCTCCGGTTCGGCGATGGGCGCGCCGCGTACCAGCGCCGCCGACCCCTCGGCCTCGAAGCCCAACATCATGGGCGTGCCGTCTACCTTGCCCGCCCGTTGATAGCGCGTGAACCCTTTCCAGTAAGCTGTGATGTTACCGGCGTTACCCACCGGAATGAACAGGTAGTCGGGCGCCCGCCCTCTCAAGGCGTCACACACCTCGTAAGCCGCCGTGGTCTGGCCCTCGATCCGGTACGGGTTCACCGAATTGACCAGTGTGATAGGGTACTTGGCCGTCAGTTCGCGGGCGATCTCCAGCGCCCTGTCGAAGTTGCCGGGGATGGCCAGCACCTCCGCCCCGTAGACCAGCGCCTGCGCCAGCTTGCCCAAGGCGATCTTGCCCGCCGGCAAGACGACCACGCACCGCAGCCCGGCCCGCACCGCGTAGGCGGCCGCCGAAGCCGACGTGTTGCCGGTGGAGGCGCACATGACCGTCGTGGCCCCATCCTCCACCGCCTTGGTCATGGCCATCGCCATCCCGCGGTCCTTGAACGAACCGGTGGGGTTCGCGCCCTCGAACTTCAGATAAACGTCCAGCCCCGTGACAGCGCTGAGGTAGGGCGCGGGGATCAAGGGGGTGTTCCCTTCCAGCAGGGTGATGATGCGGGTGTCCTCATTGACGGGAAGGAAAGGCGCATAGGCCCGCACCACGCCGGGCCAGGGATAGGGTTTGGACGGAGCGATGGGACCGGTTTGGCTGGATTCGCCGGACTGAGTATCTGCCACGAAGGGATTCCTCCTTGTTGCTTTGTTACGTCCTTGTTCCGTAGGGCTATCCTGTTTTCCTATTCCGTGCTATGCCGTGGCGAACCCTTCCACCCGGATGACGCTGGCCACCTCGGTCACCGCTTCCAGGAGCCGCAGTTGCCTGATGGCTTCCTGGGCGTCGCCCTCGCGGACCGGGTGGGTCACCACCACCAGTTCGGCATCATTCTCCAGTTTCCGTTTCTGGATGACTGAGGCGATGCTCACTCTCTGCGCGCCGAAGATGGAGGCGATGGACGCCAGGACGCCGGGCCGGTCGGCCACCACCATCCGCACGTAGAACTGAGTGTGCACATCATTCATCCGCCGGATGGGCTTCTCGTCGTAGCATGTGCAGGAAAGACCGGAGTTCCCCGACCCGTTCCCACTCACAAGGCGACGGGCCACTTCCACCACGTCCCCCACCACGGCGCTGGCGGTCGGCAACTCGCCGGCACCGCGCCCGTAGAACATCAGGTCGCCCACGGCGTCACCCTTGACGAAAATGGCGTTGAACACGCCGCCCACGCCGGCCAAGGGGTGGGTCTGGGGGATGATGGCCGGGTGCACGCGCACTTCCACGGCGCCGTCCACCTCGCGCGCGATGGCGAGGAGCTTGATGGTGCCGCCCAGTTCGCGGGCGTATTTCACATCCTCCGCCGTAACTTTGGCGATGCCCTCGCGGTAGACGTGGTCGAAGGTGACCCGTGAAGTGAAAGCCACCGAGGCGAGGATGGCCACCTTGCGGGCGGCGTCCAGCCCGTCAACGTCCGACGATGGGTCCGCCTCGGCGTATCCCATCCGCTGGGCCTCGGCCAGCGCCGCGCCGAAGCCGCCGTTGCCGGCGTTCATCTTCGTCAAGATGTAGTTGGTGGTGCCATTGACGATTCCCATGACCTCGTCGATGTGGTTGCCCACCAGGCACTGCTTCAGGGGGCGGATGATGGGGATGCCACCGCCCACGCTGGCTTCGAAGAGGAGATCGGCCCCGCTGGACTCGGCGGCGGCGAAAAGCTCCTGGCCGTGTTCGGCGATGAGGTCTTTGTTCGCTGAGACGACGTTCTTGCCGGCGCGAAGGGCGCCGAGGGAGTACTTCAGTGCCGCGGTGACGCCGCCCATGGCCTCGATGACGATGTCTATCTCCGGGTCCTCCAATACGGCCGCGGGGTCGGTGGTCAAGAAACCCGGCGGGACGTCGGCGCCCCGGTCCTTCGAAAGGTCGCGCACCAGGGCGCGTACCGGGACCAGAACGGCGCCGCAGCGCCTGGTCAGGGTTTCGGGGGAACGCGTCAGCAGCTTGTAGGCGCCGCGCCCCACTGTCCCGAATCCCAGAAATCCAACTCTTAGAACCTTAGCTTCCAACTGCCTTCACCTTGACCTTTCTCGCGGCGGCCGGCCACGCTGGCCGCCCTCCGCCATCCTTGGCTCGCCGCCCGTTGCTGGATCGCTCAGGAACGGCCGACGATCTCCGACTGGACCACCCCGTCCAGGGCGCCCAGGTCCCGCATCAGACTTTCGATGGATCCTTCCAAGGCCTCGGTCTCAAAGGTGGCGTGGACGTCCGCCAATCCGTCTGTGGGGAGACCCTGGTAAATGGTAAGGATGTTGGCGTGGCGCACCGCCAGCAGCCCGATGACGCCGTGCAGCACACCCCGGCGGTGCGCCAGTTTGAAGCGGACGGTGATGACCCGCCCGCGGCTGGTCTCATTGAACGGGAAGACGTTGTCGCGGTACTTGTAGAAGGCTGAACGGGAGAGACCCACCGTGACGCAGGCCTCGCCGACCGTGGCCGCTTCCCCGCGGGCCAGCATCTCCTTGACCACCGCCGTCAGCCGTGCGGCTTCCGGAAGCATGGAAGCCTCCACCACGTAAAAACGGTGGGCCGGCTGTGGCAGAGGCCGGCCGGCGGCGCCCGGAGTTGTGTTACTGCTCTTTTCCACGATCGCCATCGCCGCCTTTCCGTGGCCGCCGCGCCTCTCGCAGAGGCTTGTCCGCCGCTCGCTCTGCTAAACCCTGGGTGTCGGCGGCGGGTGGACATTCGTCCTCGTATAGAGGACATCATAGCATGGTGCAGCGCATTTGGACAGACCTTGCTGCAGAAAAAAGTGGGAACCTTTGGGCCGCGGCGGGCGCCGTCCAAGGCTCAAGCCGGGTCCGGCCGGAGTTCACGCCGTGACCTCCACCGCCGTATACTGGGGCAAACCCGGGACTCCGGCCCATTTGCGGCCTGACTTTGGCCCACTTGGGGGCGGACCTTGGCCCACTTGCGGCCCGACCGGGTAAGAAAAAAGGCCCGGGACTCGGGCCCATGGGAGGTAGCAGCTTTGCCCGTAGTGCCTGTAAACCAATGGTTCCAGGGAGCCCGGCGCACCGGGAGTACGGCGCGGTCCCGGCTGGCGCTGTGGCGGACCGGCGTTCTCGTCTTGATCGCGGTCCTTCTGGTCACTTCCGTGGCCATGTTCGCCTCTGGATGTGGCAAGAAGGCCTCACCGCGGAAAGTGCGTATCGGCGTCCTGAAAGCGCTGGGCACGGTCACCCCATACCTGGCGCAATCGCTCGGCTACTTCAAGGAACAAGGCTTGGACGTGGAACTCATCAGCTTCCCGTCGGGGCCCATCGCCATGGAGGCTTTCGCCTCCGGCAACATCGACGTGGTCTACGCCGGCATCGGCCCGGTCTCGACCTGGCAGTCCAAGGGCGTGAAGGTGAAGGTCGTGGCGAACGCCAACACCGGCGGCCACATGATCATGGTCCGTTCCGATTCCGGGATCAAAACGCCGGCCGATCTCAAGGGGAAAAAGATCGCCACCCCCACCACCGGCAGCGTCACCGACGTCCTGTTCCGCCAGCTCTTCCTAAAAGACGTCGCCAAACTGGACCCCGTCAAGGACATGAAGATCATTTCAAACATCAACCCGGCCGACATGCCCGTCATCCTCGTGGTGAATAAGGAAGTGGACGCCATCGTTACCTGGGAACCTTACGCCACTCAGGCGCTCCAGGGTTTCAAGGGGGTATCGGTGCTCTTCGACTTCGGCCAGTACTGGAAAGAGAAGTACGGCCGGCTGTACGAGACCAACGTGGTCTCCGCTTCCCAGGACTTCATTGACAAGCAGCCTGATACCCTGCGGCGAGTGCTGAAAGCCCACAAAAAGGCCACCGACTACATCAATAACAACAAGACTGAGGCCTACAAGATGATCGCCAAGGAACTGAGCCTGACGGAGCAGGTTATCACCGAGGCCGCCAAGAACATCGGCTTCTCCTACGACATCGACCAGGACCAGTGCCTGATCACCGTGCGGTTCGCCAAGGAGCTGGGCTACATCAGCACCATGCCCACGAAGGACCAGCTCTTCGATCTGCGGTTCTTGAAGTAGGCCGGCGGACAGCGGTCAGTTGTAACCAAGACAAAAGGGGCGGGCTCTGGCCCGCCCCAACCTCTGTCAGCGCTTGGCCTTGCCGGTGATCTCGCGAATGTCAACCTCGTAAGTGACGACCTCGGCGAGAGACTTGGCCGATGCTTTGTAGTCGGGGTTATACTTGGACATTATCTCGCCCAAGATGGCCCCGTGCAGGCGCGCGTCCCGGACGGGGGCACACCGCCCGCGCACGATGACGCTGCGGTAGCCCTCGCAGTCCAGCATCCGCCCGAGGATCTCATCCACTTCGGCGCAGACTTCGGCGCCCTCGCCGATGGCCTCGACCTTTTCCCCCGCCGGGGCGGAATGGAAGTAGAGCTTGCGACCCATTACGACATGCGAAAGAGGCACCACGCACGGCTTTCCCCCGGCGATGAACGCCAGCCGGCAAACCCGCGCCTCCTTGAGCATCTGCCAAGCCTCTTCTTCCGGCATGCGCCGGTCTTCTCTTCTCATAGCAGGCCTCCACGGTCCACCAAACTTCAATGGGGCCAGTTCCCGGCCCCTCGGTGTTCCGGTAATGACAGACCGATATGAAGTCTTTCGCGCTGCCGTTTCTTTGTCCTACTTACCTAACGCCGGTAGATGCAGATCATCTTCCACAGAACGCCTTCGCCTCCCTTGCTAGGTGAGCGCTGCAGAAATGGTTTCTGAGAGTTCAATGCCCTGTTGTCAGAGCTTCTCAAAACATGAATCGTCGGAAAAACGAACACTTACCGCTTAGTAACCATCCGGGAACCCGGACAAACAGCGCAGTTATGTAACCTCCCGCGTCGCTAGAAGGCTCGTTTGGACCTCCGCGGGAGGAGAAGTGCCCGGGTTTCCGGACAGTCCGGTGCACCCAAGTGTCCGGACAACCGACCTTTAGCCCTGAAACTTTGTACTCCTCTAGCGCAAACTCGCACCTGACAGCATGCCTGAAGGATACCTGTCTGCGCTTTCGCCACCGCGGTCCCAAGAACACTCCAAATTGGCCAGACAACTGGGGTTCTGCAGCGCTCACCTAGACCTTGTGACTTCCGGGGCCCACTGAGACGCCCACCAGCACCGGCCCATGGGCGGGAAGCGTCCTGAGGGCGGAAGCCACCCGAGTCACGGTTTTCGCCATCACCGTCCTGGTGCCGAAAGCCTTGCCCAGGTAGGTCAAGTCCGGATTCGCGAATCCGACGCCGTATTCGGGATAGCCCCGCCGTTCTTGGCCGATGCGAATGAGGCTGAGCTTCTCATCCATCAGCACCACTATACCCAGCTTCAGCCCGTAGCGGGCGATGGTCTCCAGTTCGCCCAGGTACATCCCCAGCCTGCCGTCGCCAATGAAAGCCACCACCGGGCGTTCGGGGTAGACGAAGGAGGCAGCCATGGCCGTCGGCAGGCCGTAACCCATGGACGACTGGCCGTTGGACATGTGGAATGTGCCGGGGCGCGCCGTCAGCCAGAGCTGCCCGGTGGCGAACTTGTGGGCCCCGACGTCACAGGTGACCACGGTTTCAAGTGGCATCACCCGGCGCACCGTCTCGAAGAGGTCGCGGACCCGCACACCCTCCGGTGACCAGACCGGCGCCCCGTCAATGGCCGCCCGCAGCGTCTCGCACACCTTGGTCGCCGCCTCCTCGCCCCATCCGGGGGTCGGCTTGGGCACCCTCCAGGCCAAGGTATCCAAGGTGTCTCCCAGCTGGCCCACCGCTTCGGCCGCCGCGTGCCAGTACTCATCGGTATTCGGGGCCCGGTCGATGTGGAGGACGGGGCCGTCGCAGAGCCAGGCCTTGTCCAACTCAACCGGGTCGAACCCTACGGTGACCATCATCTCGGCAACAGCACCTTCGTGCCCAAGGCCTCGATGACCTCGGTGAAAAGGGGGTGGTCCTCGTCGAAGACGCCCTTGGCCTTCGGGCCGACCACCACGGGAGGCCCCAGGCGCGGGCGAAGTTCCAAAAGGGCCCGGCGGCGCCGGCCCGGATGACGCCGGGACCGGCCAGAGCCACGGCCTTCGGGAAGAGCTTCCGCAGTTCGGTGGCGTTTGGTCGAGGGCCAGGGGGTGGGCGGCCCCTCCATCGGTTGCGGCAGGCCGAATGGTGCTCCCTGCGGCCGCTCCGCCGCCTCTCTTTCGTCGTCACGTCGCTGGGGAGTTCCAGACGTACCGGACCGGGCCGCTCCGCCACCGACGTGGCCAGCGCCTTGTCCATCACATTGGCGGCGTTACCCGGCGTAATACGGGCCGAAAGCTTTGGTGATGGGACGGAAGAGCGAGCCAAGGTCGATCCGCTGGTGCGGGGTGATCTCGTACCGGTCGGTCGGTTTCTGGCCGGTGATGGCCAAAAGCGGCTGCCGGTCGAGGAAGGCGTCGGCCATCCCGCTCACCGGGTTCGTGGCGCCGGGACCGAGAGTGGCACGGCAAACGCCGGAGACGCCGGTCATCTCCCCTCCCCGCCGGCCGTGAACGCCGCCGCCGACTCGTGTCTGGTCAAGATGAACGCCAGGCCGCGCTGCCCTATGGCCTCGATAAGGTCCAGAACCTCGCCGCCCGGGTACCCGTAGACTCGGCGCACTCCTGCTGTGGCTAGGTGGTCGGCAATGACTTGTCTAACGCCGGGCATGCTTCTCGTTCCCATCCGGTGAGGTTTGCTGCCTGACCTGTTTCGCGGGGAAGGTAAAACGTACCTGCCACGCCTGTCCTAGCGTCCGGACATGTGGCACGCCTCTTCTCTCCAGCACCCACGAATCTGGACCAGGGTCAAGGGTGTGATACGGGACGTCAGACGCATAGAGGGGTACTGGTCATAATTGCCACTGATTAAGTCCTCAAGTAACTGCCGGCCTTTGACGAATCTTCTCTACAGAAGAAGCGCGTGATGTGATGGCCTTACTTAATGAGAAATATAGGAACTCTGCAGGACCGTCAAGGGCAGATGTCTTAGTTCCGTGGGCTGGTGCTCAAACCGGGTGAGAGAGTCTGGAGGTTAAGATGAGGAGACTTGGGGCAATTGTGCTCATGGTTTGCGCTCTATTGTTTGCCAGGGGCTCTAGGGCTTTCGCGTCTACCGCCGTCCCTTCCACGATAACTGCGGACACGGTATGGACAACCGCGGACAGTCCCTACGTCATCACCGGAACCGTTACCGTCAATGCCGGCGTGACACTAACCGTGGAGCCGGGTGTAGTGGCGAAGTTCGGTCCCACCGGCCGTCTTCACGTTAATGGCTCCCTAAACGCCAGCGGGACTTCGGTCGATACGATCGTGTTCACTTCTATCAAGGATGACAGCTACGGCGGCGACACTAACGGGGACGGGTCAACCACCACCCCCGTGGCCGGCGATTGGTATTGTATCGATTCCCCGTCCGGTGGGAGTGTGAGCCTTGACTACGCTTTGATGCGCTACGGCGGGGCCGCCTATCCCGTGCTCTATGGCTACGGTGGAACCATCACCGTCTCTAACTCCACCGTCGAGAAAAGCCGAGGCAGAGGGATTCAGCTTCAAGGTGATACCTCCCTGGTCTCCGGTACAACCATCAGAGAATTTGGCCCGACCGGCGTGTACGTTTACTCAGGCAACCCGACGATCCAGAACAGCACTATCACCGGCGGAAGCTACGGCGTTTACGTCAATGGCGGGGCACCCACCATCTCCGGGAACACCGTCAGCGATGCCACCACAGTGGGTGTCCAGTATAACGTCGGCAGTGGGGCATCTGCGGGCGGAACCCTAACGGGGAACACCATAACCGGCGGCGGCGGTTACGCCGTGGATTTCCTGCTGAGCTCCGGCGGCATCGGCTCCATGACCATCGGCCAGAACAGCTTCACCGGGAAACCCTTCAACGGCTACGGTATCTCCGGCACCCTTGGCGTCAGTACCTCTCTCCCTTCGTTGGATAATCCCTACGTATTCCACAGTCTTACTGTAAACGCACTGAAGTCTCTCAGTCTTGCCCCAGGCACGGTTGCCAAGTTCGCAACCAATTCCTCTCTTACGGTCAAGGGCAACTTTGACGCGCGAGGCACCCCGTCTTCGAACATCGTGTTCACCTCCATCAAGGACGACACTTACGGTGGCGACACGAATGGAGATGGCACGGCCACCTCGCCGGCCCCTGGGAACTGGTATGACATCGGGACTTCCAGCGGCGGAACGGTGACTCTTGACTCCGTGCTGGTGCGCTACGGTGGCGGCACCTATCCGATGCTCTACGGTCTCGGCGGGACTCTTGGCATCTCCAACTCCACTGTCGAGCAAAGCGCTAGTAAAGGCATCCATCTTGAAGGGGATGCTTCCACGGTCTCGGGTACTACCATCCGGGACTTCGGTTCCAGCTCGACGGGTGTCTACGTGGCCTCCGGTACCCCTCTGGTTCAGAACAGCACTATCAGCGGAGGAAGCTACGGTATCTACGTCAACGCAGGGGCACCTACCATCTCGGGCAACACCATTAGCGGCTCAAGTGCGGCTGGTATCAAGTATAACGTGGCCAGCGGATCGGCCGCCGGGGGTACCCTCACGGGCAACACGGTCACTGGCGGCGGTGGCTACGCCGTTGATTTTGCTCTGACCACGGGCGGCATCGGCTCCATGACTGTTGGGCAGAACACCTTCAGTGGTGGGCCCTTCAATGGCTATGGCCTTTCAGGAAATGTTGGAGTAGACACCACCCTAGCGGCATTGGACAGCCCCTACATCCTTCACACCCTTGGTGTCGATGCCCTGAAGACCCTCACCCTGGCTCCAGGCACCGTCGTGAAACTCGCTGCCGGCTCTTCCCTGACAGTCAACGGCACCCTTGACGCGCGAGGCATCTCTGGCGGCAGCATCGTTCTAACTTCGATAAAGGATGATGCCTACGGGGGAGACACCAATGGGGACGGTTCGGCCAGTTCCCCCGCACGGGGTGACTGGTCCTACATCCGCTCTTCCTCGGGTGGGACCGTGCTCCTTGATTATGGGGTCGTGAAGTTCGGTGGAGGTTCGTACGCCTCGCTCTATGGCACCGGCGGGGCCTTCACAGTCACTAACTCAACCATCTCTGACAGCGCCAATTACGGGGCCAGGGTTCAGGGTACCTCCACTATTGGCACCAGCACCATCCGCGATTGCACAGAGTCCGGGGTCTATGTTGACGGCGGCTCGCCGGCTATTACTGGAAACGTTCTTACCGGTAACAAGAACGGTGCCTACGTGGTGGCGGCTTCCCCGGCCATAACCAACAACACTATTGGGCCTAACAGTGGGTTTGGGGTCGCCTGGTACCCTCAAGCCGTGTTGCCGCAAGGGCAGCTGACCGGTAACCTGATCCAGAACAACACTGGTTCCGCCCTCTACATAGCACCTCCCACGGTCAGCGGTTCCTTCTCCGGGCTGGCCATCAGCGGCAACCAACTGAGTCAGAACGATTATGACGGGATTCAGGTAGATGGCACCTATGGAGCCGATGTCACCCTCCCGGTCTTCGAACACCCGTATGTCATAAAGAGCCTGCTGACAGTATCCTCGGGTTATACCGTGGCGGTCAGTCCGGGAGTAGTCATGAAGTTCACCGCGTCCGGGAGCGGGATAAGTTCCCAGGGGATCTTCAGGGCGGAGGGAACAGAGGCCGCACCTATCTACTTCACATCAGTGAAAGACGATAGCGTCGGCGGAGACACGAACGGAGACGGCGCCCTGAGTACTCCCGCCGCGGGGGATTGGGATTCCCTGACCGCTTCGGGATCTGGACAGCTGGTACTAGAACATGTTGTAGCCAAGTACGGAGGATATGCCGGCCTCGGGCTCGTTTACTCTAATTCAGTAAACGCCCCGGTAACCTTAAGAGCCAGCGAGGTGGCCTACAGCAGGCACGGTGTCTACCTGAACGGCACGACCAGCGCCACAGTGGAGTCAAGCCGGATTCACGATGCCACTTACGGCCTCTATGTTGCCAACAGCTCCACTCCCACGATCAAAGACAATGAGATAGACACTAGCCAGTACGGCATCTACCTAATCCTGATCCAAGACGCTCCGGGAGACATCGAAGGCAACAACATCCATAACAACGACTACGGTATTTGCAACATGAGCAACGCAGGGCCGGTGGGCCCGCGTATCAGGTACAATAACATCTACGCTAACACCCAATACGGTCTTCAGGATTTCTCTTGGAGCTGCACCGATGCCCGGTATAACTGGTGGGGAGACGAGTCCGGTCCCGGCCCCACCGGATCCGGTGACAAGGTGAGCTCAGACATAATCTTCAGTCCCTGGACCGGCAAGGAATATCAGGACTCCCGACAGTTCGGGCACGTCACCTGGTCCGATTACGTCAAGGCGGTTAACGTGGTCCTCGGTAACTTCACCCGCGAGGTACAGGATCTGGCCGTTTCCGGCAAGGGTGTTCCCATAGTCGTCAAACGGACTTACAACTCCCTCTCGCAGAGCAGCGGCTCGTTTGGTCCAGGATGGACTTTCTCTTATGATGTAGGGCTCCTGGACGAGCCCAGCCTGAGCCGGGTGACTGTGACCTATGAGGACGGACGCAAGGCCCGCTTCGTCCAGAATCCCGATGGCAGCTATACCGGGCCACCGTCCGACTTCAGCGTTCTGGTCAAGGAAGCGGACGGCAGCTTCACCCTCACCCGGAAGGACCATACCGTTTACCACTATAGCTCCGGCGGCCAGTTGCAGAGCATCTCCGACCGGAACAGCAACACGACCGCTTTCAGCTATGACACCAACGGCCGGCTCTCTTCCGCGACCGACGCCGCCGGTCGCTCCATCACCCTGACCAGGGACGGGACGGGCCGTGTCACCTCCATCGCCGACCCCGCCGGCCAAACAACCGGCTACACTTACGATGCTGCAGGCAACCTGGCCACGTTCACCGATGCCCGGGGCTACACCACCACCTACAACTACAACGCCGACCACCAGTTGACCTCGATCGTGGATGCCCGGGGCAAGACGGCACTCGAGAACCAGTACGACAGCCAGAGCCGAGTGGCGACCCAATACGATGCGCTGAGGAATGCCACTACGTTTTCGTACGACGTGGCTAATCGCGCGACGACGGTCACCGACCCCCGCGGCGCGGTCACCAAGTACGAGTACGATGCGGACTTGCGGCTATCCAAGGTGACGGATGCCCTTGGCGCCTACGTCACCTACTCCTACGATGGTAACAACAACATCACCCAATTGCGGGATAAGAACGGCGGAGTCAGCACCTTCACCTACGATGCCCGCGGCAATCTCCTGAGTAAGAAGAACCCGCTTCTTCAGGAAAGCACCATCGAGTATGACGGGCAGGACGATCCGGTCCGCCAGACGGACCCCTTGGGCCACGTCACGGCGTTCACCTACGACACACATGGCAACCTCCTGACGGTGACCGATGCGGCCAATAACGTTACCACCAACACGTACAGCACAGACGGGCTCTTGGCATCCACTATCGACCCGCTAAATCATGTGACCTCGCTCCAGTACGACCAGTACGGGAACCCGAGCCAGATAACCGACCCCCTGCAGGGGCTGACCCTCACATCCTACGACGTGCTGGGTCGCAAGTTAGGCCATACGGACGCACTAAGTTATGCTACCGCCTACACTTACGACGCCAACGGCAATCTCCTTACCGAGACCAACGCCCTGAACGGCACCAAGTCCAACACCTACGACGAGGTCGGGAATCTCACGCGTACCGTCGATGAGCTGGGCCGCGCCACGGCCTACACCTACGACGACAAGAACCAGTTGGTGACCCAGGTCGATGCTCTGAACAACTCGGTCTCCTACACCTACGACGCCCAAGGAAACCGGATCAGCGCCACCGATGCCCGCGGAAACACCACAGCCAAGGAATACGACCTGCTCGGACGCCTAACAAAAGTCACCGACCCGCTAAACGGGACCACGACCTACGCCTATGACGCCATGGGCAATAAGACCGCCGTCACCGACCCGGACAACGCCACCACCAGCTACACCTATGACGTCCTGAACCGGCTCACGTCGGAGACTAATGCTCTGAACGCCCGCGTGACCTACGCCTACGACGCCGCGGGACGGCGGACGTCCGTTACCGACGCCAAGAACAACACGACGACCTACGACTATGACGCCGCGGGCCGGCTCACCAAAGTGACCGACGCGTTGAATGGAGTCACCCTATACGCCTACGACGCCTCAGGGAACCGCACTTCGGTCACCGACCCCAATGGACACCTGACCAGCTACACCTACGACGCGTTGAATCGCCAGGAGACGGTCACCGATGCCCTTAATGGTGTCACCACTTACCGACATGACGCGGTGGGCGACCTCACGTCGAAGACGGATGCGAATGGGCATTTGACCAGCTACACCTATGACGCCCTTAACCGCCAGGTCTCCATGACTGATGCCGCCAACGCGATCACCGGCTACGGGTATGACGCCGTGGGCAACCGTACATCGGTCACCAGCCCCCGCGGTTTTGCCACCAGCTACACGTATGACGCCCTGAACCATCTCTTGGAAGTGAAAGACCCCGACCTAAACGTGCTTGAGACCTACACCTACGATCCCAACGGGAACAAGGCCTCGTTCACCGACGGCCGGAGTAACGTCACCACGTATCAGTACGACGCCAATAACCGTCTCACTACGGTCACCGATCCCCTGCTCCACGTCGTGTCCTATGCCTACGACGCCGCGGGCAGGCGCACGGGCGTCACCGACGCCAACGGCCACACCACCACGTACGGCTACGACGCCGTCGGGCACCTGTTGTCGGTCACCGACCCGCTTAATGTCAGCACCACCTACACCTATGACCTGAACGGCAACCAGACCGGACAGACCGATGGCGAGAACCACGGCACCACCTACTCCTACGACGCCCTGAACCGCCTGGTCACCGTGACCGATCCCCTAAGCCACGTGACCACCTACTCCTACGACGCGAAAGGTAACCGCACTGGCCAGGTGGACCGGAACGGCGGCACCACGACGTTCACCTATGATGAACTGGACCGCCTTACCCAGGTGAGCGCCCCCGGGAGTCTGTCCGTCGGCTACACCTATGACGCCGTCGGCAACAGGCTCTCCATGACCGACGTCACCGGCACCACCAGCTACACTTACGACGTGGTGAACCGCCTGGAGCGGGAGACTTACCCCGGCGGACACTACCTGTCCTACACCTACGACCAGTCCGGCAACAAGGCCACGGCTACCGATTCCGTCACAGGGACGACCGGCTT
>JAJYWN010000034.1 GCA_021791495.1 Bacillota bacterium
GGGGGGTTCCAGAGGTGCCCGCCCCATAGCCGCTTCTTGAGCCCCGGAAGGCGCACGAAGAGCACCCGGGCCGAAGCACCCTTGATGAGCTTCACGGCGATAGCTACCGCCCTGGCCGGCGGAACGCTGATGAACAGGTGGATGTGGTCGGGCATCACCTCCAGTCCTTTCACCTCGTAGCCATGCATAGCGCAGATCTCTTGCAGCAGGTCTCTTGCCGCCACATCAACGGGCGGAGTTAGAACCTTTGGACGGCACTTCGTTGACCATACAATGTGATACGATGTCTCGTAGACGCAATTCCTAGTGGATTTCCACGCTTCGTGCTTCACACTACCAATGATAACACCGAACGTGTGTTCGGGGAAGTGAATTCCACCAAAAAGGTTCCGAGGGGGTCCATGTATCCCCTGACTGAAGTCGGGGGGATTACAGCCCCCTCGGGCTCCCCCGGTACCTCTAAAGGGCCCACCGTAGCCTAGCCGAGGACCTTCTCCACTTTCTCAACATGCAAGACCACGGCCGCCCGGCACCAAGGGAAGCGCTCTTTGACCCGGCGGTGGAGGTCGGTGTCACTCTGGAATTCAGCTCTCCCCGTCAGGCGGTAGCCCACGCCCTTCGGCATCTTTGCGCCAACGATCATCTGCAAGGGGCTGCTCGCCTTCACGTTAGCTTCCGTCACCCGATACCGGCCGGCCGGGAAGGTGAGGGTCTTCCCGTCTTCCATGACCTCGATGTAGCTCATCCAAGTGGCCACCAGGTGGGCCGCTCCATCGGGGCCCGACGTGGCCAGCCCGGCCATACCCTCGTGGGTCAGGATGGTGCGAATCTCCTCCGTGATCATACTGAAGCACCTCCGACGCAAGATCGCTAACGCGGCTAGTTATGTCCTGGACACTTGAGAAAGGGTCTTTCGTGATCCACCGCCCGACCTTCTGCCAGATTGTGAAAGGAGATCGCAAACTTCGAGGGTAAAAGGTCGGTTTTCCGGACACTCGGTACCCTTGAAACGTCCGGGTTTCCGGACATTTCGGCCCAAAACCGGGCTTCCGGTAACCCGGGGAGGGGGAGAAGTTTACATAACTCCCAATTTCGTCCGGGTTTCCGACGAAATGGCCGAAGAGAATGTCCAGTTTTCCGACCTTTCCGTCAGAGTCCGGCCAGAGTCCGGCCAGGGTCCGGCCAGGGGCTGTGCCTGGTCCAGGTCTACCCCAGAAACCGCCGCAGCACCCCGGCCATAGCCTTCTCCTCGACCAGGAAGGCGTCGTGCCCGTGGGGCGACTCGATCTCCTCATACCGCGCCGCCGCCCCGGCCCGCCGCATGGCTTCCGCCAGCGCCCGCTGTCCCGCCGCCGGGTACAGCACATCCGTGCTGACACCCAGCACCGTGACCTGGGCCTGGATCTTCCCCAGCGCCCGGGCCACCCCGCCCCGGTTCCGCCCCAGGTCGAACAGGTCCATGGCCCTGGTTAGATAGAGATAGGAATTGGCGTCGAACCGGGCCACCAGCTTATACCCCTGGTGGGTCAGGTAGTTCTCGATGGCGAAACGCGGTCCGAACCAGTGGGGGATGGTCCGCGAGCCTTCCATCTTCCGCCCGTGGCGCCCTTCCATCAGTACCGGCGACTGGTAGGTGATCATCCCCAGCATGCGTGCTGTGGCCAGCCCCTGTACGGGATAGGTCCGCCCGTAATAGTCCCCGCCCAGCCAGGCCGGGTCAAGGCAGATGGCCTGCCGCCCTACCTCGTGGTAGGCGATGGCATGAGGGGGCTGAGCGGCCGGAGCCGCCAGGATGAGCGCCCGATCGACGCTCTCCGGGTAGGCCGTGGCCCACTCCAGGGCCAGCATCCCACCCATGGACCCCCCGATGACCGCCTTCCACCGCTCCACGCCCAGCCGTTGCGTGAATTCGCGCTGCGCCCGAACCATGTCCTCGATGGTGACGATGGGAAAGCCGATCCCGTAGGGCCGCTGCGTATCCGGGTTGATGCTGTTGGGCCCCGTGGTCCCCTGGCATCCGCCCACGGCATTGGCCGCCAAGACGAACCACTTATCGGTGTCGATCGCCTTCCCCGGCCCCACCATCTCCTCCCACCACCCCGCCGGTTCATCCGGCCCGTGGCGGGCAACGTGAGAGTCGCCGGTGAGCGCGTGGAAGATCATGATGCCGTTGTCCTTGGCCTCATTTAGCGCGCCCCAGGTTTCATAGGCGATGGTCAAAGGCCGGAGGTACCCGCCCAGGAGCAGCGGAAACCCCGCCGGGTCCGCCGTGTCCAAGGTCAGGTACTTCTTCGGAGACGAGCTGGGCTGCCGGTAGACTTCGCTACGCCGCGAGAAGTACCCGTGGCTGGGCAAGGCTACGACACGCCCACCCGAGGGCCGCGCGTTCACCTAGGCCTCCGCCTCCGCCCCGGCCCCCGCTCCGGCACCGGCGCCCGCCGCCGCCGTGGTCCCCGCGGCCTTCGCCGCCCTCTCCGCGGCCTTCAGCGCCTGGGCCAGATCGTCGATGAGGTCCGCCGGATCCTCGAGACCCACCGACAACCGGATCAGGTCGTCGGGCGCGCCGGCCTTGATGCGGGCCTCGGGTTTTAACTGCGCGTGGGTGGTGGTGGCCGGGTGGATGACCAGGGAGCGGGCATCGCCCACGTTTGGCATCAGACCGAACACCTTGCAGCTGGACTGGAACGCCTTGGCCGCCTCCACCCCGCCCTTGAGGCCGAAGCAGAGGATACCGCCGGCGCCTCTGGGCAGGTACTTCTTATCCAGGTCGGGCCGCGGCCGTCCCGGCAGCCCAGGATAGTTCACCCAGGCGACTCCCGGGTGGCCCGCCAGGTACTCGGCCACCAGCCGGGCGTTGGTGGAGTGGCGCTCCATGCGCAGGGACAGGGTCTCCAACCCCAGGAGGAGGATGAAGGAGGCGAAGGGTGAAATGCACGGACCGTAGTCGCGCAGCGCCTGCAACCGCGCCCGGGCGATGTAGGCCGCCTCACCGAAGTCGTCCACGAGGACGGCGTCATGGTAGCTGGGGTCCGGCTCGGTGAGCCAAGGGAATCGCTTGCTCCCGCGCCAGTCGAACTTCCCGCTGTCCACGACCACGCCGGCGATGGTGGTCCCGTGTCCGCTGATATACTTGGTCGCCGAGTGGATGATGATGTCGCACCCGTGTTCGAAGGGCCGGCACAGAGCGGGGGAGGCGAAAGTGTTGTCCATGATGAGAGGGACGCCCGCCTCATGGGCGATGGCGGCCACCGCATCGATATCCAGGACGTCCAGCCCCGGGTTCCCGATAGTCTCGCCGTAGATAGCCTTGGTCTTCGGCGTGATGGCTTTGCGGAAGTTCTCCGGGTCGCTGGGATCGACTTGCTTCACCGTAATCCCGAGCTTGGAGAAAGACGGTCCGAACAGGTTCACCGTGCCTCCATAAAGACTGGCTGAGGAGATGATCTCGTCTCCCGCCCCGGCAAGGTTGAAAATGGCCAGCATGATGGCGGCCTGTCCGGAAGACGCCGCCACCGCGCCGATCCCGCCCTCCAAGGCGTTGATGCGCTCCTCGAAGGCCCCATTGGTCGGGTTCATGATGCGGGTATAGATGTTGGCCGGCTTCCTTAGGGCAAAGGCGTCGGCGGCGTCATCGGCGGTGGCGAAGACAAAGGCGGCGGTCGAGTAGATCGGTACGGCGCTGGCCCCGGTGATGGGGTCGGCCTTCTGCCCGGCGTGGACGGCCAAGGTGTCGAAACGGTATTTGTCAGGCATGTCGGCTCCTCCAGTCTTTTGCGCTCCGCTCTATGGAGGAGACCCCACGCCCGGTAGCCAAAATGAAAGCGACCCCGGTGGAAACAAGAGGTCGCAACATTGCACTTATCTGCGCCTCTTATCTCCCAGAGCACACGGCTCTGCAGGATTTGGCACCTTCCACCGAATGGGGGTGGGGTTGCCGGGCGTCATCGGGCCAGTCCCTCGGCCTCTCTCGATAAGAGTGAGCGTTATTCAGCTTTGTCGCCGATTATAACATCGCCCATTTGATGGGTCAATGCCCATTTTGCGGGGTGTCTCTCACCGGACAGCGAGGTGTCAGTCATGCGAGTAACCATCGAAACTTCAGGCATTGCGGGAGTGGATTGGCCCCGGCTGGTCGAGATGGACCTTCCCGGCGCGCCCGATCTTCTGGCGGCCATGACCCGGCTTAGGGACCTCTACCCCTCCAGTGCCGTGCTTTTCGGGGAGGACGGGCCCGCCGATTGGCTGGTGGTCTTCCGCAACGGGCGCGAGGTCATCGGCGCGGCACACCGGCTGGCCGAAGGCGACCGGCTGCTCTTTACACTGCCGCCTTCGGGCGGTTAGAGGATGCTGGTTGCCGATTTTCCGAGACAGAAGGAAAACATTAGTCAGTATAGAAATCTACTTCCATTCTGTAGCGGAGGTAGAAGATAGCGGGAAAGAGCTGAGTGGAGCGTCGTCCAAGAAGCGAAGCGGCGACGATGCTATCAAGACAGGTCTCAAGGAGTGGGACCTCATATGGAACAGAGCAGGAAGCCGCAATTGCTTGTGGTTGACGACCAGAAAGGGATCACAGCCCTGCTGGAAGCCCTTTTTGAGCCCATGGGTTACGATGTCTTGGTCGCGGCCGACGGCGCCTCGGGCCTGGATCTGGCGCGGGAACGCCGGCCTGAGGTGATCATCCTCGATTGGGTACTGCCCAGGCTGAGCGGGCGGGATGTTCTGGCCGCCCTCAAGGCCGACCCGCGGACCTCGCCGATTCCGGTGATCGTCCTGACCGGGTTGCAGGCGGTCATCGATCCCCGGATCATCACCGAGGGGCAGATATCTTGCCTTGCCAAGCCTTTCGACCTGGAAGCTCTGATATCACTGGTCGCTGAGAAAACGGGGCGTGGCGTGTCCTCCGCTTGAGGGCTCCGCCAAGCCCCGTTTCTTTCTTCCCACTAACTTCTCCGCCTCGTCCCAGGCCATTTCCTTGCCCAGGGCCTTGCTCACCGCCGCCGGCATCTTATCACCGAGCCAGATAGCACCCGCCAGTCTGCCGTCCCGCAGCATAAGCTTCTTATACACACCGCGGTCCGCGTCGCTCTCGATCAGCTCTTCCGGCCCCGGTTCGGCCTCCGGGTCGCCCAGTGAAGTCAAATCCATCCCCGCTATCTTCAAGGAGTTCGATGGGATGGTACCCGTGTACGGCACCCGTACCTTCCCCATCATCGCCGCGGCCGCGACCCGTGCCTGTTCCACGGCGGCCGGGATGGTCCCCCAGGTCTGACCTTCCCATTCGGCGCAGTCGCCGGCGGCGAAGATCCGCTCGTCGCTCGTGCGCAAGAACCCGTCCACGACGACCCCGCGGTTGACCGACAGGCCGGCCGCCCGGGCCAAGTCAAGGTTGGGCCGGACGCCGGCGGTTACCAGTATCAGGTTGCCCTTGACGGTCCGGCCCTCGGCTAAGTGGGCACCGGTGACGCCACCCTCTGTCCCGCCGCCGGTCACCACCCGTTCCACGTCCACGCCGGTCCAGACTTCCAGCCCCATCTGGCGGACCCGGGCCAGAAGGATATCGGCCGCGCCCTTGTCCAACTGGCGTCCCAGGAGCCGGTCCGAGCTTTCCAGGACCGTGGTGGAGGCCCCCCGCGCGGCCAGGGCCGCCGCTATCTCCAGCCCCAAAAGGCCCCCGCCCAGCACCACCGTGGGGGTCTTCGCTTTGGCCATTTCCTTGATGCGCCGGGCGTCCTCCAAGGTGCGGACGGTCATTACCCCAGGAGCTTTCAGGCCCTCTATGGGAGGCAGGAACGGTGTGCCGCCGGTCGCCAGCAGCAGACGGTCATACGGCAAGGTTTCGCCCGAGTCCAAGACGACGCGCGTGGCCCGGGGTTCGACCCGGTCCACCCGGTGGCCAAGGAGGATGTGGATGCCCTTCTCAGCGTACCACTGGTCGGGGAACGCCACCAGTTCCGCTTCGTCCGCCCGGCCGGCGATGAAGTCCGGCAGCCGGGGCCGGTAGTAGTAGGTGCGCGTCTCCTCGGTTACCACGGTAACGGCGGCACCGCTGTCCGCCAGTATCCGTGCGGCGGTGAACCCGGCGATACCGTGCCCGACCACCACCGCTCGCACCTTCTCCCTTTCAGGCTCAAGTCGAGGATGAGCGGCAGCCGGTTCCTTCCGGCTTCCTCCCGGCATCAGACTCTGGCGGTCAGGAGACCGCGGGCGGCCCCCGCCCATTCCTTGGCGGCTGAAGCGAACTCCCGCCCGAAGGTTAAGCAGGCCTCCTGTTCCTCTCTTGAGGGAACGAAGTTGGCCCTCACCCCCGGCAGCGGCAGCTTGAAGGTCAGGCCGCGCAGGCGGTCTTCAATGAGCTTGACGGCCTCGCCGCTCCAGCCGTATGAGCCAAACGCGCCGGCCGGCTTATTGTGGAGTCCGATGGGCGAAAGCCGCGACAGCACGGCCCAGATGGGTTTCACCGCATCGCGGTTGAAGGTGGGGGAGCCCAGGAGGATTCCGTCCGCTTCGACGGCGGCCGCTACGGCCTTGTCCACCCCCACTTCGGAGACGTCATAGAGGTCGGCCTGGATTCCGCCTTCACGCAGCCCTTCGGCGATGGTCTGGGCCATCTTCTTCGTGTTGCCGTAGGCCGAGACGTAGATCACGGCCACCGAGGGGTCGCCTCTTTCCTCTTCCTCCGACCATTCCTCGTACAGGTCCACGAACTTCCACGGGTCCTTACGCAGGATGGGCCCGTGACCTGGGGCGATCAGGTCGATCTCCAGACCCCGGATTTTCTGCAATGCCTGGCGGACATATGGCTTGAAGGGTGACATGATGGCGTCGAAATAGTACCTGTAGGCATGGAGGTGGTCCGACTCGGGGACCTGATCGTCGAAAAGCCCTTCGCCGTTGGCGTAGTGGCATCCGAAAGCGTCGCAGGTGAAAAGGATCCGGTCGTCGGGGAAGTAGGAGAACATGGAGTCGGGCCAGTGGAGGAAAGGGGCGTGGATGAACTGCACGCGACGCTCCCCGAGGTCCAACTCCTCCCCGTCGGCGACCACCCTCACCGGGAAGTCGCGGTTGACGATCTGTTTCAGGAACCGGTAGGCGGCATTGGTGCAGAGTACCTCTGCCTGGGGAGCAAGCTCCAAGAGCTGGGCCAGACAGCCGTTGTGGTCCGGTTCGGAGTGATTGACGATGATGTAGTCGAGGTCCCCCGGGTCGCACAGGGACTTCACCCCATCCATGAATTCTCGGGTGAACTCGGACTTCACATTATCGATCAGTGCCCTTTTCCGGTCGATAACCAGGTAGGCGTTATAGGAAGTGCCCCACTCCACGTCCATGACGATATCGAAGACGCGCAACCCAGGGTCCTGCACTCCGACGTAATAGATACCTTTCTTGATTTCCACCGGCTTCATTGTGCTCCCGTCCTTTCAACTTCCTGTACGAGCCCTCTGAAAAGTAGCATGGACGTGAGCACCTTTCCCTATCAGGGCTTTCGCTTCCAGCCGGTGTGTCGTTAAGGTATGTGATCATGCCCTTCCAAACGAAAAAACCGGTGATCCACGTTAAGAGTGGACCGCCGGTTTCGATGTTTCTGTGCCGAAGGTGGGACTTGAACCCACACGAGGTTGCCCTCAACGGTTTTTGAGACCGCCGCGTATGCCGTTCCGCCACTTCGGCCCATGGCAGACTTTATTCTAGCACACCCCGCACCGACTTTTCAATTCAACGCGTGGTCCGCAATCAACACGTGGTCCGCAAATCAGCGCAGGTTCGGAAATCCCGCGGCATGCAACATGGTATAATGTCCTTATCATGCTGGCAGTGGAACTTTCGTCCTAGTTTCTAAGTCTATGCGCTATGGGACATCCAGATGGGGCACCCCGCCGAGGGAGCGGAAGACCTTGGTTTCTCGGGAAGACCTTTTGGTCCAACGCTGCAAACGGGGCGAGACCGGGGCGTTTGACGAACTCGTGCAGCTTTACGAGAAGAAGGTGTACAACCTTGCTTTTCGTCTGAGCGGCAATCGGGAGGACGCCTATGACCTCGCCCAAGAAGCTTTTGTGCGTGTCTACAACGCAATCAGGGATTTCCGCGGACAGTCATCTTTTTCGACCTGGCTGTATCGTGTGGTGACCAACGTCTGCCTTGATCAACTCCGCAGCCGGGCCCGCCACCCCGTCACCTCGCTGGACGAGCCCCTGTCCACCGAGAAGGGGGAACTTCCGAGGCAGGTCACGGACGGCGCTCTGGACCCCGAGGAAGAGATCGAACGGCTGGAATTGAAAGCCGCCGTGCAGAAGGGCATCAACTCGTTGAAAGAGGAGTACCGGACCATTATCGTCCTGCGAGATATACAAGACTTGCCTTACGAAGATATCGCCGACATTCTCAACCTTTCGCTGGGCACCGTCAAGTCACGCCTGAACCGCGCCCGCCTGGCACTTCGGAGCATTCTTTCGGACATGGAACTTTTCCGCGAGGACGACGTCAGAAGAGCAGGAATTTCCCGATGAAATGAGGGGACGCCCGTGCGCTGTGCGGACGTTGGAGAAGTCCTAGGCGAATACTTGGACGGGACGCTCGACGCCAAGCAGGTCAGACTGCTGGAAGCGCATCTGCGCTCCTGCCCGGAATGTCAGACCCTCCTGGCCGAGTACCGGCAGACCGTGGGAATGTGCCGTTCACTAGAGGAGGAAGAGGTCCCCCAAGGTTTCCGCGCGGCCCTCATGTCTCGCATGGCCGGCGCCCGTGAAAACGGCGGTACGTTGACGGCCCGTGCCTTCCCGCGACGCTGGACTTGGCCCAGCCTCTCGTCGGTCTATCGCGGGCTGGCTGTGGCCGGGTTGGCCCTGGTTTTGATGGTGAGCGGGGCGGTCATCTATCAGACCCCGGCAATTCAGACCCTGGTTTTGCGCCACAGTCCGGCATCGGTAGCCGACAACGCTTTGCTTCAAAAGGGTCAAGAGGGGGAGAGCACCGGCTCCCTTCGGTCACGGTCGGCTCCCAACACGTCGGTAACCGGTTCTCCGTCCGGCAATACTCTCGTGGGTGCGCCCAGCGGTGGCTCGGCGGTGTCGTCCTCCTTTTCCCTCTCCGTGACCGATGCTTCGGGCTCCCCCACCGGTACGCCGGACGGGACCCCGCAAGGCGGCACCTCAGTCCACGGTTTGGGCGGCGGGGTCGATCCCGGGGCTGCCGGCCAGGGTCCCGGCCCGTCGGGCGGTCTTACCATCGCCGCCGCTAACGAGGAGTCCACTAAGAATTCCGTGGGCCGGTCTACCGATATCCAGCGGAAGATCATCTATTCGGCGTCGCTGAGACTGGACACCGAGGACTTCAATAAGACCTATAACAGCATCATTTCCATCACCGAGGCGGCCCAGGGGTACCTCGAGAGGTCGGATTACTCGATCCCGGGAACCGACGGCGCGCCGACCGGGCTCAAGACGCCCAGTACAGGCGTAGCCCAGCCCAAACGCGGGCTCTTCGGGATCGCACCTTTGCCGAACCCGCCCGTTCCAGTGCCTCCTCCGGAGAAGATCAACTCCTTGACGCTGCGGGTGCCTTCTGACTCCTTCTCCTCGGTCCTATCGCAGATTGAGGGTTTAGGTGCCGTGAAATCCCGCCACGTGAACAGCCGGGACGTCACGGAGGACTACATCGACCTTGACGGGCGCCTCGCCGCCGCGAACGTTCACGAAGCTAGGCTGCTGGAGATCCTTGGTCAGGCGAAGAGCGTGGAGGACATCCTGAAGGTTGAGACCGAGTTGGAGAAGGTACGCACCACGGTGGAAGTGCTCACCCGGCAGTTGCGGAACCTTTCCAACCAGGTAAGTTACTCCACCATCACGGTGGAACTCCACGAATCCAGGCCGAGCCCCTTCGGGCCCGAGGGCCCCAAGGGCGTGGGCGGCCTGATCGGCGACGCCTTCTTGCGGAGCATCGACGGGCTGCTCCGCTGGGGCCTGGGCCTGGTGATCTTCCTTACGGCCGCCCTTCCTTGGCTCGTGCTCCTGGCCGCGGCGGCGCTGATCGCCAGGTATCTGTGGAAGCGTTACGGAAGACGGAGCGGGACCGGCGCCGGAGCGCCTTGACCACTTAAGGAGGAGGTACTCCAGCATGGAAATCAGACCGGGGCAACTCGTCGGCGTAGTGGTGGCCATCTTCGCCGTCCTCCTCTTGGTGGTGATCGGTTTTGCCCGGCCCGCCGGGACCGTCGCCGCCGTGACCGGACAGCCTCCGCTAAAGCTCATAAGTGTGAACGGGCAGGGGAAGGTCCAAGCCAAGCCGGACATCGCCTACGTGAACCTGGGCGTCGTGACCGAGGCCCCCACCGCGAAGGCGGCCGCGCAGGCCAATACCGAAGCCATGAACAAGGTCGTCAATGCGGTGAAAACCTTCGGGATCACGAAGGAAGCCATCAAGACCTCGAACTATCGCGTGGAACCGGTCCACAAGTACGACCCACACGGCAACCAGCCGCCCACGGTCACCGGGTATAAGGTGTATAACACCATCAACGTCACCACGAACCTCCTTGATAAGCTGGGGCAGATCATCGATGCGGCCGTGGACAACGGCGCCAACAGCGTGGACAGCATCCGGTTCGGTCTGAAGGACGAGGATGCGGCGGTCCAGCAGGCTATCCAGAAGGCGATGGATAACGCCCGTGACAAGGCCGACACCGCCGCGAAGGCGGCCGGCGTGCGCATCAAGGGTGTGCACACGGTGCGAGTGGACACGCAGACGCCGCCGCCCCGCTACGTTGATTACCAGAAAGGTGTAGCAGGCGTAGCGTCGGAAGCGGCACCCACACCTATCGAGAGTGGGGAGATTGAAATCACCGTCACCGTTGCCGTGGAGTACGAACTGTAGAGAAACGACAGATTCCTGGTCACCAGACGTCCTGCGGAGCAGGGCGTTTTTTCTTTTCGGCTCGCGGCATGTCGAGCCGTGAGGGATGGGAGCCCGAGGAAACCTTCCCGCAGACCCTAAACTCCTGGCTGCTGAGGTACGAAGAAGATTTCAAGAACTGTTTCTTATGGAAGGTACAGGCAGGCCAAGCCAGAATACGGGGGACAGAGCGGGATTCCGCTGTAATGACCTATGAGCAGCTTGCCAAAGAAGAACCAGAGACGGACCAAACCCTCACCGGAGCGCCCCGAGGACCTGTGGTTGCTTCTCGGGCACTTGCCCGGCGCGGCTTACCGCTGTCAGATGGATGCCGGCCGGACCGTGACCTTCATCTCCGAAGGTTGCCGTGAACTCACCGGGTATGGGCCGGAAGACTTGGTGGATAACCGGGCCGCTTCATTCACCTCCCTGATCGTGGACGAAGACCGCCCGCAGGTGGATGCGAAGATCTGGGCCGACCTGCGCCGCCAGCGGACCTACGCTCTGGAATACCGGCTGCGGGACCGCTTCGGCCACGTCAAGACTGTCTGGGACCAAGGCGTCGCTTCCGTCGGCCCCGATGGCTCCACCGAGACCCTCGAGGGCTTCATCTGGGACGTCACCGACCGCAAGCGCGTGGAGAAGCTGCAGTCCATCGCCCACCGTATCGCCTACTCCGCCAACCGCGGCCTAAGTCTGCAGGCCCTTTTCCGTTACATCCACTCCGAACTGAGCGCCATTCTTGAGATCAGCAACATTTACATCGCCCTTTACGACCGCAGTCGCGAATCCATCCTTTTCCCGTACTACGTGGACGAGAACTATCAGGGCGGACCACGGGTCCGCTCGCGGAAGCTGGGGCACGGCCTTACTGAGTATGTCCTCCGGACCGGCAAGGCCCTGATCGCCGACGGGGAACAGATCAAGAAGCTGGCCGAGGCCGGAGAGATCGAGATCCTGGGACCGTTGCCGCAGACTTGGTTGGGCGCCCCACTGAAGACCGAGAACAACACCGTCGGCGTTATCGCCATCCAGAGCTATAGCCCGTCGACGCTCTACAACCGCAGTGACCTGGAACTCCTCGAGTTTGCCTCCGGCCAGATCGCGGCGGTCATCGAACGCAAGCGGTCGGAAGAGTCGCTGGCCGCCCGCGAGCGCCAGAACGCCGTCATGGCCGAACTGGGGCGGAAGGCTCTGTCCGGCGCCACATTGGACGAACTCCTGGGGGCGGCAGTAAGCCAGGTGGCCGAAGCCTTGGAGGTCGATTTCGCGGAAGTCCTCGAACTCCAGCCAGAATCTGACTCCTTCCTGCTTCGCGCCGGCGTGGGTTGGAAGGAAGGAACCGTGGGCGTAGCCCGCGTAGGGGCGGGTGCCGACTCGCAGGCCGGGTACACCTTGGTGCGGAACGAGGCGGTCATCGTCGAGGACCTGGCCGCCGAGACCCGTTTCCACGGTCCAGACCTGCTCCTCGACCATGGCGTGGCGAGCGGGGTCTGCGTCCCCATCCCCGGTCCCAAGCGCCCCTTCGGCGTCCTCGGAGTGCACACCACGTTGAAGCGCGCTTTCACTTCCGATGACGCCCACTTCCTCCAAGGCGTCGCCGGCCTGTTGGCCGAAGCCATCCTCCGCCAGGAGACCGAGAGCGCCCTGCGTGTCTCGGAAGGCAAGTTTGCCAACATGGTCTCCATCGCCCCCGACGGCATCATCTCCTTTGATGAATCGGGCCGCATAACCTTGTTCAACCAGGCTGCCGAACGGGCTTTCGGGTACACTTCCGCCGAGATCGTCGGCAAGTCCATGGAGGTCATCCTGCCACCCGACCTGCGGGCGAGGGAGTGGCCTGCCCTGGCCGAGACCTTGGGGCAAATGGTAGCGACCACGCCTCTGGCTCCGCTCGAAATGCGCGGTCTGCGGAAGAACGGCGAGCAGTTCCCCATGGAGGTGTCCGTCTCCCGGTTATCCGTGGACCAAGGGGTCTTGTACACCGCCGTGATGCGGGACATCACCTACCGCAAGCAGAACGATGAAAGGCTGCGCGAGAGCGAAGAGAGGTTCCGCAAGGCTTTCGAATATGCTTCCACCGGCAAGGCGCTCGTGGGCGTCGACGGCCGGTTCTTACGGGTGAACCGCACTCTCTGCGAGATGCTCGGTTACACGGAGCAGGAGCTTCTGGACCGGAGCTTCCGCGAAGTCACTCATCCGGAGGACTTGGCCATGCAGGTCCGCCTCCGCCAGAACCTTATCGAAGGCAATATTCCGTCCTTCCGGATCGAGAAAAGGTACCTCCACCGACAGGGCACTACCGTGTGGGCGGAGTTGAGTGTCTCGGCTGTGCGCGACCAGTCCGGAAAGGTCCTGTACTTGGTCACCGAAGTCAAAGATATCTCGGAGTGGAAGCGTTTCGAGGCCCAACTGGTGCATCTGGCGAATCACGACCCTCTCACCAACCTCTTTAACCGGCGTCGGTTCCAAGAGGAATTGGAACGGCAACTGGCCCACATCAGGCGCTATGGGAACCGCGGTGCGGCCATGTTTCTGGACTTGGACCAGTTCAAAGAGGTCAACGACCACCTGGGGCACCAGGCCGGCGACGGGCTCCTGGTGGGCATCGCCCGCGTGCTGCGGGCGCGGCTGCGCGAGACCGACACATTAGCCCGCCTGGGTGGCGACGAGTTTGCCATCATCCTGCCGAATGCCGATGCCTCCCAGGCCGCGGTGGTCGCCGAGCACCTGCTAGAGGCCGTCCGTGGGCATTCCCTGCGCTTGGCCGGCAACCAGGTCAGCGTCACCACCAGCCTGGGCATCGTGCTCTTCCCCGATCATGGGACTACGGCCGACGAACTCCTGGTCAGGGCGGACATGGCGATGTACCAGGCCAAGAACGCCGGCGGCGACCGCCTGGCCTTCTACCAGCCGGCCGGGCAGGCCACACCCGCCTACGTGGTGCGCAGTTCCATGGAGCAGCGCATCCGGACGGCGCTGGAGAACGGATCCTTTGAACTCCACTGCCAGCCCATTCTGGATCTGGGGCTCGGCAAGGTTTCCCGTTACGAGCTGCTGCTCCGGATGCGCGGCGACGACGGCCAGTTGGTGTACCCGGCGGCCTTCCTCGACGTGGCGGAGCGGTCCGGGCTCATCCGCGACATCGACCGCTGGGTCCTGCATCAGGCCGTCCTCCTGTTATCACAGCCCAAGGCCGCTGCCCTGGACCTCCACTTCGAGGTCAACGTGTCTGGGAAATCCTTTGCCGACGGGGAGCTTCTTCAGGCGCTGCGGCACGACCTGGCGGACACAGGTGTGAGCCCAGAACGTCTGGTGCTGGCCGCTTCGGAGGCAGTGGTGGTGGCCAACCCGCTGAAGGCACGCGAGTTCGCCCAGGCGCTGAAGGAGATCGGCTGCGGGTTCGCTCTGGACGATTTCGGGTCGGGGTTCTCCTCGCTGATGCAGGTGAAGAATATCCCCCTAGATTATCTGAAGATCGACGGCAGCTTCATCCAGGACCTGCCCCGGGACAGCGTGGACCACCACTTCGTCACGGCCCTGGTCGGGATGGCCCGCGGCATGGGGAAACGGACCATCGCGGAGTTCGTCGGGGACGACGAGACCGTGGATCTTCTGCGCCAGTGTGGGGTGGATTACGCCCAGGGATTCCATCTGGGCCGTCCGGTGCCCGTGGCGCAGGTCCTGGACGCCCGCGAGGGCCGCGCGGCTTCCTAGGCGCGGAAGGGTTTTGTCCGGCCGGCACAAAATACCTCCGGCTATGGGAGGTGCCCGCCTTGCCCCGAAAACTCCTGCTCCTTGATGGCAATAGCCTCGCCCACCGGGCGTTTTTCGCCCTACCCGATCTGAAGGCCGCCGACGGTACGCCCACCAACGCCATTTACGGTTTTCTGACGATGCTCCTCCGCCTCTTAGACGAGGAGAAGCCCCAGGCCGTGGCGGTCGCCTTCGACAAGGCCGGGCCCACGTTCCGCCACGCCCGCTACGACTCCTATAAGGCCAATCGCCCCGGGATGGCCGACAACTTGGCGCCCCAGTTTCCGCTGCTAAAGGAAGTCCTTCAGGCCCTGGGCCTGACCATCATCGAGAAAGAGGGCTTTGAGGCCGATGACCTCATCGGCACCCTGGCGACGCGCGCCGACAAGGAAGGGTGGACCGTGCGCATTGTCACCGGCGACCGCGACGCCTTGCAACTGGTCACTCCGACCGTGCTGGCCATCCTTACGGTCAAAGGTGTGACGGACACCAGGGTCTTCGACCCGGCGGCAGTGGAAGAGAAATATGGTGTGCGGCCCGACCAAATCACCGACCTCAAGGGACTGATGGGCGATGCCTCCGACAATATCCCGGGCGTGCCGGGGGTGGGGGAGAAGACGGCCGTCAAATTGATCAAGGAGTTCGGCAGCGTCGAAGCCCTCTTGGCCGACACGGGCCGCATCACCCCAGAACGGACGCGCCGCGCCGTGGAGGACTTCCGCGACCGAGCTGTCTTATCGAAGGAACTGGCTACTATCGACCGGAACGTGCCGGTGGAAGCCGGTACAGAGGACTTCAAGGTCAAGGACAAAGACCGCAAGACGCTGGCCTTTTTGCTGGCGCGGCTAGAGATGAAGAGCTTGGCCCGCCGGATCGGCGTCGGAGAAGAGGTTAGGGAGGCCGCCACCGAGCAGGCCGCCGAGCGGGCAGCGGAGCACGCCGCCGAGCGGGCGACCGCCAACGCCGGTGCGAGTGGCGCCGGCACCGGCGGCGGCGAAGAGACGGGGGCCGGAGCGCGCCGTCCAGAAACGGCCGGAGCGCGCTACCCCGAAACGACGGTGCGCCGTTTGAAAACCCTGGAAGAAATGCGGGAATTCGCCGGCCGCCTCGGCCTGGCGTCACTTTTCGGGACAGGCCGGGTCCATATCATCTATTCGCTGGGCGGGGACCGTCCCATGGAGGCTTCGGTCCATGGTCTGGCCCTTGGGGCTATGGTGGCCGGCGCCGGGCACGGGGCCGATCCCCGGGAGACGAAAAGCCTTCGCCCAGCCGCGGACGGGGAGACCGAGTGTCTGGAAGTGGGCGTCTGGGTGGCGGAGAAGGGCCGCGAACTGATGGTCCAAGAGAGCCTTTTTTCGGTCCCGGCCTCCTCCTATGCCGGTTCCGCCCCCGCTGAGACTGGGGAGCGCTCCGCGGATCCGACCCTGCGGAGCCTTGGCGGCCTTCTTGAGAATGAAGCCGTGGAACTGATCGGCCACGACCTGAAACCCTTGCTGGTGATGGCCGGGCGGGACGGGCTGAACGTGAGCTGTGGCCTGATGGACACCACGGTGGGCGCCTACCTCCTGGACCCTACGCGGTCCGGTTACCCCTTGGGGGCCTTGGTGCGGGAGTTCCTGCAGAACGAGCTTCCACCGGCGCCCACCACCGTGAAAGGGGTCGTGGACCCCGAGGCCCTGGCGGCGCATCTGGCGTCCCAGTGCGCCGCCCTTCCGGCCCTGGCGGCGGAGCTGTCGCGGGCGATGGAGGAGAAAGAACTGGCGGGCCTCTACCAGCAGGTGGAGATGCCGCTCCTCCGAGTCCTGGCAGCCATGGAGGTCACCGGGGTAGGCTTGGACCGGGCGCGGTTGGAGGAACTGGGAGACGAGTTCACGCACCGTCTGGAGGACCTGACGGCGGACATCTATAAGCTGGCCGGGTACGAATTCAACATCAACTCCACGCGCCAACTGGCCGAGGTCCTCTACGGTAAGATGCAGCTGCCCATCCTGAAGAAGACGTCCACGGGTGCGCCGTCCACGGATGCGGAGGTGTTGGAGGAACTGGCCCACCGGAGTCCCATCGTTGAGAGAATCCTCGAACACCGGTCACTATCCAAGCTCAAGGGGACTTACATCGAAGGGCTCCGGACGCTGGTTAATTCGCGTACCGGCCGTGTCCATACCAGCTTCAACCAGACGGTCACGGCTACGGGCCGCCTGTCCAGCTCCGACCCGAACCTCCAGAACATCCCCATCCGCGAAGAGGTGGGGCGGCGCATCCGCAGGGTCTTCATTCCGGGGAGGCCGGGTGACCTAATCCTGGCGGCCGACTACTCCCAGATCGAGTTGCGTGTGCTGGCCCATCTTTCGGAGGACCCGGTCCTGTGCGACGCCTTCATGAAAGGGGAGGACATCCACCGCCGCACGGCGGCCGAGGTGTTCGGAGTCCCCTTGGCGGAGGTCTCTCCCCAGATGCGCGACCGCGCCAAGGCCGTCAATTTCGGTATCGTCTATGGTATCAGCGATTATGGCCTTTCGCGGAACACCGGTGTCGCGCGGGGGGAGGCCAAGCGGTACATCGAGAGCTACTTCGCTCGGTACGCTGGGGTCAAGGCCTACATGGACGAGACCATCGTACGGGCGCGACGGGTGGGGTACGTCACCACCATCCTGCGGCGGCGCCGGTATCTGCCCGACCTGCATAACCGCAACTTCAACATCCGTTCCTTCGCGGAGCGGACGGCCATGAATACGCCCATCCAGGGTAGCGCCGCCGACATCATCAAGGTGGCCATGGTGCGACTGGCGCAGAGGCTGACCGGCGCCGGCCCGACCGGACAGCCGGTCTTCCGCTCACGGATGATCTTGCAGGTGCACGACGAACTCATCTTCGAAGTCCCGCCGGACGAGTTGGCTGAGGTGGCGGCCATGGTGAAGAAGGAGATGGAGGGCGCCGTCCAGTTCCGCGTTCCGCTCCGGGTCGACTTGAAGGTGGGACCTAACTGGTATGAGGTGAAACCCCTTGCCTGAACTCCCCGAAGTCGAGACTATCCGCCGCAACCTGTTGGACAAGGTCAAGGGCTTGGAGGTCCGGCGAGTCGAGATCCTTTCTCCCAAGTTCATTGAGCACCCCGGCCCGGAGGAGTTCGCCGTCCGGTTGACGGGCAAAGTCCTGGGCGATATCGAGCGGCATGGTAAATACCTGGTGTTGCGCTTCGGGGCCGGGGCGGGCGGCGGCGAGCCGGCGAGCGCCACGGAGGAATTGGTGGTCGTCCACTTGAAAATGGCCGGCCGCCTCATCGCTTGCCGGCGGAGTGAGCCTGTCGTCAAGCACACCCACGTCATCTTCCATCTGGACGGGGGGTGGGACCTCCGCTACATTGACTTGCGGCACTTCGGGCGTCTGGCTATCCTGGCAGGCGGGGAGAGCCCGGTGGTGACGCCCGCCCCAAGCCGCCGGCTGGAGAAGGGCCTGAAGGCCCTTGGGATCGAGCCCCTGTCCCCTGAGTTCACAGCCGAGTGGCTGGCGGGATACTTGGCACGGCGCGGCGGGCGTATCAAAGCCGTCCTCCTGGACCAACACGTCGTTGCCGGCCTGGGCAACATCTACGTGGATGAAGCCCTTTTCGAGGCGGGCATCCACCCTGAGAGAAGAGCCTCGTCGCTATCGGCCGCCGAGGCGGCGGCGCTGCACCAGGCCATCAAGGTCATCCTCAGGCATGCCATCGACTTCCGCGGCACCACCATCCTCACCTATGTCGATGGGGAAGGCCGGCGCGGTGAGTTCGCCGCCAAGCTCAAGGTCTATCGGAAACACGGCCAGCCGTGCCCGCGCTGCGGCACCACTATCGAACGGGCTATCGTGGCCGGCCGGGGGACTCACTTCTGCCCCCGGTGCCAGGCGCGCCGGTAAGAGAGGCGTTTCTGTCGGCCCGTCTTATGTCACGTGTCGAACGGATGTTTGCCCACAAACCCGAAAACCTGTGGTACAATAAGGAAAATGGGACACGCCCCATGCTTCCAGCCACCCCACATCGCCGGACCGGGGACCGGTTAGGGGTGGCGAATTATGACAACTCGCCCCCGGGCCGGTTGTGGCCGGATTGATAGCCGGCCGGTTGACGGAGTCTTAAGGGAGCAGCGAAAGGGCGACGTCCGATTGAGTTAGGCGCGCGGGAGGTAGCAGAGTTTGCAGACGATCACTCTTGAATTCGAAAACGAGAAGGAAGTGCGCGACGAAGCGGAGCGTCTTTGGCGGAAAGTGGGCATCACCGGGGAAATGGGCATCCGGCCCGTGGGTAACGGCCACTGGCGCCTGGAACTGAACTCAGAGCGCGAACTGAAGCCAAACGTGGTGGAGAAGCTTAAGGGAAAAATCATCGAAGACTGAAGGGGCGCCCAGGCAGGTTTTGGTGCATCTCCCGACCAGGGCGAAAAGACCCACAGGGGTCTTTTTCTCTTTTCGGAGGACGTCTGGCTCACTGCCGCTGGTGGCAGAGGAAGGCTTCGACGACGGCAGGATTTAGCCTTGATTGAAGTTAACGATAGACCAGCCGAAACAGTAGTCAATTCCGGGCGCTAGTGCGTGCCAGGTGACCGCCCGAGCGAAAGGAGAGCTAAGGGAGAGTGTCCCCGGTAATCGGGCTGACCGGCGGGATCGCCTCCGGTAAGACCACCGTGGCGGAGATTCTCAGGGAGCTTGGCGCGCGCATCATCGACGCCGATCTCGTCTCCCGGGAAGTGGTCGCCGTGGGCGAGCCGGCGTGGCGGGAGATCATCGACGCCTTCGGTCCGGCGGTCCTCAACTCCGACCGCACCATCAACCGGCGACGCCTCGGGGACATGGTCTTTGGCCGCCCCGCGGCCCTGTCCCGTCTGAACTCCATTGTTCACCCGCGCGTCCTGGAACGCGTCGCCGGGGATATCGCATCGTACCGCAAACGGCCGGACGCGCCGGCCTTGGTGTTGGTGGTCCCCCTGCTCATTGAATCGGGTATGTGTGATATGGTGGATGAAGTGTGGCTGGTCACCCTTGAGCAAGAGGAACAGGTAGAACGTCTTATGAAGCGGGACCGGTTCACCCTTGAACAGGCCACCAACCGCCTGACCGCGCAGATGCCACAGGCGGAGAAACGGAAGTACGCCGACCGGCTCATCGATAATTCCCGCAGCTTCGACTACACAAAGAAACAGGTGGAACAGCTCTGGAGCATGGTCACCGGGTCCACAACATAGACTTACCCACGTGTTCACACTCGACCAGACACCCAATTGACCCGGCGGGGAAGCGGCCGTGAGGAGATTCCTGCTCTTTCTTGGGCTCTTCTTGGTGGCGATGTTTGCCGTATTGGAGTCCAAGGTCGTCTGGCGCTGGGCTTATCCCCTGAAGTACCGGGAACTCATTTTCGCCGAGGCGAGAAGCCAGGGCGTCGACCCCTTCTTGGTCGCCGCCGTCATCCGCGTCGAGAGCGATTTCCGTGAGGGCGCGGTTTCGCCGAGGGGTGCGCGCGGATTGATGCAGCTCATTCCTTCGACGGGTCAGTGGATCGCCGAAAAAACCGGCATGCGCGGGTTCACCCCGGAGCAACTGGAAGACCCCGCCACCAACATCAAGATGGGTACGTGGTACCTGCGTTATCTTTCGGACGAGTTCGAGGGGAACATGGCCAAGACGCTGGCAGCCTACAACGCCGGGCGCTCGTATGTGAAGGACTGGGTCGCCACAGGCAAGTGGTCCGGCTCGCTGTCGGAAGTCGGGTCCATCCCCTTCGCCGAGACCCGCGACTTCGTGCGGCTGGTATATCATTCGTGGGGACGCTACCGGTGGGTGTACGGGACACGTTAGGCATCGAGCACGAGATTGGCGGCGTCAAGATTAGCGGCGTCAAGCAGTTGAAAGACGCATCGAGCATGTGCTAATATAAGTGATGCACGATTCGCGGAAGTGGTGGAACTGGCAGACACGCGGTGTTCAGGGCGCCGTAGGCGAACGCCTGTAAGGGTTCAAATCCCTTCTTCCGCACCGAAAGCCTCCTCCTGTTATCAGGCGGGGGCTTCTGATTTTCCGGAAACAAAAGCAGACCGTTGGTCGTCTCAAGTTTTGTTGTCGGATTTGTAGCCGATTTGCAGACTCAGCAGTCAAAGGCGAGCGGTAGGCTGATCGCGGATATGAAAACTGTTGCTCATGGGCATCGACCAACGGCTGGGCGACAAGGGCCGGCCCGACACGATCATGCTGGTGTCCCTGGGGCGAGACGGGAAAGCGGTGGTTCTATCGATACCCCGTGACACCTTGGTCGAGATTCCGGGCCACGGTGATGACAAGGTGAACCACTCCTACACGTACGGGGGAGCAAGCCTGACGATGGAGACCGTCAGCCGGTTCCTAGGGGTCCGTATCGACGGGTATGCCCTGGCCGATCTCGATGGCTTTGCCCAGATCGTGGACGCCCTGGGCGGCCTGACTATCGACGTCGAGAAACGCATGTACTATGACGATTCCACCCAGAATCTGCACATTGATCTCCAGCCGGGTGTCCAGAAGCTCGATGGTCAGCAGGCATTGAACTACGTCCGCTTCCGCGACGACGGATTGGGCGATATCGGGCGCGTGGCCAGGGAGCAGAAGTTCGTAGCCGCAGTGGTGAGAGAATGTCTGGCCCCGGCGAATCTGCTGCGGTTGCCGGGAGTCATCAGGCAGGCCTATCAGTCGGTGGAGACCGATCTGCCGCTGACGCAGGCGCTGGGTCTGGTGCAAGCGGTGGCCAAGCTCTCGCCGGACGAAGTGGAATTGAAAGTCCTGCCGGGCAAGGGCGAGTACCTGAACGGCGTCAGCTACTATGTGCCGGATGACCTCGATGCCCTGAAAGCCGATCTGCGCGTAGCCGGCGTGGTAGACTAGAGAAAACCGCCGGTTTGAACCAAACGATCCCAAACGATCGGTTCGACTTGGCGAATGAACATCGCTTATGCTATCATATAGTGCGTAATCGGCTGGTCGATCCATTGACCACCGTTCTCGTCCGGGTGGCGGAACTGGCAGACGCGTACGTTTGAGGGGCGTATGGGCAACCGTGGGGGTTCAAGTCCCCCCCCGGACACCAAAGATTCAGACTACGAGGCCAGGGTCGAAATAGACCCTGGCCTCGCACTTTCTTTGGGCCGGAGTTCATCATTGCAGAGAAAGACTTCGGCTTATGGACAAGAGTCTTGTTTGAAAAGGTCGAAGCGGTTCTCGATACAGTAGTTGGTATCGTCAGAATCCGGATAGCATAGGGCTTAGTAGAAAACTGGCTGGAACCTATGGACAAGCAATCCGGGGGTGTATTAGTCTAATGGCTAGGAGAGGGGGTAGAGTTGAAGTGACCGAGATAATGTCCGAAATCCGCAAGCTCCAACTCTCGCCCCGTCTGCTTCAGGACCTCGGCCTTGACAAGGATTGGAACAAGAGAGTGTCGCCCAAGTTCGTCGAAGAGGTCTTGCACGTAACTGAGAAGTATAAAGAGGCCATCAAGGCGCTGGCTGAGCGGTAGTGGCGAGAGTAAGACGTGTAACCCCTGTTGCGGCGATCATCATTCACGATGTGATTTTGGATAAGTACTTACCCGACGAAACCACAAGCGGTGTCATGAGAGGGGTCAGAGACTCCTCTCTTCTTATTTCTGCGATTGAAAGCCCTTTTCAAACCTGGGGTGGAAAGGATCTTCACTCAGACGTTTTGGATCAGGCAGCTGCACTCCTGAGGTCTATCATTAAGCTGGCTTTGGAGATCGCCAGGGGGCACGGTGATGCTACTTCGATATCGCGGATCAAGCGCCATCTCCGCAAATACGTTAAGCAGGCAAAGCCGCAGGCGAGAGGCATACTGGAGCGGTTCATTCCAGCCGATTTGGCAGAGTGGCTGGCCAGAGACGTAGCTACGAAACTCATCAATGCCAGATAGTACGTTTCCGCATTCTGCGCCCACGCTCTCTTGACCTAACGTGCACCGACGATGTCTATGAATATGAGCTGATTCTCGTCCTTCACCTTGCCTCTGGTGAAAGCAGCAAAAGGAGGAGGCCCAGTGCAAAGAAAGGTACTCGTCCTTGGCGTTCTCCACGATGGTCATGCAACTTGTGAGGGCTACACGTATTGGCACCTACTCAAGCTGTTGGATGCTTACTGGCCGGACCTGGTCTGTCTAGAAGTAAGCCCAAGACGGCTGGCTCTAGGCGATTTTCGCTGCGACTCACCGGAGAAGTGGGGAATTGCCCTTCCGTGGGCGAAGGAGCGTAGCATCGCAGTGGCAGGCGTCGACATGAATGGTGAGGAGCCCTCAGAAAGAGCACGGCGCTATAGAGAAGCCTTGCACGAGTTCGAACAGGCGGCTAACATTGTAGAGACTCTGGCTGGTCTCGAGACCGCTGTGAATAGAGTTCTAGCGGACGCCGGGGGTGTAGGGACACTCCTCGCGACTTATGAGGCAGCTAATAGCCAGCGGACTCAGGAAGTGTTCCGCCAGACGCACAACCTCAACGAGGCCACTTTGGGACACTTTGGTGATGGGATTCTGACGGGGAATTGGGTGAAGCGGAATCGGCGAATGTTCGAACTAACCCTAGAGGCTATGAACAATCAGCAAGCCAAGAGGGCTGTCGTCGTAGTCGGTGTAGAGCACAAGTACGCCCTGGATGACATGTTTGCCACGCTGTCTGGGTCCGATGTTGTCCAGCTGACCGACTTCCTCACCTCACCACTGGTCCTAACTGCCGAGGAACAAGGAGCCTTTTGGCGCGGGGAATCCCCCATTGTCTATCCATCAGACCTAATGTTCATACACCGCAGACTCCATGGGGGCGAACCTGGTGCATACTCCCAGGTCATCCCCACAAATTCGGAGGTGGTAGATCTTGACGGTGTCTGGGAACGGATAGAGAACGGGCTGAAGAAGAGTCCAGATGCCCCGGACCTGCTGTACTATCGAGGACTGTACCGATACTGCCGGGGGCAATGCGAAGTGGCAGCACAGGATTTTGAGGTGGTGTCTCTGGACAGAGGTCACAAGGTTGGTTTGACAATTCCATTATGGGAGCTGGCCGAACTACGGCGTGGTCAGATGCTTGACCTCCTAGGGAAACGGCCCGCAGCTATCAACTGCTACATGCGAGTCATTGACGATGGTTCGGGCTCTCTTGAGAGCCAAGCCAACCACTTCATCTCTGAACCCTTCGCCCGCTCATAGACTGACCACCCATGTCTTTGGCGGAGAGGTTTCTGCAACACCCTGTACTAGCAGTTTCATCGGGCTGTTGGGAACCCGGGAAGTTACGCGATCGGGAGTCTCGATATTGGTGCAAAGTACGGGTGTTGGCCCCCGGACACGGGCATAGGAAGGGATCAAGGTCATAAGCCTTGGTCCCTTCTTCGTCTATCTCAAAGGCAACAAGCCTGTGATCGAAGCTAGACTTCGGCAACGAGTGGATGTCCGGGGGAAGGTTTCGGCTCACGTGAGGCAGTTCCTTCCAGCCGGGGCTCAGAGCCTGGAGGGATAAGCATGGCAGGTGAGAACCTCTGGCGGTATGGAGATCCACTATTGGAGGGGGCGGTGGGAACGCGGATAGCCCTGATCTCAAGTGAGATAGGCCTTAACCGGTCGGCGAACCTGGCAAGAGTTCTGGACGGGGTAGACCGGGCCGCAGAGGCCGGGGCCAGTCTAGTTCTGTTTCCTGAAGCGGCCTCAGGCCTGACAAACAATGATCACCCGCCCCACGACCTCCTCCTTGGCGAGCCGATTCCTGGCCCAGTTACGGAGCGCATCGCCGCGGAGGCCGCCAGACTGAACGTGTTTGTCGGGTTGGGCTTGCTCGAACGGGAGGGCGAAAGAGGAAAGGGGCGGCTGTATGACTCGGCCGTGCTCTTCGACTCAAAGGGGAGAATCTGCCTGAAGTACCGGCGGGTCTCCACTGGTTGGCACGGTCGGCGGGCAGACCCTGACGTGTATCGACAAGGCAGCGACATCCCACATGCTGATACAAGTCTAGGCAGAATCGCCTTCCTGGTTTGCGGAGACCTCTTCGACGAAGACGTTGTGCGCAGGGTCCGTTTGCTGGAGGCTGACCTTCTGCTTTTCCCGTTCGCCCGTTGCTTTGGTTCCGAGGTGAACGCACCAGAGGAGTGGGAGAGAGTAGAGAAGAATGCCTATGCGGCACGGGCGGCGGCAGCGAACACCTCCACGCTAATGGTGAATTATGTGGGTACTCCAGAGATCAATGACACGAGCTTCGGCGGGGCACTGGCGGTTGGCCCTGACGGACAGATACTTGCTTCGCTTCCGGTCGGCAGTCCGGGCATGTTACTGGTCGACCTTGATCTAAACGTGAGGCATGCGCTCCCCGAGTAACCTGCGCAGGACAGTATAGGTGGCCACAATGATGAGAAACGTGAGCCCTGGCGATACACGTGCCAGATCGGGTGCAACCCCTAACATCCACAGAACCTGATGGACAAGCCAAGGGACGGCAAAGTAGAAGCCAAAGAATGTTCCCACAAGGATGAGGAATGACTTCATCCGAATCCCTCCTGTTCCCATTGTACTCTCCCAGGGCGGTCGTGCCCAACGAAACTGCTTGTTTCCAGTCATTCGCCACAATACAGACAGCTCTAAAGGTAGCGTCAGCACGAGGAAAGGGCAAGCGCCATACTCGAAATGGAGATTGGGACCTCATGATAACCCCTACTCGGGCGCTGTGCCAGCAGTAGTCCCGCTTCTGGGAGGTCTCGAGTTTCTTCTGGCCGCCGACGGCATCGCTCAGGAAGGACTACACTTCCACGCCGACGGTTTCGACCTGACCGTTAATGGCGGAAAGCTTACTAAGGAGAAGCAAGCGGTCATCATATCCATGTAGAAAGACCTAGCGGATAAGCTGCACCTCAACGCCCGGCAACGCTGGCCAGGTCCTATCGGCTGTCAACGCGGGTACGGCCAGAGTCTTGGCCAAGGCCATACAGGCCCGGTCACCGAGAGATAGCCCCGCCTCTCTTGTGGCGGCCCGCAGGGACGCGGTCTCTCGTGCTAGTACTGCGTCGAAGGCGACTATCTCCAGGGCGTCCATGATACCCTGGCTGGTCATGGCTTCTAGAGCCTGATCTACCCCGAGGCCGCGGTCTTCGAGCTTGGATAACACTTCGCATTGATTCACCGCGCAGACAAACACGCCGGAAGAGAGTGCCTCAGCCACTCTATCCGAGCCGGGCTCGTCAAGAAGGTAAGCTAGCAACGCCGATGCATCAAGAACGACCTTATTCACCCTCGGGCGTCCTCCTGTTTCGCCTCTTCCTTCCTATCTCGGATCAGTTCATCTACCAGGCTCTCGCCATCTTTCCGGAGTTGTCGGAAGATGCCACGTCCCTGTTGGATGGCGTTTGCCAGACGAAGCACACGAAACTCTCCGGGCCTCACAGGTTCCACCACCACGGCGTCACCCTCGTGGAAATCTAGTTCCTTGCGGATTTCCGCGGGTATGCACAGCCGTCCTCGCTCATCCAGCATCGCCCGAACCCCCATGCCACCCACCTCCTGTCTGCAAATGGGTCATCGACGTAATGTGGGTCAATCCGATTATATCCCATTTCTCACATGTCTGGTACACTCGGCACACAAGACTCGAACGAAGAGGGAGGGTATTACCCTCTGACCACGGCCATAATGGCCCGGCCGACCTTGGGCTGTCCATTGGCCTTGCTCGCGCGCACCAAACATGTGGCCATGGCCGCGCCCGCCAGGAGGGTCAGGAAGTAATAGGTTCTGGAGAAGCCGCGGAGAAATAGCCCGGCGTCCACCACTCCAGCTGTCGCGGACGCGGCCGATCCGGCCCAAGCCGCGAACAAAGAACCTGCCAGGGCCGTCCCGGTCATCATCCCAATGTTGCGGATGGTGGCCACCATGCCGCCCGTCAGCCCGAGTTTACTGCGGGGAACGGCGCCCATGATGGAGCTGTTGTTGGGAGAGTTAAAGATGGAGGTGCCGATGCCCAGAAGCACCAGCCTGACCGCCACGTCGAAGTACGTGCTATTGGCGGTGAGCCCGCCAAGGAGGTAGAGAGAGACGCCGGTTAGCCCCATGCCCACGGTCGTCGGGACGATAATGCCGATACGGTCCGAGAGCCAGCCGGAAAGGGGAGACACCAAGGCGGTGGTGAGCGGCGTCGGCAGCATCAGGAGTCCGGCCTGGTAGGGGGAGTACCCCATCATCCTTTGCAGGTAGAAGGGCATCAGAAGGCTGTTGCCGTTAAGGATGAGATAGGAGATCGGACCGGAGAGGTTCCCCATGGTGAAGGCCGGAATCCGGAAAAGGCCCAGGTCCAACATGGGATAAGGGCACCGCGACTCGCGGACGATCAAAAGCCCCAACGCCACCATGCCCGCCGCAACCACCAGCCAGAGCTTGGGCGAGGCCCACCCCCAGGCGAAACCGCGTGACGCGATGGTCAGAAGCGCCATGACCACCGAAGACATGATCACCGCGCCAAGGTAGTCGAAGGGCTCCCTGGTCTTCCTTTCGGGGTCCACGGGGAGAATCGCCCGTCCGAAGGCGTAGCCGAAGAGGCCGAGGGGCAGATTCACAAAGAACACGGCCCGCCAGCCGGCCAGACCGACCAAGAGTCCGCCCACCGGTGGACCCGCCAGGGCGCCGGCGGCCACCACCGACGCCAGAATCCCGAGGGCTCTCCCACGCTCCTCCGCTGGGAAAGTAATGGTGGTGATGGACATGGTGTTGGCGACCAGCATGGACCCGCCCGTGGCCTGGACCAAACGAAAAGCCAAGACCATGGGCAGGTTCTGCGCGAGCCCGCACGCCGCCGAGCCGGCGGTGTAGAGGAGAAAGCCGGTGGTGAAGATCCGCTTGCGTCCCACCGAGTCCCCCAGGCGCCCGAACACCGGGAGCAGGGAGGACGTCGCCAGGAGGTAGATGCTGATCACCAGTTGGACGCTGCCCACGCCAGCCTTCAGCGCCGTGGACATCTGCGGAAGGGCCACGGCGACCACGCCGGAGGTTAGGTTGTTCATGAACGAGGCTGTGGTCACCGTGGCCAACACGATCCACCGGTATGAGGGGCGCGATTGCAGCGACTCACGGACGCCCGCGTAGCGCTTCTCTAGATTAGTGGCGGGAACGGACACTAGGGGGCCTCCGGAGTACGGCGTTGGCAGAAACTCGCCCGCTACTCGCCCGCCCCGGTCTGGTAGAGCTCGGTACTGAGGTACTTCAGCCCGGTATCGTTGACCACGGTCACCACGCGCTGTCCGGCTTGCATCCTCCGGGCGACCTTGATGGCGCCGGCGACGTTGGCTCCCGAGGAGAAACCGGCGAAGATTCCCTCTTCCTTGGCCAGTCTCCTGGCAGTCTCAATGGCTTCCTCGTTGGTCACTGTCAGGACCTCGTCGGTTAGTTCCGGGCGATAGAACGGGGGAATCTGCCCGGTGGCGATACCCTGAATCTTGTGGCCGGAGACGGGTCCCCCCGAGATCGGTGCCGAGGTCGCGGGCTCCAGCACGACGACTTTGATCTTAGGGTCGTGCTTCTTCAAGGCCGCCGCAACCCCCATGGCCGTGCCGGCCGACCCGACGGCGATGACGTAAGCGTCGAGCCGCCCGCCGGTCTGCCGGATGATTTCGGGGCCGGTCATCTCTTCGTGAACGCGAGGGTTGTTCGCATTGGTGAACTGGTCCACCCAGAAACCGTTTCGTTCCTCGGCGATCTCCTTGGCCCTGGCCTTGGCGCGCAGGTAGTCCGCGTTCGTCACCACGCCCCGGGGAGTCCCCGGCAACTGCGGAACGAGCGCTACCTCGGCCCCCAGAGCCAGCAGCATCTGCCGGCGCTCCTCGCTCATCGTGGCCGGTAGGACCGCGACCATGTGATACCCCAGCACCGCGCAGGCTATGGCGAGCCCAGTCCCCATGTTCCCAGAGGTCTGGCTCACCACCGTCATGCCCGGTTTCAGAATGCCGTCCCGCTCCGCTCCACGGATGATGCCCAGAGCGGTACGGTCCTTCACGCTGGCGCCGGGGCTGAAGTACTCCAGCTTCACCAGAACCTCGGCGGGTACGCCTTCGGTCAGATGGTTCAGGCGCACGAGCGGGGTGTTCCCAACGGTTTCTAGCACGTTAGCGGCGATATCGGTCAACTTGATCAGCCTCACCTTGTATGGTTTCCGCTTCCACTCTCAGACACTATCATTTGTAACTTTCGCGGCCGCCCCACGACGTCCTGCACCTGAAACAAGTCGGCCCCTCTACCGCGGAGAAATGGCAGGAGACGGATGGCGAAAGGAGAAGCCGACTTGCTGGAGGCAAGTGGATGGAGCGGACTCTCGTGCGTGTTGAGTGTCTAGACGGCGGTCTACAACCCGTCACCGCCACCCTTGACCGTGTCCGGCTACACCCGGAGGAAATCGCCGGGCTTCTGGCGTGCGATGGCGATGAAGCCAGGTACTCTGAGTTTCGAGACTGGGCAGCCGATTGGTTCGGGCGGTCGGCGCGGCCCGAAGTCGCCCTCTGCGCCCGGCACGAAATCAGCCTCGTCGGAATGGTACGGCTGTGGCGGTCTCCCCACGTGGCAGACCGGTGGTTTGTCGAGGGACTTGTGGTTGCCCCGAACTGGCGGCGCCGTGGGGTGGCCACGCAGCTTCTTCAGCAGGCATTCCTTCTGCTGGACTCATTGGGCGTTCGCGGACTCTACGCCCACATCTCCAAGACAAACACGGCTTCTCAGCAGCTCTTCGAGAAGCTCGGGTTCATCAGGGGGACCGATGCATACCTGAACAGCTGGGGAGAGCCCCGCGACGGAGTGGGATGGGAATACCGTATAGACCTGCCGCATGAACCTGACCGGACGGACATGACGGACATGACGGACATGACCGGCTAGCCGACCGAGGGGGACCTGACCACCGCCGTCCCCCCGTGCCAGGTGACCCTGTTCAGCCCGCCATAGCGGGAGTTGTCCCCGAAACAGAAGTGGCACGTGCCCCTGACCGATTCGTCCTCCATGATGCAGCCGCTGACCTCCGCCTTGGCGTTGCCCCCAAAGCCCACCTCGGCCAGTTGGGAGTTCCGTGAGTCGACCGCGCGGCGGCCCAGCATCTCGGACCGATAGATCTGAAAGATAGGGTCGACCGAGCTCCTGCACCCTATCTCCGTGAGCCTCCCACCTTCCACGGTCAAGGCGACCGGGGTGGACACCCTGCCAAGGAAGACGCCGACGTCGGCCACGATGGTGCCGTTCACCGACTCCTCCACCGGGCTGGTTAGAAGCTCCCGCCCATGGATCATCCACTGTCGCGGGACGAAGGTGATGTCCGTCCCACCGGGGGCGATGAGGTGGGTGAAGCTCCCGGGCACGGCGCGACGACTCATCTCCCGCTGCAGATTCTCCAGATAGGCCCGGTCGTCGGATGGGTCGGAAGAGTAGACCCGGAGCACGCTGCCCAAGGGCATGACTTCGTCGAAAAAGACGGGACGGCAGGCCACCTCCAGTCGAGGGCCCCCATCGTGGCGGAAAAGCTTCTGCAGACCCAACTCCGACCACATCCGGTGAGATGACAGCACCATGAGTCCATCTGCTGGATTGGTGAGGATCTCGGACATCTCCACCGGCCATTCGCCGAGAGGAGACGTCATCTCGACCATGACCGGGCGGGCTCCCCGCGCCAAGAGGCCGGAACGCAAGACCTCGGCCAGCGATGCTTTCTGAGCATCGAAGAGGATGCCCACTCTCCGACCCGGCGGGACATTGAAGAAGTGGGTCAGGATCGAATCGGCGGCACGCGCCAGATCCGGGTTCATGGGGCCACCTCCTCCGTCATGGTCGCGCCTGACTTCACCCCGTTCTCCAGACAGAAGATCGCCTCCTCCCGGATTACTCCATCCGGACCCAGGAAGCTTCAGGGGCAGCGTGGTAGAATCATGCAGTGGGAGGCGCCACCGTGAGTACAAGCCCATTCGCCGGGACAGCCCAATACTACGCCAAGTACCGGCTCGACTATCCGGAGGCACTGATTGCCCTGGTCAGGGACGCCTTCCGCCTGGACGGACGCGGCCGGTTGCTCGATGTCGGCTGCGGTACCGGGAAACTAACCATCCCGCTTGGTAGGTACTTTGAGCACACTGTGGCCGTAGACCCGGATCCGGGGATGCTATGCGAGCTGGGGGACCAGTTGCGGCGCGGCGGCGAAGACAGCGACGGCGACGCCGCTCAAGCCGGCACCATCTCCACTCTCTTGGCCCGTGCCGAAGAATGCCGGCCGCAGGAGTTGGGTACCTTCCGGCTCATCGCCAGCGGCGATGCCTTCCACTGGATGGACCGCGACCGGGTGCTCTGCCTGTGGCACCGGATGCTCGCGCCCGGTGCTATCCGGGATGAGTCAAGCACCAAGAGCGGCATAGCCATCGTAGGCACCGGCGGCGGCTCGATGAGCGCGCCGGCGGACTGGCAAAAGGCCGTCTGGGACGTGATCCGGCGTTGGCTCGGCCCGGAGCGGCGAAACGCCGGATGGCAGAAAGACGCCCGCCGCCACGAAGATGTCATCAAGGAGAGCGGGCTATTCACCATCACGGCCGTGGGCGCCGTGCCCGCGACCCACGTGCGCGACGTGGACTCCATCATCGGTTTCCTCTACTCCACGTCCTTTTGCAGCAGGTCCCTTCTGGGCGAAAACGCGCCACGCTTTGAAGAGGATCTGCGCCGTACGCTCCTGAAGGTCGAACCCAGCGGCCGGTTCTTGGAGGAGGTCAGCGCCGGGTACATCCTTGCCAGGCCGCTGGCGGTCTCGAGTGGAAGAAGCGAGTAGCCGTGAGGATCGGTGATGATCGTCGGCGCCGCTATCTGACGGACTCCTGGTCCTTGCCTTTGCCCTTGTCCTTGGCCATCTCTTCGATGCGCCCAGCCACGTTAAAGATGATGGGTGGGCTTATCGGAGGCAGTGGCCGGCCGGCCTTGATGTAATCGGAGAGGTACACATCCAAATGCGTGGCCAGACGAAATCCACCGGCCCGAAAGGAATAAGGATTACCATAGGCCGGGCACCGGCGTTTACGGTGCGGTGGAACTCCGACCACCAGTAGCTGGGGGAGGCGACGAAGGTAACGTTGGGGTTCTGCATTTTCAAGAGGAAACCATTGTACGGTTTGTAGCGCCTCAGTTTGGTGACGAACTGGAGGACCTCCAAGTAGCCCGCACTGGTCTCGTACAGGCGGCTGCGGAGGAAAAGCTCATCTAGAGACTGCTGGTCGTCGTCCAGGAACGGTAGCGATGTTTGGGGCGGCATCACCCTTGCTCCCTCCCCCTGACCCCTCGGGCGTCCCTCTTCTGGCCCTGGCCAGGAATTCCTTTCGACGCGCCTCTAGCAGGCGCCATCCCCAGGTTCCGTGGCGAGCGCCCGCCGCACCAGACTTACAGACTCCTCCACGATCCTATCCCCGGCGGCCGCCGCCAGAATGCCCTGCCGTTCTGACCTGCCAGGAATGTTGCCCAGCGTGCCGTTGGCCGGCGCCACGATGAGCAGATAGGGTGGCGCCACGCGGTCCCGGATCTCCGCCTCTCGGGCAGTGTGAAGTTCGCCCTCGACGCCGAGGAAGTAGATAGGACCCACTCTGATGATCTGCACTTCCGACGGTGTGGTGGCGACCTTCACACTTCTGACCGTCTCCAGTTGCCGACAGGCCCGCTCCCAATAGACATACTGCTCCATCACCGCGCCCATGACCATGTTGTAGGTGGGGTTGCCAGACGCGGCGTCCGGGGCTTCACGGATGGTTCTATCCAAGACGGCCCGTTGCTTGTTAACGGCCGCCTGAAGCTCGTCTCCGGTGGGAAGAGGGCCGACGGGAACATCGATGATGGTGCTGAGAGAACACACCCGGTCTACCTCGACCGGCTCGAGATTGTCCTGGATAGCCAGGAGTTGTTCCACCAGGGCCCGACCCAGTCGGTCAACTTCAGCATAAGTCTGTTCGCGGCGGGTGCTGCGGGTGCTGACGTCGCCGGCGGCGCCCATCAACAATACCACCTGGGCCCCGCCCAGAGCCGCGCCCAACACGTCGCAGGCCACGCCCACGAAATCCGATGAGGTCAAGAGGTTCTGCCATCCCAAGATGCTGGGGTGGCAAGCATAGGAGACCACCGCGCCTTTGACGGTGCCGTCGCACCGGATGAACTCGAGCAAGCCGGCGTATGGCTGGTAAGGAAGGTCCCGACGATCGCGGGTGGTCCCGATGCCTTCGATCGGCTGCCGTGTCGCAAGGAGGAGGCATTCCTCCCGGTCCCCGAGGGCCTCTTCGACGGAGCGGGCGGTGGCCTCGACCACCCTCTCGACGTAGTCCGGTTCGCCGAAGAAGTCCGGATCAATGCCTGGCGCGGCCGCTTCCACGCCGACGCCTCCTGGTGCGGAATGCACATGGGTGTGGGAGATGATGACCTGGGGTCCAGGGAGCCCGGTGCGCCTCTCGATTCGTGCCCGCGCCTCCCGGACCACCCAGGACATGTTCACAGCCAGATCACAGCTAACCAGAGCGACGGTCGCCGTCCCTTGGCTCACGGCGACGGTCCGTGCCCAAAGCGGATCGTGGTGGCCCACCACCGGGAGCCGACGCTCCGTAGCGAAGCAACCGAACCTCGTCCCGACGGGCGGCGTGATGTCCGCTTTTCCAAAACCGGCCTTCAACGCTATCCCTCCTTGACCGCTACTACGGCCCTGTGCGTCTCCAAAAGGGGATTTTGCCCCAGACCACCGTAACCCTCTGCCGCCCCTGCGGCAGGCTTTGGCGAGACGGCGGATAATACCATGTTGCGACGCGTGCCGTTCAGTTGGGAAAGCCGTACCTGGCCGGGGGCGAGTCCCGGCAAATACCGGGTAAGCCTGATCACGTAGGGCCGACCGGAAGCCCGGCCGGCGAAGGGCAGATAGGAGGACTCGGAACATGCTCGTCACCATGAAGGAGCAGCTCGTCCAGGCGAAAAGAGACGGTTATGGGATCGGCGCCTTCAACGTTTATAACCTTGAGACGGCGGTAGCCCTCTTCGAGGCCTTCGACGAGACGCACTCGCCCGGCATCTTTCTGGCCGGCGGGCCCGATATCCCTCAAGTGCTCGCCATCGTCGAGTCTCTTGCCACCCAGGTGTACCCCCGCATCCCAGTCTCCATCATCCTTGACCACGGCCGCGACTATGAGGCGGCGGTACGGGCCATCCGCGCCGGGTTCACGGCCGTCATGATCGACGGTTCCTCCTTTTCTTTCGTAGAGAACGTCCGGGTGACTTCGGAGGTCGTCCACTTAGCCCACGCTGTGGGAGTGACCGTCGAGGCCGAGCTTGGCCACGTCGGGGGGGCGCGGCAGACTCGGTGGAGGAGCGCCGAAGGCAGTTTACCAGGCCGGATGAGTGCCGGAAATTCGTGGAGCTCACCGGTGTCGACTGCCTGGCGGTGGCCATCGGCACTGCCCACGGTCTTTATAAAGCCGGGACACCCACCCTCGATCTGGACCTTTTGAGGGAACTGGTGGCTTCGACCGATATCCCCCTGGTGCTGCACGGTGGGAGCGACACGCCGCTGGAACAGATCCAGGCGGCCATCAAGATTGGTATCCAGAAAATCAACATCGCCACCGATATCAGGACGGCTTTCATCGCGGGGCTAAAGCAGGGGATCGCGGAGAACCCCGACGCCATCGACCCCAGGGTGTTCCTCAGGTCGGCCAAGCAACGCATGAAGGAAGAAGCGATCCGGAAGATCGAAGCCTTCGGCACCAGGAACCGCATCTAGCCAAGAGGCAAACGAAAGGCAGAGCTGTAACCACAGAATAGAAACATCGCAAGCTTCTCGGTCGCTACTGGCCAGCTACCGCGCAGCATTGGAGCGCTCATCGCCGACTGTCGCCAGGCCGGCGGCCGCCAGGGAGTCGCTGCCGAGGAGGGTGTCAAATTCTCGCCGACACCGCGGGGCTTCAAACTGTCAAGTTTCTTATACACCCCCTCCCTCTCGGATACCCACTGGGGTATAACAAGACTTCTTGTGGAACCGGCCTTGGGGGAGACTGCCAGTGAGCGCACAGCCTCTGTTAGATCTAAAATGCTTGTAGCTTGGGCGTTCTTGCTAGGACAGGGCATGGTGGTTCAGACAATCGTCTACAGGCTGCCTTCCAGACCCTGAAACTGGGGCGTGGTGGCGGGGGGTGCATGAGGAATTTGGCAGTCTGCGGACCGCAGCTGTCAAGAAAACTATAACCTCAAGGGAGGAGATACACGGATGCGCGCAACTCACCGTTTCGACCCGCAGCACATGGGGCGCCTGGTTAGCCCCGAACGGCGAAAGATGCTGGACCCCGTTAAAGCACTGGACTGTCTGGAGTTACGCCCGGGGATGGTGCTCGTAGACTTGGGCGCCGGTCCTGGTTTCTTCACTCTGGACGCGGCCCGCAGGGTGGCTCCTGACGGCAAGGTGCTGGCCATCGACATCTCCCAGGAGATGCTGGACCTCTGCGTGCAACGAGCCGCCGGAGAGGGAATCAAAAACGTGGTGCCAGTGCTGGCCTCCACCGGATCACGCGGGTACCCGGTAGCCCCCGCTAGCGTCGACGCCGTCCTGATGGCAATGGTGCTGCATGAAGCGGACTCGCCCGCTCGGATGTTGAGCGAGGTGCGCCGCATGTTGAAACCAGGCGGCGCCGTGCTGCTGGCGGAGTGGAAGAAAGAGGAATCGGCCATGGGTCCCCCGCTGGAGCACCGCCTGAGCCCGCGGGAAGCCACGGAGGGATTTGGGGCCGCCGGCTTCATCCGGAGTAATGATGGCTGCGAGGTCGGGCCCCACCATTACGCCCTCCGGTTTGACCTGCCTAGGTAGGCGAAGAAGATCATGCTGTAGTACATCCGCTTGGCTTCCTCGTAGTCTTCAGGCCGCGGCTTCCGCCCGACCATGGCCCCGGAGGGGAAGGGGACGAACATGCGCTCCGGAAGCTTGTCGTCTTCTTCGGAGAACCATTGACGCAGGTTAAAGACCCTGGTCAAGGTGACAGCGCGCCGCGCCACATCATGGCCCGCACTTTCTCGGCATCCAGACTGTCGAAGGGCATGGGCGACAGAACTCCCAGCGTCCGTAGTTCCTGGATGACGGCCCCTTCCTTGGCGTAGCCAATGTCGTGGAAGTTATGGCTGTGGCCGGCGCCGGCGGGTAAATGCGAGCAGATTGCTGCTACCGCCACCGTGACTACGAATGGGCCATACATCACCCTCTACGCTCGCGATGCTTTCGGTTTCAGCCCGTCGCAGATCAACCTGCTGTTCGCCTTCGGGCATTTCTTCGTCACCCTGTTCAGCCTGTTTGGCGGAAGGCTCATCGAGGCCAAGGGGACGCGTTGGTCCATGGCTACCGGGCTCATTGCCGGCCTGGGCCTCATCTTGGTGTGGCTGCTAGTGCCGGTCTACGCCGCCTCGGTGGCGGTCTTCATCTTGGTCCTGTTGGCCATGCAGGTCGGCATCATCGGGTGGGACACCGTCCGGACAGAAGGAGTATCCACCAAGGTCCTCGGGCGGGCACTGGGCGCCGTTGGAACGGTGACCGGTTTCGTAGGCGCCTTCGGGGCGCCGCTAGCATCTTGGCTGGTGGGGTTGACCGGACCCACGGCTCCCTTCTGGCTGGCCTTGAGCGTTGGGCTGGCAGCCGTGGCGTCCGTGCTGTGGAGCGGGCAAGATGTAACGGCGACACCACCGCCAAATCTGACAGAAAGCGCCATGGGGAAAGTAATAGAATAAGGTATCGGACAATCTTGAGGAGGGGAAGGCACATGCCTCCGACCGGTCTACCTTCCGGGAACCGTCTCATATGGCTCCCGCGCACTACCCTGGGATGGGTCGCCGTGGGTCTGGCTGCCTTTTTTGTTTTCATACTCGCGATCGGACCGGTACTGGATGCGGGGGCGGTGTACGTCCCTCGCATATCTTGATCATCCTTGGGGTCTGTACCCTAGCTTCCGGCCTGGCGGCAGGCCCCGTAGCCTGGATGGCCATCTTCCGCCGGCACGACCGGTCGGTCTTGGTGCTCTTGGCCTTTCTGCCGTGCCTTCTCGCCCTGGCTTTCCTCATCGGAGAACTGGTGGTTCCGCACTAGACCTGGCCGTGCTACTGCTCCATGAAGGTAAGCGCGGGACCTTCGCGGAACAAGAGGAGGAAACCTCCAGAGAAGGGTGACCGCGATGGCACAGATCAGAGATAACATCGGATTGACCTTTATCGAGGGCACCAAGCACCGCAAAGAGCCGTCGGACCAAATGAAAGGCCTGCCGCAACCCCCATTGGAGCGGGCGCCTAACCCCGATCAAACCGTCATCGACCTGCCCGATCCCGCCAAGGTCGAGGTCGGGCGCCTGGACCTCAGTCAGGCCATTAACGAGCGGACAAGCCTCCGAAAATACAGTGATGCTCCTCTCTCGCTGGGTGAGTTGTCCTACCTCCTCTGGTCGACGCAAGGGGTCCGACAGGTCACCGCGCGACCCGCCACCCTCCGTACCGTCCCATCGGCCGGGTCCCGCCATCCCTTCGAGACCTACCTCCTGATAAACAGGGTCGAGGGGCTGCAGCCGGGCCTTTACCATTTTCACGGCATCCCGCACAAACTGGCGGTTCACGACCTGGACCCGGAACTGACCCAGAAGATCACTGCCGCGGGCGGCAATCAGGGGTTCATCGCCGCCAGCGCCCTAACATTCATCTGGGTGGCCGACGTGTACCGTACCTTCTGGCGGTACCAGGAGCGGGGCTACCGGTATTTGTTTATCGACGCCGGGCACGTTTGCCAGAACGCCTACCTGGCGGCCCAGGCCATCGGCGGCGGGTGCTGCGCCATCGGGGCCTTCGACGACGATGAGATGGCTCGCTTGCTGGGCCTTGACGGCAGGGATCAAATGGTGGTTTACATGGCGGCGGTCGGGAAGCGGTAAGCCGCGCTGGGTGAAGCTGAGTGGTGAGCTGAGCTAGATGGGGCAGGAAAGGTGGCCGTCCAGGTCTCCGTCAGAGGATCACCGGCGCCGTTGGCGGGCCACTCCTCGCTTGGGTGTCGTCTTGGCGCTGCTGTTCTTGGTCGGTCTGGCAGTCGGGGTCGTGTCTGTCTCGTGGCAGCCGGTGGCCGACGGCCAAAAGGAGACGGTGGACGAGGCCGCCCGGGCCTTCGCCCAGAACCCGCGTCGCATTGAGGCCGTCATTGACCGGAAGAAAGCCACGGCTGTCGTGCAAATTTTCGAAGACGGCAAGGTGGCGGCGACCTTCAACGGTCGCTCCGGCTCGGGCGCGCCCGGGGAGGAGACACCCTCCGGCTACTACCGCGTGACGGCACATCTCGGGACTATCCATACCGCCCTGTACCGCGCCACCTACGGACACGAGTTTATCCTGAAATACTTCCTGCAGTTCCAAGGGGACTACGGGTTCCACGCCTATAAGATCAACGACCAGACCATGCGGGTCGAACCCGACGCCACCCACGGATGCATCGCGTTCAGCGAGGCCGACGCCAAGCGCCTCTACGACTGGGCCACCGAGGGTACACCGATACGCATCACCGGCAAGTGAGGCCGGCCGTCGGAGGTGCTTAGGAGGCCGAGGAGGCCGAGGAAGCCGCTCTCTTCACGGCCGCCGGTGCAACTCTCAGAAGCCCCAGGGTGGCGGCGGCGCTGACCAGTCCGATCAGCCCCAGCGTCCAGAAGCCCTGGGTCAGCCCGACGGTGTCGGCGATGAGGCCGACGATCATGGGGCCGATGAACATGCCGAAAGCGTACATGGCCTGGAAGATACCCATGGCCGTTCCCCGTTTCTCCGCGGCCACGTCCTTGATGCTGATGCCCATCAGGAGCGGAAGGACCAGCCCACGGCCGAAGCCGCCGATGCCCTGCGATATGTAGAGCGACTCGACGCTGTGGGCGAAAGGGACCGCGATGGCTGAGAAGGCCAGGATCGCGAAACCGAAGGAGACCGTGAACGCTTCCCCCAGCTTCTTCGCGAACCACGACCCGCTCAAGGCCGACGAGACGGCCATGGGCACGGTGGCGATGGTGGTGAGGATGCCCAGTTGGAAGTCCGTGGCCCCAAGGTCTTTCGCCGCCACCGGGGCAAATCCGTAAACGGTGCCGTAGGCCACGATCTGGACGGCGATGCCCAACCCCGAGACCGAAAGCAGGTGCCGGTCCGCACCCACCTTCAGCAGGTCTTTGGCGGACCGGGGCTTGCTCGTCGGACGGACCTCGAGAGTGGCAAGGCTCATAGCCAGGCCGATGGCCCCGCCCACGGCCCCAAGGAGGAACGGCGTCCGCTGGCCGGAGGCTGCCGCCACAATGCCGCCTAGGAATGTCCCGCACATCTGGCCGACGAAATTCAGGGAGTTCAGGATGCCGATAGCCTTAGGGGCTTCGGCCGGATCGAAGTAGCTGGCGTAGAGGACCGTAAAGGCCAGCCACGCCGCGGCTCCCACGCCCGACAGGAAGCGGAAGACCAAGAGCCAAAAGGGGTCGGATGAGGCGAAGAGGCCCAGGCCGCTGACGACTGCGAGGACTAAGCCCGCGACCACGAAGGCTTTCCGGCGGCGCAGGGTGTCGGAAAGGACGCCCATGGGCAGGCGGACCGCCATCTGCGCGAAACCGTATGAGCCGGCGATGAGGCCCACCATCTTGTACGACGCGCCCATGGACTTGGCGTAAGGTGACAGTATGGGGACGTAGGCGTAATAGGAGAACCAGTAGAGGGTGGTCACTAGCCCGAAAAGGATAGTGTGCTTGCCGCGTCCACGCATGGTTGTGTGATTGGGCCCCCAGTGATCGGATTTCGCCTATATGAGAGGCGAGACTTCTCTGGTACGGGCCAGATACCTGCCGCACAAGGGTACAACCCGAAGGCCGGCGAAGACGGCAAAGCCTGCGCGAACCGCCCGAGTTTGTAAGAGCCGTCCAGACGGTGGCGACGCGCTCCCCGAAGTGCTCCGTTTCGCTCGCTATTGAGAGGAGGCACTTTCCATGGACCTGAAGTCAACAGATGAGAAGCACCCTGAGCTCCGCCAGGCACTGGAGCGGAACGTTTTCGAGAACCACATGCTTTCTGTCCTGGCTAGACTGGCATCAGCCTCTACCTAGCAGATATCGGCGGCTCTACGCCAGGTCCGCGGGGAGACTAGACAGACCATTTCTCTATGGCCGACAAGACCTGCCTTGCGTTCCAGGGAAGAAGCTCAACGGAGGCTTCCCTTACTGGCCGAGGAACAGCTCCGCCGGATTTTGGGACCATGCCAAGAATGGGCTTGCCGAAAGCCGCCGCCAAGTCCATCTCTCTTCTAATGACCCTTGGATCAGTGACGAAGATGTCAGACAGGACCACAAAACAGCTGATATCAGTCAACTGCTTAGTCAGAATGCTGTCCAGGTTCTCTATCGTTTGGGAGGCAGGATAGGGTTCCGGCACGCCGCCCCACTCCAGTCTATATCCTGGGGTCGATCTCAGGAGTTGCAGGAAGTAGTCATGGAAGACCTCACGTTTCCAGGCATGGCTGACAAAGAGCTTCGCACAAGTAGAAACTGCGGCCACGCCGGCTGGCAGTTCCGTAGGTGCATTGCTCACCACCCCATATGGCGTCGAACTCTCGCTAAGGCGCAAAGAGTCCCCTGGGAGGCTACCCATCTCCCGGGTGATGCCCTCAGCTATCCACATCCGCAGTAGGGACTGGTAGCCCAAAGACCGCCGATTGGCAATGTCTCTAGCTGCTCTCAACTGCTCGGGAGCTAAGCGGAATGTCACAGGTTTCTTGGCCATCTTTTTCAAGATGCGGTTCTCCAAGGCCGGGTCCAGTTCCAAGTGGACCTCGCCGTCTTCTAACTCAACATCCGTGATGGAATGGGTGGATCAGAAATCCGCTTCCTCCGCTTCAGACTTGAACTCAGGAACGGGTATCTTCTTCCTGGCCATTTACTCCCTCTCCCTGCGGAACCAGACTTTTTCCCTCGGGGTCATGTTCCTAACCGTGATGACTCGCACCTTACCATCCACCACCAAAGCCATAGTACGCCCGACGTATTGACAACGTCAATATAATGCGTTCGACAAAGAAGGATGGGGAGACTGGCGCGGGGGAGGAAAAGCAGTACCCAGAGGACTAGACCCGGCGCGTCTTCCAACGGCCGCTGCGGAATCTCGCGTAGATGAAGACCGCCCGCACCGACTGGTCGATGTCGAAAGCGGCCCAGGCGCCTTTGACGCCCCAGTGCCAGCCGTGTACGAACACGACCGCCAAGACGACCCGCAGCCCCAGCACGGTAACCAGTGTCGAGACGAAAGGCCAGACCGTGTCGCCCGCACCCCGTAACCCGCCCGACAGTATCTGCTGGTCCGTCTGGCCGATGAGGCCGAAGGTGCCCACTTGGAGAGCGATGACACCCGCGGCGATGACCACGGCATCGTTGGTGTACAGACGCATGATCAAGGGAGCGGCGGTGAAGAAGAGGACGATAAGGGTAACCGAGGAGATGACGCCGAAGCGGTGCGCTTCCCAGCCGCTGCGCTCCGCCTCGCGCGGACGCTTGGCGCCTAGATTCTGCCCGACCAGTGTGGTCGCGGCCACGCCCAGCCCCTGCCCGGGCATCATCGTCAGGTTCATGATGTTCTGCACGATCTGGTGGGCGGCGAAACCTTCGGTGCCCAGACCGGCCATGACCTTGGTCAAGATGGTGAAGCCCGTCCGGAACACCATCTGTTCGCCGGCCGCCGGCAGCCCCAAATTGGCGATGCGCCGCAAAATGCCCCAGTTCAGCTTATAGGAGCCCTTCAGCGAGAACCGGAGGACGTGCTTGCCGCTCATAATGGTACTGGCCGCGAGGCAGAAGGCCACGAAGCGCGCCATCCCGGCCGCCACGGCGGCGCCCACCGCTCCCAGGGCGGGCAGTCCGAACATCCCGTAGATCAACGGGAAGCCGAACACCACGACCAGCGCATCGGCGGTCATGTTCACCCGCATTGGGGTACGCGTATCGCCCGAGCCACGGAGGGTTGAGTTTATGCTGAGGGTCAACGTGTTGAAGGCCAGTGTGGCCATGATAATCTGGCAGTACCGCGTCGCCACGTCGACGATGTCCGGGCCCGCGCCCATAAAAAGCACCAGATCGCGCGAGAAGACGTACCCAAGGACCGAGAAGGCGATGGCCAAAAGGACATTGATCAGAATGGTCTGTCTGGTGACCTCGTTGGCTTCTTCAGGGTTATCGGCGCCGATGGCACGGGCCACCATGGCGGTGGCGCCCACGTTCAGGGCCTGAAAGACGGCCAGAGCAAGGAAAACAGGCTGCGTGGTGATGCCGACCGCCGCCACGGCCGCCGGACCCACGCGGCCGACCATGATGAGGTTGATGACTTGGATGAAGCTGGAAAAGGCCATCTCGGCCACGGCGGGCAGGGCCAGGTCGAGGACCCGCCGGCGGATGGCTCTCGTAGAAGCTTCGGCGGTTGCATCGCCGTCGCGGGGCCGAAGGTTTGGCTTTATTGTAGTGGTCGAGAGTGTGTAAGGCTCCGCCAGACCGACGCCGCTGGGGATGGCGCAGCTTGCGGTGGCACTGTCGGCGCGCTCTGCTTCAGGCACGGTGTGTGTGTCGTGTTCAGCCATGTGTTCTGCTCTGAGCTCTTTTCCCCGAAAAACTACAAAAACGGCTTCTTCGCTTAGCGAAAGAAAAGTCCTCCCGCAGCGTTATGTCTAAATTGCTGGTTCTTCACCCAGAAGACCTGCGCTTCCAGGTGTAGCGGGTACCCTTGCGATTGGTTGGATGGTCAAACCCGGGCGTACCGCCAACGATCGCTTCTAAACCGGAAGTATAGGAAGAGCCCGCGGGCGGCTTGGTCCACGTCCCAGGCGATCCACGCTCCCACCACACCCACGTGCCAGATCTGGACCAGGAGCACCGCCAGGGTGACGCGGATCCCCAGGACCGAGAAGAAGGTGGAGTAGAGAGGCCAGGCCGTATCCCCCGCGCCGCGCAGGCCGCCCGAAAAGATCTGTTGCCCCGTTTGCCCAGGCAGCCCCAGGGTTCCCACTTTCAAGGCGATCACACCGCTGGCGATGACAACGGCGTCGTCGGTGTAGAGCCGCATGATCCACGGCGCCCCGAAGAAGAAGAGCGCGGCGATGGCCGCCGAGATATACAGGCCATACCTGTGGGCTTCCCACCCGCTGCGTCCGGCGGCCTCGGGTCGGCGTGCCCCCAAACCCTGCCCCACCAGAGTGGTGGCCGCCACTCCCAACCCCTGGCCCGGCATCATGGTGAGGTTCATGATGTTGGTCACGATCTGGTGGGCGGCGAACCCTTCCGTGCCCAGGCCGGCCATGACCCTTGTCAAGATGGCGAAGCCGGTGCGGAAGACCATCTGCTCACCGGCGGCGGGCAGGCCGAGTCTGGCCACGCGCCGCAGGGTACGGAAATCCAGGGTGTAACGGCCCCGCGAGGCGAAGTGCAACGCGTACCTGCCGCTCAGGACCGCCCCCGCCGCCAGGCTGAAGGTGACGAAGCGGGCGATGCCGGCGGCGATGCCGGCGCCGAGGACGCCCAGAGCGGGGAGGCCCAGCTTGCCGTAGATGAGGGGATAACCCAGAATGACCACCAGGATATTGGCGATCATGTTCACGCGCATGGGAGTCCTGGTGTCGCCGGCCCCGCGCAAGGTAGAGGTGATGCTCATGCTCAGGGTATTGAAGGCCAGGGTGGCCATGATGATCTGGCAGTAGGTGGTGGCGGAATCCACAATGTCGGGGCCGGCACCCATCAGGAGGACTAGGTTACGGGAAAAGAAGAAGCCCAGGACGGACAGCCCGGCCGACAAGAGTACGTTCACCAGGATGGTCTGGCGCGTCACCCAGTTCGCTTCGTCCCAGTTACCGGCCCCCACGGCCCGGGCCACCATGGCCGTGGCGCCGACGTTCAGAGCCTGGAACACCGCCAACGCCAGGAAAACGGGCTGGGTGGTGATGCCGATGGCCGCCACGGCGGCCGGGCCCACGCGCCCTACCATGACCATGTTGATCACCTGAATGAGGCTGGAGAAGCCCATCTCGGCGATGGCGGGCCACGCCAGTTCCAATACCTGGCGGCGGATGGCCCGGGGCGTCGGTTCGCCGGGGCCGGGAGTCGGAAGCCCGCCGGAGGGGTTTGATGGGACTTCTGGGACAGATTCCGTTTCGTTGTTGGCCATGGACCTTTGCCCGTATATTTCCTCGTATGGTCTTTTATGCCAGCGTGCTATGGGTCGGGTGTTTCGCCCTCGGCGTGGGAAGTCCTCCAGGCGTTGACATCTTCCGGGCGACTGGTGTAACATCTGAAACAATACAGGTCACAAAGAGCTACAAGGCGATGATCAGGAGAGTAAGTTGCCGCCGCCGCCAAAAGCGAGAGGCCGAACGGTGCGAGGGACTCCGGCGAGGCGATTGAAGTTCACCTGTGAGCCGCGGGCTGAAACAGGGATCCGCCATCGGCGGTGACTTGGAGTAGGATCCGACGGGTTCCCCCGTTACCGGGACAGGACATACGGTCGGCGAAAGCGGTTCTATGGCTCAGTCGTCCGGCCCGTGTCTGAGGAGTTGGGCTGGGAACCGGCAACCGATTGCCGGCAACCGGCGCGTTCTCTGCTTTCCAGGGGTGAAGGCGTCGGGAAGCGCATTCCGGCCAAACAGGGTGGTACCGCGGGTGAGTAGGATGCCCGTCCCTTTCGAGGGACGGGCTTTTTGCTGGAACGAATCGATTTCCACAGTTACTGGAGGGGTAAAGTCCATGGGGTTTTGAGGCTTGGAGCATACGCAGGTGAACCGGGCGGGTACGATGAGGCGGCGGCCATCTTTCTACAAGACAACGGGCACGACCGCGGTTTGACCGTACCATGTCGGACGATGGCCGAAGTTTTCGCCCGGGTCGGTGACGGGTCGGCGGTCTACGGCGTCGTCCCGGTGGATAACTCGCTCGCCGGCAGCACGGGGGAATCCTACGATCTCTTGTTGGGTGCCGCCGGCGCCCTGACCATCACCGGCGAGACCGTGGTGAATGTCGATCACTGTCTGCTCGGGCTGGTAGGGACCCGGTTGGACCGCGTCAGAGAAGTGCGCGGGCACCCGCGGGACCTGGCCCAGTGCGAGCCCTATCTGGCTCAGCTGGGAGTCGAACTGGTGCCGCACTACAGCGCCGAGGGCGCTGCCAAACATGTCAAGATGTGGGGTTCGCCCGAAGTGGCCGCCGTCGGTCCGGCGGCGGCGGCCGCCGTCTATGGCCTCAGCATATTGGCCAGCGGTGTGCAGACCAACCCCCACAATTTCACCCGCTACGTCCGCATCGAGCCGGCTTCGCGGCCGCGCGGGGAGCGTAACAAGACCGTGCTGGCTCTGGGCTTGGAGCACACTCCCGACTCGCTCTTCCTGGCCTTGTCTTCAGTCGCCTGTCGAGGCATCAACCTGACGAAGATCGAATCCCGTCCCATCCAGCGCGACCCATACCAGTTCATTTTCCTCTTGGAGTTCGAAGGGCACATCGATGACTGGCAGGTCAAGCAGGCCCTGGATGAACTCAAGGCCAAGACCACCATGCTGCGGGTCCTCGGCTCATACGCGGTGGGAGAGTGAGCCCCATGGGAAAAGTACAGCCTTTCAGGCTGGCCAGCCGCCAAGTGTGGCCAGGCCAGACCGTGGTGGATTGCGGCGGAGTGAAGTTCGGCGGTGAGAAAGTGGTCTTGATCGCCGGGCCGTGCACCGTGGAAAATCTCGACATGTTGCTGGAGGCTGCACGCGCGGCCAAAGCGGCCGGGGCGGTGATGCTCCGGGGCGGTGTGTTCAAGCCGCGCACCTCGCCGTACAGTTTCAAGGGACTGGGCGAGGAAGGGCTGGCGCTGCTGGCTGAGGCCCGGCGGCAGACCGGTCTCCGGGTGGTGACGGAAGTCATGGAGCCCGAGGAGGTCGGAGCGGTGGCCGCTCACGCGGACATGCTCCAAATCGGGACGCGCAGCATGTCAAACTTCAGTCTTCTGAAGGAAGTGGGCCGGCAGCGAAAGCCGGTGATGCTGAAGAGAGGCATGATGTCGACCTTGAGCGAGTGGCTCCAAGCTGCCGAGTATATCATGACCTACGGAAACACACAGGTGGTCCTGTGCGAGCGCGGCATCCGGACCTTCGAAACCTATACCCGTAACACGCTGGATCTCAGCGCGGTGCCGGCGGTCAAGGCCATGAGCCACCTACCGGTCATGATCGACCCCAGCCACGGCACCGGGCGGAGCGACTTGGTGACCCCCATGGCCATGGCGGCCGTGGCGGCGGGCGCCGACGCGGTGATGGTCGAAGTCCATCCGGAGCCGGCCAAAGCCCTTTGCGACGGGGACCAGTCTCTTGACCCACGCCAGTTGGACCGGTTGGCAGAGCGCTTGGCGGCCGTGGCGGGTGCCGTGGGGCGCCGGCTACATGAGCCTGTGGCCTAGCTCCACGGCAAACCCGTGGGGCTGTGGATGAGCATGGGACAGCGAAGCGCATGAAAAAGGATGGAAAAAGGGCTCCCCTATCTGGGGAGCCCTTTTTCCGCGGGAGGTGGAGATTCCTATCGGCCCTCTCGGTTGGGCCAGTGGTATATCGTCATCTTTAACAGAAAACCCGCCTCGCCGGCTCATCTCTGAGCAGGGGCGGGTTCACCACTGGCTCCAGCAGATCGAGGTGACCAGGTTACAGATCTGCTTTCATAGCTTCCCTCTGTTACCTCCAAGGTACCACATTCTCGAGGCGAGTGGTATCCATGAAAGGAAGGAGTGTGTTAACAAAGTGTTAACAGATGGCCGACCTCCTATTCCTTCCTTGGAAAGGCGTTCTGGCCCGTCAGGAGGGTGGACATGCCGGCGATGACGTAGGCGATGCGGATGGTCTCCGTGATCTCGGCCTCCGTCGCCCCGGCCCTCCGGGCCTGGTTAGATAGGCTTTCCACGCCACGGGCGGCGCCGTGGGTGGCGTCGAGGGCCATCGAGATCAGAGCCTTGGTCTTCTGGTCCAGCGCACCTGAGCCCATGGCCGCGGCGTACAGGGGTTCAATGGCCTTGGCCAGGACGGGATCATTTTGCTCGACAGCGGCGAGGAATGGGGGCAGCGCCATTTCGGGTTACTCCTTTGGGGTTACTGTGTCTCCTGGTATTATTGCCGGAACGGCCCATTTCCTCGCCCCAACCCCTTGCCATCCCATATGCACCCGTGTATAATCATGACGTTGTCCGGCCGGGGTAGGACCGGACGGGAGAAGGCAAGGAGAAAGGAGGGTTGGCTGGTGGCCTGGATCACGATGCGCATCCGGAACAGAATAATGGCCGGTTGGGGCGTGGCCCGGGCTGTTCTCGGCTGACCCCCACGAAAGTCACGTGACTTCGGCTTTCGCTGCCTGAGGAACGTGCGACGGTGTGAATCTGGAATTACCCAAGGCCCGGGGTAACCACCCGGGCCTTTTCGCGCGCTCTTGGCACGGATAATGCGAAGACTTTGCCGTGGGTAGCTGGACACGGCGAGGGGCCGCGGACGCACAATGAACCCGTTGGTGGAAGGGAGGAACTTCCAGAAATGAAGACTGGAATCAGGGAACTCTTGGGTGTTCGCTCTCGTATAGGGAGCTGTGAAACAGAGGAGCCGCAAGGAGGTGAAAGAGACGTGGAGATAATCGAAGTCCTCTACACTGGAGAGCTGAGCTCACAGGTGGTAGAATACGTGCACTCATCGCCGGAGTCCCAGATCATCGGGACCATTCCGCTCATCGTCAAGACGAAGGAAGGGTCCGATCTTCTGGCAGGTTTGTTGAAAGCTATCAGCTACTCTTCCATGTCTGTGAGTCACGTGAAGTTGCACCGCCGACCCGTCAGGCAGCTGGCTGCCCGTACGGCTTAAGCCGCCGCCACCACGGCCTAGACCGACCGAATCACCGCGGGGGGCGCGCGGGCCCGGGACCTTGCAGGAAAAGCAAGGAAAACAGTCGAAGGCCGGGAGGAGTGAAGCGCTCCTCCGGGCCTTCTTGTCTCCGTCGGACGAAGCCGTGAATTCGCCCGCCCCATTGTGGGCAGAAGAGAGCTTTGACGGAGGGATGTCAGTTAGTATGGTGCCGACCACCCCGCTGAAAGTCACTCTGATAGAACCAAAGCCGCCCGAGCGGCACACTTTCGACGCCGCCCGATTGCCACGGCTCGGCCTCGTGAACATGGCCACGGAGCTGCGGCATCGCGGCTACGAGGCCAATGTGTGGTGCCAGGCCTGGAGTATGCCTTCGCTGACCGACTTGCTGTCCACCGATCTGGTCGGGATCAGCACCACCACTTCCACGGCTCCCGAGGCTTACCGTTTGGCCGACATGATGCGGCGCCACGGTATTCCGGTGGTGTTGGGCGGACCTCACGTCACGTTCCTGCCCGATGAAGGACTGGAGCACGCGGACTTCGTTATCCGGGGCGAGGCGGACCTGAGTTTTCCGGGATTCGTCGACGCCCTGTTGCGAGAGTCGGGCGACCCGTACGCCACGCCGGGGTTGAGTTACCGCAAGGGTGGTCCCGCTGTCCACAACCCCCTGGACGGCGCCACCGTCGACATTGACCGGCTCCCCATCCCCAATCTGGCTTTGGTGCGGCCGGGTTGGTCCCGCTGGCGGACTTTCCCGGTGATGACCTCACGGGGTTGCCCGCACGGCTGCACCTTCTGCGGCGTTACCGCCATGTTCGGGCGCCGCTACCGTTTTCGTTCGAAAGAACTGGTCCTCGAGGAACTGTCGCGCCTCCGTGGTCGCAAGGTCTTCTTCTACGATGACAATTTCACCGCCAACCCCGGACGCACGAAGGAACTGCTCGAGGGTATGCTGTCCACTTCGGCTCGGCCATCGGCCTGGGGGGCGCAGGTGCGCGTGGACGCCGCCCGAGACCCGGAACTGCTGCGCCTCATGGCCCGCTCCGGATGCCGCCGCGTGTACGTGGGCTTCGAGTCTATTAACCCTGAAACTCTTCGATCTTTCCATAAAGGACAAGGGTTGGAGGATATCCGGACCGCCATCAGTGCTTTTCACCGGGCCGGGATCGGTGTCTACGGCATGTTCATCCTGGGGGCCGACGCCGACGACGCCCGGACGCCCGGGTTGACCGTGGACTTCGCCCTGGCTGAGGGTCTGGAAGGGGCGCAGTTCATGATCTTGACGCCCTTGCCCGGCACCGGGCTCTTCTCTCAGCTCGAAGAGCGGGGGCGCTTGCTCACCAGGGATTGGGCGCTGTACGACGGTCACAACGCGGTGTTCCAGCCGGCCGGTCTTTCCCCGGCCGAACTGGAAGCGGCAGCCGCCCGCGCCCACCTGGCCTTCTATTCCGCCAAGGGAATGGGGCGGGCTATGGCCGCGGGGAACTTCCGCGCGGCTTACCAGCGTGCTCTGGCCCGCGTCGAACTGGGGCGTTGGCTACGCGCGGCCAAGACTATGGCCGCCATGGCCGCGACGGCCCGCGTCTGGGCCGCCGCCCGCGCCCGCCTGAACGTCGAGCGCCTGGATACGGCGGCCGTACGCCGTCTCAAGAGGGAGGTCAATAACCTCTTTCGGGCCGGCCGCCGTCAGCTAGAAATCCATATCGCCTCGCGGGCCGCAGTGGCCCAGACCAAAGCACTGGTGCGCTTGGCCCGCTTCCTTGACCGCATCGGACGAATACCAGGGGTCAAGGTCCGGCTCACCGGCCTGAACGCCATGGCCGAGAACCTGATTCTGGCGGCGCTGGCCCATGCGCCTTCCTTCGAGGTGCTACCACAGAAAGCCTGATCGGAAGGCCTAGCCGGCGTCTGGCGTTCCCTTCGGGACGCTCGGTCAGTTGGCTCCGCCGGCTGTCTCTTCCTTCTCTGCCTCGTCATCCGGCACCCGGCGCAGCATGCGACTGCCGTAGAAGACGGCCCAGAACCGCCCGGGCGCCGTGTGATCATCTGGGTAGAAACGGGCGATCCTCTCCTGTCCTCCGAAGTGGAAGACAACCGTCCTCTCATCTGTCGCCCGCGCCACCAAGGGTTCCGGCTCTCCTTCGACCGCGGCCCCCAACTCATCCCCTCTGACCGTCATCCTCAGACGGCCGCCCTCAGCCGACTTGTACGTCCCAGCGAAGTGACGTAGCTGTTCGGGCGTGGGCCGGAAGTCCGCCGGCTCCTCGCTACGCTTCTGGCCAAGGGGGAGCCCCAGCGCCGCATTGACTAGGGCGAGCCACAAAGGGTTGGCCGGCGCGCCGCTGGTGTTGGTCAGCACCACGGCCACCAGCTCTTTCTCCGGGATGAAGCCGAAGTTCGAAGCCACCCCGATTTGATTTCCGCCGTGCTCCACCAGGGTGAGCCCGGTACCGGCATAGTCGGGGGTTGTCTGAAGGGCGAAACAGTAGTGGGTCCGGCGCCCCGTCTGGTATACGGGCTGGTACATGCGCCTCAGGACGGAGGACGAAATCAGCCGGCACCTTCCAGCCGTGCCCCCATTGACGTAGACCGCCCCGTAATTCAGCAGGTCCCGCACGGTGGAACGTACTCCACCGCCCGGCGCGTAGGTCCCCAGTTCGAACCAGGGACGCTTCTCGTGTTTGCCGGCCTTCCGGTCCCAGACGTACAGGTCGGTGACATTCCCCAGAGCCTGGAAGTCGTCCAGGAAGTAGGTGGTCCGGGGCATACCGATGGAGCGGACGAGCTGCATCATGTAGTCCCGGTAGGCCATCCCCGTCACCCGCTCAATGATGGCTCCCGAGAGCAAGAAAGTGTCGTTGCAGTAGCTGAAGTACTCGCCCGGCGCCCCCAGCAGCTGGTAGTCGGCGGTCGCCAGGTAGTCGACATGCTCGTCGAAGGTTTTCAGTTCCGGGCGCCGTTTCATCGGCGGCAGGCCCGTCGTGTGCGAAAGGACGTGCCGGACCTTGATAGCGGCCATGTCCCGCGCGCCACGCAGGCGAAAGTTGGGCAGGTAGTCCGTGACCGGAGCGTCGAAATCGACTTTCCCGGCGTCGACTAACCGGGTGACGGCCATGGCTGAAAAGGATTTGCTGACCGAGGCCAGGCCAAACACGGTATCTGGTGTTACGGCGGCCCCTTCACCCAAATCACGCTGCCCGAACCCCTTGGCGTACACCACTTCGCCGCCCACCGAAACCGCCGCCGCCAGACCCGCGATGTGCTGATTGGACATGGCCTCGGCCACGTAGGTCTCAAATGCGCTCCATTTATCTTGCTGCGACAATACCGGCACCTCCTGAAGTCACCGCGAATCGACATTTTCCGCACGTTAATCCGGGCCCGCCCGTCACCGATATAACGAGTAAGGCCGCTTAAGATTGGAGCTTGGCCGGGCAGCAAGCGTTTTCCTTCGGGGGTGCCCCCTAATGAACAAAGTTCCACTTTTCACCGGTGGTTCGCTTCCAGCTAGAGTATGGAGATGGGCCAACAGACTCCGGATACCCATCGCTACGAAAGTTGTGGGTGCCATGGCCGGCGGGGCCTTGTGGGCCGTCCTCACCGTCAGTCTGGTAAGTTACTTCTATATCAACAAGTTCGTCGACAACAACATGTCCAAGCAACTGGACCTGGCGTCCAACGTGGAGCAGACGCTGATAGATCAGCATTTGGCGAAGGTCAGGGACCTGGCCGCGTTAGTGGCCGGTGCCCCGTCCGTGAGGCAGGGTGTGGTGGGCATCGGTGGGACCGGAGTGCCCCTGTCCCAGCAGTTAAGGGAGTGGAAGGCGGCGTCACCTGACCTCACGGTCCTGACGGTCGTCGATCCGACCGGCAAGGTCCTGGCCCGGGCCAATAGCAGTGCCACCGGCCAGACCCTTGGCATCAACGGGTTGGTGGCCGAAGCCGCCCGGCGGGCGGCGCCCGTGGCTTCCCCCGAAGTCATTGGCGAGGCCGAGTGGTCATCCGAGGGCGATCTAGTAAAACAGCAGGTAGTCATGGCGGTCAAACCGACTCAGGGTGCGGAGACGCGTTCGGAGAAAGAGGTGAGTGGGGCGTTATCCCTTGTCGGTGTGGCGCCCGTGCGAGACGCCGGCGGCAAGGTAGTGGCGCTGGTGGTGGCCGCGGAGGTGTTGAACCAGAACTACGGCATCGTCGACGAGGTGCGCAGCCGCACCAATGGTTTGGTCACGGCGACCATCGCTATGGACGGAGTCCGGGTCACCACGAACGTCAAACTCAAGGATGCTTCCGGAAAACCGACCGAGGCGCGGGCCATCGGGACCATCTATTCCATTCCCGTCATGACCAGTCTGCGCCAGGGGAAGGAGTACCGTGGGCGGGCACAGGTGGCCGGAGAGTGGCAGAGGACCGTCTATACACCCTTGAAAGACCACACCGGGCAGGTTATCGCCGGGCCGTACGTGGGCATTCCGGAGACCACGTTCTTTGCCCTGAGGAGGCAGTCCCTGCTCACCCTGCTGTTGGTGGCCCTAGGGATCGTCGCCGTCTCCTTTGTGGCCGCCATGGTCGCGGGCAATGTCCTGGCGAGCCCGGCTAAGAGGTTGAAGGAGGCTACCGACAGAGTGGCGGGCGGGGATCTGTCCATCGACGACCTGCGCGCCGAATCCAACGACGAGTATGGAGACATGGCCCTGTCGTTCAACCGGATGGCGGCCACGTTACGAGAACTGTTGCGACAAGCGGCAGATACCAGCAGTTTGGTGACCGAGTCCGCCGGGCAGTTGACCCAGAACACTGAACAGATGGCGACCGCGCTGCACGGTGTGGCCCAGGCCATGGTCCAGACGGCCCGCGACGCCACGCTGCAGACTGAGGCGGTCCAGGACGCCAACCAGACTATGAGCCAGCTGCGGCTCTCCATAGCCCAGATATCGAGCGGCGCCATGGAACAGGCCAAGAGCGCGCAGGAAACGGTCAATACCGTTACGCACATGGTAGCGTCCATTTCGGGGGTGGCCGGAAAAGCCTCGACCGTGTCGGCCACCACGCAACAGGCCGCCGGAACGGCCGAGAAGGGCGGCCAGGTGGTCGGGAAGGCCATCGAGGGCATCGACCGGGCACGCGACTCGGTCCTGGGAGCGGCTCAGCGCATCAAAGACCTGGGCGAACTGTCCGGACAGATCGGCGAGATCATCAAGGTCATCACCGGCATCGCCAACCAGACCAATCTCTTGGCGTTGAATGCCGCCATCGAGGCGGCCAGGGCCGGTGAGCACGGGCGGGGGTTCGCCGTGGTCGCCGATGAGGTGCGCAAGCTGGCCGAGCGGGCACGTAAGGGGGCCGACGATGTCGGTGCTCTGATCCACCGCATTCAGGAGGGGACGGACCTGGCCGTCCAGGCCACTGCGCAGGGCACGGAGGAGGTCGAGGCCGGCGCGCGGCTGGCCGAGGACGCCGGAAGGGCGTTGCAGGAGATCCTGGTGATGGTCCAACGCACCACCGAAGACGTCGGGAGCATCGCGGCGGGCGCCGAGCAATTGGCGCTGTCCAGCCGCGAGGTCTCCGGGGCGGTGGAGTCGGTGGCTGCTGTTTCGGAGCAGTACATGGCGGCCACGCGCCAGATGGAAACCGGCGCGGAACAGGTGCGCAAGTCCGTGGGGGACATCGTCGCCATCTCGGAAGGGAATGCGGCGGCGGCGGAAGAGGTGTCGGCGTCCGTGGAGGAGATGAACGCTTCCGTGGATGAGATCTCCAGTTCCGCGGCACGGTTGGCACAGGCCGCCCGGGACCTGCAGGCCCAAATCAAGAGGTTCAAGGTGTAGGCGGCGGGCGGGAGGATTCGGGCCGGTACGGTGGAATCTTTCCGTCATGCGCATCGCCTACCTCGGTCCCCAGGGGACCTTTTCCGAAGAAGCGGTTGAGATCTACCGAGCGAGTCTGGATTCGGGCCGGTACGGCGCTTTCACCACCGGTTCGGCCCATGAGCTGGTGCAGTGCACCAGTAACGCCGAGGTCATCAGCACCGTGGCTGGGGGGCAGGCGGATGAGGGCGTCGTCGCCATCGAGAACTCCATCGAGGGGCCCGTCAATGTAACCCTTGATATGCTGGCTTGGGACGTGGATCTCCACATCAAGGGGGAGGTCCTGGTACCCATCATTCAAAACCTCCTGGTACGGTACGAGACGGCGGAGGCGGGAACGGGGGCCGGCGTGCGGGCCATCACCAAGATCCTCTCGCACCCCCAGGCGGTGGGGCAGTGCGCGGCTTTCTTGAACCGGCATTTCCCGAGCATCCCGGTGCAGTACGCTTCCAGCACGGCGCTGGCGGCGCACATGGTGGCGGATAGCCGAGAGTCTTGGGCGGCCATCGCCTCGACCCGGGCGGCCGCACAATGCGGGCTGACCGTGCTCCTCCCGTCCATCCAGGATAAGGACAATAACGTCACCCGGTTCGTGGCGCTTTCGCGGGACAAGGATGGGCCGAATACGGGGAAATGCAAGACCTCCATCGTGTTCGCCACCGAACACGTGCCCGGCAGCCTCTACCGCGCGCTGGGCGTCCTGAACTTGTGGGACCTGAACCTAACGAAAATCGAGTCCCGACCGGCCAAGAACCAGTTGGGGAACTACATTTTCTTCGTAGACATCGAGGGCCACCGGGAGGACGAGAACATCCGGGATGCCCTGACGATGCTGAAGAAGAAGACCTTCTACTTCAAGATGCTGGGGTCTTACCCGACGGCCTAGCCGCGAAGGCCCCCAGCGCCGCGTAGCGTCCTCCATCCTCCTCTTCTCTGTGGTCGGGGTGTTTCCGCTTCCGGCGTCGCCCTCTCTCCAGCAGGAAGCGGAGGCGGTTCTCGGCGAAGCAACAGACCGATATTTCGTGTCCCGAAAACAGAGGAGGGTATGCACCGTGTCGGAGGGCCAGAAGAAAGTCACTTCACCCGAGGAATTCTTCGGTTTTCGTATGGGGAGCGATCGGAAGATCGCCCGGTGGGACAAGATCGTCGAGTACTTTCAGCAGCTGGAGACCGAGACGGACCGCGTCAAGGTCGTGGACATGGGTAAGAGCACGGAGGGCAACCCCTTCCTCCTTGTCATCATTTCGTCGGCCACCAACCTCAAGAACCTGGAGCGGCTGCGCGAGATCAATGGCAGGCTGGCCGACCCGCGCGGGCTCGCTGAGGAAGATGCGCGACGGCTGGTGGGGCGCGGGAAGGCTGTGGTCTGCCAAAGCATGAGCCTGCACGCCACGGAGATCGGTGGCACGCAGATGTCGCCGGAACTGGCCTACGAACTGGTGACGGTGGACACACCGGACAACCGGGCCATCCTGGAGAACGTCATCTTCCTGATGATTCCCTGCTTCAACCCGGACGGCCAGATCATGGTCACCGACTGGTACAACCGGTGGCTGGGGACGGAGTACGAGGGGAGCGGCCAGCCCTGGCTATACCACAAGTACGCGGGCCACGACAACAACCGCGACGCCTTCGCCCAGAACCTGCCCGAGTCGCAGTACATGGCCAAGGTCTTGTTGAGAGACTGGCACCCTCACGCCTACCAGGACCACCACCATATGGGCAGCTACGGGGCGCGGCTGTTCATCGTCCCTTACTGCGAGCCCATCCACCCCTACGCCGACCCGCTGGTGTGGCGCGAGGAGAGCTGGTACGGGGCCCACATGGCCTACAAGCTTGAAGAGAACGAAAAGTACGGCATCTTCAACGCCGGGCAGTATCCGGGGTGGGCCCACATGGGGTTCCACTGGCTGGCGGGCTACCATAATACGCCCAGCATGCTCACGGAATCGGCCAGCGCCAAGCTGGCGACGCCGCTGTTCATCCACCCGAGTCAGTTGGAGGGCGCCAGCAAGAAGACCATGCCCAAGTACGAGGCCCAGACCAACTTCCCGCACCCGTGGGAGGGCGGCTGGTGGCGACTGCGCGACATCGTGGAGCAGCAGAAGATTTCGGCCTGGGCGCTGTTGGACCTGGCGGCGAAGCACCGGGAGACGGTGCTGTGGAACGGGTATTTGAAGGCGCGGCGGCAGACGGAGCGGGGGGCGGCGGAGGGTGAGCCGAAGGCCTACCTCATCGCGCCGGAGTTGGAGAACGACCCGTTGACGGCGCTGAAGCTAGTCCGGATGATGCTGAACCAAGGTGTGGAGGTCAAGGTGGCGGCGCGGGGTTTCGTTGCCGATGGGCGCGCCTATCCGCAAGGCACCTTCATCATCTACCTTGACCAGCCGAAGATGGGTGTCATAAAAACCTTGCTGGAGCGTACTTCCTTCCCCGATAACTACTGGACGCGGAACCCGGACGGGTCGCCCATCATCTACGACACCGCCACCGACACGGTGGGCGAGTTTATGGGTGTGCGCGTGCGGCGGGTGGATGAGCCCCTCCAGTGCAACTGGCGGACCGTCAAACAGGACGGAAAGCTGGGCACTGGTGGGTATGTCTCGTCACCGGTGGCGGCGCCGGCGGGATATGTCCTCGATTGCCGCCAAAACGACAGCTACCGTGTGGTCAACAGGCTTTTGGCCAAAGGGTTCCCGGTAAGCCGGTTCGCGGATAGGGTTCAGGTAAGGCAGCCTGGTCAGTACGCGGAGATCGAGTTCCCGGTCGGGGCCTTCTTCATCCAAGCCGCAAACGGCATGTTGGCCGATCAGGTCCGGGAAGCCCTATCCTCACAAGCCAGCGATACTGGTGTCGTGTTCTGGGGTGTGGCGGCGGCACCGGCTGTGGCAACGCGGCAGCTCAAACCCTTGCGGGTGGCTATGTACCAGCGGTATTACGGCGGGAACATCGACGAGGGCTGGACCAGATTCATCTTCGACCAGTTCGAGGTACCGTACACCACCGTCCGCGACGTCGACATCAAGGCGGGCGGGCCGGCCTTGAAGGAGCGGTTTGACGTTCTCATCTTCCCCAGCGACCGCAAGCAGTTCATCGTCGACGTCACCAAACCCGATCGCGGCGAACCGGTCAACGAGTACGTCCGGCGGATGGTCGAGAACGTGCCGCCCGAGTTCAGGAGCGGCATTGGCGACGATGGGGTCAAGGCGGTCCGGGAATTCGTCAAGGCCGGCGGGCGCCTGGTTGCTTTCGACGCGGCTTGCGACTTCGCCATCGACACCTGCGAGCTGAAGGTGAAGAACGTCCTGGCCGGCACGACGTGGAAAGAGTTCCACTGCCCCGGCTCCACGCTGCGGGCGAAGGTGAACGTAGCGCACCCCCTGGCCTGGGGCATGCCGAAGGACGCCTGGGTGATGAACTTCCGCAGCCCGGCCTTCTCCATCCAGGAGCGGGGTCACGCCGAAAACTACGAGGTAGTGGTGGAGTACCCAAAGAAGGACCTGCTCCAGAGCGGCTGGCTGGTGGGTGAGGACCGCATCGCCGGGAAGGCGGCCCTGCTGAACGTGAAGTGCGGCGAGGGGCAGGTCGTCCTCATCGGCTTCCGGGCCCAGTACCGGGCGCAGGCTCACGGGACGTTCAAGCTGCTGTTTAACTGCCTGGTGTAGGCAGAAGCCAACACCGAGACAGAACACAACGCCCGAGGACCCAGTATTTCGGTCCTCGGGCGTTCTTACGTAAGGGCCCTATCGATCAGGCCGTCCAGGTAAGGAGACACCTTTGGTAGGAGTTGACGCAGGTGCTGGTAAGGCACCAGCCTGTCGTGCTGCAAACGTCCGAGAACCAGGCCAGGGTGCCGGTCTATCGAGCGGGCAACGGCAAGAATGGTCTGCTTGGAGAAATGAGCACGGTGCGTCTGCGTGAAGCCTCTCCATGCGTCGGGGTTGATGATCCAGTCGCGCGCCCTATCGTTGGCTTCCATCTCCGCATGGCTTGGACTTGCGTCTTCAGAGTTGCAGACATAAGCCGCTCTGTGCCCAAGGGAGATGTGTGCCAGTTCATGACAAAGGGTGAACCAGAATGAGTCTACCCTATCGTACCTTAGGGAGAGGGCGATCACTGGAGAGTTACCGACGTAGAAGGCGGCGCCATCCATATATGTTTGGGGTAGGTGCGGCACCAGCGCAAATCTAATCCCCAAATCGGCCAGGGCGGCGGGAACTCTTCGCACCGCCTCGAGATCAACGGTCTGAGCCAACAACGAGGGGATGTTCTTTCTGAGACCCTCAGCTGAAAAATGGCCAACCCGTTGGCCGCTCACTAAGTGTTCAACCCGCTTCGCCCATGCGACAATGGCCAGGTTGTTGGGCCTCTTCCCTGAAGAGAGCCGGAAGTTCGCTGCTACTGCCGGCCACTCAGCCAAGGAATCAATACCAAGCAAGGAACCGACTTCCTCCAGAACCTTGTCGCCTTTGACCCAACCCCTTCGGACGAGATCACGTATAGGCAGCAGTCTATACAGCTCGCTCCGCAATCCGATTTGGTCGTCATAACCCTTCGCGGTGGCGATCTGGAGACGATAGTTTGCCTCGAGATTTACCCAGAACTGAGCCGGAAGACCGAGTGCACGCTCTAACTCCAGAGCGGTCTCCGGGGTGATGCGCTTGGTTCCCGCAACAATCTCAGTGATGGCCTGAGGCGGACGCTGCAGAATATCAGCGAGATCCTGTTGTGTCCAACCCCTAGCTTCCAGTTCTCTCTTCAGAATCCGTCCAGGGGGCACCGCCCGGGCGGGACTGATCTCCTCAACCATTCCGTGGCCCTCCTCAGTGATAGTCCTCTACTCGGACCACAAGTAGATAGCGGCCGTTTGAGTCCTCCAACGGTTTCACCACTAGTCTCCACTGGTCATTCAATCTTAACGATCGCTCTCTTTCCTTGGCACGCCTACCTTTTAGCTTCTCGTACCGGAACCCTTTCTGCAACCGCAACCCGCGCTCGTCGGGCATGGCCGCGATGACCGCCATAGCTTCGAAGAACGCCTCTATGACCTGAGAGGGGTAGGCTCTAGCCCCTCTCTCCGCCGTGTAGAGATCGCGTAGTTTTTCGTCAAGGAATCTGAACCGCAACTGCAAAGCTCCTTTGCGGAGGCCACGGCTGCCATCTACCCTGATTCTACCAGAAAGTCACGAGGTCATCAAGGACGCTGAATTCACCCTTAGGGTGAATTCAGCAATATCACCAAGAGCCGCTGCTGGCCAGCAGGCCTGGTGCTCCAGCCGCACCTCATGGCGGTGACGGCCCTATGCCGGCGTAGCCTCTTTCCCAGACACCCCGCTCAGATCGAAGGCCGGGATCAGGGCTTTCCCCGCCGACGACAGGTCCTGGGCGAACCCGTCGGTGAGTCCGATGTCCACACAAAAGTCCAATACCTCGCCGTACTCTGTCAGCGTCAGGCGCCGGTCGATCTCCGGGTAGCGGCTGGCGTGGTGCAGCGGGGTGTACTGTGCCATGAGACTTACGAGGACGCCCTCCGGCAGGTTCTCCTTGATCCAGCGTAGGACGCGCTTGCTGTCCTCGACCATCCCGGGCAGCACCAGGTGCCGCACAATGACGCCACGCCGGATCATCCCCTCATCATCGAATTCAGTCGGGCCGACCTGAGTAGCCATGGCGGCGATGGCCCGGGAGGCGATTTCGAAGTAGCGGGGTGCCGCCGAATACCGGAGGGAGGCTGGGGAACGGCGCGGCGGCTGCGGCGGGCGCACCGGGGGCAGCGGCCGCTGCGTGTGCGGACGCGGTACGTGCGGGCGCGGAAGGCTGGCAGAAGTCGTTGGCGCATCGTCCGCCGTTAACTCAGATGCCTCCACCTCCGGTCCGTACTTGAAATCCGGAAGGTAAACGTCCACCGCCCCGCGGAGCATCTTAATGGCTTCCACCGTTTCATAACCGTTGGAGTTATGGACGATGGGAAGCCTTAGCCCACTGCGCCGCGCCCATGCCACCGCTTCAACGATCATGGGCAAATAGGGAGTGGGTGAAACCAGGTTGATGTTGTGGGCACCCTCCTGCTGCAGCCGGAGGAAGATCTGGGAGAGATCGTCCACGGTGATTTCTTTCCCCGCGACTTCCCGCCCCGCGTCGCCACCCTGGCTGATGGGGTAGTTCTGGCAGAAGACGCACCTCAGGTTGCAGTGGCTGAAGAAGACGGCACCCGACCCGCGTGTGCCCGACAGGCACGGCTCCTCTCCGAAATGGAGCGCCGCCCTGGCCAGCTTGGGGCGGGCCCCGGCGCCACAGTAGCCTCTCCTGCCGGCCGTCCGGTCGTTGCCACACCGGCGCGGGCACAGGGTGCAAGTCTTAAGAAGGTCTCCGAGTTCTCCGTGTTCTCCGTGTTCTCCGAGCGCGGTCATACCGTCATTGTACCGCCTTCGAGGGCTCTTTGGAGGGAATCCGTCTATTCCTGACAATCTCGCATAAAAACGTTCGGTAAAAGAAGGATAATCCGGTTTTGGATAGAATCGAGTTGCCTAATTACCCTGAAAAGAACGGCCAAGTAGCATAGTCCACAGTAGGTGCCTGCTAGACAGCAGGTTCAAGTCCATATTTCGGAAGGGTGCCTAGGGTTCCGCCGCCCCCCACCTTCACTCAGCCTCGGGCTAGGTGAAGAGAAGGGCGGGACAGGTCCAAGCGGCGCCACCCTGACGGCCGGTGGAGCGTTCGACGGTAGAGAGGCGGAGGCTCCAGGCCACCGACCGGCGGGGTACACCGTGGGTAGAAAAGACCCAAGCGGCAAGTTCCTACGAGCTGCCCTTGGGTCTTTTTCTTTTTGCCCGGAAGCACGGCCGGTGCAGCTCGGGAAAACCGCGGGCATGGGCACGGAAAGCACGGAAAGCAGGGATAGGAAAGAAAGCAGGGAAAGGAAGGAAAGTCGTGGCGGACATCGGGAGACCGGTAACAACAACAGACCAGCCCAAACCAGCCAAGCAAGTGGAGATCTTCGACACCACCCTACGTGACGGCGAGCAAACCCCCGGTGTAGGTCTTAGCGTCCGTGAGAAGCTGGAAATCGCCGAGCAGCTAGTGCGGCTCCGCGTGGATATTATTGAGGCGGGGTTCCCCATTTCCTCGCCGGGCGACTTTGAGGCCGTCCGCGCCGTGTCCCGCGCCGTGCAGGGGAGCGGCGTCACCGTCTGCGGCCTGGCGCGCACGCGCCAGGAAGACATCGACCGTTCTTGGGAGGCCATCCGCGACTCCGAGCGGCCCCGCATCCACATCTTCATCGCCACCTCGCCGGTGCACATGAAGCACAAACTCCGCCTGACCGAGGACGAAGTCCTCCAGGCCGCCGAGGACATGACCCGCTACGCCGCCTCCACCGGCGCCGAGGTGGAGTTCTCGGCCGAGGACGCCACGCGCTCCGAGCCGGAGTTCGTGCGCCAGGTTTTCCGCCGCGCCGCCGCCGCCGGGGCCCACGTCCTGAACGTCCCGGACACGGTCGGTTACACCACTCCGGCGGAATACAAGACCCTGCTGGAATTCCTGATGGCCGACATCATGCCGGCCCACCCCAAGGTCAAATTCTCCGTCCACTGTCACAACGACTTGGGCTTGGCCGTGGCCAACTCCATGACGGCGGTGACCGTGGGGGTGACCCAGATCGAGTGCACCATCAACGGCCTGGGCGAGAGAGCCGGCAACACTTCCATGGAAGAGGTCGTCATGGGCCTCTATACCAGAAGAAGCTACTACCAGACGAACTGCTGTATCGACACTCGCCAGATCGCCCGCTCCAGCCGCCTGGTCACCACCCTCACCGGCATCCCCGTCCAGCCTAACAAGGCCATCGTCGGCACCAACGCCTTCGCCCACCAGTCCGGCATCCATCAGGACGGAGTCTTGAAACAACCTCTCACTTACGAAATCATGCGCCCGGAAGACGTGGGCCTGGCCGGCAGCGCGCTGGTCCTCGGCAAACTCTCCGGGCGTCACGCTTTCCGGCAGCGCCTGGCGGAGATGGGCTACACCCTCACCCCCGCCCGCCTGGACCGGGTCTTCGCCCGGTTCAAGGAACTGGCCGACCGCAAACGCGATATCACCCAGCGCGACTTGGAAGCCCTCCTCGAGGACGAGGTGGTCGACGGGCCGGAGACCATCAGTCTGGAGTCCTTCCACGTGGTGGCTGGCAACGGCGCCATCCCCACCGCCACCGTGCGTGTGCGCGTCGGGTCGGAGACCAAGCAGGAAGCCTGCCTCGGCACCGGCCCGGTGGACGCCGTTTTCCGCGCCCTGGCGCGGGCCATCGGCCTCGGCGACGAAGCCGGCCTGAAGCTGGCCGATTACTCCTTGAAAGCCGTGACTAGCGGTGAGGACGCCCTGGGCGAGGCCACGCTCCGCCTGGAGATGGGCGGCCGAACGGCGCTGGGCCGCGGCGTAAGTACGGACGTCATCGAGGCCAGCGCGCTGGCCTACGTCAAAGCCTTGAACAGACTGCTCGGGTCAGCCGAGTCGAGTCGCCCCACCGCCGCCGAAGGTGGCGCCAGCGGGGGGGCCGTCTCCGACGCCGGCCGGCTCGAAAGGGGGACCGCTCCGGAATGAGCCTGACGCTGGATATTTTCTCCGCCCGCGCTGGAAAGCGGGTGGAGCCGGGAGAACTGGTCGAAGTCGATATCGACCTGGTCCTGGCTAACGACATCACCGTTCCTCTCTCCATTCCAGAGTTCAACAAGATCGGGGTCAAGAAGGTCTTTGACCCGCGGCGGATCGTGCTGGTGAACGACCACTTCGTGCCGAATAAGGACATCCTTTCGGCCGAACAGGCGGCCATGGCGCGTCGTTTCGCCCGGGAGCAGGGGCTACCATACTTCTTCGACGTGGGCACCATGGGCGTGGAGCACGCGCTCCTGCCCGAACAGGGGTTCATTTCGCCCGGCATGATCATGGTCGGGGCCGACTCCCATACCTGCACTTACGGCGCGTTGGGCGCCTTCTCCACCGGCGTCGGCAGCACCGATGCCGCCGTGGCCATGGCCACCGGCCGGATGTGGTTCCGCATCCCGCCCAGCATCCAGGTACGTTTCGAAGGGAAGGCCAAGCCCTGGGTGGGCGGCAAGGACTTCATCCTCTACGCCCTCTCCAGGCTCGGCGTGGATGGTGCCCGGTACGCCTCCCTGGAGTTCGCCGGCGAGGCCATCTCCGCGCTATCTATGGAAGGCCGCCTGACCATGTGCAACATGGCCGTGGAACTGGGCGCTAAGAACGGCATCGTGGCCGAGGACGACGTCACCCGCGCTTACCTGGCGGGTCGGACGCGTCGCCCCGGAGTGGAGCCGCGGGTGGCGTGGCCGCCGCGGACGCAGACGTCGTCCTCTGTGGCTGTTGGGCAGTCCAAGGCCAAGGCCGCGGATGACGGCAGCTACGCCGCCGTCCACGTCTACGACGCCAGCAAGATCGAACCCATGGTCGCCCGCCCACACCTTCCTTCCAACGGCGCCGCCGCGGCCGACCTGTCCGGCACCCGCATCGATCAGGTGGTCATCGGCTCCTGCACCAACGGGCGCCTGGAGGACCTTCAGGTGGCCGCCCGCATCCTGACCGGCCGCAAAGTCCACCCGGACGTGCGCTGCATCATCATCCCAGCTACACCCACCATCTACCGGCAGGCCATGGAGCAGGGGCTCATCGAGGCCTTTATGGAAGCGGGCGCCGCCGTGAGCACACCCACCTGCGGGCCGTGCTTGGGCGGCTACATGGGTGTCTTGGCCGCCGGCGAGCGCTGCGTGGCCACCACGAACCGCAACTTCGTCGGCCGCATGGGGCACCGCACCAGTGAAGTCTACCTGGCCGGCCCCGCTGTGGCCGCTGCCTCGGCCATCCTGGGCCGCGTGGCGACTCCCGAGGAGGTGGCCTAAATGGCCAAGGTTTGGCGGTACGGCGATAACATCGACACCGACGCCATCATCCCGGCGCGTTACCTGAACACCTGGGACGCCGCGGAACTGGCGAGACATTGTTTTGAGGACGTGGACCAGACCTTTGCCGCCGGCGTCCGGCCCGGCGACGTGGTCGTGGGCGGCACGAACTTCGGTTGCGGCAGTTCGCGCGAACACGCTCCGGTAGCCTTGAAGGCAGCCGGCGTCAGCTTCGTGGTGGCGGCCAACTACGCCCGCATCTTCTTCCGCAACTCCATCAACATCGGTCTGCCGCTGGTCGAGGCTCCCGATGCCGTAGGCTCCATCAAGGCCGGCGACGACGTGACCTTCGACAGCGCCGCCGGGGTGCTGACCAACCGCACCACCGGCCAGTCCTGGACCGTCCGCCCCTTCCCGGCGTTCCTGACCGAGATCGTCGCCGCGGGCGGGCTCATCCCGTTGACGCGCCGCCGTCTGGGCCTGGAGGGCGGGACGAGCGCCGGCGAGGGCGGCGGGGATGCTGGGGAGGGGGATGACCGATGACGAAGACTTTCCGCCTGGCCATCCTTCCGGGCGACGGCATCGGTCCCGAAGTGACCACCGCCGCCATGAAGGCCCTGGAGGCGGCGGCTAAGCGGTTTGACCTGTCCTATCAGGCACAGACCTACCCCTCTGGTGGCGCCGCCATCGATCAGGAGGGCACACCTCTGTCGGAACGGACTCTGGCGGCCTGCCGCGCGTCCGACGCGGTCCTCATGGGCGCTGTGGGCGGCCCGAAGTGGGACAACGTCCCCTCCCAGATCCGCCCCGAACGTGGCCTCCTGGGCCTGCGAAAAGAGATGGGCGCCTTTGCCAACCTGCGTCCCGTCCGGCTTCCGCCCCTCCTGGCTGACTTGTCGCCCTTACGCCACCAGGCGGTGGGGCGGGGCATCGATATCGTCTTCGTCCGCGAGCTCACCGGCGGCCTGTACTTCGGCCCCAAGCGCCGCATTCCGCCCGAGCCCGGACACGACCCCGACGAGCTGGCGGCCGAGGACACCTTGCGCTATTCCGTGGCCGAGATCAAGCGGGTGGCTGAGGTGGCCTTCCGCTTGGCCGCCGCCCGGTCGAAGAACCTGTGCTCCGTGGACAAGGAAAACGTCCTCTTCTCGTCGCGCCTCTGGCGCGAGATAGTGAACAATATGGCGGCGAACTGGCCTGATGTGAAAGTCACCCACATGTACGTGGACAACTGTGCCATGCAGCTCGTCCGCGCCCCGGCCCGCTTCGATGTCATCCTCACCGAGAACACTTTTGGCGACATCCTTTCCGATCTTGGCGGGGCCATCTCCGGTTCTCTCGGCCTGCTCCCCTCGGCCAGCCTGGGCGGGAAAGTGGCGGTGTACGAGCCGGTCCACGGGTCGGCGCCGGACATCGCCGGGCGCGGCATCGCGAACCCCATCGGAGCAGTCTTGTCCGTGGCCATGATGCTGCGACACACCTTCGAGAGCGAGGCGGCCGCCCGTGCCGTGGAGTCGGCCGTCGACCACGTGTTGGCCACCGGCTGCCTGCCTGCCGACCTGGCCAGCTCCATGAGCGACGCGCACAAGAAGGGCAAAGACGCGCCCACGGTCAAGGTGACGGGCACGGTGGATTTCGGCAAACTCATCGCCGCCGAGGTGGCGAAAGCGTAGGCCGCACAGCGGCGAAAAAGGATGGCGCGATCGGGTGGGATGGAGGTTTAGCTGCGACTTCACTGGCTAAGCTTCTGGGGAGAGCTTTGAAAAGAGCTCCTAAAGTCCAAGACAGATAAGGGGCGGTCAGAATGTCGAGACAGATTTACCTGGATGGGCGGTTCGTACCGAAAGAGGAAGCACGCGTGTCCGTCTTCGACCACGGCTTCCTGTACGGGGATGGAGTTTTCGAAGGGATCCGGGCCTACAACGGTCGTGTGTGGAGGCTGGAGGAGCATTTGGTGCGGCTGTACGAGTCGGCCAAATCCATCATGCTTCCCATCCCGATCTCCATGGACGAGATGCGGGAGGCCACCTTAGAGACCCTACGCCGGAACAACCTGCGTGACGCCTACATCCGGACGGTCGTTTCGCGCGGCGCCGGCGACCTGGGCCTGGACCCCCGGAAGTGCCCTAAGCCCACCGTCATCATCATCGCCGACACCATCACCCTGTACCCCGAGGAGTTGTACCGCATAGGGATGAAAGTCGTCACCGTTCCCACGCGGAAGAACCTCAGTGACGCCCTGAACCCGCGCATCAAGTCGCTGAACTACCTGAACAGCATCCTGGCGAAGCTGGAAGCCAACCACCTGGGATACCCGGAAGTCCTCCTGATGAACCAGGAAGGGTACATCACCGAAGGCACTGGCGACAATGTCTTCATCGTCCGCCGTGGCGTTCTCATGACCCCGCCGAACAACGCGGGAATCCTCGAGGGCATCACGCGCGCCGTTATCCTTGAAGTGGCCAAGGAAGCGGGTATCCCGACGGCCGAGGTTCTCTTCACACGGCACGACGTCTGGACGGCCGAAGAGTGCTTCCTCACCGGAACGGCCGCCGAGGCCATCCCCGTGGTCGAGGTGGACGGGCGCACGGTGGGGACTGGAAAACCGGGTGCCATTACCAAGGCCCTCATCGGCGCTTTCCGGGCCAAGGCCATGTCCGAAGGCACCGAGATCTACCCGGCGGGCGCCGATGCTTCCCGCGTCGCGGGCGGCGGCGGGTCTCTACACTAAGGCGCGGCTGGTGGCAACGGATTGTCCGGCATGGCGGCATGCCTGCCGGCGTCATCACCCATTAGGAGGCGGTGCGGGTGAGAAAGATGATAGCCGTATTGGTGGGCGACAGCCCGGGCGTGCTGGCCCGGGTGGCAGGCCTTTTCGCCAGGCGGGGCTATAACATCGACAGCCTGGCTGTGGGTACCACCGACCGTCCTTCGACTTCCCGCATGACCATCGCCTTCCAAGGGGACGAGACGGTCAAGGAGCAGGTATCCAAACAGCTCTACAAACTCATCGATGTGTACAAGGTCAGCGACCTTGACGCCGAGAACTCGGTGGTCCGCGAACTGGCGCTGGTCCGCGTGCACTGCGAACCGGCGCGGCGTCCACAGGTGGTGCAACTGGCCGACCTTTTCCGGGCCAGGGTCGTGGACGTTTCCAGAAACTCCATGATCATCGAGACCTCGGGGACCCAGGAAAAAGTGGAGGCCCTCATCCAACTTCTCCGCGATTTCGGCCTCCAAGAAGTGGTCCGTACCGGCCCCATCGCCCTGGAGCGCGGCATGGCCAAGACTTCGGCCGAGGTGACGCCCTTGAACAAGGCCGTGGGAGATAACGACCTTGACGCCTACCCGCGGCCCGTGGCCGCCGCTGCTACCGCCGGCGGGGGCGGCGCCGGCGGCGTGTCTGGCGCGGGGCCATTGCGCCGCGTCGGACCCGTCCGGGGGCTGGCCTCCTCCCAAATCGCGGGAGTTTTCAGCGAAGACATCGCCGTCAATGGCTTGGAATTCTACGAAGAACTCAATAGCACTGATGAGGAGGACAGAAAAAGATCATGACTCATGTCTACTACGAATCGGACGCCGACCTTTCCGTCCTGAAAGGTAAGAAGGTGGCGGTCATCGGCTTCGGTAGCCAGGGTGGCGGCCAGTCGCAGAACCTGCGGGACAGCGGCGTGGACGTGGTCGTCGGGCTACGCCCGGAGGGGAAGAGCTGGCAGAAGGCCAAGGAGGCCGGCATGAAGGTAGCCTCCGTCGAGGATGCCGCGGCGGCCGGCGACGTCATCGCCTTCTTGTTCCCGGACCACCTGCACGCCGACGTCTACAATAAGCAGATCAAGCCCGGCCTGAAGCCCGGCAAGACCATCCTCATGTCCCACGGTTTCTCCATCCTGTATAACCAGGTTGTCCCGCCGCGCGACGTGGACGTCATCATGGTCGCCCCCAAAGGTCCGGGAGCGCTGGTCCGGCGCATGTACACCGAGGGAGCCGGCGTCCCGGCCCTCATCGCCGTGGAGCAGGACTACAGCGGTCACGCCAAGGCCACCGGCCTGGCCTACGCCAAGGGCATCGGCGCCTCCCGCGCCGGCGTCATCGAGACCACATTCCGCGAAGAAACCGAGAGCGACCTCTTCGGCGAGCAGACCGTCCTGTGCGGCGGCGTCAGCGAACTGGTGAAGGCCGGGTTTGACACCTTGGTCGAAGCCGGTTACCAGCCGGAAATCGCCTACTACGAAGTCTGCAACGAGCTGAAGCTCATCGTCGACCTCATCTTCGAGGGCGGCATGCACCACATGCGCTACTCCGTGTCCGATACCGCCCGCTACGGCGACATCACCCGCGGCAAGGTCATCATCAACCAGGCCGTCCGCGAGAACATGAAGAAGGTGCTCCAGGACATCCAGAACGGCGCCTTCGCCCGCGAGTGGATCCTGGAGAACCAGGCCAACCGGCCGGGCATGAACTCCCTGCTCTATAAGGAAGAGGCTCATCCCATGGAGAAGGTCGGCGCCCAGCTGCGGGCCATGATGCCCTGGCTCGGCAAGAAAAAGTAGGACCAGAACGAAACCTTGTGGGCGGCGCCGGTGAGAGACCGCGCCGCCCTAACCTTAGCTAAACGACACGAATAGGAGCGATACCCCCATGGCTACAGAGCATTCCGCCCAGACCCCCCGGCGGTCGCATTCCATTACCAAGGGCGTGGAGCGGGCCCCGCACCGGTCCCTCCTGCGCGCCCTCGGTCTCAACGACCGCGAGATGGACTCGCCCTTTATCGGCGTGGTGTCGGCTTTCAACGAGCTGATTCCCGGCCACATCCACTTGCCGCAAATCGCCGCGGCGGTGAAGGCGGGCATTCGAATTGCGGGCGGAACGCCCTTTGAGTTCCCGGTGATCGGCGTCTGCGATGGTCTGGCCATGAACCATGTGGGCATGAAGTACTCCCTGGCCAGCCGCGAACTGATCGCCGACTCCATCGAAGTTATGGCCAAGGGGCACGCTCTGGACGCCCTGGTCCTGATTCCTAACTGCGACAAGATCGTCCCCGGTATGCTCATGGCCGCCGTCCGCCTGGACATCCCGGCCATCGTCGTCAGCGGCGGCCCCATGCTGGCCGGCCACTTGAACGGCAAAGCCATCGATGTCACCACCATGTTCGAGGCGGTGGGGGCGGTGAAGGCCGGGAAGATGCACGAAGTCGAGCTGGAGGCGTTGGAGCTGGCGGCCTGCCCGGGCTGCGGATCATGCAGCGGCATGTACACCGCGAACTCCATGAACTGCCTGTCCGAGGCCATCGGCATGGCCCTCCCCGGCAACGGCACCATTCCTGCCGTGGACGCGGCCCGCATCCGGCTGGCCAAGGACACCGGCGTCCGCATCATGGAACTCCTGAAGGAAGGCATCACGCCGCGGAAGATCATCACCGATGGCGCCGTCCGTAACGCGCTGGCCATCGACATGGCCCTGGGCTGCTCTTCGAACACGGTGCTCCACCTTTTGGCCATCGCCCGCGAGGCGGGTGTGCCGATGGACCTCACCTGGGTTGAGAAGGAAAGCGACCGCGTGCCGCAGCTCTGCAAACTGTCGCCGGCCGGTGTCCACCACGTGGAAGACCTAGACCGCGAGGGCGGCATCCAGGCGGTGGGAGCCGAACTGATCAAGGGCGGGTATCTGGACACCGGCGTGACGACGGTGTGCGGTCACGCCCCCGGCGCCGGGCGCGTGCGCCGGCCGGTGGGTTCGGGGCTGGGCGACGGCGCGGTACCGGGCCCGGTCATCCGCCCGCTGTCCGATCCCTATTCCGCCACCGGCGGCCTGGCCATCCTCCGCGGCTCGCTGGCGCCGGAAGGCGCTGTCGTGAAGCAGGGCGGCGTGGCCCCGGAGATGCTGAAGCGGACCGGCACGGCCATCTGCTTCGACAGCGAGGAGGAAGTCACCGAGGCCATCCTTTCGGGCGAGGTCAAGCCGGGCCACGTGGTGGTCGTCCGGTACGAAGGACCCAAGGGGAGTCCCGGTATGCGCGAGATGCTCACCCCGACTTCGGCCGTAATCGGTATGGGGCTGGGGTCCAGTGTGGCCCTGATTACCGATGGTCGGTTCTCGGGGGCCACGCGCGGCGCGTCCATCGGCCACGTGTGCCCCGAGGCGGCGGAAGGCGGGCCCATCGCCTTGATTGAAGACGGTGATCGAATTAGCATTGATATTCCCGGCCGGAAGCTGGAGCTCATGGTGGAGCCGGCTATCCTGGCCGAGCGGCGCCAGAAGTGGCTGGCGGCAGGCGGTGGAGCGGCGCGGGCCCACCGTCTGGGAGGCTACCTCGACCGTTACCAGGCCGCGGTGATGTCGGCGGCCGAAGGCGCACGGGTGGCGACGCCGGAGGAGCTGGCGGCAGCGGCGGTGCAACTCAAGCCTGACAGCACCGGGGGTGCCGGGAAATGAGGGTCGACGGTGCACGGGCTCTATTGATGAGCCTGCTGGAGGAGAAGGTCGAAGTCGTCTTCGGCTACCCCGGCGGGTCGGTCATCACCTTGTACGACGTCTTGCCTGAGTTTCCCATCAGGCACGTTCTGGTACGCCACGAGCAGGGTGCGGCCCATGCCGCCGATGCCTACGCCCGGGTGTCGGGCAAGGTTGGCGTTTGTTTCGCCACCTCCGGCCCCGGCGCCACCAACCTGGTCACAGGCTTGGCCAACGCGATGATGGACTCCATACCCATCATCGCCGTCACCGGCCAGGTGGCCGTGGGGTCTCTGGGGACCGACGCCTTCCAGGAAGCCGATCTGACCGGAATCACACTCCCGGTCACCAAGCACAGCTACCTGGTGAAGAAGGCTTCGGACATACCAAGGGTAGTCAAAGAGGCTTTCCACATCGCCGCCACGGGTCGGCCGGGGCCGGTCCTGATCGACCTGCCCAAGGACGTGCAGCTGGCTCAATGCGAGTTTCATTACCCGAAGGCGGTGGACCTCCCCGGCTACAAACCGAACTACGACGCCCACCCCCAGCAACTGCAGCGGGCGGCGCGGGCCATCGCGGCATCGCCGCGGCCGGTCATTCTGGCGGGGGGCGGGGTCATCGCCTCGGGCGCCTCCGACGTACTGACCGCTCTGGCGCGGAAAGCGTCCATCCCGGTGGTTCCGACCTTGATGGGTCTGGGCGCGTTTCCCGCGGGAGACCCGCTTTTTCTCGGCATCGCCGGGATGCACGGTTCCTACGTGGCCAGCCGGGCGTTGCACGAGGCCGACCTGCTCATCGCCGTGGGCACGCGCTTTTCCGACCGGGTGACGGGGCCGCCCAAGGGCTTCGCTCCGCGCGCCCGCGTTATCCATATCGACATTGACCCCGCCGAAATCGGCAAGAACGTACGTGTGACCCTGCCCATCGTGGCCGATGCGCGCCGGGCCCTTGAACCTCTCCTGGAGCTGGTGCCCGAGGGCGGGGTGGCGCGACGACCCTGGCTGAAAGAGCTGGATGACTGGAAGGCCGAAGCCGTTCGCCTGGTCGAGAGAAACGTTGCCCGTGGGCGCCGCGGAGCGGTGACGGGGACGGCCGACCTCGCGGCGGGGGATCGGCCTTCCGGCCAGTCCGCCTTCGAGAAAGCGGCGCGGCGGCGCACCCTTTCCCCCCTTGAAGTCATGGACCGGCTGGGTGCGTGGACCCGCGATCACGAGGCCATCGTGGTCACCGACGTGGGCCAGCACCAGATGTGGGCCGCGCAGCGGGTGCCGGTGGACCATCCCCGCGCCTTTGTGACTTCGGGTGGGCTGGGCACCATGGGTTTCGGCCTGCCGGCGGCCCTTGGCGCCAAGGTCGCCCGTCCCGACAAGCCGGTGGTCCTGGTGACCGGGGACGGCAGCTTCCAAATGCAACTGCAGCAACTGGCCACCATCCGTTCGGAGAACCTCGATGTCAAGGTCGTCATCTTCAACAACGGCTATCTGGGCATGGTTCGGCAGTGGCAGGACCTGTTCAACGACAAGCGGTACTCGGCGGTGGCCCTGGGCCAGTGGCCGGACTTCTGCAAGCTTGGGGAGGCCTACGGCCTGCGGGCGGCGCGGGCCACCTCGACGGCCAGCCTGAAGAAATACCTGACGGAGACACTGGAGTGCGAAGGACCGGCGTTATTGGAGTGCATGGTGGAGCCCGAAGCCAACGTCTTCCCCATCGTGCCGCCGGGGCAAGGGTTCGAGCAGGTCATCTTGTCATAGGTGGCTATCGTGCGGTTGCATTTCCCGCCAGGCTACTTGCGACGCGATTTCTTGGCGGTCCGCGTGCGGATGTAGTTCGCCCGCCACGGCCAGAAGACCAGGCCGATGACGGCCACCACCACCAGAAGGACCAGGCTCAGCGGCCACGGTCGCCCCAAGGTGATCAGGGCCGAGGGCGTGGGGTTCGGCAGGCCTGGGGCCGGGACGGTGATGGCCGCCGGCACGTTGCCGCCGGGTTCGCTTAAGAGCCAGGCCGTGCCGAGAACGGCGGAGGTCAGGGCGGCGACCCAGGCTCCCGCCATCGAAAAAGCTCTCCAGAACCTCCGCGCTCTCCGAAGGCGGGAGGTTCTCTTTCTTTCGGCACGAGACGGCAAAGTGGTCATAGCAGCACTAGTCTTCCCCGATTGGCATAACCGAAACGGCGGCCTGCCGAGGCCGGCGGTTGCGGGCAACCTAGAGGGGAGAGGTGACTTCGAAAAGCCATGACGAACGACTCAAGCCTAAAGGCCAAGTTCAAGAAGAAACCGGACGCCGATGACTTCGACCCGAAGAAAGACATTGACTGGGAGAGTCTGGCCAAGCAGTTGAAGGTCAAACTGGTATCCTATGGTGGCGTACACTTCTCCGAGGCGCCCGCGCCGGTGCGTGGGCTTGTCGACAAACTGGCCACCGGGTCGAGGAGTGCGGGCGAACGGGGGAAGTCAGTCGCGAAAAGCGGGACCGGCACCGAGGGCAACGTCAAGCTCCCGATACGCATTTGGGGTCGCAGTCTGGAAGACGGGTCGATGATTCTGGTCCAGGAGGGCGGCCAAGTCTGGCTGGACGGGCCCGAGTACGTCAACATCTCCGCGTCCAACCCCCAGAGATTCGCCGAGATCCTGTCGGGCCACTCGGTGAGCGGGCTCACACCGGAGGAGAGCGGGGTTTACGACGCGCAGGATCAGTTCTTCCGGCTGAGTAGTGAAGGGGAAGGCATCTTCGGAGGATACGAACTGCTCCCATCCCTTCTGGAGGCCAGGACGGAAGGATTGGATCTGCGACTCCGGGACGCCACGAAAAAGCCCCTTCCCTGGGTCTTCGGGCCGCCCGCGGGTGAGGGCGTCAAAGGCCAGGGAAAGAAGTGACCCCCCGGTGGCCGGAGCCGTCCGAGGGGTTCACTTTACCGGTTATCGCATCAGTTTCCACCAGCATCTGGCCCGCGGGCACCAGGCGACCACGCCCTAGCCCAGCGTTCGCAGCTCATCCATGACTGTGGCGATTTCGGGCCGGTCGGACGTGCTCTCACCTATGTAGGCATATTTCACCTTGCCGTCGCGGCCGATGATGAAAGTGGAAGGGCGCGGAATGCGTCGACCCCGGGGTTCGTTCTCGTGGAAGACCCCGTAAGCGAAGACCGAGGTCAGGTCGGGATCGGACAGTACCGTGTAATCGAGGTGGTCCGTCTCCACCACCCGGGCCACTTCTTCCATGGGGTCGGGGCAAACGGCGATAACCTGGGCACCAAGGGTGTCGAAGTCGAAAATGGAGTGTCGCAACTGCGACAACTGTTTCCTTCAGGGGCCTCACCAGTATCCACGATAAAAGACCAGCACCACATGCGTATGCTTCAGGCTGTCCGCCAGGCTGACCATGTCGCCTTTTCCATCGGGCAGGGCGAAAAGGGGCGCATCGTCCCCAGGTTGGAGCTTGCTTGGCAGCATCTTGTCACCCCCCTCCGCCCACCAGAATGATAACGCGTGGTAATTCGGCCTTTCGTCCCCTTATCCCTTTCCAGTCTCCTCTTCCCTTTCCAGCGGGCGGCCGGCATAGAATGAGACATGAACTTGGCGAGGTACGTACGGAGGAGGCCCCCGGTCCATGCCCAACGCGCCCAATATCGTAGACCTACTACTGACCCCCAATTCCACCCGTCCCGGCGGAAACCGGCCGGGAACGCCCCTTTCTCCCCAAGGGGTGACCGTCCACCGTACGGGTGACCCCGGCGCCACGGCACGGAACATCAGAAACTACTTCGACACCATCCGTCCGGGCAACGAGTCCTCGGCCCACTACGTCGTGGACGGGACGGGGGAGATCATCCGGTGCATTCCCGAGACGGAAGTGGCCTGGCACGCCGGACCCGCGGCGAACCAGCGCGACATCGGGATCGAAACCTGTGAACCGCTCACGGGTGCCGCCTATGAGTCCACTGTCTGGCTGGTGGCCGACATCCACAGGCGCATGGGTTGGCAGGCATCCCTGGGTCTCACTATCCGTCCCCACAGTTTCTATAGCCCCACCGATCGACCCGAAGACCCTTTCTCCTGGATCAGGTACCAGGCGGGCCAATCGGATTCCGGAGCCCTATACCTCCCGGCACCGTTTCTGGCTACAGTGGAGGCGAGCCTCATGCCTTTCAAGGATGTTCCGTCCAGCCACTGGGCCGCCGTCGCTATTGAACTGGTGGCAAACAAGGGCCTGATGCAAGGGTACGCCGACGGCACCTTCCGCCCCGACAACCCGATCAGCCGCGCGGAACTGGCGGTGGTCCTGCAGCGCCTCTTAGTATTGCTGAAACAAGCCTAACGAGTTTCCGATATCTGGCTACGTCAGTCCATTCTGCGCTTCAGTTCATGGCTTTCCACCTGTCAGGTGCACTGCCCCCGCCATATAGGCACCGTGGCAGGATTTGACAATGGCTTCGGCTAATCCTAATCGGGCGTATCCTTCCCCGTGTCCAGTTGGCACCGACTCACGATGGGGGGATGGCTGTTGGCTTTATGGCTGTCACTGCGAAGTGCCCGGAGTAACCTTCCCAAGTTCCTATTTGCCTCTTTCGGAGTGTGCCTGGCCATCCTGGCCGTGTCCTCGACGGTTGCCGGAATGGCCGCTCTCAGGAGCCAGGGCACGGGCGCCATCCCACAGTTTATCGGCGGGGACATCATGGTTCTGGCCTCCAACTTGGAAATGAAGGCCCTCCCAGGCGCGGGGTGGACCTTGAATCCGGCCGCTCTCAGGAGCTTCGACCCTGCCGTGGTACGGGATCGCGTCGGTCCGGCCACTCTGACCGAGAGCTTGCTTGTCCCGGCTTACGTCCACACCCAGGAGCAGCGGGGTTTCAGTACCTACCTTTTGGGGCGGTCTGTTACTGGAGGGGTAGGACCGCCATTGCCCATGGTTGACGGTAGATTCCTGCAACCACGGGATTCATCGATGCCGAATGTCGTTCTGTACTCAGGAAACCAGACCCAGGCGTTGATGAGCCAGTCGCTCCAGGTCAGGGTCGCGGCCCTGGATGGGCCGGATGGGCGAGCCGACCTGGCCGGCGGGAAGGATGTGCGCCTTCAGGTCGTGGGCCTCTACTGGGCCAAAGCCGTCGGCACGAACTCGCCGGTGATGCCCCTAGACTACCTTCAGCAGGTGGTCGGAACTCACTCCGTCCAGTGGATGGGAGTTAAGGTCGACAACTACGCGCAGATTGAGCGGGCCGCTACCGACCTCCGGCGGAAACTGCCCGGCTTCACGGTGTTGACTTCGGAGGAGGTCCTAGCGGCCATGGACGCCGAGAGCGCCAAAATCCAGCAGGCCGCACTGCCCATCACCTTCATGGCCCTGGCCGTAGCTTGCATCGCCGTTCTGAACACCTTCCTTCTGATGGTCAGGACACGCAAGAAAGAGATTGCCCTTTTCAAGGTGCTCGGCCTTTCCGCGGCCCAGATCGGCACAATGTTGCTGGTCGAGGCTGTGGGGGCCACGGTCCTGGCGGGGGTGGCGGGGTTCCTTGTGGGGAGTCTCATGCCGGCCCTGCGAGGGCTGGGATTCGCCTTGCCGGTGTCTCCGATGTTGCCAATGCTCGTTCTCTTAGTCCTGGTCTCTGGTGCGACTACTGTGGTGCCCGCCTACTGGGCCACCCGGCAATCAGCCATGGAGGTGATGCGCAATGTCTGAGAGCCTCCTCCGAGTCACTTCCCTTACTAAGACCTACCATGTGGGGCCGCGGCCGGTCTCCGCCCTGAGGGATGTTAGCCTGGAATTGGATTACGGCCAGTCGCTATCGGTAACCGGCTACTCCGGGTCGGGCAAATCAACGTTGTTGGGCTTGATCGGCGGCCTCGAACGGCCCACTTCGGGTGAGATCGAGTTCAAGGGGCGACGTTATTCCGGTCTTTCCGAGGCCGAGCTCACGGTTCTAAGAAGGAAGGACATCGGCTTCGTCTTCCAGACCTTCAACCTGATTCCGGGCCTTTCGGCCTTCGATAACATCTTCCTCTGCTGCCGTCTGGCCGGCCAGAGCCGCCCCCAGGCCGGGCAGCGGTCGCGGGAGCTATTGGAGGTCTTGGGGATGGGCGACCGGGCCGGCCACCTGCCATCGCAGCTTTCCGGGGGCGAGCAGCAGCGGGTGGCCGTGGCCAGGTCCCTGGCTTCACGGCCGGCCCTGCTCATTGCCGATGAGCCCACCGGCGACCTGGACAGCGACAACGGGCGCGTGGTGGCCGACCTCATCTTGGGACTGTGCAAAGAGAACGGAAGTAGCTGTGTCATCGCCACCCACAACCTGGAACTCGCCGGACGGACCGACCGCAACATAGCCCTCAAGGACGGCTGCGTGCAGCGGGGGAGTGGTCGATGATCGTCAAGATGTTGGCCCGTAACTTGACGATGGGAACTTCCAGGGTCGTAATCACCGCCCTGACCGTGGCGGGGGCGCTGCTGGTTAACGCTCTTTACGTTTCCTATCACACCCCCATGGCGGCGCAAACCAAATACATCCCTGGAGAGGCCCGGCTGGTGGTCCTCACGCCGAAAGATGACAAGACGGACACCGATTGGTTGCGGCAGGCCGGGACGGTGGACTCCTTCGAAACGTTCCACCTCCTCGATGGGTTCATCAAGGACCAGTACGTTCCAGTTTGGGCGGTGTCCGGTGCGCCGCGCGTGGCGGCGCCTGCCCTCGTACCTCCTGGAAAGCAACCTTCGGCGCCCGGAGAGGCCGTCGTGCCTGCGGTTCTCGCCGGAAACTATGGTCTAGGCATCGGGTCTCCTTTGTCGATCTTCTCCCCCGGAGCGGGCCTAGCCGCCGTCCCGGACCTGAGAGTGGTGGGCGCGTCCGAAGACCCCCTTTTCCCTTGTGTGGTGACCGTCTTGCCGGACTCGTCGACCGCCGGTGGGTTCGGGGGAAAGGCACGGGTATTGGTGAGGCTAACCAAAGGGATACCTTCGCGGTCTTTTGTTCAGGAGGTTGCCCAAACCCATCCCGACATCACGGCGGTTCCCCTGGAGGAGTTCCTGACGCCCACGGGGGTACTCGTATCGGCCGCCGACGTCCTCCAGTCCCAACTGGTGATGCTCATCCTGATCATCGCGGCTTTCGGCATCGCCAACAGCATGGCTCTTTCGATGCTGGAAAGACGCAACCAGACGGCGCTCTTGCGGGCGGTGGGGCTGCCGCGGCAGGAGATCACCCTATTGTTCCTGGCTGAGGCCGCGGTCCTAGCTATGGCCGGGTCGGCCATCGCCTTCGCCGGAGCCTGGGCGGCCTCCCGGTTCCTGCCGGGGGCCGTGGCCTATGGTCTGCCGAAGGCTATCCTACGGGGATCGGGCTTGGCACTGGCGGTGGGCCTAGGGGCCACTTTGGCGCTGGCCAACCTTTGGCAACTGGGCAGCCCCATGGAGTTGCTTCGCGGAAGATCGAGCTAATCGGACTGAAGGGCACCGATGTGGGGCACCGCGCCCGACAGAGCCTATCCCCATCAGGCCAGGAACCTCTCCGCCAGCTCCCGGCTGAACTGCTTCTGGTAGAGGCGCCAGTACTGGCCGCGCCGGCGCAGCAGCTCGGCGTGGGTGCCCTGCTCCACGATGCGGCCGTCGTCGATGACCAGGATCACGTCGGCACTGCGGATGGTGGAGAGGCGGTGGGCGATGACAAACGCCGTCCGCCCCGCCAGGAGCACGCGCAGGGCCTCCTGGATGAGCTTTTCGGTCTCGGTGTCAATGCTGGACGTGGCCTCGTCGAGGATCAGGATGCGCGGGTCGGCCAGGATGGCCCGGGCGAAGGCCAGTAGTTGCCGCTGCCCGGTGGACAGCGAGGCCCCGCGTTCGTGGGCGTCGGTCTCGTACCCTTGCGCCGTCTTGATGATGAACTCATGGGCCCGCGCCAGCCGGGCGGCCTCCTCCACGTCCCCGTCCGGGGCTTCCAGGCGGCCGTACTTGATGTTCTCCCTAATGCTCCCCGAGAAGATGAAGGTGTCTTGGAGCACCACCCCCAGCTGACTGCGCAGGGAGCGGATGCTGACGTCCCGCAGGTCCAGCCCGTCGATGGTGACGGCGCCGGCCGTGGGATCGTAGAAGCGGGCGACAAGGTTCACGATGGTCGACTTCCCGGCTCCCGTTGGACCCACCAAGGCCACCGTGGTGCCGGCGGGCACGCGGAAGGTGACGTCGTGGAGGACGGGGCGGTCGGCCTCGTAGGCGAAGCTCACCCCTTGGAAGGCCACCTCTCCCTGAATGGTGGGGAGGGGAGTGGCGCCGGGGGCATCCACCACCAGGGGCTTGGTATCCAGATATTCGAAGACCCGCTCGGCCGAGGCCATGGCCGAGAGGATCTGGCTGTAGACCCGGCTGAAGGTGGAGACCGGTCCCCAGAACTTGCCGATGTAGCTTATGAAGGCCAGGAGCAGGCCCAGGGTGAGCCGACCCCGCAAGACTTCCGCCGCCCCATACCACACCACAGCACAGGTGGTGACGGCCCCGACGATGTCGGTCAGGGGCCAGAAGACGATCTCCAGTTTTTGGGCGGCCATGTAGGCGCGGCGCTGGCGGTCGTTGAGACGGTCGAAGCGCACCGTGTTTCGCGCCTGCCGCGAGAAGGCCTGGATGACCTGGATCCCCTGCACCGTCTCGTTCAGGTGGCCGTTGATGCTCGCCACCGCCCTCCGGACTTTCAGCCAGGCCATCTCCATCCGGCTGCGCCAGCGGTTCAGCATGATGAAGAGGAAAGGGACGGCGGCGAAGGTGATGAGGGCCAGCTTCGCGTGCATGGCCAGCATGATGACCATGATGCCCACCAGGGAAAGGGCCTGGCTCATTAAGCTGATGAGGCCGCTGTTCACCATAATGCCCATGGCGTTGACATCGTTGGTCACGCGCGACATGACCTTGCCGGCCGGGCGGCCGTCGAAGAACTTGAATGAGAGCGTCTGAATGTGGTCGAAGACGTGCTGGCGCAGATCGTACAGCACATGTTGGCCCGTGTAGGTGATCACCTGGATCTGGCGGCGCTGGGCGGCCCAGGCCACCAGGCGCACGGCGCAGAGGGCCAGAACGATTAGGTTCAGTACGCGCACATTGTGGGCCAGGATGCCGTAGTCCACGGCGTAGCGCACGAAGATGGGTTCGACCAGCCCGGCGGTGGTGGTGACAAACATCAGGAGAGCGGCGAAAGCCATGCTGCGCCGGTAGGGACGGCCGTAGGCCAGCATCCGGAAGAAGTTCCGGTTGTTGAAGGGGCGCCGCGCTGCCTCTTGCTCTTCGTCTTGGTCTTCGTCTTCGTAGTCCAGTTCGTCATTAGGCGCCACAGCCTTCACCCCCTTCCGCCGGCTGTCCATCGCCGGTGCGACCGGCCTGTCCCGTCTGGCGCGCCTCGGCCGGGTCGTTCCCCGTGTCGTTGCCGGCGGCGATTTCCGCGTCCGACCCGAACTGGGTGTCGAACATCCGCCGGTACAGCCCGTGTCCCGCCAGGAGTTCCTCGTGGGTGCCGAACTCCGTGACCCGCCCGTTCTCCAAGACGAGGACGCGGTCGGCGTTCTTCACGGTCGACAGCCGTTTGGCGATGATGAGGGTCGTCCGCCCCTGCATGGCCTGCTCCAGGCCCTCCTGGATGGCGAACTCGGTTTCCGTATCCACGCTGGACGTGGCCTCGTCCAGAATGAGGATGCGCGGGTCAGTCAGTAGCGCCCGCGCCAGGGCCACCCGCTGTTTCTGCCCGCCCGACAGGCCTACTCCCCGTTCGCCGACTCGCGTGTCGTAGCCTTTCGGCAGGTCCGTGACAAAGTCGTGGGCCTGGGCCACCTGAGCGGCGGCAACGATCTCGTCCGGGGACGCGTCGGGGTGGCCGAAGGCGATATTCTGTTTCACCGGCGCGGAGAATAGGAACGTCTCCTGCAGCACCACGCCTATCTGCCGCCGCAGGGACGCCAAGGTCACATCACGGACGTCGTACCCGTCGATGGTGACGCGCCCGGCGGTGACGTCGTGGAAACGGGGGATGAGGTTGATTAGCGTGCTCTTGCCGGACCCCGTCCCCCCGACCACGGCGACGACCTCGCCGGGGCGGATCTCGAAGTTTAGATCGGCCAGCGCCGGTTCTGTGGCATCGGAAAACTGGAAGGAGACGTTTTCGAAGCGCAGGAGGCCACGGACCGGAGGCAGAGGGATGGCGGTCGGGGAATCGGTGATCTCCGGCTTCGTATCGATGATCTCGAAGACCCGCGGGGCGGCCGCCAATGCCTGTTCCATGTCGTTCACCAGCCAGCCCATCATGCGGATGGGCCAGATGAGCATCATGAGGTAGCTCTGGAAGGCGAAGAGCGCGCCGATGGTCATGCGCCCGCTCATGACTTCCAGTCCACCGTACCAGATCAGGACCACCGCCGACAGCCCCGACAGGAGGTCCATGACGGGCTGGGCGCCGGCTTCGACTTTCCCACGGACGACGTTTTCGTCATAGACCTTCTGGTTCCGTCCGGCGAACTTGCCTATCTCGAAGTGTTCACGGGCGAAGGCCTTCACGACCCGGACCCCGGTGACGTTCTCCTGGAGAACGGTGGTCATGTGCCCGACCTGTTCCCGCACCTTCTCCCAGGCAGGCCGGACCCGTTTCTGGAACCCGAACACGGTCCGTCCCAGGAAGGGGAAGGTCACCATACAGACGAGGGTGAGCCGCCAGTCCAGATAGAGCAGGAAGCCCAGCACCGCCAGGAAGGTTACGATGACCTGGGTCAGGAGTAGGCCACCCCAGCCCAGGAAGTGCTGCATGGCCTCGATGTCGCTGGTCAGGCGAGACATGATCTGCCCGGTCTGAGCCTTCGTAAAGTAGCTGGCGGACAGGTTCATCAGGTGGTCGTGGAGCTGCTTGCGCAGGTCGTACACGGCGTTTTGCCCAGTTAGCTCGGAGAAGTACCACTGGACATAGGAAGTCACGCCCTTGACCAAGTTCACGCCGATGATACCCAATGCCAGCCAGGTCACCAGCATCATGTCCCGGTCCACCAGGCCGCGGTCGACGATAAGCCGTATCAGGTAGGGCGGGACCATATCCAGGGCGGTCCCCGTCGCGAGGCCGAGGACCACCAGGGCCAGGTAGGGCCAGTATGGGGCCGCCAAGGCCATAACACGGGTGAACCGGCGCACGGGCGCCCTCCTACAGGGTCATGGTGATATCGGACGAGTCTGGCGCGAAAAGGGGAAACCGGGGAGCGGGCCGTTCCCCGATTAGGAAGTCCCTGGATATTCTACTATAACTCCCGGATGGGTGTCCACCCACTCACCAACTGGCATCCCGGGAGCGCGAGTCGGAGTAAGGTTTCGGCGCCTGTGTCCGGCTATTGCGGCTCCGGACCGAATTCGGACTGTGGGAACCCCAAGGCGTCCATGACCATGGGGTGGTCCATGTTCAGGTGCATGATGTTGATCTCCTTGCCCTCGATGGCGGCGATGCGCCGACGGAAGACGTCGTCGTTCAGGAGGTCCACCAGTACCCGTCGCACCTCGGACTCCGGCTGGTTGCGCACGCGTGAGTAAACGCGCACGGTCGAAGTGAAGGTGATGATGTTGTTCCTTGTCTGTCCGTTATAGACGAACCGGATGATGTCCAAGGGGTCGATGGGCGATGCCTGTTCCGGTTCGATGAAGATGGTGTCACTGGCCGCCAGCGCCAGTTCCCTCTTTACGCACCCAAGGACGCCGAGGATGATGACCTTCTTCTTATGGCGCACCCGCAGGCGCCCCGCCACCCCGGAAAAGTGGCCGTCGCCGGTGCCGAGGACGTAGGTCTCGATGTCCGGCCGGTCCATGAGGGTCTGATAGATGTCGTCCAGCATGCGGAAGTCCACGTGACTCTTGATCTTGTCCCCGACGACCTGCGAGGGGACGTGGATGGCTTCGATGCTGCAGGTGGCCAGCATGGAGGTCTGGTTGCGCAGCTCGGCCTGGTCGAAGTCGGCGAAAGCCTTGGCGTGCGCGATCTGGCCGAGGGTCTCGAGCTGCTCCACAATGCCGCGGGGGTCCAACACCTGGCGGTGCTGGTCCGCCATGCCGCGGAATAGGTTTTCGAAATCGATGAAGAGAGCTATCTTCGAAGGGTTCAAGTTAATGGTCTCCAGGAAAGTCCACCTCTCTTGGGGGGCCAGCGAGTCGGTTCAGTATATGAGGGGTCACTCCGCATAAGCATGGGGTTTCGGGGAAAGGCCGCTGATGCGGCGGCGCGGCGGCGCCGCCCGGCGCGCCGTCGCGATAGGAAAGGAGTGATGCAGGCGGACGGGCCCTCATAGGTTTGAGCCGGATGGAGTGAGGGGGCTATGCCATGAGGCTGGTGCGGTCCGTGGTTCTGGCTGTCTTGGCACTCGTCATGGCCGTGGTGGTGGTGGGGGCGGCCGCCGGCGGGTGCGGTGCCCCGACTCCCGGCAGCTGGCGTGCGGTGCGGGCGGCGAAGAAGCTGGTGGTGGGCACGTCGGCCGACTATCCCCCGTTCGAGTACCTTGACGAAAAGGGGCAGGTGGCCGGGTTCGACATCGACCTCGTCCGGGCGGTCGGAGCCAAGCTGGGGGTGGAAGTCGAGATACGCGACATCTCCTTTGACAGCCTCCTGGCCGCCTTGGAGCAGGGGAAGGTCGACATCGTCATCGCCTATATCAGCCCAAACGCGAAACGCCAGGAGAAGGTGGATTTCACCTTGCCGTACTACGAGAGCCAGCAGGCCATCCTGGTCGGCAAAGCCTCGACTTTCCGGCCCGCCAGGCCAGAGGACCTGGCAGGGCACACTATCGGGCTACAGACCGGGTCGGTACAGGACGACTGGGTGCGCGAACAGTTACTGAAGACGGGGAAGGCCACCGAGAAGCAGGTCGTCCGCTACCCCCTCATCGACCAGGCCTTCGACGACCTGGCTAAGAACAAAGTGGAGACCGTGTTCGCCGATCTGCCCGTCGCCAAGGCCTATGCCAAGAAGCTCGGGCTGACCATCGCCCTGGTCTGCCAGGTGACCACTGAGAAGCCCGCCATCGCGGTACGCAAGGGGTCGCGTGACCTGCGGGAGCGCCTGGACAAGGCCGTCGCGGACCTGAAGAAGGACGGGACGCTGGACACCCTGGTCGACAAATACCTATCCGGCCAGTAGCTCCCCGGACTGCCGCGGCCCCCTGCGCGAACGGTTGCCCGGCCCAAGTCCCTTCTGTTCGTTGGTCGGAAGCTTAAAGAGTGCTCTGGCGATCAAGACATTCCATATCGCCAAGATTACAACGGAGATGACCGAAAGCGTGATACCTATCCCTGGCACGAATAGGCCGAATCCGAGTAGGTTCCCGAGAACCCCCACACAAGCGGTGGCTTTTCCGAAGGCAGGGCTCCGTAGCATGACAAACGAGAGCAGAAGAGGAGCGGCGGATAGAAACAAATAGCTCACCTGGAAGGCGCTACCCTGGTAAATGGCCAGCATCGCCTGCCCCGCCGCCAGGAACGCTGATCTCTGCGCGTCCGTCGTGGCGGCCGTGAATTGTCGGCTCAGGGATAGCATATTGAAGGCCGTGTTCGACGCGAAGTAGATAGCTATCCCCAGGAAACCAAAGACGGTGGCAATCGCCGTGAGGGAGTGACTGACTCGTCTGAGAGCAGCGAAAAGGGCGAGATACATCAGGCCCCAAAGCGCATAAATGGCCATCAGCAGGAGGTCCATGGCGAGGAGTCCAAGGATGGCGCTCTTCTGAAACAGCGCAAAATAGCCCATGACCGTGCTGGGTGGCGGGTTGGCGATGAAGACGACGATCTGGACCACTGTCAAGGCCACTATGAGCAAGGCGGCTGCTCCACCCACTTTGTAGAGACCATTCACCTGGGAATCCGCGGCGTCGACTCCAGACACCATGTGTGACATCGCCAGGGCCTCCCTTCATCCAACGCACTCGTTCCGCCTGGCAGCGGGCGGCCGGTCGGCTGCCTTCATCTCATCAATTGGGCGAGTTCTGCTCCCCATAGCCTAGCTCTTTCCAACTCCCCGGCCCGGAGAGGGCCGTACTTCCCACTTACGATGAAGCGGGCGGCTTTTGCAATGGGCCGATATCCCGCGCTATCTAGCTCTCGTTCGATGGTGGTCGTGGCGCCTCCCGGCGACCACGAAATCCGGGTCTCGAACGCAGCCGAGCGCGCGGTGGGGCGGCCAGTTGAACCAGCGATCCCCCTGGGGAGAGCATCCAGCCACGTCCGCATCGACGGGTGGGAGAGGTCGGGCGGAGTAGGATGCCCGCCTGGGTTTGCGGTGAGGCCTTTCAGCATGCTATCTGTGGGCAGAGAGAAGCCGAGCACCGGGGCGCCTGCCACGATGAGGTCGGCGGCGGAGACCACCGCGGCGGATGCCTGGGCGGTCGACAGGGCTTGCGCGCCGGGGCCGATGCCTTCCGCGACGGCGTGGGCCACGGCGGCGGTGTTCCCCCAGTGGGATTCGTAGACGACGACAGCTTTCACAGCACTCGCCCTCCGTTCATCTTCGACTCGTCTTCGACGTTCATTTTAGGGCTAAACCGGAGTAGCTTGGTATCCATCAAAGGATAGATCCCGCGGTTCTGCGGGGGCGAGTGCGGGCCGGCCCGCTGAGTTATACCACTGTCAAGTCTTTGGTCGCGTGGCTGAAGGTCTCGCCTCCGGTGGGCGTCACGAGGACCACATCTTCCACGCGGATAGCCACGCCAGGCCCGTTTACGCTAGGTTCCACGGTGAAGGTCATGCCGGGCTGCAAGGTGCGCGTCTCGGGTTGCGTGAGGAAGGGCGGTTCATGGACGTCGCAGCCGATACCGTGGCCCAAGCGGTGCCAGAAGAGGTGGGCGTAGCCTGCCCTCTCCAGTGTCCCACGGGCGGCGGCGTCGGCATCGGCACCGGTGGCGGCACCGCCGCGCAGAGCTTCCATGCCGGCCCGCTGCGCTGCCATGACCAGCGAGTGGATGCGTTGCTCCTCGGCGGTGGGTTCCCCGCAGAAGACGGTACGGCCGAAGTCAGAGCAGTATCCCTCATAGATGGCACCGAAGTCAAAGGAGACGTGCATTCCATCTTCCAAGGTAGATCCACTTCCGTGGCCACATCAAGGGCGGTCATGCCCCGCTTCATCCGACCAACGACGGCGTCAAAGGCTTCGTCGGCGATGCGGGCGGCGGTGCGCATCAGGTCGAGCTCGGCCGGCTCCTTGACCATGCGGAGGGCTGCGACCAGGTCGCCGACGGTGGCGATGCGGAGGCGCGGGTAGGCCTGTTGGAACCCTTGAGCGGTCTCGATCCAGAGCCGGTTGCCTACGGCCAGTGTGGAGGGGCGTTCGGCCCCGATACCCATCACTCCGTCTATCCCCAGGCGGCGCGGCAGGCCGGTTAGGAACTCCAGGGGGTCTTGGAACTCGGGGATGTCAACCACATCAGCAAGCCACGGTTTGCCGGCCACCTGGCTACGCACGTACTTGGAGGCCATATAGGGCGAAAGGACGATGACTCCGCGGCCCGCGATCAGGAACGCGCCCAAGAGCCAGTCGGCCGGCTGGACCAGGTCGGTGTTTCCGGCGGTCCGCCGGTGGAAACCGGTGAGGTAGTCCAAGTCCCCGGAAGGCGGCAAGAAGAGGAGGTCCAAGCCCCTCTCCTCCATGCGGGCGAAGACCTTGGCCTGACGAGCTTGGTAGACGGCGGCTGGAAAGGTCATTAGAGGCGCCTCCCGGTCGATTCCTCGTAACCCGATTCGCGGCGGCGGCAACGGTCTGGTCCGTGGCCATGGTCCACGGTCTCGTTTCTCTTCAACTCTTCGAGGAACCTTCCGGTGGGCTCGACCGTACATGAATCGTCCGGGAGCTGAGGCGATCGGGCCCGGGAGATCGCGGGTCGGGGCCCAGGGGCCGAGGGTCAGGGGATCCGGGCATGTCCTGGCAAGTCCGGGCCGACCAGGACTCGCGCTGGCGGGCGTCGAACCCCTTTTAAGAGAGGGGCGTTCGGATGTTACAGTCCATCGGCCAAATCCTGCTGATAATCGCTGGCTTTCTCGTACTCCTATTGACTGTCCTGGCCGCTTTCCTGCTGGCCAATGGTGCCAGTCTCCACGAACTCACCGCTTTCGTCCCTAACCTTGCCAGCCTGATCGCGTCCCTGTACAAAGATGACCGGGTGCCGGCCAGAGCCAAGGTGGCGCTGGCGGCGCTGGGCGCCTACCTCGCCACTCCCTTCGACCTCATCCCCGACTTCGTCCCTTTCCTAGGGTATCTGGATGACGTGATTGTGGTGGCGGTCGCTTTCGATGGTGTGTTCAATCAGATTGACCGGGCCATCGTTTTGGAGCATTGGAAAGGGGACGCCCAATCCCTTGATGTGGTGTCACGTTCGGCCGCCAGGCTTTCGGCCGTCGTCCCGGCCGGCCTGAAACGGCGGCTTTTCGGTGCCGGCACCCGGCCGGGCGAAGAGAGGGAAGGGGCGGAAGGCAAGGAGAACTAGCGAGAGGCCGGTCACCGCCACGGCGTCCACTAGATGGAGCCCGCCGAACTGGAAACTGTCCAGAAATCAGTCAGAGCGCTTAGCAAATGTCGCGGAGCGGACATTCCTTCCGCGAAAGGCTTGAACAAATGGGCCCAACCCCCGAAAGATTGCCTCATCGGGGCATCTGTTCACAGGAAAGCCATTTTATGTTCACCGGCTGCGGCTTCAGACCACGCGGAAGACCCACGACCTAGCGCCCAGCGACCCTTCTGTTCGCGTGGTGACATTCGTGGACGACAGTGACGGAAATCTGGTCAGTTTCCAGTTGGGTCGCGGCCGGCGCGGCTTGAGGTGGACCCCACCGCCACGTGCGGATCTCTAGTTTATCGTACGTGAACGTAGTGGTGCCGCCGTTCCGGTCCACCTGGCCGGTGCGGTTGCCTTTCGCGTCATGGGAGTAGGTGGTCACGTGGCTCAGCGGGTCTTTTTCGGCCAAGGAGCCGTCAGACAGAGACTTGACCGCCTGCTGTGTCTGGCCTACAGGGTCGGCGGCGAACTCTGCCGCACCCTCTAAGAGACCGACGGTCATCTTCGCCATGCCCTCGACCATATCCCCGGCGAAGTCTGCCACGCCGCGTCCCAAGGCGGCCCACTGGTCCTGCGCCTTCTTCTCCCAGAGTCTCAGGCTGATGTGCCCGCTGGGATCAACATAGACCAGGGGGTTATTCAGGCCGTAGG
>JAJYWN010000035.1 GCA_021791495.1 Bacillota bacterium
AAGCGCAAGTTCGATTACTACCCCCTGACCGCCGGCGGGCCTTTGACCAACCGCGTCCGGGACCTGAAGAACGAAAACTCCGGCGGCACCGTCACCTACTGGTCCGGGACCTACCAGTACGACTACGCCGGGAACGTCCGGAACATCGCCGTCTCCTGGAACCAGACCCCGAACAGTTACGCCCTAACCGCCACCTACGATAGCCTCTACCGCATGACCCAGTGGAAAGATGGTGTCGGAGATCTCGATCAACGGGACCGTGCCGGTCTGGTACGTCTACGGTCCCAAAGGCGAGAAGCTATACACCCTGCACTGGCAAGAGACCTCGCTGACGGCGGACGTCTACGCCCAGGACCACCTGGGGAGCATCCGCCAAGTGGTGAAGTCCGATGGGACCACGGCCAACTGGTACAACTACGACGCCTTCGGCCTCCCGGCGGGCCACACCGTGACCCTGGCCAACAGCTACCAGTTCGCCTCGGCCCCCCTGGACACCATCTACCGCAGCTCCACGGACGGCTACAGCACCTTCTACAACCTGAAGGCCCGGCTGGCCAGTCCCCAGCGGGGCTGTTCTTACGGCAGGATGCGCACGGGTTAAGAAGAACCCCGGCTTTAACCGGACCCTTGCGGTGTAGGATCAAAAGTGAGGTGCGCTATCATGGATCAGATGGGTAGACCGGATTCCCAGTACCTTGTCGCCAGCTACCAGGTGGAATGTCGCGACGAACTCCTCGGATTCCGGGAGGCTCAGGGTGTGACGAGCCACGACCGCTTCCTGGCGAACCTGGCCGACCCCGAACTTGGAATGCGGGCCTGGGTTGCCAGGAAGGGCGACGCGGGAGCGATCGTGGGGTACGCCACCGGCGTGCCGTGGCAGCGGAGGCCAGGCGTCTTCGGCGTGAACCTCAACATCCCAAAGGCGATGGATGCGGAGGAGCAGGCGGAGTTGGCTTTGGATCTGGCAGAGCATATCAGGGAAGCGATCCAGGAGAAGATTCAGGAGGAGTCCCGGCAGAGCCAGGAGCAGTTACGAGGGCAGATACGGCGGGAACTCGGGGCTACGACGGCGCCGTCTCGATCCGCCCGGGTCCACACTCTTATGGCCTTCCCAATCTCCGCCCGCTGGCTGCCGGCGTTCAGCCGGACAGGAGAGTGGAGCCCCTTTCAGGAACTCGTCCATTACCGCAAGGATACCAAGACTATCCCACCAACACCACCGGCGCCGGTGGGGTCCACCCTTGAGGTGCGGCCCTTCGTGGCCGCCACCGACCTGTCCACCGTGCTGGAAGTGGAGCACGCCGCCTTTCCGGAATTCTGGTGGCAGAGCGCCGAGGAGTTCGTTTCGTTCGGCGGAAGCGGGGGCGCGCCGGTACCCGGCCAGACCTTTGACGTCATGCTCCTGGACGGTCAGATCATCGGGTATAACATGAACTCCGTCACCCCGCCCCGCGGGTACGTGGGCCGCATCGGCGTGCACCCGGCCCACCAGGGCAAGGGGTTCGGCCACCGCCTCCTCGCCCACGCCTTGCTGCGCCTGTACGAAGCCGGCTGCGCCCACGTCGAGCTGAACACGCAGATCGAGAACGCCCAGTCCCGCCGCCTCTATGAGAAGTTCGGGTTCGCCGAGGTGGGCGGGCACTGGATGGTCAGGAGTAACTAGCGATTCCAGGTGATTGGGAGTAATTTCACTTCTTAGCAATTGCAGGAATCTGCTCTTAGATTGGTGAATGGCGACAGAAGCTTACCGTTGCCAGCGTCGGGAAGCTTCGGTCTCGGTTGACGTCCTGCATTACCGCCTGCATTGTCGCTTTCTTCTTCCAGCACTCCTCGTACGTAAAGAACCTCTGTGCCAGGACGTTTTCCAGATACGGTTTCTCTCCGCATCCAGAAGGGCGATGGCCTGGCGCAGGCCGCGGTGGTCCTGGCGTTAGCGTCTGGATCAAGAAAGGGAGGATGGTAGGAGATGAGGCCTTTCGCCGTCACCAAACGATGGCTGCTTATTGCGGCGTACAGCCTGGCAGTGGTAGGGATGGTATTCGGTACTTCCGCCTGCGGCAAGCTTGACACCAGCGAGATGGTCCGCGAGATTGAGCTGTACGTTACGACAGCCGACTACGACCCGATCCGTTACGAGTTCGGGAACATGGCCGCTGAGAACTGGCGTAAGCTGGGGTTCCGAGTCAAGGTCACTCCTCTCGCGTGGCCTCGCCTCTCTCAGCAGGGAATCCAAGAGCACGATTTCGACGCCTTCACCTTGAACTGGGCCGGGCTTTCCTCCAGAATCGATCCCGACCACTTTGTTTATCTGACGCTCCATTCCTCGCAGGAGGCCAAGGGACGCTATAACATCGTAGGTTACAAGAACCCGGACTACGACAAGGTGGCCGAGGCCAGCAGGGCCAGCATGGACCCGGAGAAGAGGAAGGAGTACGTCTGGGAGGCTCAGCGGATTGCGGCCGAAGACCAGCCCTACATCCCTATCGCTCACCGCAATACCCTGACAGCCTACAACAGCCGGGATTTCACGAACGCCAAACCGATGATGGGCGAGGGCCTGAACACGTTCTGGAACTGGATTAATATCACGCCCAAGACCGACCGCAAGACCGTGGTCTGGGGCTATCCATCGGACGTCACCAGTCTGAACCCGCTCGTCACGGTCAACGCCCACGACCACCAAACTTTACGCCTCTTCTACGATCGCCTGGTCCGTGTGAATCCGGAAGGCAAGCCCGAACTGTGGGCCGCCCAGTCCATGAAGCAGATTGACCCCCTCACCGTGGACTTCACCCTCAGAGACGGGATGACGTTCCACGATGGTCAACCCGTGACGGCCGAAGACGTGGCCTATACCTTCCAATTGATTAATGATGTGAAGTCGCCGTACTTCCTGGGATTGGTATCGTTCATCGAATCGGTGACCGCCAAGGATAAGCTCACTGTGGAGTTCAAACTCAAGGCTCCGACGGCGTCCTTTGTCGCCAATACCCTGGGACAGGTCTACATTCTCCCCAAACACGTGTGGTCCAGCATCTATGCTCAGGGGGCTCAGGCGGTCCTTAACTATAAGAACGAGAAGCCCGTTGGCAGTGGTCCCTTCAAGATGGAATACTGGCGGCGCGATGAGGAGATGAAACTGGCCGCAAACAAGAGCCACTGGGTGGCCCCCAAGGTTGACGGCATCCTGAAGCTGCCATATGCCAACACTCTGGGAATGGTTGCGGGCCTGGAGGCAGGCGAATGTGACGTGGCCGGTTGGGACCTCGAACCGGCCCAGGCCGACAAGCTCAAGTCCAAGAGCCACCTCACTATCATAGAAGTGCCGAACCACGGCTTCTACCACATCAACTTGAATATGCGCCGCCCGCCTTTCGACGACAAAGCCGTCCGTCTGGCGATGGCTTACGCTGTCCCGAAGCAGCAGATCGTGGATCAACTCCTCGAAGGCCATGGCCAGGTGGCCGATTCCATCATTGGCCCGGCCAATGCTTTCTGGCACAACCCCAACATCAAGAAGATATCGTTCAGCATGGACCAGGCCCGGAAGATCCTGAAAGACGCCGGGTACCGCTGGGACAAGCAGGGCTACATCTACTACCCGAAGGGGAAGGTGCCCAAGCCGTAGTCCTATCGGTTCGCCACGTCCAGCAAGAGTGGGTGCGGCAGGCCTGGCACGTTGTGGTCAAACGAGCAGGCCTGCCGCGCCCCGGCCCGCCTATTGCTGATGGGATTGCCGCTACCTTCGCAGACTGGAGAGTGGTTGGCGCGTGAAAGGATTCCGCTGGTTTGTGGTGCGCCGTCTCCTTCAGATGTTCTTCACCTTGTTCATCCTCATCACCATACTCTTCTTCCTCTTTCGGGTTTTGCC
>JAJYWN010000041.1 GCA_021791495.1 Bacillota bacterium
CAACATCCTCTTCTCCTCTGATACATAGTGGCCTGTTTCCAGAGTGTAGTCTCCGTCGGGGAGAGTGGTGGTGTCCCAGGTGGTAGTAAGCAACCGACCGTTTCCCTTGGCTAGCACCTGACCGTTCACCCGCAATTCAAGGCCGACGCCGTCCCCCACCACTGTCAGGTCAATTCGACCGCGCACCAAAGCGTCGCCCCACAATGTGAGTTGGGAGTAATGGACGGTAGCCGTAGAATGAGACGTACCCGCATATCCCATCGAAACCGGCAGATTTACCTGAACGGGCACGGATGCCCCCGCCACCCAGCGCCCGTCCGGAAGCTGGGCGGTAGCGGTAACGTTGTGGAGACCGGGAGCGATTTTGGCGGCATCCCAGGAGGCCGTGTAGAGCGGGCCGGCGCTCGGCTCGGCGGGTTGACCGTCGACCTTGAAACTCACCGTGGTGACCGCTGCGTAAAGGGCAACCGCTACCGTGAGCGGGCCGGCCGGTCCTTGGTTGGCTTCGCCCATCGTCGGGATCAGGCCCGAACCGACTATGGGTACGGCCACTTGACCCGGTCCGTACGTATCGCTGCTTCCGCTGATGACCCGCAGGCGGGGAGGGACCTCCTCGGCTACGTACAACTTGCCGCCGGCCACCGCTAGGGCGGCAGGGGCCCGCAATCGAGCGTCCGGGCCGGGGCCGTCTTTGTGACCACCAGTATAGGAGCCGATCTGTCCCCACTTATCGGCCGGCCCATCAAACCCGCCGCCGGCTACCGTGTAGACATGGCCGTCTGGTGTGAGGCGGCGGATGCGCTGGTTGCCGGCGTCGGCAATCCAGAGGTTGCCCTGGCCGTCGGTGGCCAAGGCTGTTATCTCGCGGAACAACGCTTCCGGGGCCAGCCCATCGGCATAGCCCGAGTAGCCTCCTTCTCCGGCCACCCAGTGGACACTCCCATCCGGCTCTATGCGTCTAATGCCGTGGTCCACGAAGTAGAGGTTGCCCTGATGGTCGACGGCGAGAGGGCCCGGGAGCGATTCAATGCTGGTCAGGTAGCCTGGGCCACCCTCGATAAACCCATTCCCAACCTTCTTCCCGGCGACAGTGAAGAGAATGGCCCGCTGCAAGGGCGTCATACCGGTCAAGGTGGTGACGGCGCCAGATGGGCTCACCTTCCGAATCCGACCGTCGGCCTCACCTACGCATAGGTTCCCCCGCGAATCGCCGGAGAGGGCAGTGATATCATTAAAGCGGGCCGCAGTGCCTACACCGTCGGCAAACCCGCCCTGGTCTCCGCCGACCCAGACCCTCACTGCGCCCCTAGGGTCAATGCGCAAGACCTTATAGCCAACCGCCACGTAGACGTAACCGTCGGCGTCGGCCGCCAGGCCGGGTGCGGTGCCGATGTCGGGGAATTCGGCAAACAGCACTGGTGAGCCACCGGGCACGATCCGGAAGATCTGGCCGCCAATACGCCAGTAGAGTGTGCCGTCTGGGGCGGCTGCGAGGGCGGCGCGACCGGAGCCGGTCTGTGGCGTGGTCGGCGCCGGGATGGTGCTCACCTGCCAGCTGTTGGCGTCCCAGACGGGAGGGTTGGCGGGGGATCGAGCATTCTGAGGCCCATGCAATGAACATCCGGACACCAATACCATTATGACCGTGGAACAGGCCAGTCCCTCTATCCACGGCCCCTTTGGCTTGCGCCATATGTTTGGCCAACGTATCATCACGGACGTCTTACCTCCACCGAGCCCGTCTACCTACTGCGGACGGTTGATGCTGTCCAGAAGTTCCACTTATTGGTTCCCTCCAGAAGGCAGCCCAACCTCCCTTACCGAAGGGAAAGGCCCGAAGACCTGCACACCGGCCTTCGGACCTTCCCCTGTAGGATCTACAATCAGGTTCAGAAACCAGCCAATCTATGGCTTGGGGGCTACTGGACCACGATGCTCTTCACAAGGCCGCCCGCGCTGTCGCCGCACAAAATGACTTGATATTCCAGGGTCTGAACTCGCCCGGGGGCTAGGTCAAAGCTGTAGAAGTTCCAGTTGCTACTGCAGACTTGGCATCCTGCACGGCCGTCTGGAGCGACCACGAAGATGCTCGAGCAACTTCCAGGTCCAGGTTGCGCCACGACGAGGTTAACCGTATGAGTCATGTAGCGCTCGTCGTCATTGGTAACCGACAGACTGTAGTCATATTGGATACCCCAGTTGCCCAGGTTATCCATGCTGCTGCAACTGAAGGTTTGATAGGTGGGGTTTTGCGGCCCTGTCAGTGGGCACCTGAAGGCGACCATGTCATTCACCGTTGCGTCGGGCCACTTATCGGCGCAGCCGTTGGTACGCCAGGCAGTGGGCAACGACAGGAGGGAAGAGACGCTAACATTCATGCTGTTTGTCAAGAGGTAGCCAACTGGGTTCCCGTTCTGGGTGGCAATCCCCTTGTAAACTCGGCCTTGGTCTTGATTGTTCCGAAGGCCGGTTACGAAACCAAGGTAGGTGGCTGTTCCATCAATGTTGCCGAAGCTGGACCAAGCGTAGTTGAGGATGTAGGCGGAGCCTCCCGAAATGCTGAAACGAACCACACCTTCAAACAGGCTGCTGGCCGAGATGTTCTCGTTTCTCTGGATCCAGAGGACGCCCTGAGATGGCACCGTGAAGGTACCAACCGAGCCACCTCCTCCGCTAAGCCCAGAGAAGAAACCATTCCAGGCGGTTACGAAGCCCTGCGAGCCGGAACCGAAGCCGATGTTAGTGACGGTAACCGTGACCGATGTTGGGTTTGGGTTGAAGACTTGCAGGCCATAGCCGATAGGGTGCGTTGTGGAGTTCGTGTGCTCATACCATGCCTGGCATGAGCCATTAACCAGGGACCACAGGATATACTTGTTGCCGAGAGTCCGATCGCCAAGGTCGCTGTCGAGCAAGGGTTCCGGGTTGTTGCAGTAGATGTAGTAGTTACCGCTAGGAGAATACGTTGGGTACGTGTTGCCATTGACCGGGGCTCCTTGAAGCGCCGTTCCACAAGGCTTAGGCATCGGTTCATTCCTCCTTTTTGTTACCGCCGCGGATCCGCGTTTGGCGGTTTCAATGGTGAAGGAGGCAAAGCGGCCGAAGTGAAACAACCGGGCCGACACAAAGAGGATCTGCTGAAAGAGTTTGCTGTCCCCAGTTCGCCGTGACAGGCTCATGAGGGCAGTAGGTTCGCAGCCATGACCATGCCCGCCGACCGCTGCTAGTACCGATTTATCAGTTGAAAGAGCCGCAGGTGAAGCTCTTGCTGGAGGTCTTGGGCGTCGTGGTAGGAAAGGCCTTTGCAGCACTGCCGAATCAACGGTGTGAAACGGGACAAGAGCTCGGCTAAGGCCTGCTCATCTCCGGCCTGCGACCGCTTGACTAGATCAAGCAGCGTCGTGGGTCGAGTATCCGTCGGACTCACCCCCACGCTCCAGATGGCGCACGGCTTCGGCTAGTTCCGATACCGTCTGGGCGATTCTCTCCAGCTTGGCTTCTAGACGGATGAGCAGATACACGCTTACAACCATCGGGAACCCGAAGTTGCCGATAGTCCTGAGGAAGTCCTCCATGGCGTTCTCACCTCCCACCTTTGGCGGCTTTGCGCAAACGGACCAAGGCCTGCTGTTTGGTGTGGTGGACGCCCTGCTGAGAGATGCCGAGTTCCCGACCCAGGGCCTCCTGATGCTGCCCACAGAGCACCAAGGCCGTGATGACCCGGCGCTGGCGAGGGGTTAGCCTTTGAAAAGCCTGGTGGATATTCCGGTCACTGATCAGGTCGGCGATGGGCGCACAGCTCAGGTAGGTGTCCTCAGCGGACTCG
>JAJYWN010000064.1 GCA_021791495.1 Bacillota bacterium
ATACAATATTACGGTATACAACTAACGGCAAGGGCTCAAACACAAAGGCGGAGCCTTTGGCACACGAGCCATTCGAGGAGAAGACGGAGCCGCTCGCAGCGATATTGCGCGAGCAGCAGGTCAATGCCGCAAAGCTCGATGGTAAGGCCGGAGCTCCGGGTCGGTGGGGGCCCTATCCGGCGGCAGGGCTCCCCGGTGCAACACCGAATCCTACCGGGGGCGGGCAATCGGTCAGTGGCAGCCTGACCGTGGCTCGAACGGACGCGATGTGGGCATCCCATAGTTCAGAAACCGGTCGCGACACCACCAGCCGCTTACCATTAGGCGATCCAAGACAGTATGAGAGTGAGCCGATGGCAGCCATCGACGACCTGAGTCCGCAGCCCTTCTGCCATGGCACACAGGCCGACCTGAAGCCGGGGGATCTGATCGAGCCCAGCCATCCCCCTAATTTCGGCAGGCGGGATAGGATAGCAACCTACGTCTACCTGAACCGCACCCTGGATGCGGCCATTTGGGGGGCGGAGGTGGCCCTCGGACATTGAGCGGCTTAGGCGACTTGGCATTGAGGCAATCGACGACTGACGTTAGGACGAGCCGGAGGATACCGCCATGCTTGTTCTGCGCTGCACGCATAGGCTTCTTTACAGACTGGGCCCGCCCGTCGCTGACCCACCAGAGTCGACGACTGTCCTCGGTGACTGGTACGCCAAACCGTTTTCCGTCGGACGGAAGCCCTTCGTTCTCATGATCAGCGGGACCACCCGAATCGCTGTCGTAGTGCCCGGCCGGGGCTCGGCGCATCTAATCGCCACCTTCCTTAGCGGCCTGGCCGACCTTCTCGCGCGGCTAGCCGTCCCTACCCAAGTGATCGAGCGGGAGATGGCCGCGTCACAGGAAGTAGTACTCGCTGAGACCGACAGTCGATCGCTCCTCGGCACCCTGAACGACTTCGCGACCATTTCGGGTATACGCCTGGCAGAGAAGCCCGACACCGCTTTGGTCGATCTCTCGGTGTGGCTGAGCCGGACTCCGGTCGCACCGCTCGGATATCGGTACCCGGCCGACGCTGCGCGGGAGCTATTCGGCCTGGCACCAGACAGCATCGCCGTCTCAACCAGCGATTCGAGCAGCCGCAGTGGGCGCGTCCTATAGCCCCGGTTCTCCCCCAAACCCTCCCCCGCCTACCCGGTCGACAATTCCGAGAACCAGGCATCAGTTCCCGGACAAGAAGCCGAGCCGCGACAAACGGATAGGCCCAACCTACCGCTCACGGCGCTCGGGTTCGACTTTACTGATTGGCCTGACCGGATACAGATTCCGGGAACTCCCGACCGCCCATTCCGAAAACTCGCGACCACTTGAACCAGTAATCTGCGACCACTGGCACGCCGCCCTCGGAGCCCCATCCGTAGCCCAGGCCATCCTGGACAGGTTGGTCCAGAACGCCCACATCATTCAGCCTGAGGGCGAGTCCACGCGGAAGGAGAAAAGTAACTATGAGGCCAAACGTTACCCAATAACCTCGGTGCCGGGGTGGGCCGGATGGACTGTTCCCGTCCAGAATAGGTGGACGGTTTCTCGCGGAATAGCCGGACGGCTTCCGCCAGAACGGGCAGACGGATTCAACCGAATACGCAGACGGCTACATGGCCTGTCTTGCTGGACCATCTACGCTGGAACCCCGCTGTTGAGTACATTTGCGAGGTGTGCCATTATGGGGCATCTGTTTCGGCCACGAGACCATGAGCGACTTGAGAGTCCAGGGTTCGTCATGGAACGGGAAGGCCGCTTTGTCAGGATGGCGTCAACCCTAGACGCAGCCCAACACGCCCAGATGCGTCAGGCACTGGGCGAGAGCGTTGGCGAGATCAAGCAGGAGATGTCTGACCAAGTAGACGACTTGTATGCGATCCTTCATCGCTATCGGCCGGAGTCCGTCTTGGGGGCGCTCTGGTTCCGCAGCGCACCCAAGGGCTACGCTTCTGGCCCTCACCCTCAGGACGAAGGGCAGAGTCTGCTAGCGTACGTTGAATACCTTGCCACCCTTTACGTGAGGAATCGCGGATCGGGAACTGAGTTCATTGTCCCACCAAATGTCGTTGAGGACATCCATGATCGTGTCGCCGCTCTTTTCCGAAAGACTGTTTGGCTATGGATGGCGCAGGATGCGGCGCGAGACGGGGCCAAAGAGGCCAGCGCCGCCCGGGACCTGTGGTTTTTGACCTTGAATGACTCTCTGGTCGTTCGGTACCCTGGTCATTTCGATCACATGGGGGACATGCTGCTGGGCATTGAATCAGAGATGCCGCAAGACCTCTCGATGTGGCTTGGCTGGAGCATCGCCGACGCTGTGGCCGTCGGGAACGCTATCATCAAGCTCATCGACGATCGAATGAATGCGAACCTCGCCCGAGGGCGGGAGGAAGCCGAGAAAGGGCAAGAGGCAGGGTGGCCACGTGGGCGCGGAGTTGCCGCACATGCCGTGAGGAGTTTCCTTTCGTCATACCGCTGGCCTTGGAACCGTGAGAGGCTCTACATGATAACCTCATGGGTCCAGTTCCTCATGCAAGATATAAAGACCTTCAGCGTCGATGAGCTGGCAAACGCTTCGGGCGTCGGTCGTGATCGAGTTGCGGCGCTCATGAGAGCAGCTTCTCTTCCCTGGGGCACATGCGAAGAGGATTGGTTCCGCTATCCGCACCCCACGCCGCCCATCCTGTCGAAGCCGTGCCTCGAACTCGACGGCGATCGATACCTGGTCCCTGTACCGACGTCGTTTTTGTGGTCCATAAAGGATCTTGTTGAGGAATCGCTCAAGGCATGCCTAGGCACCGCACAATCGCAGGTTTGGGACACATATGAGCGGGCGCGCGCCAGCTTTGCGGAGCGTGAGGCTGTCAGGCTGTTGGCCAAGGCCTTGCCCCACGCGGGTGCATTCCACTCGCTGGAGTACTCGTGGAAGAAGGGCAGCAAGACAATCCAGGGTGAACTCGACGGTTTGCTGCTGGCTGACGACACAGCGATATTCATCGAAGTCAAGGCTGGGACATTAAGCCCTGAAGCAAGACGTGGTGCTCCAGACCGACTCCGCGAGCAGCTTGAGGGTCTTGTTGGCAAGGCGCATGGGCAAGCCCTTAAGGCCCTCGAGTTCCTTAGGAGCGCCCCGACTGTCATGTTCGATATCAAAGGCCAAGAGAGACTGAGGGTACGGTCACAGAAGTTCAATGCCTTCGTTCTTATCACGGTAAACCTGGACCCGCTTGATTTGTATACGGCTAACCTGAGCAGGCTGGTCGACTTCGGCGTGATAGCGAGCCCGAACCTACCCTGGGCCGTTTCCTACCTCGACTTGGTTGTGATCGCAGACGCCGTTGAGTTTCCTGCTCAAATGCTACACTACCTAGAACGACGTCAGCGGGTCAACGAACTGGGATTCATCACGGCTCATGACGAGCTCGATTGGTTCGGCCATTACCTGAAGGAAGGCCTGTTTTTCGAGCATCAGGCAGAGGCGGCCGGAGAAGCCACCGGGAAGTTCATGTGGAATATTGTTGGTTACAGCGAGGACCTCGACGCGCACTACATGTATGACGATCGGTATGAGGGCGAGCAACCGCCGATTCCACGGCAGCACATGCCGGCATCAATGCGGAAAATGCTCCGCGAGCTCGAGAATTCGCGGCCGCACGGGTACCTGCACGTATCCCTCGCTCTCCTGGACCTGAGTTGGGAAGCTCGAGACAAGCTCTTTACAAACATCGAAGAGTTGATCAGGCGTACCACCCTCGACGGGACGAACCACAACATGACGATGCTTCTAGATGACGGCCAGAGCGGCCTCACCTTTATGTGCGACGTCGACAGGGACAGCCTTCAGAAGCATCTCCGTGCATACTGCCTGTTGAAGAAATACCAGTCTCACCGTTCAAACTGGGTAGGCATTGGAAAACTGGTCGGTACTGATAATCTGCTGGACGAGGCAATCGTCATTAAGCATCCGTGGGAGTACAATGATGTGCTGGAGCAACATGCCGTTGAGCTACTAACAACGCCCGGCAGCACCGCTTAAGCAGTTGCTGTCGGCGGAATGGGCAACAGCATGAGAACCGCCGCTCAGCCCTTGTCCGTCTACGCACCTAGCGGGTTATAACGGGTGAAGGAGGTGGCCGCTTTGCTCACAAGAGACAGAGCTATTCATCTGCTCCGCCAGAATCGGGAGTATCTGAGCGCTGAGTTTGGCGTGAGCAGGATCGGCCTCTTCGGCTCGGTCGCCCGTGACGAGTCTACCAACTCAAGTGATGTCGACCTTGTCGTCGAGTTCAGCCGGCCCATAGGGTTTCGGTTCGTCGACCTTGCGGACTACCTGGAAGGCCTGTTGGGCCACAAGGTCGACCTCCTTACATCAGCCGGAGTCCAGGTGATCCAGTCCCCGCGCATCTTCCAGTTGATCTCCGAGGGCGCCGCTTAGGTCTAGACGATCCGACCTCTGAGCTTCTCCAGGACATCCTCAGCGCTGCCCAGCGAGCCATCGCCTACCTCGGCGACATGCCCTATGAATCCTTTCTCAAGGACACCAAGACCCAGGACGCTGTCAGTTCCAGGGACCACCTAATCCACGGCTACTTTGGGGTTAACCTCGATATCATGTGGCAGATCGTCCACGCGGAACTGCCCCGCATACTGACCATCCTTGGCGAGGGCGCCTAACAGGCGGCTCCAGCGGAATAGGCATCCAAAGCCCTCCGCCACCTCCCGAGATATGTCTCTCGGGAGTTCCGTGGTGGAGATGGTCGCCCCTTTGGAGTTGGCTGTCCAGTGCCGCTTCAGGCCCGTCTGGGTGAACCACGGTGGTCGCGAGTTTCCGGAATCGGTGTTCGATGTTTTCCGGAATGAGTGGTCGCAAGTTACCGGTTCAAATGGTCGCTAGTTTTCGGAATGGGCGGTCGGGAGTTTCCGGAATCTGCACTGTTGCCCGCGCAATGTGCGCTCGGGAGGACTCGAACCACCGGCACGCGGTTTGGGGAATTGGCCGCTCGATTCTTGGACAGTGTGCAACTGCGAGTCCTCTTTCACGGACGGTCCCCGGAGTGCGGTGCGGCGCACGAGACTGTTGGAAACTCGGCTTACAAGAAGATCATGCCGCTCGCGGCCACAACAAGGAACACCGGGTTTCATCTGGCATTCACCCGGGGTATTCTGGGGGTGACACCTGTCGGGCATACGATACCGGGCTGAATCGCGGATAGGCAGGTGTGATCAGGAGAGCGGAGGCAAGTTGGACAGGGCGGCGAATAGCGACTTCCCAAGGATTACCGCGTTGAGGACAACGCCCAGTACGTTTTGCATGGCTACCGCCCCCTCCATCCGCAAGGTCGTGAGTATGGCCTTGAAGGAAAACCAGACGAACAGCGCTCTGATGGTGCGCTCCGCCCAGTCCATTGCCTTATCCGCTTTCCTCACCACACCTACCGTCGAGGGTCATCATACCACACGCCGGTGGAAGTATCCAAAGGGCACATCTCTCGGCAGGGTCGTGAACTGCTCGGCCCCTGAATGCGGGTGCGGCACCAAGCGGTCCGGGCTTTGCCTGGCCGCGAACGGGGACGAAGAGCAGCTGGACCGAGCCAATCGCCTTAGTAGTACTGCCGGATGTAGCCGTACGCTTTATTGAAAAGGTCCTGGTCGGTGTGGAGCTTGTACTTGAGCAGCGCGCGGCGGAGTTCCTTTTGCACAAGTCGCTCACCCTGGCTCGTATGTTGCCAATCCGGGAAGCGGACCTTCTTCACGATGTCGTCGATCTCAGCGACGATGCGCTCCACGATGATGTGCGTATTGCCGTTCCTGGCCTCAGTGAATAGCTCCGTGAGGGCCTCTTTTGCCCTATCGCGCTCTTGCTGGGAATCCGTCTCCCTTTCAGCTTCGACGACCTCCCTAGCGACCTCTAGGATTGCCTTCAAGAACTCCAAGCTGTTAAGGAACCCCTGTTCGTGCCGTTCTCTGATCTTCTCCAGCCGATCACCAAGTTCCATGAACTTCGGGTTTCCAAGGTGTTTTCGAAGACGGGCAACGAGCTTGATCTCAATCTCTCGCGCCTTCTGACCCGGTTCGGCGTCCTTCAGGATTTCCTCCAGAACCTCGGAGTCCAGGACCAGCGTCTCAAGGTCATCGCGGATGGACTCCACGTGGACGTTCTGATTGATTAGTTCCACGGTCTTGGCGCCAAGGGCGTGCCAGAGGAGCTTACCATTGCCTCCAGGTGGCTTGACCGACTCGTAGACCTGTGTCAGCCAGCGATACTCTTTCTCATATGGGCTGAGCACTGGGTCAGGCGAGAGTGCTTCCCAGATGGTGCCTAGCACGGAATACTCGGCAGCGTAGCTGTCCCGCAGGTCGTTGTTCGGAAGGCATTGTTGGGCCTCCATCAGCCCTTCGTAGCCGCCCAAGCTGCGGTCCACACCAGGGAAGAAGGCCACGCACGTTTGCACTTGCATGGGGAGGGCCTTGCGTAACTCGTCGATGTTGGAGACCACCTGCTGCACGGCCTTCTCGTCGAAATCCAGGGCTTGGGCCACATCGTCGAAAATGCCAATGTAGTCGACGATTAAGCCGTGGGTTTTCTTCTGGCCGAAGGTGCGGTTGGTCCTACAGATTGCCTGCAGTAGGTTGTGATCCTTCATCGGCTTGTCGAGGTACATGGCCTGTAGAATTGGGGCATCAAAACCGGTCAGCAGCCTGTTCGTGACGATGACGAACTTCAGGGGGTCCACGGGGTCCCTGAAACGGTCCAGTAACTTCTCTTCGGCGTCACGGTCCCGGATATGCTGCTTCCACTCTAGAGGGTCTCCGGCCGCGCTGGTCATGACAATGGCGCTGGCCTCAGGGCTGATCAGTTCATCCATGACGGCCTTATAGAGGACACAGCACTCTCGGTCAAAGACGACGACCTGTGCCTTAAAGCCGTTAGGTTCCACCTTGCTCTGGAAGTGCTGAACCATGTGCTCCACGACAGCCCGAACGCGCTCGGGGTTCTTCACCAAGACTGCCATTTTGGCCGCTCGCTTGGCAAGGTCGTCACGATCTTGTTCCCCGAGGTCACCCGTTATCTCCTTGAATGCCTCGTCAATCGCGGCTTTATTGATCTGGAGCCGCACTTCCGGTGCTTCAAAGTGCAGTGGCAAGGTGGCTCCATCCCGGATAGATTCCTGGAAGGAGTATCGACTCATATAGCCGTGCTGGTCCTCATCGGCGCCAAACGCCCAAAAGGTATTGTGATCGGCACGGTTGATCGGCGTACCGGTCAGGCCGAAGAGGAACGCGTTGGGCAGCGCCTCCCGCATCTTGCGGCCGAGGTCGCCTTCCTGAGTACGATGAGCTTCGTCCACCATCACGATGATGTTGGAACGCGCATTCAGTCTACCCTCGGCCTCACCAAACTTGTGGATGGTTGTGATCAGAACCTTACGCGTGTCCTGCGACAGGAGACTTTGCAGTTCCTGACGGGTGGCCGCACCCACCAAGTTCGGAACGTCCGAGGCATTGAAAGTGGCGGTGATCTGAGTATCCAGATCAATCCGGTCCACCACGATGATCACGGTGGGGTTGCCCAGCTTCGGATGCAGCCTAAGCTTCAGCGCGGCAAACACCATCAGCAAGGACTTGCCGCTGCCTTGGAAGTGCCAGATGAGTCCCTTCTTCGGGTGGCCTGTTACCACGCGCTCGACGATCTGGTTGGCGGTGAAATATTGCTGGTACCGGCAAATCACCTTGATGCGGCGGTGCTTCTTGTCTGTGGCGAAGAGCGTGAAATTCTGGAGTATGTCGAGTATCACTTCAGGCCGGAGCATGCTACCCACTGATCGCTTCACGTGCTGCAGCTGCCCTTCGGGCTCATTCTCCTCCTCCCGCCAGGGGCCCCACATCTCTATCGGCATGCGGATAGAACCATAGCGGAAGTACTTGCCCTCGGTGGCAAAGGAAAAGACGTTGGGCACAAACATGGCCGGTACTTGCTTCTCGTAGATCTCGTTCACTTGATAGGCGCCGTCGAACCAACTAACGGCACTACGGGTGGGAGTCTTGGCTTCACCAATCACGAGGGGCAGACCGTTAATGACGAAGACAATGTCGAACCGCTTTTCAGGGCCACCATTCTTGTAGGTCCACTGGTTGGAGACAACAAGCCGATTGTTGGATGGCCCTGGGTCAACCAGCTTGACAGGCACATGCTGGCCGCCAGGACCGAAAGGCATCGACTTCTCGCCTCGGAGCCAAGCCATGAAGTTCTCGTTGGCGCGGACAAGCCCGTCGGCCTGCACGGAGAGGATGCAGGCACGAAGGTTATAGATCACTTCGTCTGCTCGGTCTGGCTGGGCGGCGATCTCCGGGTTGAGTCGCATGAGGGCCTCCCGAACCCAGGGCTCAACCATGACGTCCCCGGGTTGGCGGGGTAGATTGGGGCCTGAGACATGTTCCCAGTGGGCGGGATAGAACTCATGACCGAGAGAGTAGGACCATCCCGGAGGGGTTTCATGAGACTCCCGGAGCTTGGTGGCGCTGCTCCGGGTAACGACATCCAGAATCATCTGCTCGACAGTGTTGGACTCGGTGAAGGTCATTTCATCCCTCCCCACAAGACCTGCAACATGGCTGAAAGCAATGACCTCAACTCTTGCTGGCGTGAGCGTCCACCCGCGACCGCTTTGTCCAGCCAATCCAGTTGCTGGCAGATTTCGTCTTGAGTCGCGATGTTCGGGATCCTCAGCGCGTATTCAGCAAGTTCAACCCTATTTATCTTTGGAATTCCCGTTCTCACGCAACGTGATTGCGCAAACGAAGTGAAATGCTCACTCAGCAAGATGGCCAGCAAATACCTTGCTCGAATCATCCCTGGCTTTGGACGTAGGGCGTACATGTCTGCGCTACAGAGTCCCCGAAAGGAGGCGATTACGCTCTTCCGGAGGTTTGGGCGGATCTTGCTATAAACGACATCACCGGGCTCAAACAGGTATTTTCCACTGATAGCGTTTTGCTGCTCAGCCGTCTCAACCCCGAGAAGCCGGCCTGTGCCCTGCTCGACGTGGTTAGGCGCTACCAGAAACATGGAGCGGTACGGTTCCCCTTTTGGGTCAACCTGGCCGGAAACAACATCGACCAAGTCGACTAGCGATTGCACCTTCCAGTCGGTTGTTACTCCTGTGTCGGTGAGTGACGCAACAAGCGTCGTGGTTGCCGCACCCAGACTTGACAGGAACGAACCCCAAACGCCGATGGCCTCATCAATCGCCCAAAGCAGTTCCGCAATCTGCCGCTGCTGCTCCAGGGGTGGCAGCCGGAACTCAAAGCCCGCCAGGCTGCTCCAGTTCGTGCGAGGCGAGAGCGAACCCGCTGAAGTTCCAACGGCATGCTGATAGAACCGCTCCGTCGAGCAGAGGAACGGCAGCAGTTCCGGTAACAGCCTCTCATCTTTGGGCACCAACACGTAGATGTCGCCCGAGACTACCGCGTCAAACTCCGCTATCGCTACCTTCCGCTGATAGGCCCGTCGCTTCCCGAACAGCACCTGTCCCGGCCGACATCGCCGTGTGAAGGTCGTGCCTTCGGTAATCCGGCCCCACTTGCGCACATGCAATGAGCCTGGTTCGATGTGTTCCAGCCCGATGAACCGATCCAGCCCTGCCCTAGCGGTGTCAGACTCCGTCTCGTTCACGTTCTCCACCAAGTCCGCAAAGCGGACCACGGGCCAGTAGCCTTTCTCTCTTGTCAGATGGCAAGACTCGGTTCTCACAAGACGGGCCTGCAGGTTCGGCAACTTGAAACCCGGGAGCACCTCCTGTAGCGCCTCGGCCAAATCCATACGGGAGGAGAGCCACTCACCAAGTGCCAGCCTCAACGTGCCTATCTCCGTCGCTTCGACCGAACCGCTTCCGGCTACGGGCTCGACGTAGAGGGGAATGCTCAGGTTCCCATCCTTTGCCCGCAGGTCATCCAGCGTCGCTACCTTGGCAAAGCCCGGCTCATCCACGAACTCTCGGTACGCCTTCGCGATCCTTTCGACATGCTCGTTGGTGAGGAAGCTCTGCGCCCGCTCCCTGGTCACTTCGTTCACCGCATTGACAAAGAGGACCCGGCCTTTTCGCTCGGGAGGCTTGACGGAACGGCAGACCACTACACAGGCTTCCATCGGTGAGTTATAGAACAAATTCGGCCCCAGCCCCAGCACGCACTCGATCAGGTCGGTCTCGATTAACTTGCGCCGCATCTCCGCCTCCTCCTGCCGGAAGAGAACGCCGTGGGGAAAGAGGATGGCGCAACGGCCAGTCTCCAGGTCCATGCTGGACAGAATGTGCTGCCAGAAGGCGTAATCCGCCCGCCCCTGTGGGGGCGTGCCAAGGAAGTTGCGCCCCCAGGGGTCCGCGGTAAACTTGGCCCGGTCCCACTGCTTGATTGAGTATGGCGGATTGGCCAGGACCACGTCGAACTGCATCAGCCGGTCTCCCTGGACAAACTTCGGTTCCGCAAGCGTATCGCCCCGGACGACCTGAAAGTCCTCGATGCCGTGCAGGAAGAAGTTCATCCGGGCGATGGAGGAGGTCATCAGGTTCCGCTCTTGCCCATAGAGCCGAACGTTCCGCCACTCCTTACCCTGCCGACGCAACTGGGCAATCGAAGAGAGTAGCATGCCGCCGGAGCCGCAGGTCGGGTCGTAGATTGATTCCCCCGGCTCAGGCTGGAGTATCTCCGTCATCAGGTGGACAACAGTCCGGTTGGTATAGAACTCTGCCGCCGTGTGTCCCGAGTCATCGGCAAACTTCTTGATAAGAAACTCATAGCCGGCGCCCAGTTCATCTTCCGGCAGGCTTGCTACGGAGAGATTGTACATGCTGAAGTGCTCGATCAGATCACGAAGCAGGGCGTCCGGCAGGCGGTCCTTGTTCGTCCACTGTGCGTCCCCGAAAATGCCATACAGCTTCTCCTGGTTTGCCGTCTCGATGGCGCGCATGGCCGACTGAATCGCCTGGCCTACATTCGTAGCCACTTGCCGCACCTCGCGCCAGTGTGCCGGCGCCGGCACCTGGAAACGGTGGTTCTCTGGATAGGCCGCAAAATCGCAGTCGCCGCCGGATTCCGTCAGGGCCAACTCCGTCTCCTCGTCAAACACGTCGCAGAGGCGCTTGTAGAAAAGCAGTGGGAAGATAAACTGCTTGTAGTCGCCAGCGTCGATGGTGCCGCGCAGGAGGACGGCCGCTCCCCACAGGTAGGATTCAAGCTGCTGTTGCGTGATGCGCTGGTTCACTGAACCAGTCCCTCCCGCTTCAGGATGGCAATCAGCTTCACTTCTGCCGCAAATGCTGACTCGGCAGACGCTTGCAGCCGCCGCATGGCTTCATCTACAGGCACTATCTCGGTCTCATTCTGCGGCTCCACATAGCGCGGGATGTTCAGGTTATAGTCGCTATCGGCAATCTCGGCCAGTGTCACAACCCTGGCTGTTCCGTCCACCTTGGCAAAGTCGCGGTACCAGCCGTAGATCCGCTCCACATGCTCCGGCAGGAGTTCGTTCTGGGCCCGGCCAGCTTTGAACTCCCGGGAAGCATCAACGATCAGGACCTTCTTTTTCCGGTCCGGCTGCTTCCTCTGCCTGAAGACACAGATGCAGGCGGCCAGTCCGGTGCCGTAAAACAGATTCGGCCCCAGCCCTATTACCGCTTCAAGCAGGTCCATTTCCAGCAGCTTCTTTCGGATGGTGCCTTCCTGCCCCATCCGGAAGAGAGCACCGTGGGGCAGGACCACTGCCATGCGGCCGGTGGCCGGAGCCATCGACCTGATCATGTGCTGGACCCAGGCATAATCGCCGGTTCTGGCTGGCGGCATCCCGGCGAAATTTCGGCCGTAAGGATCGCTGGCCCAGATCTCGTCACCCCACTTCTCCAGGGAGAACGGCGGATTGGCAATGACGCAATCGAAGGCCGCCAGGTTGTCGCCAGAGTAGAACGCCGGATGGCGTAGGGTATCATCTCGCACGATCTGGAAATCCGCGGCGTTGTGGAGAAAGAGGTTCATCCTGGCAATAGCGGCAGTAGTCAGGTTCTTCTCCTGGCCGTACAGCTTGCCCCAGAGGGTCCGATCGTCGCCGAGATTCTGACGGACATGGTGGACTGCTTCCAGCAACATGCCACCGGTTCCGCAGGCCGGGTCGTATATCGACTCGCCTTCCTGTGGGTCTAGGATGTCAACCATCAGCCGAACGACAGGTCGCGGCGTGTAGAACTCGCCGGCCTTTCTGTTGGTCAGATCGGCGAACTTCTTGATCAGGTACTCGTATGACTGGCCAAGGATGTCGGCCTCCGCCGACTGATTCCCAAGGCTCATTTTGGAGAAGTGCTCCACCAAGTCGCGGAGCAGCGAATCGGGGAGCCGCTCCTTGTTTGTCCAGGCCGCATCACCAAAGATGCCGTAGAGCGTGTCCGGGTTCGCCTTCTCAATGTTCCGCATTGCCGTGTGCAGCGCCTGACCCACGTTCGCCGCGACGCTACGAACGTCGTTCCAGTGAGATCCCGGCGGGATTTGGAAGCGGAAGTTCTGCGGGAACTGGGCGTACTCCTCATCGCCCCCCGATTCTGCCAGCGCAGCGGCGTATTCCTCATCGTAGACGTCCGATATTCGCTTGAAGAAGAGAAGCGGGAAGACGTAGGTCTTAAAGTCAGCCGCGTCCACCGGGCCGCGCAGGATGTTGGCTGCCTCCCAGAGGTGAGATTGAAGCTGGCTAAGCGTGGTTCCGTAGACGGCCAAGCGGCAATCACTCCCCGCACTTCGGCTAATAACGTAAATGTCACGTGGGCTCACCCCGGTGACCACCCATGAACAAATCTGTTTCCATGCCGATTAATCACTTTCCTGGTAATTCGTGAGTTCTGCCAGGCTATCTCCAGCCTTTCTGTCCAGTGTCGTCGCCTGGGACCAGAAGACGAACACGGCGTCGCCATCCCAGGCAGCAACCCGTCTCTTCGGCGTGGCCACTTGTGAGCGAAGGGAAGCGCTCCGTTTCCCCTTTTTCGTGGCCGCCAAATCCGGACAAGTATTGGTCCCACAACACCGGTCGTTTCCGTCCCGGCCACTGGGGCGGTTTCCCACGCTCTGTCGCAATTCCGTGAGCGACGTGGCACCAGATTTCAGGTCTTGGGGGTGATTCACAGATGAGGGTGATTCAGCGGCTGCAGGACTTGAACTACCTGCGTTCCGCAAACGTGCTAGACGCCGCAGTTCTCTCACAAGCGGAGAAACAGTAGGCGTCACTGTTTGGCATACTCGGCGGTGGCAGATCCGAAGAGACGTTTGACCTGAGAGACCATGGCTTCATCGTGCTGCTGGAGAAAGGCGACAACATTCGGAACCTGTCCATCGTCGGACTCGGCCCGGCCGTCGGTGGCCTCTTCGGGTGCCACCCGGAATACGTCGAAGTCGTCCACCTGGGACAGACGGCGGTCTACAAGATGGTCAGCGTCTATAGCAACGACGCTGTCATGTACTTCCTCCTTGCCGCCGGTGACTTCGACCGGGAGGTGGAGGACTGGCTAGTGCAACACGTTGGCCGCTAGCCGCTTCGTGAGCAGGACCTAATATCTCGGAACTCTACACAATGGAGAAGGAGGTGGCGCGGCAGCCCCAACGGGCTGCCGCTTTTGTCATGCCTGAGAAGGAATCGAGAAAGAGGGTCGACCTGGTCCGCCTGAAGATGGTGCGGGAGTCGTCGACGCTCTACGAGCCGCGCCGGATCGAGTCGCCGAAGGCGGCGGCGGACCTCTTCCGCCAGTTCATCGGCGACGCCGACCGGGAGCAGATGATGGTCTGCTGCCTGGACGTCAGGAACCAACCGACGTGCCTACATGTGACCAGCATTGGCACGCTGGCCGCCGCTGCGGTCCACCCGCGCGAAGTATTCAAGACAGCGGTCCTAGCCAACGCGGCCAGCATCATCGTCGGCCACAACCACCCCAGCGGGGACTGCGCCCCGAGCCGGGAGGACATCGAGGTGACCAGCCGGCTCCGTGAAGCCGGGCGTGTCCTCGGGATCGAGGTCTTGGATCACGTCATCGTCGGTGGAGCAGCGCACGTGAGCCTGCGCGAGCAGGGAATTGTGGCCTAGCCTCTTCACCGCAATCATCGCTTCGAAAGGGGGGACCACCGTGGACCCGCTCTTGCTGTTGGAGATCGCAGTCGCGATCCTACTCGTTGTGCTGAAGCATGAGGACAAAAAGTAGAAATGACGGCGAACTCGCCGAGTCACTCCGCATGGTTGCAAGCTTGTATCGTTTGTACTCCACTATTGCGGGCTGGATCGGAGTAGTGTCGCAGCAGTATTAAAGCAACTACGTCCAGAGGCGGAGGTGAGTGTTCTGGACAGTGATAGCAGACCTGCGCCGATACGTTGTGAGAGGCGCGGTGGCTTTGAGATCCGCATTCTTGCCGAGGAGCACTTGCCCCTCACGGCAGCCGACCGCCTGGCAATCGGGGTTGAGCCGTTCCTCAAGCACGGCGCATTCTTTCGAGCAACGTGGTGGGAGGGGTATGGGCAGCGGCCATCCATTGACGTAGCTGTCGTCAAGAGTGAGACGGATGCTGAGGGGCAAGGAGACGCGTGGTCTCTCTCTGGGGAGAGTCCATCTGATTTCCGCCGAGTAGTGAATGGGCTTCGGGAGAGCGGACACCGTTTCCTTTGGCGGGAGCTCGACTACGACGACGGTCTGCTGGGAGGGCCGACCTAGCAACGCTGCCAGGTCCTCCTTTTTTTTCGTTGTGCGCCATGTTCGCTCCCACGAAGACGCCGGGAACCCCAGAATCGTCGAAACGCCGGGCCTCGCCAGCCGCCCGGCCCGGAAGACCCCCCAGGGCGTAGCTCGGGAGCCTGCTGCTCGCTTGCGAGCCCACTTGCGGCCCTGGACCGGCAGTGAAGCGTTTGGGCTCGCGCGTGCTTTCGGCCCGCCCTTGTGAGCCGTTCCCGTCCACTCGCCGCCGCCGGGCGCCCGGCCGGCTAGGCATGCCAGAAACTCCGCCCTTCTTGTCGCACTCGCTCGCGAGTCGGCGCTTGTTCCCTACTTCACAAGGGCGGGTTTCAACAACTCCATGTGCGATATGGAAACGCGACGGCTAGCCGGTGGGCGCAGAAGCGTCACCTTTCCGGTCTTGCCGCGCCTCGGGCCCCGAGCCCCCGTTGGACGCCGCTCCGGGGCCCCCGGCGATCCCCGTCCGGATTTACGCCCCTTCCGGCTCGACCGGGGGTGCAGGCCGTCGGTGGCGGCTTGCCTGCCGGCCTGCCCGGCTATCGCCGCCGACGGGTGGTCCGCTGCCCGAGAAGCCGGAGGGCAGGCGGAGGGCCCCTGCGGCCGCGCGCCCCGGCAAGCCGTGGAGATCGACGCTCCGCGGCTCCCTGGTTGGCTAGGGCGTCGGCCAGTAACTTGGTAGGGAGTTTGGCCAAAGGCCGTCTCGGTCGTCCTGGGGCTGAACCCGTAATCGCCGCTCCCCGCCGGGCCATCCGGCCCGAGCGCCACCAGGGCGTCGCTCAAACGCCTGCCCCCGCTCGGGGGCCCGCCTTTCGGCCTTGGACCGATAGTTGCGCCCTTTGGGCTCGCGCCAGCTTGCGGGCGCTCGCGGGAGCCGTCTTTGCTTGATCGCCGCCGCGGGGCGTCCAGCCAGCCAGGCAAGCCAGGAACTCCGCCCTCCACCGTCACTCATGCTTGCAGGCCGACAATTCTTCCAGATTCCACGATGGCAGGAGCTAACAAATATATGTAGGGCATCAAAACGCGACAACTGCCCGACGGGCGCAGAAGCGCCGCCGTTGCGGTGTTGCCGCCCCTTCGAGCCTCGAGCACCCGTCCGACGCCGCTGCGGGGCCCTGGGCAATCACCGTCCGGATCTACGCCCCTTCCGGCTCGACCGGCAGGGCCGGCCGTCGATGGCGGCTTACCTCCGGGCCTGCCCGGTTACTGCCGCCGACCGGCGGTCCGCGGTGGGGGAGGCGGGAGAATGGGCGGAAGGCGCCCGCGCCCTCGCGCCCCGGCAAGCCGTGGAGATCGACGCTCTCACGGACCCATGCCAGGTCTGGGCGTGGCTTTGACACGGGGTAAGGGTTCCGCAGTTGCGGCCAGGCACAGAGCACTGGTCAGCCGACCTGCATGCCGTCCATTCCAGATGAGGATCACCCAACTCGCCGCCAGAAGCACCGAAAGCCATCGCACCGCCCCAGTGCTCGTTGTTCAACCAGGAAACCCGAGGAGGTGGTGGCCCTATGAGCGGATAACGCGGCTCCCGCCGCCGTGAACCCCGACTCAACATAAAACCACACCATAGAGGAGGCTGAACATCGTGGATAAGAGACCGATCCCAAAGCCTGGCCCAAAGGGCCTCGCTGTTCCCATCGTGAGGCGAACCGTCAGCTATCCGAAGGAGGACGCAACGGCGACAGCCGCACCCGACGCTTTCGGGCTAGCCGAGTTCGCCCAAGAGTGGCGCGAGACCGACGCTATGGCGGATTTCTCCCGAATTCCCAACGGCGTCTACGCCGTGGAGGTCAGGCGGGTGGGTCTCCGCCGCAAGGAGCCCGATGTCTACCTGGACTGGGTCCTGCAGGTCGTGGAAGGCGACCACGCCGGGAGGCAGGTTCGGAAGTCCCTGCCCTTCCGGTTGGGCAAGACCATCCGGTACCTCAAACACGACCTCTCGACGGTGGGGCTGGGCGACGTCGAACTGCAAGAGCTGCCGCCTAGGCTGCAGGAAGCGCGCGGCCGGTTGGTCGAGGTCCGCGTGAGTGGCCAGGAAAACCTGCCGGACGTCTGGTTCGCCCGAGGGCTGTCGGAGGAAGCCGGGGACAACGGCCCTGTGGACGAAAGCCCTGATGATCGAGGGACCCTATGAAGAAGTCGAGAGTCCAGACTGGCGGGGGGCCGGGGCGCCCCCCCGCCCCTCCACCCGGCGGTGCGCGTCCCACAATCGACACGGGGCACAGAAACCTGGCGGAGATGACGGCGGCGGCGTGGGAGGCCATGCGCCTGGCGAACGGGGACGAACCTAAGTACTTCGCCTCCGGCTCGCAGGTGGTCATGCTTGTTGACCGAGGCCAGCAGTTGCCGACGGTCTTGGCCCTGGATTTCTATTCCCTTCGCCGGGAACTCGCGACCTGTACCGACTGGATGCGCTTTGACGGGGACGGACACCCCTGGGACGAGTTTCCCGTCAAAGCCTGCGTCGAGACGATGTTGTCTTACCCCAATCCACCCCTCCCCGCACTCAACCGGGTGGTCGGAGTCCCGGTCCTGAGGCCGGACGGGACGCTACTAGACCGCGCCGGGTACGATGCGGTTTCGGGGCTGTACCTCTACCCGACCTGCGACGTCGTTCTGCCAGACGGCCAACTGGGACCCGACGACATAGCCGCGGCGCTGGCCGTGATCGACGCCCTCCTGTGCGACTTCCCCTTCGTCGGGAGCGCGGACAGGGCGTTGGCGTTCGCGACCCTGCTGGAACCGTTCGTCCGGGAGACGTTCGAGGGGCCAACGCCCCTCAGGTGCGTCGACGCGGTTTCCGGACAGGGAACCGGGAAGGACCTCTTGGCGACGACGCTAATGTACCCGTTCGCCGGCCGCGAGGAGTCGGCCCTGACCGAAGGGAGCACCGACGACGAGTGGCGGAAGAGGCTGACGGCGGCGTTGCTTCGGAAGCCCACCTTCATCTACATAAGCAACGTGCAGCGCACCCTGGACTCGGCGGCTCTGGCCGCCGCCCTGACGACCACCAACTGGGAGGACCGCATCCTGGGCCAGAGCCGGACCGTCGTCCTCCCGAACCGGAGCACTTGGATCGCGACTGGGAACGGAATCACCACTTCGCGGGAACTCCGTCGGAGGGTCCTCAAGATCGTCCTGGACGCGAGGCAGGAGTGCCCGTGGTTGCGCACGGGCTTCCGCCACAACCTGGTCGAGTGGCGCCAGGAGCACCGAGGCGAGATCGTCGGGGCAGCGCTGACCCTCGCCACCGCCTGGGTCCAGAGGGGGCGACCCCTGGGCACTGCGGTTCTCGGTTCCTACGAACGGTGGGCTGCGACCATGGGGGGAATCCTGGACGCCGCCGGCGTCCCAGGATTCCTGGAGAACCTGGGGGGCGCCCAGGAGTCGTTCGATGAAGAGACCAGGCAGCTTCTGGATTTCCTCCGTGCCTGGTGGGCGACGTTCGGGAGCCGTGCCGTGACCGCCGGGGAACTCCGCACCGGCCTGTCCGAAGACGTGCTCCCGCTGGCCGTTTCCGACGGATTCTCCGGCGGCCAGACGATCCGCCTCGGGAAGCTGCTGGTGGGCCTAGTGGGGCGGCATCTTGGAGGCGTGCACGTCGCCTTGGCAACCCCGGACAGGTCCCGGAAACTCCAGCGTTACCGGCTGGAGACGGTGGAGACGCACCCACAGTTCCCGGAGGTGTAGGCGGGGCCAATCCCCGAAACGCCCGTATCCGAAAGTGCCAGCTCAGGTGGCAGATGACGGGGGGCTCGGGAAGATCGGGTAGTTGCCGGCCCCCCGAAAATGGCCGTTCGGCTACGGAAAGGGCTGGGAAGGGTCCGGCGCCTCCCCGCTCTCCCCGAACTCCCCGGTCGAAACTACCATACGGTCGCTGATCAACCGCGCCCTTCTGGTTCGCCCCGCTCTGCCATGCTGTCGATCCTGCCCACTCCGGTCCATAGCTCCTCCGGCGCTAGCCACGGCCGGGGGGGTGTGGGCCAGCGTGGGCAGTCCATGCCATACTCCCAATCGAGGGGAGGTCAGAATGCACATGGGTACGTGACTGACGCACGCTGCCGCCCGAGCGCGCTATTGAGGTTGCGACAGCATCTCTCGCTACGTTCAAGACTACTCTGAGGAGGCTAAACAAACGATGCTCAGCGATTCCATACCGAAACCAGTCGCGGTGACGGTCTTCCCCTTAGCGGGCGACCGACCAGTGTTAGTGGTTGTGGGCTTGAGGGGTCTGGTGGGCCTGGAGGCGACCGGACCCATTCCGAGCGCCACCTACAAGGCAACAATCCGGACAATCGACCTATGCAAGGGGAAAGACGGCTATGTCCTGACCTGGGGCCTGGTAATGGCTGGTGGGGACCTAGACGGCCGGTACTTTGAAGTGGTACGTGGTCCTTTCGAGGAAGGCGAGAGGTACGAGGATGTCCGGCTGGACCTCTCCCTGGTGGGACTCGGCGGGGTTGAGCTCCAGCAACTGCCGTGCGTTCTCGGCGTCGCCTTGGGTTACACCCTGGACATCCTCGTCTCGGGCGCGAATAACATCAAGTTCCTCTGCTCGTTGAACCAGATGCAGGTTGACTGACGCAGCGCAGTACTCTGGCTCCCCGATCCGGCGGGAGGGGCCGCCCCTGACCCCTTCCCCGGCGTCGGTGTCACACGCTGCCTATGCGCGCCCTAGTCGCCCCTACGCCCCCCGGGGAAGAGCCGGCGTTTCCGGATGGCAGCGGCATTTCCGGAAGCGATGGGTTAGCCGAGCTGGGGCGATAGAGGCGGGGGCATAGGGCGCGGAAACAGGACTGTTCGCTCCCCATGGGAGCTGTGGGATGCACCATCCCAGCTAACAACGCTACCGCCCTGAGAGTTGTCCTGAGTGTCCTACGAGACCAGCCTCCAACCGCTTCGTCAATCGACTGGGACAGATATCATTCCTGTGGAGGAATGCAGATGCTGATCGAAGACGCAACGACTTCAAACCTAGACCGCTCGGGAGCGGCCACGGAGATGCTCACCGTCGCCCAAGCCGCCCATTTCCTTCGCTTACATCCTGCCACGCTCTACCGGCTCGTCAAGGAAGGGGCCCTGCCGTGCATCCGGCTCGGCAGGCTCATTAGGATTCCCATGTCGGCCATCCTTGGGTTGGTAAGGCCGTCTGCGATGTAAGGGCTCCGGGCCATGGGCAGCGGCGGGGCCGGCCCGCCCCAGGCAGGGCCCCAGCCGCTGCCTTCATGACCCTGTTTCGAGAGACATTGGAGGGAGGAACCGCATGTCGATCCGGAAGACCAAATATGGCACATACGAAACCAAGGTCTACCAGGGGGTGGACCCGGCCACCGGCAGAGAAGCCTACGCCTACCGGACGTTTAAGACCAAGGCCGAAGCGAAGCGCTTCGAGGCCGATGCCAAACGCTCCGTTGAGGAGCAGGAGCACAGACCACCCACAGAACTGACCGTCGTCGAGTTCCTTCAGGAATGGCTGGAGAAGGACGTCAGGCCCAACCTCAAGCGCCGCACCGCCTTGCGCTACGAGCAGTTGATCCGTGTCCAGGTCGCGCCGGCCATTGGGCGCGTCCCGCTTGCGAAGCTCTCGGCGCGCGACGTGGCCAGCTTCCTTGCGGGCCTGAAAGCGCAGGTTGCCGATCGGACCCGCCTGCACGCCTACCGGGTCCTCCATCGGGCGCTGAACGTCGCCGTCCAGTGGGGCCTCGTTGGGAGGAACGCTTGCGACGGGGTGAAGGCTCCGAAGGCGGCTCAGCCGGTGCTCCACGTGCTAGAGGCATCCGAAGTCGAGGCCCTCCTGAGGACGGCCAAGAAGGAGAGGATCTACCCACTCGTCCTGACCGCAGTCATGACGGGAATGCGCGTTGGAGAACTGTGCGGGTTGCGGTGGCAGGACGTAGACTTGGAGGATCGCGTGGCCACCGTGGCACAGGCGCTTGACAAGCCGGGACTGCAGCCCCTGTTCACGACGCCGAAGAACAGAAAGACACGCAAGGTTCCCCTTGCCCCGGATCTCGCGGAGACGCTGCGCGCGTGGCGGGCGGGGCAGGCGAAGGAGAAGCTGTTCTTCGGCCAGGAGTATGTTAGCATGGGCCTAGTCTTCTGCCAGCCCGACGGGCGTCCCCTGAACCCTCAGAGCCTGACCAGGCATACCTGGAAGAGGATCAGTAGGGCTGCGGGATTGCCCAACGGCATCCGATTCCATGACCTCCGGCACACCTTCATCTCAAGGGCACTGCAGGCCGGGGCTAACCCCAGGGCAGTCGCCGAGATTGCCGGACACCATGACGCGTCGTTCACGCTGCGAGTGTACGCCGGCGTGACCCTGAACGACTCCAGGGAGGCGGTGGCACAGCTCCAGGACTACCTGGCATTCAAGGGAGGCGGCCTCGTCCCAGCCCTGGCACCGGCAGACCGGCCTTCGCCGTCGACGAGCTCAAGCCGAAGTCCTGGCCTCCGCCTTCGCGTGTCGAAGGCATAGCACCAATAGGTGGTAAGCATGCAGCCAGAAGGCTCCAAGGAGGGCCAAGCCAAAGTTGCTGGTCGAGTTGCCGTTTCTGGCCAGCTTCCAAGTGACCAACCGAAACCCTCCCTTTCACTACAGGGCGGGAGGGTTTCGCGTTGGCGCTATCCTGGGAAGGAATCGCCCCTACCTCTTGCCGAAGAAGCATCTGGCCCTCACGGTTTCGTCAAGGGAGTGGCAGTGTTGTTGTCTCCGCCGTTACTGCGGTTTCCTGCGGATTACCCGCCCGATTGCCCGATTTCCGGGGCTCATCCCGTCACCTGGTCCGTATGGTACTTGGTGGATCAGTCGCCACCATCCGCCGATGACTTCAGGCCTTTGGCTGTAAAAGAGGGTCGAGCGAACTACGAGCGACGCAACAACCGACAGAAATGCATGGCCAGGGGCATATCTGTTTGGACGGACAGGTCGGCTGTCCTGGTTGCGCAGTCTCTAAATCCGGGACTGGCGGGAAAGCTGCTTGCGCGTGGTACGATAAAGCCTACAGATGGCTGGGTGGCTCAAACGGGGGGAAATCCTGCCCACCACACGTGGTGGCCTTTTGAAGGAGTATCTCCGCATACGATTTTCCAGGTTGAGGGGAGGTGAGCGGAGTGGCCCACGAGATTGAATTGTTGACTCCTTTCGGGGTGCTGGGCATAAGCGAAGTTTGGGTCGAGTTCAACGGGCCTCGGCTGTTCACCTGTGAGAACGCAGCCGGACATGCCTACATAGGGATGTGGGTCATGGAAGGCAAGGACAGGGATGTTTATCTCTTTATGGCCGTCAGCCATGAACGTCTGGAAACTATACGCAGAGGCATGATGCCATTGTGTGTGGCTATCGTTTCTTCCGAATGCGGTATTGAAGAGGTCACCTTCTTCCCGGACGGTTCGGTAGCCAAATCCCGACACCTGGATGCGGAGCAGATCCCGAAAGAGTACCTCCCCTCAGAGGATGCGGTAGTGACAATCTACGAGGATCAGGAACACCGAGAGCCCGAGATCACTTCGGTCACAATGGCTGTTCGAAGCCGGCGGGAGATCGTGGACGTGTGTGTTGATGGGGGAGCAGCTAGATTCCACGAATTGCAGACCAGGCGCCTAGGGACCCTCCTACTGAACACCCAAGATCTCTTGGATGACCTTGCCAACCCGGAATCCGCCACCAGAGGAAGATTGCCCAAGGCGCTGATTGACGAGACGCAGTTCAATGCACTACCGGTAGCCGCAGGTTCTTTCCGAATACGTCTGGCGTCGGCCAATGCTTGTGACCTCTTCTTTGACACGGGAATGGCGACCAAAGCGGCAAGACAGATGGTCGACCTCATCCAGGCGTGTGCCAAGCCGGATAGCCTCGGGCCTGCTGCAGAAGGCATCGGCCCTCGCGCAGCAGGGAAGCTTCGTGACCTGTTGGGCGATCTGTCCGCTGATGGACTGAGCCTAACTGTGGACTGGGGATCGCCTGCCGACCACAGGAACGTGGCACGGCTTTCCGGTAGGGAGGTTCACGAAGCTTTCACTGCCCTCACCCAGAAAGCCCTACCGGTCTCCTCCATCTTCACGGTCCATGGAAGGCTGACCGGTCTGGACACCGATAAGCGGTCCTTCAGGTTTCACGCTGACGACGGCAGTCTGTACACTGGATCATATACCGACAATTGCGCGGAAGAAGTTCTTATGCGTCTGGCCAGGCAGGAAGGCGGGACGCCGTCGACCGCCACTATCGAGCAGATAGTCGTGGTTGTCCCGGCGACTGGGGAAACCAAGACAAGCAACATATTACGGACGTTGATCCCGGATTAGGAGGTGGACGCAAGCCGACCCGGGCATTCTCCGACAGCCGAAACGCTTCCACGCGCTCCTTTCCACGATTGAGCTCCCTCTCCGGCCTCCGAGAGCTGCCTCCACTTGGTTCAATTTTGCGAGAGAAGCATCTCCGTGCCCGACGACAAACCGCAAACAGTAATGTCAAGATGACTGTCCCGCGGCAGAATCCGGGGTCGGCAAAAGACCGCCCCGGGGGCGGTACGCGCAAATCGTTGTCCGGTAATTGCGCCCGGGAGGACTTTAGCCACCGCGCCGGTCTCTTGTCAGAATCGTGTCCACCAAATCTGCGTATTCCCGTGAGCCCTCCACGCGCGGGCCAGCATCGTGCTCGATAGCGTGCCGAGCTTTCTCCAGCGGAAGATCGGCCAGAGTACGGGCGATTGCCCAAACGCCTTGCTCCCGCTTCTGTGTTGGTAGATTCTTGACCCCCAGGGTTTCCGCAAATCGTCTTAGATCCTTGGCCTCCGGCAGCAATTCTCGAGACATCATCTGACTCAACACCTGGGATAAAAAAGCATACATCTGTGGGTTTTGTTCCCTCAACTCAGTCAGGAAAGCGGATCGTGTGCTTTTTGCCTTGCTTCCGGGGCGCAAGTCTCTACGGGCATTGAGCTTATCCAGAGATCGCAAAATCCTGCCGAGAGGTTCGGTCTCCGAGTCACCTTCCAGGATGCTGGTGACGTCAAGAATATCCCGTCTTGAGTACGTCTCCCCAATGATCAGCATTTCAAGAAGTAGCTTCTTGTTTGTTGTCATCACAGGCCCACCTTCGCGGCGAACTCCTTTCCAAATGCTTCAAACTCATCTATCACGTTGCTTCTCGCATACTCCGTATGGAAGATTGCGGTCTTGTCTCTGGCCCCCCGTGGATATGATCGTGAATGGCGAACTTCGTTTACGAACACAGGCCAACCGTACTGTAGCGCTCGCTCCTTGACCTCAGCCCTAGCCTGGTTGTGTTCCGCGTATGAATAGGATGGGTCGGCGTCGTTGAAAACGATGCCGGCGATCTGTACTGTTGCTGTTCTGTGTGAGCGCCGGAAATCGTCCAGTGAACGGACTAGCAACGGCAAGCCTATGGCAGCTAGGAACTCCGGCTTTACGGGAATCAAGACACTGTCGCTAGCTAAATAAGCTGCCACGGTTAACATCGATTCAGTCGGAGGGCAGTCCAGAAGAATCAGATCATATTTGTCACGAACATCAGCGAGGAAACCTGCCAACAGGTGTTCCTTGCTAGCCGGGTTCTTCAGCGTCCATGACAACTCCAGCAACGACGGGACCAAGTCAATAAGACTTCCATCGGTCCATCTCTTGACCCGCTTAATCATGCTCTCAGGGGTGATCTCTTGCCTCGGTGCTATGGTTGGAGTGAACTGCTCGAAGATGTCAAATACTGTCGGTGCGTGTTGGTCCAGATGCTTTCGATACTCTACAACACCCATTAAGTACTGACTTGCGTTGGCTTGGGGGTCCAAGTCGACAAGTAGTACTTTCTTGTTCCGTCTATACGCCACATACCAGGCCAGATTGAACGCCAGCGTGGTCTTGCCCACGCCTCCTTTCATGTTGATAACAGCAACGGTGACGACCATTTCAAGCTCCCCCTCTTTCCTTCGTTTGGTAAATGGGGTTCGCCGCCTGGTCGTTTGGTCCCTGTCCTATTACTCCTTCGTTTTGGCCGATCATTTGACCGTGACGTATAGGGAGGGCCACGCATGGTTCGATGATTGGACACGGCATACGGACATGGGCGGCAAGGGCACTGCAGGTTCCAGTTTGGGCACGACTCTGCCTAATCCGGGGTAAAATCCGGGGTGGTCCGAAGACCACCCCGGGGTTGGTCGGCACAAATCGTTGTGCCGCAATGTGCGCCCGGGAGGACTCGAACCACCGGCACGCGGTTTAGGAAACCGCTGCTCTATCCACCTGAGCTACGGGCGCAAAGCTATGTCAAGTACAATCGATGCGGTTCTGAAAGTGCAATAGATATTTTACCGCCGCGTCAGGACGCCGTCAAACAGAATGGCAAATGCTCTATACGCGGACAGGCCGTCTGCCGAGACAATTGGTCTGTTTGGACCGGCTAACCTTGATTTATGGTCCTAACCCAGTACTTCGTGATGTCCGCCGGTCGCGTGATGGCGGTGCCGACGACGGCGCAGTAGCAGCCGAGTTGGAACGCCTTGGCGACTTCTTCCGGCCGCCAGTAGCCGCCCTCGGCCACCACCGGGGTGGACACGGCCTTCGCCACGGCGGCCACGAAATCGAAGTCGGGGGTGGCCTGACGGTAGGTGGGCCGGAGGAGGTCGGCGCCTTCCCGCTCCATGGCGCGGGCTTCCTCAAGGGTGGCGACGTCCACCATGACGGCTTTCCCCTGATCATGGACGTGGCGGATGAGGTCCGGCACGGGGTCACCGTAGGGGCGGCCGCCGGCGCCGGCTAGGGCGACGATGTCGCAGCCGGCCTGGATGAGAGCGTCGGCAGCCTTGAAAGTGGGCGTGACCCACCGCTTGCCGCTGGGGTCGGCTTCCCACTGCATGCCCATGACTGGTATTTTCACGATGCGGCTGATCACCGCCACGTCTTCGGCGCCGTCGGCTTTCACGCCCACGGCGCCGCCCATCTCGGCGGCCAGCGCCATGGCGGCCATGAAGATCGGCCCATGCAGGACCTCCTTTTCTACCGCCATGCACGAAACCAATAGTCCCTTGTGGAGTTTCTCAATGGTTGGATGCACCGCAGATGCCCCCTAATCGTCGTCTTCCATCCATCCGGCATCTCTCGCCCGCCGACCTTGGCCACCTTCCGCACACCCAATGCCCACACTCGTGGCGGGCGCTCTGCGCCCCGTGACCCTTGTGCGCCCGACCCGGTTTGGAGTTCTGGAGGTTCGGGCGAATCCCTACCGGCACATCCGGTTGAGAATGTGCCGGCCGCGGCGGCAATTCGCCGCACCTGCCCGAGCGGGTGGCATGGTTCTTGCCGCCGCTGTATTGAGCCAGCACCGTCACGTGTCGCAACGGGCAAGGGAGGAGTCTCTATGCACTATCGCCAGTTAGGGAAGACGGGCATCTCTGTGAGCGAAATCGGCCTTGGAACAGAGCATCTGGCCGGACCGCCGGCCGCCGTCTACGATGAGGTCTTCGGATACGCCGTGGACAAGGGTGTGAACTACGTCGATATCTTGATGCCGTATCCCGATTACCGGGATAACATCGGCCGCTCCATCCGCGGTATCCGGGAGAAACTGGTGATCGCCGGGCACATCGGCATCGCCCTTGAGCAGGGGCAGTATCTGAAAACCCGCGATGTCAAGGTCTGCCGCGCGATGTTCGAGGACCAGCTCACCCGTCTCGGAACCGACGGCGTCGACGTCGTCATGCTTCAATGGGTGGATGGCGCGGCGGAATTGGACGAGGCCCTGGCCCCGGGCGGCACGCTGGAGCTGGCGGCCCGGCTGAAGCGGGAAGGGAAGGCGCGCGCCGTCGGCCTTTCGACGCACGAACCGGCAACGGCTGTGGCGGCGGTGGAGAGTGGGGCGGTGGACCTGGTCATGCACCCGGTGAACCTGACCTACAGTCCCCAGTTCGCATCGACGGCGAACGCGGTCTTCGGCGTCGCCGACCCGGCCACGGCCAAGCGGGCGCCCGTCCCCTTGCAGAGAATCCTCGACGTCTGCCGGCGGCGCGGGGTGGGGCTGGTGGGGATGAAGCCCTTCGGCGGCGGTGCGCTCTTTCTGCGGCGGCGGGCATCGGTGGCAGTCACGGCCCCTTCGGCTTCAGCCGTGCCCGTTCCGGCCACTCCCTCTCCCGCTCCGACTCCCGCTCAATGCCTCAGCTTCTCCCTTTCCCACCCGGAGGTCTCCTGCGCCCTTGCCGGCGTCCGAAACTTGGACCAGCTGAAAGAAGACCTGCATTACCTCGACGCCACTGCCAGGGAGCGGGACTTCAGCGCCATCGCCGGGTCGCTTGGCGCGGAGCTGGCCAGCGGCTGCACGTACTGCAACCACTGCCTGCCCTGCCCGGCCGAGATCAATGTGGGGGAGACGCTGCGCCTCCTCGATATGGTCGAAGTCCTGGACGCGGCTCAGGGGGGCGGGTTCACCTTGCGGGGCGACTATGCCAGCCTCCCGGTGAAAGCCTCGGCCTGCACGGCGTGCGGGGCCTGCAGCGCTCGCTGCCCCTTCGGAGTGGACGTAGCCGCGAAAATGGCCCGCGCCGTCCAGGTTTTTGAAAGCTAGGCTCGTCCCTGGCTCTTGCTGGGGCGCCGGTAACGCCGGCTCTGTGTGTCCACCGTGCGCGGAAAGAGGGGTGTCAAGTTCCGCCGACATCCTGGCGCCCACCCCTGTCAAATTCCTTATGCACCCCGCCTTGAGAGAATACCCGTGGGGGTAAGAAAGGCTTGAAGAACAACCCCGACGGCAAGGTCCACCAACTGGCAGTCGGCTTCGCATCTTATGGCAAACCTAGTAGCTGCGGTTTCCCTTCCTGCGCCCAAATAGGCCATGCTCTTGCCCCAGGGCCTACCGCGATTGGAACCCTTGAAACCCGGTTGGCGTGATAGGGTGTATAAGGATTTTGAATGCCAGGAGCCTTGGGGTGTCAAAGGCTTCTGACCCCAGTCTTTTCACCCCAGTTGGCCGACAGAAGGGCAGACCCCGCTTCCTCTCAGAAGGGATGATAGCGGGGTCCGCCGAGCCAGGATATTAGATGCTGATCGAAGAACCGCACCTAGAACCGATCTACTTCGTCTCTACTTCGTTGTGATTACCACATTGTCCAAGGCCACGTAGGGGAAGGTCGCCCCGCCGCCGCCCCCGCCCATTCCCGGACCGCCGGCCGAGGCGTCCTTCGTCTCGCGGCTGAGACCGGCCAGGTGGTCGCGGAAGTGGGTGAAGGCGTTCAGGGAGAACATGCAGTTCTTCACGCGCCCCGCCACCTTGCCGCCCTCGATCCTCAGGCCCAGCGAGATGGTGCCGCTGACGTTGCCGCTGTACGCGTTCCCGGTCCAGGCCCCCATGCTGCCCAGCACGAGGAGCCCGTGGTCGATGCCCGCCACCATCTCGGCCAGCGGCGTCTCTCCCGGCGCCAGGAGCACGCGGTGCGGCCCGGCTCCCGTCCCGGCCGCGGTGGCGTTGCCGGTGGAGGAGCGGCCCAGCTCCTTGGCGGTTTGAAGATCAAGGAGCGCGCCAACGGGGACGCCCCCATCGATGAGGATGTTGCGCCGCGTGGGCACGCCTTCGCGGTCGAAGGGGGCGCTGGTAATGGTCATGGGCAAGGTGCCGTCATCGACCAGCGTCACACGGGGATCGAGTAGACGCTCGGCGCCGCCAGCCCCGCCACCCGCGCCCGTGCTGGGGGCCAGCTTCTCTTTCCAAGGCGAGATGCCGCGGGCGATGGCCTTGCCGTTCAGCGAAGCCAGGAACGGGGTCACCAAGAAGCCTACCTGGGAAGGCGCGAAAATCACGGGATAGCTACCGGCGCCGAAGGGCACCGTTTCCCGCGCCCATTCCAACTCCCGCAAGGCTTCCTTCTTCATGTCCTCATAGTCAAGGTCTGGTCCCGCGGCGTTGCGCGACTCACCCACCCGGAGGAAGTCGTCGCCCTGGATGAGCTGGCCGCCGCATCCGGCGTGCCAGGCCGTCTTCCGATAGGACCCGGCGAAACCGGCCGTGTTCACCAGAGACACTTCCACCTCTTCCGCCTCAATGCCGGCGCTTGCCCGCAGGCGGCGTTCGGCGGCCAGCAGCGTGCCCAGGAAGTCGCGCCCGATGGCGACCATCTCCTCTAGCCTTGTAGCGGGCACGCGCGGGTCGGATAACGGGATCTGGGCCACCGGCGCGGCGCCCGGGAAATCATAGCCCACCGCCGTGCCGTATTTCACGGCCCGCAGCGCCTTCTCCACAAGCTCCATTGCGGCGCTTTCGCCCGGCTCGCTAGTGGTGGCAGCAGAGAGGCGTCCGTCCAGGATCACCCGTAGGGTGATGGTGCGGTTACGGCTCTGGCTGGTGCCCTCGAACTGGCTATTGGCGAAGCGGACGGAGGTGGAGCGGATCGACCGAGTGTAGAGCTCGCCCTGGGCCCCGCGTGGCAACCCATTGAAGATGGCCGCCGCGGTTTCCCACTGATTGTCGCCGGTATGCGTGTCCATCACTTCGCACCTCCGATGATGACGTTCTGGATGCGGATGGGCGGGCAGACCCCGCTGGTGGGGAGGGGCATCTGGCCCCCCTTGCCGCAACCGCCGGCGCCGCCCCGTCCCTTGGCGTCCCGCCCGACCATGTCGATGTTTTCAAGGGTGGTGAAGACGTTCCCCATGAGCTTCACGTCCTTCACCAGTTCGGCCAGCTTGCCGTCGCGGATCATGAACCCGTGCCCGGCGTTGAAGCTGAACATCTCTCCGTTCGTCTGGCCGCCGCCGCTGCCGACTGCGTAGACGCCCAGCTCCACCCCGGCCAGCATTTCCTCGAAGGTGCTCTCGCCTGCCGCGATGGAGGTGTTGCGCATGCGGACGATGGGCGGGAAGGTGTAGTTCAAGGCGCGCGCGCTGCCGCTGGGCGGCTCGCCCATGACGCCGGCGGTCTCGCGGGAGTGGAGCCGCCCCACCAAGATGCCATCCTTCACCAGATAGGTGCGCCGTGTGCGGACGCCCTCGTCGTCGTAGCGCAGGTAGCCGCGGTGTTCGGGCTGCTCGCCGGTGTCGTAGATGGTGAGGATGTCGCGGCCCAGGCGGCGGCCGAGGGTCATGGCCTTGGCCAGGTCGGGGTTGCGGTAGGCGTTATCCGCCTCGCTCAGGTGTCCGAAGGCCTCATGCACGAAAAGGCCGGCCACGGCGGGGTCGCAGACCACGGTGTACACCCCGGCCTTCACCTGTGGCGCGTCCAGGAGCCGGACCGCCAGGTCGCAGGTCTCGCGCAGCTCTTCGTCGGCGCCCAGCATGCAGTCGAAACCAATGGAGCTGCCGCGCCCGATCCCCTTGGTGACCGTGGTGGCCCCGCGCCGAGCGGTGGCGGAGAGGCTGGCGCCGATGTCGACCTTCTCTTGGTGGATGAAGGTGCCGTCGGTGTTGGCGAAGGTGAGGTCGGTGACCCGCTCGCCGTAGATGATGGCGGCGGCGGTGATGGCCGGGTCGTAGCCGAGGATGAGGTCCTTGTAACGGTCCAGGATGCGGACCTTCTCATCAAGGGTGACGCCGCGCGGGTTCAGCGTCCACGCGGGACGGTAATCCTCTTCCACGACCGGCGCCGCCGCCAGCTTCGAGGCGCCGTTCTGCTGGTCGCCGGTGAAGCGGGCCTGGCGGCAGGCCGCCCGGACCACGTCGGGGAGTTCGGCGGGGGAGTTGAAGGAGACAAAGCCCCAGCCGCCCTTCCACAGGGCGCGCACGGCGCCGCCGAAGAGCCTATCCTGGCTGATCCGGTCCAACCCGCGCCCCTGGTAGCCGATGCTGAGGACCTCGCTGTTCTCGAAGCGGACTTCGCAGTAGTCGACGTCGGCCAGCGCCAGTGCGGATTTGATGGTTTCCTTGTCCAAGGCCACGCCCGAGGCACTACCCTTGCCCAACCCGAGCTTACTCAACCCGACCCCTCCCTCAGATGCCAAGTGAGACGGTACGACGGTACGTCGACAGGATAGTTCGGGGGGCTAAGGGAATTCTCCTGTTGCTTCCAGGGCGGTTCGACGTGCCGGCTTGCTGGGTGGGCGCCGCAAAAGCGGTTTCTGAGAGTTCGGAGCACCCCGCCTATGCCCTGGGTCAGAGCTTCTCCAAACTCCAAACATGAATGGTCGGAAAAGCGGGCACTTACCGCTTAGTAACCATCCGGAAATCCGGATAGATTCGGTAGTTATGTAACCTGCGCCCTCCGCTACGGAGCGTTTGCCTTTGCCGGAGGAGGGGAAGCATCCGGGTTTCCGGACAGTCCGGTGCGCCCGAGGGTCCGGAAAACCGACCTTTAGCCCTGAAACTTTGTACTCCTCTAGCACAAACTCGCCCCTGACAGCATGCCTAAAGGACACCTCTCTGCGCTTTCGCCATCACGGTCCCAATGACACTCCAAATGGCCTAGATAACTTGAGTTTTGCAGCGCGCACCTAGAACTCCAACCTATGGCGGCCGAAGGCAGTCTTAGGAATCCGCACCCGCGCCGTCTTCAGCGGGTCCACTACCTGACATATCTGCACATCGCAAACTAGGCTCATCAGCATGCCCAGTTCGTTGGCGGGCAGGGTGAGGCGGGCTCGGAGGAAGGCCAGGGTGTCGTCCAGGGCCTGCGCGGCTGCCTCGTCCAGACTGGGCCCCGAGGCGATGCAGTAGAAGGCATCGTCGGTCTCGAGCACCGGCCCCGTGGAGCGGCCGGGAGCCGGATCTACCAGTTCCACCTTAACCGTGACTTCCCCGGCCACCTCGACGCCGCAGACTACCACCTCGCCGTCGGCCATCACTGCATGTAGGTCGCCCATGGCCAGGTTGGCGCCCTCCACGAAAACGGGCAGGTAGAGGGTGGTGCCCGCGCCAATCAGCTTGCAGTCCATGTTCCCGCCGTGAACCCCAGGCGTGCCGTCCGGGATATCGCCGGCTTCCGGCGCCGGGGCGGTGCCGATGACCCCGATCATGGGTCGCAAGGGCAGGCGCAGTCCGGAGTCGCCGGAGTCGCTGACGCCGAAAACCGCCTCGCCTCCTTCGACCGGAACGATCTTGGTCTGGGCGTGGGTCATGTGCTTGCCCACGGCGCCGATGCCGGGACCGGCGATCATGGTGCCCTGGAGGGCGACCTTAATGTCCTCGATGCGCACCGCCAAGACCTGGCCAGGGCGGGCGCCGCGCACGCGGAGCGGGCCGGTGGCGGGGTTGATAGTGGCCCAGTCCAGACTGGCCAAGAGATCGGTCTCGGCGTGAAGCTGGTTGGAGAAACAGTCCTTGGTCTCGAAAACCACCGTGGCCCCCGGTTCGACCTCAGTCACCGGGGGGTTCTGGCTGTTCATGGAGTAGATGCACTTGTCGGCGGAGATGCGGATCATGGCCAAGGCTCCTTTCGCACTGGACTGAGGCGTCCTGGTGTTTCGGCCTAGTTCGGTGAAGTGAGGCGGCTTTCCTACTGGTGCGCCGGCCCAGCGGCGGTGGCGACGGCGATGACACCATCTGCCCAGCTTGCGGGGCAAAGGTCGTGGAGCGGGGCGGCGTGGGCCTGTGCCGGAACCACCTGAAGGACGGAGGGTTTAGCAGCTTCCTGTAGCGAAGCCCTTGTCTGACATGGGATGGAGGATTCCCCTTATCGGGGGGCAAACGTCTCTGGGTGGCTGAGCAGACGACTTAGGGCTCTGGGCCAGTTGCCAGCTGGAGCAGGAAGTAGACTCTCCAGTTCGGAGACAGACGTCTTCAGGCCGACGACCGCGGACAGATCCCCGACCCGCCCCTCGACTCTTCCGATCACCAGACTCTCAGCAGAGTCCCGCAGATCTAAGATCCGGTTCTCCAATGGCCAAGTGTACCGAAGCCCTCTGACGCTAAATCTGATTCCCAATTGCTGGGTCTGCCCCACAGCGTCCTGCAACGAAGCCGACACGCGGAGCAGGCTTGTCGTTTCAACCTTTTCGCCAACCGGGGTCAGCCCGGTTTCAGCACTCCTGAGGTCAAACAACAGACGACTGTAGTTGCTGCTCAGGACGGTCTCGTTGCTGATCTGATAGACTTTAGCGGCAGATAGAAGGCTCCAAAGGGCCAATACTATGAGCAACAGCCGGCCGACATTCCTGCGTATGGACAGATATCTTCACCTGCGCTTTCCTGTTCACTCCTTTCTTACCACAGCCCCTGGTTTGAAACAGCAGGGTCTTCATTCCAGTACCACTTCGGTTGCAACCCCATCAGGTGCACGCCCCTCTGCGGCCTCCTTCAGCTTCGCCAGCAACTGGTGCCGGTCGGCGCCCCGGTTGTAGTTGTCAAGAGTCCGATCCCACGCCGTTTTGCCAATGCCGGCAAAGCCGTCATAGCGGTGGGTGACCAGTGTGCCGCCGGAGACTGCCTCCAGCGTAAAGTTCGACCGGATGGGGAACTTCCAATCGCCGCCCTCTTCGAACCACGACAGGACCAGGGACTTCTCGGGTTCCATCTCGAGCACATACCCACTAATGTGCATGTCGAACTCCGGTACGGGGAAACGGAACTGGCCACCAACCCTCATCTCGATCTCGATATCCCGTTGGAACCAGTTACGTAAGCTCTCCTGTGTAGACATGAGCTCCCAGACGGTGCGGGGGCGGGCATCAATCTGAATCGTACGGTGCACTGCGGGCACGGTCATCCCCTCCAGATGCGTTACCGAAGTCCCTTGGTCTGCCGTCAGCTCCTTGAACAAGGCGGTGACGCGGGCGGCGATGTCGTCGCGCACGCGGCGGAAGACGGCGAGCACCTCATCCTCGGTGCCCTTGGCGCGTGCCGGGTCGGGGAGGGGCCAGTGGACTTTCCGAACGCCCGGCGGCAGCACCGGGCAATGCTCGTCGGCATCGCCACACAAAGTGACCACCAGGTCGAGGTCGGGCAGTATGGCGGGGTCCAGGAGTTTCGAGGTGTGCCCGGAAATGTCCACCCCGACCTCGGCCATGACCTGGACAGCCCGCGGGTTCAAGCCGGCCGGCTCCAGACCGGCGCTGGCGACTTCCCAATGGGTGTTGCGTCCGTCGCCGCCGGCCGCCACGCCACCGGCCGCCACGCCGCCGCCCGCGCCGCTGTCACCGGAACCGCCCACCCCGCCCCGATCCAAAGCCCGGGCGAACCCCTCCGCCATCTGGCTGCGGCAGGAGTTGCCGGTGCATAGGAACAGAACGCGCATAGGCCCTTTGGCGTCTTTCATCTATCTGCCCCCCGCCTTTCCGGCGCCAGCGGCAGCAGCACCACCGTTGCCCTTGCCTTCCCCGAAATACCGCCGCGCGAAACCCAAGGCCACGTTCACCAGCCCCAGCATCACCGGCACCTCGATCAGCGGGCCGATGACGGCGGCGAAAGCCTGCCCCGAATTCAGCCCGAAGACGGCCACCGCCACGGCGATGGCCAGCTCGAAGTTATTGCTGGCCGCCGTGAAGGAGAGGCTGGCGGTGCGCGGGTAATCGACGCCCAACCGCCGGCTGAGGAAGAACGACACCAGGAACATGACCACGAAATAGATGATCAAGGGGATGGCGATGCGCACCACGTCGAGCGGCAGCCGCACGATGTAGCTGCCCTTCAGCGAGAACATGACCACAATGGTGAAGAGTAGGGCGACGAGCGCCAGGGGGCTGATGCGCGGCACGAACTCCTTCTCGTACCACTCCTTGCCCTTCGCGGGGACCAGCAGCGTCCGCGTGAGGAAGCCGGCGGCGAACGGGATGCCAAGGTAAATGGCGACGCTCTTGGCCACCTGCCCGATAGTCACGTGCACCACGGCGCCCCGCAGCCCGAACCAGGCCGGCACCACGGTGATGAAGACGTAGGCATAGACCGAGTAGAAGAAGACCTGGAACAAAGAGTTGAAGGCCACCAGGGCGGCGGCGTACTCGCTGTCGCCGCGCGCCAAGCTGTTCCAGACAATGACCATGGCGATGCAGCGCGCCAGCCCGATGAGGATGAGGCCGACCATGTATTCCGGGTACCCGCGCAGGAAGGTGATGGCCAGGACGAACATGAGGAGCGGGCCGATGACCCAGTTCTGCACCAACGAGAGAAGGAGCACGCGTCCGTCCTTGAACACCTTTCCCAGTTCGTTGTAGCGGACCTTCGCCAGCGGGGGGTACATCATGACGATGAGGCCGACGGCGATGGGGATGGAGGTAGTCCCCACCGACAGGCGGTCGAGGAGCGCCGCGATGCCGGGAAAGATGTAACCGAGGGCGACGCCGGCCGCCATGGCGGCCAGGATCCAAACGGTCAGCAAGCGGTCCAGTGATGAGAGTCTGGGTTGTGGTTGCGGTGGTGCTTGCGGTGCGGTGCTGTTCACTCGAATGCGCGCCCCTCTCAGATGAGCCAGTTAAAGAGATACCCGATTCCCATAATTGTCGCGGCCCCGATGCCGAAGTAAATGGCGAGCAATTTCGGCTTTAGGACCTTCCGGAGGATAATGGCCTCCGGCAGCGACAGCGCCGTCACGGCCATCATGAAGGCCAGCGCCGTGCCCATGGCCATTCCCTTTTCAATAAGCGCTTTGACGATGGGGATGGTCCCGGCGGCGTTCGAGTAGAGCGGCACGCCGATGGCCACCGCCACGGGGACGGCCAGCCAGCTACCCTTGCCGGCCACCGCCTCCAGCAGCCCTTGAGGGAAATAGCCGTGGACGAAGGCGCCGACGCCGATACCCGCTAAGACGTAGGGCCAGACCTTGCCGACGATGTCCTTCACATAGCCGCGCGCGTAGGCCAGCCGTTCCGGCCAGGAAGGGTTCTCCACCTGAGCTTCCCCCATGCGGATCTGCCAGACGTAGTCCTCCACCAGGTGCTCCAGGCGCAGGCGGCCAAGGACGATGCCCGCGACGATGGCCACCCCAACGCCGGAGGCGATGTAGATGGCGGCGATGCGCCAGCCGAAGAGGCCCCAGAGCATGACCAGGGCCACCTCGTTCACCATGGGCGACGAGATGAGGAAGGAGAAGGTGACGCCAAGGGGTACGCCGGCTTCGACGAACCCTATGAAGAGGGGGACGGCGGAGCAGGAGCAAAAGGGCGTCACGATGCCGAGGAGGGCCGCCAGGACGTTGCCGGCGTACTCGTTGCCGCGGGCCAGGAGGCGGCGGGCCTTCTCTGGCGGGAAGAAGCTCCGGATGATGGCCACGACGAAAATGACGACGGTCAGCAGAAACAGAACTTTGACCGAGTCGTAAAGGAAGAAGTTGACCGCCTGGCCGAGGCGGGTCTGCGGCGCAAGGCGCAGGACATCGAAAGTTAGCCAGTCGACGGCGGCGGACCACATGGCGGCGCCGCTCTACTTTCCGTCGTTCCCGGTGGTTCCGGTGGCGGCGGTGGTCGCGGTGGTGAGCAGGCCGGCGATCTCCGCCTTCGATGGGACACGGCCGGAAACCTTGATCGTTCCGTCGACCACGAGCGCCGGCGTGCGCATGACACCGTGCTTCATGATCTCGGCCATATCGGTGATATAGTCCAGCTGGGCGGGGAGGCCCAGTTCTTCCACCACTTCTTTCGTCAGGCGGTGGAGCTGCTGGCAACGCGCGCAGCCGGCGCCGAGCACCTTGATGTTCATAGGCGACATGAGGTTTCTCCTTCTTTCCGTGGCGGAATACGATCGACGATGGCTTTCAGAGCTGGGATTTCGGATGGCTGGGCTGCCAGGAAGGCGTCCAAGGTTTGCCGGAACCGGGCGATCCCGTCCGTGTCACCCGAGTAGTGCGACCACTGGGCCGCCCTCCGTTCCTTAACCAGCCCGGCTCGTTTGAGTTTGGCCAGATGGACCGAGACGGTTGGTTGAGACAGGCCGATGGCGGGGACGATCTGGCAGACGCACAGCTCCTGATGGACCAGGAGCTTGAAAATCTTCAGCCTGGTTTCGTCCCCCAAGGCTTTCAGTTGGTCCAGCAGGATGTCCAAGTCCTCCATCCGCACCCTCCTCGCCTCAACTAGTCTCATAGGTATTCACCTATTTAGCATTCTGGCACACCCGCCTTCAGGGGGTCAAGGCTGCTTCGCCGGCTTTGGGGCCGACGCGGGCGCCCGCGCGGGCGTCGGCGCCGGCGCTGGCGTCCCCTTGGTCTGCACCGCCACCGCCGCCACCAGGGCCAGAGCCAGTAAGGCCAGTCCGTAGGTGCGGTAGAAGGAAGGGAACCCGGCAGCCTTGATCAACCGGCCGCCGAAGGCCGTGCCCACGCCGCCGCCCCCCATGAAGCAAAAGGCCACCAGCGACATGGCCGTCCCGCGCGCCTTGGCGGCGAACTCCGTGGCGATGGTGAGGAAGGTGGAGTGGGCGAACATGAATCCCAGCCCAAGGAGGATCACGGCGACCAGGAGGGCGCCCAGTTGGGTTCCGGCTGAGAAGACGAGGATGTCGGCGACGGCCGCCGACAGGAGCCCGGCGAGAAAGGTGAACCTCCGGCCGCGCGCCGCCGCCAGCCGGCCGGACAGGCGCCCGGCCACCACCGCGGCCACGCCGAACCCGGTCATGATCAGGCCGATGATGAGAAAGCTGTAATGATAGGTCTTCGAAATGAAGGCGCCCAGGTACGAGAAGGAGCCGACGATGAGGATGCCCTCAAAGAGGACCACGAGGTAGGTGAACAGGCTGGTCGCCCGTCCGAGGAGGCGGCCGTAAGGGGCCAGAATCTCGCTGTGGGGGTTTCGGGCCGATGGGATCTGCCTACCGGCCGTGAACAGAAGGACCGTGGAAACCACCGCCAGGAGGGAGTAGACGGCGAAAACCCCTCTCCAGCTGTAGAAATAGGCGATGCTCCCCCCGATGGCCATGCTCAGCCCCTGCCCAAGGAAGGAGATGCCCATGAAGGTGCCGATGGCCGACTGACGCTCGGCGATCGGGAAGATATCGCCGATGAGGGCCAAGGAAACCGGCATGACCGAGGCGGCGAAGGCGCCGGTGAGCGCGCGGTAAATCGCCAGGTTGGTGAGGCTAAACGCCGTGGCGCAGAGCCCCGTGGCGACAGTGAAGAGCAGCATCGCCACACCGATGACCTGGCGCTTCCCGAAGCGGTCGGCCAGCGGGCCGAAGACCAATTGGAACAGCCCGAAGGGGATCATATATGCGGTGATAACGACGCCTGCCTGGACCGGATCCACGTGGAGACTGGCGGAAATAGCCGGTAGGGTGGGCGAGACCACCCAGTTATCGGCCATCGCGACGAAGCCGGCCAAGCCAAGAATGAGGAGAATGGCGCGTTTAGACAAGTAGAGCACCTCCGAGACCGTTGCTGCGGATTCTTTTATGGCTAAATAGTTATATGTCTATGCAAGATTGTGACACGGAAAGTGGTCATGGTCAAGAGGCTTTGAGAGATGGTCGCAACCAGGGTTAGCAAGTTCCGGCACAGAACGACAGAAACAAGGAGGCGCAACTAATGGAAAATTGCCCAGCCTGTGGAGTCAGGGGCAAACCGGTGCGAGCCGTCACGTTGCGCGCCCTAGTCAAAGAGGAGCAACAGGGCCGCATCGGTCCGGGGCGCTATCGTTTCTGTGCCACCAAGGGGTGCGCTGTCATCTACTTCGCCGAAGACGGTAGCGGCGTGATCGAGAAAGAGGCCCTGAAGGTAAGGGTCGGCGTCAAGGAGTCCGAACCACCGCGTCCAGTGTGCTATTGCTTCGGTCACACCATCGAGGAAATCGTCGAGGAGGCGCGGCGCCTCGGGCGCAGCCTGATTCTGGACGATATCCGGGAGCGGGTTGAGCGCGAGGGGTGTCACTGTGAAGAGACAAACCCTCAAGGCTCATGCTGTCTGGGTGTGATCACCAGGATCGTGGAAGAGGCCCAGCGACAGAGAGCGGTCGAACGCGGGAGCTTGCCGAACTGACTTCAATCCGCAAGGACAGCTGACGACAACTGTCGAAGGGTGGGGGGCATAGAAACCGACCCCTTGCGTCCCACGTCCACCGCCCGTTGGAGGTTGTTGTCGATGTGCTGTGCTCCTGAGGGTTCCTCCTTTCCCCTTGACCCGCCCCACGCTCTATACCAGATTGACTGCGTCGTCAGCCCCGACCTGAAGGAACTGCAAGGGACTGTAGCAATCTCCCTGCGAAACACGTCTACGTTGACCCTCCGCCGCTTGGTTCTGAACTCTTCATCCGCCGGGTGCGTCCCGCGGGACGCCACCGTGTCCGGGAACCCGGTGGCTCTGGCGGCTGCCCAGTCCGTGTCTGCCCTATCCATTCCGTCTACCCCGGATCCACGATTCCTCTACTTGGTAGACCTGGCCGAACCGCTGACCCCAGGCGGGACGGTGGAGGTCCGTCTGGCATTCTCGACCAGACTTGACGGCGACAGATAGGGCAAGGGGATCGTGCTCACCGATTGGCACCCCAGGCTGTGGTGGGGTCGTCCCACCCACGATGACTATGACGTGAAGGTTAGGGTGCCCGACGGTCATCAACTGGGAGCGACGGGCCTCCCCGACACGAAGGCCGGCGGACGGTATCGCGCGGAGAAGGTGCGTTCTTTCGGGCTGTACTTGGCCAAGGGCGTGCGGACCCTTGAAACCTCCTCCGCTGGCGTGTCGATACGTGCGCTGTTCTGGCCCGACGGGGAGAAATGCGCGGAGCTGGTCCTGTCCACCGCCGCAAACGCCGTGGACTTCTACTGGCAGCGTTTCGGCTTTTATCCGTTCACCAGCCTGACCATCATCCCGGGGGAATACGATGAGCCCTACGGGGGGTACCCGGTGGCCACCGGTCTTATCGCCATTCACGGAATGACCAAGGTGGCTTCCGTCCCGAAACTGCACTGGCAATGGATCACGGCCCACGAGATCGGGCACCAGTACTGGGGCGATTGGGTCTTGGAGAAAGAAAGCCCGGGGTGGCTTTGGATCGGTCTGGGCATCTACGCCGACCGCGAATATGTTCTCGCCAGGGGCCTCGGCCTGGACAAACACCGGGCGCTGGTCCACGAATATCTGTGGGGCGTCAAGCGCTATTACGATACCACCATGTCCTTAACACTGGAACAGTACGCGCGGGTCAACTTCGACTGCAACAACGTGGTCGTGCACGGCAAGGGGTTTGCCACTATCAGCGCGCTGGCGTGGGTCATGGGCCGGGACGCCTTCGACCGCTCCTATCAGCGATGCCTTCGTGAGTTCGCGGGGCGCCCGCTGGGGCCGGTGGAGTTCCAAAGGATCTGTGAAGAAGAGGCCGGCCAGGATCTGGACTGGTTCTTCAGCCAGTGGGTGCGGTCCAACCGCTACCTTTACTACCGGGTCGGCGCCGTTCGGCGGACCTCCACCGGCGCGGTGTACCGTACCGAAGTGCAGGTGGAACGGTTGGGGACGCTGAGGATGCCTGTTCCGGTGGAGGCCCGCTTCCAAGACGGAAGCCGCCAGGAAGCAACCACCGATCGGCTGCGTGACGTCGATACCATTACCTTCACCAGCGCTTCACCCCTGGTCGATGTGATGCTCGATCCTCGCCGAGACCTGGCCATGGTGGACTGGGTGCTGAACGAAGAGGAAGGCCGCCTGGTCCGCCGGCTGGAAGCCATGGCGTGGATGCCCGAAGCCGCGGAGGTCACGGAACTCCTTGGAGCGGCGAAGGCCGTCGGTTTGCGCCACGCAGACCTGTGGTTCAAGCTGGGGATGGGTCTCTATCACGCAGGCTTGAACGAAGAGGCTCTGGAGGCATTTGCCTGGCCACTTCCGGGAGAAGTCCCTTGGGTGGCCGCGGGAGATCCCGGTTTTCGGAGCGAGAACCGGATGCGGATCCTCTTGTGCGTGTGGCAAGGGCATGTTCTCGATGTTCTGGCCCGTCGAGCGGAAGCGCTGGAAGCCTATCGGGCGGCCCTCAGCCTGTCTGCTTCTATCGGCGGTTTCCGCATCAGGCAGGACCACTACAGGCTAGTCATCGACCCAGACTGGATCCAGACGCGTCTGGAGACGCCGTTTTCCCGATCTCTAATCAACCAATCTTAGGGTCGATAGCGCAGCTTGCGGACCTCCAAGACCGGTTCGAACCCGAGTTTCTCGTAAAGCCGGCCGGAAACCGGATTGGCCGCTTCGCGGTACAGGACCGAAACCGCTCCGGCGGCGTCGTTCCCTTCGCATAGATGCCCTACCACCGCGCCGGCCAAGCCCTTGCCGCCGTACCGCGGCTGCGTGTATACGCCGGAGATGCGCCCGAGCCCGGGGATGATGCTCCAAGACCATGCGGCTGAGACGACGCCGTCGTCCGGCGTCTCCGCCAACGCGAATCGGAACCCTTGCACCAAACGGTCCTGGATCTCGGCCACCGTCGCCGCGCCAAATAGCTCACTCGTGGAATAGTGCGCCGCCAGAGCCCCCGCATCGTCCGGCCCGGCTTCACGCACGATGGCACCGGAAAGGCGGGGCGGGGGAGCGGCCATGTGGCGCCGGCGCGCCATGACGACCAGGTCCTCCTCGGCCAGCGGCGGCAGCAGGTCGGCGATGGCTTCGGCCACGGGCCGCTCGGCATCGATGAACTTCAGGTCCGGGTGACGTCCCGCCTCTTCTGTCACGGTTCTGGCGTGCGTCGCCGTGCCACCGAAGACCGCCGACCGCCCCGACTCATCGAAAGTCACCACCCCGACCAGCGTGGCCTTTCGAAGGTCGACAGCGGAGAGATCGCGCAACGCTAACATCTGGGGCCCGCCGCGCAGACCGAATCGCACCAGCCAGGAGTAGGGCAGGTTGAACCGGACCAAATCTCCGGCGAAGAGCGTTTCGACCTCAGAGCGGTCCGATGATGTCAGACGTTCGAGCCTATGGGATTCGCAGTTCGTTTGCAAATTCATATGAGATTCGTTGCCCCTTCTGGGTTTTCAACCAAGCAGTCTCCAAATGAGAACGGTCAGACGCCTGCTTGGAGGTCAGGTGTCCTACTTCTCTTTTGACTGCCAACATTGCTTCCAGTTCGCTTTCCTTGAAGAAGGACGAATCGAAAGTGGGTGATCCGACAATTTCGGGCGGAACTCATGTTCACGAAGAACGGTATGACCGTAATGACCACTCCCTCGGCGTACCGAAGCTCCCTCAGCATCTGGTCGACCGTGCCGTTATGCAAATAGTCGTCGAACGGCTCGCTGGTCACCACCGCCGGGATCAGCAGGTTGATGAGTGTCTCTGGATGCTCGCGGTGTACCTGGCCCAAGTAGGTCTGGAGTGGGCCGACGACGTCGCGGTACGGAGACGGCAAGACCACCAGGGGCACCCCTCCGTGGCGCCGCAGGTCCCATTTCTTCTGGTACTTCTCACCCAAATCCGGTTCGGCCGCCACGTAGACGGCGGTGATATCCTTGGATATCCGCCGGGCCACGCGCAGGGAGTGATCGATTACGGGGCTGAGGCCGCCGATGGTCATGACGACCTTCACCGCTTTGGCATCGTCCATGGGCAAGTGTTCGTGGAGCAGGCCTTCCACGCTTTCCCGGAATCTGGCGTAGTACCGGTGGACGTAGGTGAAGTACGCCAGGATCAGCGGGATCAGGACCAAGACGATCCAGGCGCCGTGGGTGAACTTGGTCACGGCGATGACCACCAACACCGTTCCGCTGAGCAGGGCGCCCAGCCCGTTCAGGAAGAGGGACCACCCGTGCCGCCAGATGGACTCGGCCCTCTGTCGGGCCTGTTTCACCCAGTGCACGACCATCCCCGTCTGCGACAAGGTGAACGCGGCGAATACGCCGACCGCATACAGCGGGATGAGCAGGTGCGTGCTACCCCGGAACAGGACGATGAGCGCCGAGGCCAGCCCGGCCAAGAGCAGGATACCGGAGTTGAAAACCAGCGTGTCACCGCGGTTCGTCAGGCGGCGCGGCAGGTAACCGTCGCGGGCGATGAACCCGGATAGTCGCGGGAAATCGGCGTAGGCCGTATTAGCGGCCAGGAGCAGGATCATGGCCGTGGTCGCCTGAACGATGTAGTAGAAGACGCCGGTCCCGCCGAAGACCTCGCGGGCCACCTGGCTCACCACCGTCTCCCCCTCCTTGGGAACGGCGCCGAAGCCGAAGGCCAGGATGGTTATGCCGGCAAACATGGTGTAAAGAAGTGTCCTCTCCAAGCCCATGGTCCTGACGGCGTTGCGGGTCTCCGGGGCGCGGAAAGCCTGAACGCCGTTGGAGATGGCTTCCAGCCCCGTTAGCGCCGTGCACCCGGAGGAGAAGGCCCGGAGCAGTAAGAACAGGGTGACTCCATTCGCCATTTGCCGGAAGGCCTGGCTGCCGCCACCGATACCAAAGGCGGACCAGGGGCTGACGGCCGGGTGCCAGTCGCCGGCGGCGGCCCGGATGAGCCCGAAAACGATCATCGCCAAGATGCTGAGAATGAAGCCATACGTGGGCACGGCGAAGATGGCCCCCGACTCGCGTACGCCACGCAGATTGACCCAGGCGATAAGCCAGATGACGATGAGGGATAGAACTACTTCCTGGCCGCGGAGAGACGGGACGGCCGAAGTTATGGCGGCGACGCCGGCCGCGGCGGAGACGGCGACGGTGAGGACATAGTCGACCAAGAGCGACGCTCCCGCCACCAGCCCCGCCTTGATCCCGAGGTTGTCTTTCGAGACGATGTAGGAACCGCCGCCCGAGGGGTAGGCGTGGATGGTCTGGGTGTAGGATGCCGCCACGATCATGACCAAGGCGACGATGCCCAAACCGACGGGAAGGGAGTAGGCCGCCGCCGCCGTCCCGGCAGCCATCAGCACCCACATGATTTCCTCGGTAGCGTAAGCCACGGAGGAAAGACCGTCGGCACTGAACACAGCAAGACCAGACGCTACACTGAGTCGTTCCAGGTGCTGCTGATCGGTGCGTTTGGGTGGGCCGAACAGCAGGCGCTTGAAACGGCGCACCCGTACACTGGTGGGACCAAACATGCTTCTTTGAAGGCCTCCTCGTCTTGCGCTCCACCCGGGAAAAGCAAAAGAAAACGGACCACCCAAAGGGGTCGTCCGTTTGTTTGCGCCGCGGGCGGCTCCTTCGACCGACGCCTACGAGGTTAGCTGACGGGTTGGGGCAGTCGAAGTCGCCCCTCCGCTTACGGCGGATTCACCCCAGGGAATTGGGTCCCCCGTTCCTTTTCAGGATTCGGCGTTTACGGGATGAAACTGTATACCTGCACGGTTTGTGCTGTAAAGGTTCAATGTCACCCTTGTCGTTTCCTTCTTGTTGTAGCTGCGCCTTTGGCTCACCTGGCACGTGTCATGAAGCACTTCTCGGTCGTTGTAAAGGAAAATCGGCTGGAATAGCCTCCAGCCGATCTTCCCTAATCTCAGATATTCGCTTGTGCGCCCGGCAGGATTCGAACCTGCGACCTCCAGATTCGTAGTCTGTCACTCTAATCCAACTGAGCTACGGGCGCATATCCGGCGGAGAGAGAGGGATTCGAACCCTCGCTGGAGTGAACACCCCACTAACGGTTTAGCAAACCGTCCCCTTCAGCCGACTTGGGTATCTCTCCACTTTAAGAGACCAGCTACACCGCTTGATCGTGTAGGCTGTACTTATGCTGTTTTTGGCTCAAGGTTCACTGGCTTGCCGTTTAACGCTTAACTATAATAGCACAGCCACGCGTCGAAAACAAGCAAACGCCGCCGCCGGAGTCTGTCAAGCTAATGTGGGAGCTTCGGTAGTCGAAGGTTTTCAAAGACCTGCTGGAAGTGTTTGGTTGATCTTGTGAAAAAAGCTTTGAGAGTCCGTGCGAAGCATTAGCTCCGGCTCCCATGATCGGCACGTTGCCCTTCACTGAGGCTAGCGCCGTGTTTGTCAGGTCAAAGGTGATTCTTCGGACGCCCTCTTTGAGACTTTCGGTTTCCATCAATCCGCGGACCGCCGCCACTTGGTGTGCATAGGCCCTCAGCCGGCCCTCGAAACGCTGCCCTAGCGCCCGCAGGATGGCTCTTAGCCCTTCTTGCCCCCAACTCTGGCCCCTGCCTTGCAGCCGCCGTTTGAACCGGGCCACGTTGGACTCCGCGGCTCCCAAAGCCCGGAGGCCCGTCACGTCCACGCCCTTCTCCCGGAGCCGCATGCGGTAATCCACCAGGCCCTGCGGGTAGCTTGCCAAATCCTCTATCAGGTTTAGCAGCTCTTTGTCCTTGGGGGCTTTCTCCTGGGCCCGACAGAGCGCCGCCAGAACCTGGTCGGGATTGTCGCCCTCTAGGCCCCGCCGCGCCGCCTCCTGTTCCTCTGGGAAGAGCCTCAAAAGCCTCTTGAAGTCCCGTTTCAAGTGGAACCGGTCGAACTGGTACATCGCATGGTGAAAGTACTCCATGCCTTCCCGGATCCACTTGGCTCGGTCGCCGTTAATAGCCACCCATGTGTCGGCGAGATCGTATTCGCTGTACAGTTTGCGGCTGCCCGTCTCCCAGAAGTCCTCCCCGGCACCGTCGTCCACGTAGTGGCGCCGGTGGACCAGCGAATACTCCTTCCCTGACGGGCTTTTCCTCTCCCAGCCCTCATGGGACGTCAGCTTCTTAGTCTCTTGTTTTGGCGCGCCCTGCCGGGACACGTACAGGCCGTCGGCCTCGATTAGCAGCACCGGGACCTTCCGTTCTCCGGCCGGGTCCGCCAGTTCCCGCTTCAGATCCTCGCCAATGGCGTCTCCGACCTCCAACACTCTCTGCCGGATGGTCTCGTGGCTCACCGGCGGATACTCGTAAATCCGCTCCAGGCTGTCCCTTGCCGCCCGATAGGACGCGCCTTCCACACCTTCCAAAACAGCCACCTCGACCAGACCCGGACTCAGCCGCTCCCGCTTCTCTAGCCCCAACGCCTCGTCCAGGAGGGCCACGATCTGGCCTGTCTCCCGGTCCAGATAAGTCCGCCTGCTGAACCGCAGCTTCCCAAACAACGTGTCTATCTCTCGTGAACGCAAGTCCTTGGCCTGGTATCGCTCCTTGTCCCGGCTCTTGAGCAGCGACCCGTCCAGAAACTCCAGCACTTGCTCCAGCACTTTGACCAACAGGGCGCTAAGCATCCTGAATGCTTCTCTCTCCAAAACTGAAAACGAAAAGGAACTCGGGGTGGATTCCGTGAAGATTGCCACGGGACGAGTTAGTGCCTCCTTCAGTGTGGAGTCTCAGCAACCCAACACTTCGGAGCAGGCCTTCCTCGTCCCTCCTCTCTTCTCAGAACCTTCCTCTACTCCCTAACCCCTTCCCACATAAACCTTACAGTCTCCCGCCGCCGCGAACACCGCTCCCGCGTCTCACGTATCTCACGAGACAGCGCCAGTGGCCGGCGGTCCCGTCGAAAGGATATCCGAGCAACTGAGCTGGGTGCAAAATCCTTAGAATCTCCAATATTTGTTCACCATTGTGTGATTAGAATAGGCTCAGGGTCGAAGCCAAGCCCCAGGTAGGTATGACACCGCAAATGTGGGACGGAGTGATGAGGAGATGTGTCGAGGGCACGGTTGGTGGCTGTTCGCCGTGGGCGTGTTGCTGCTGTTCGGGCTGTTCGGACCTGGCGCGTGGCTGTTTGGAGGGATGGGTGGAATGATGGGGCGTTACTGGGGTCCCGGTTATGGGTACGGGCCGTCCGCAGGCTGGTACATGCCTTTTGTTGGTTTGTTCTTCATCTTCCTGGTAGCCGCCGGCATCTTCTTGCTGGTCCGGCTCTTCAGCCGCCGGGATTACGGCTCTCACGCCCAGCACCTGGATGGGCCAATGATGCACGGCTGCATGGGTGGCATGCACAGCATGGACGGCATGGATGGTCACTCCACAGCTGCCGGGGAGACTCCTCTCGAAATCGTGAAGAAGCGTTACGCTCGGGGCGAGATCACGAAAGAGGAGTTCGACACCATCAGACGCGATCTCCAGTGATGGTGGTCTAGAACGCGCCGAGGACCTGGTCCGAGCCTTCCATGATCATCGCGACCAGGTCCCCATAGGTGCCACTCGCGCAGCCGGGGATGAGCGAAGCCTCGTCGAACCCCCGGAGTCTCAAATCGCCTGTTATGACCAGGACGCGCTCATACTTCTCGGCCGACAGCCCCAGTCCGGCCGCGGTGGCGGCCAAGGTGGCGTCTTCCAAGAGCGCCAAAGTGACCCTATGCCCCTGCTCGGTCAAGTCGGAGGCCAAAGCGAAGGCCCGCCGCGCGCCCTCCGAGGTCGGGCTGCTGCAAACCAGCACGGCGATTCTCTTCATCTGTTCATGCCCTTCCTTCGTTTCATACCCGTCCTCCCGCTAGAAACGCAGCAGGTGCCGGGTGGACGCGACAAGCCGGGCCAATTCGGCGTCATCGACTTCTTCCACGCCCGGTATCAAGTCTCGGGCCGCCAGGCCCCGCCTTGCCAAGCTCGGCCCGTGAACGAAGATTCGCGGGTCCAACGCCGGAGAAAGCTTCCGGACACCAGAAAGCACATCCGATAGAGAAGCGAAGCCACTGGTCCCCGGAGTTTGCCCGGCCCGCGCCAGCCACACCCCGTCGTCCACCAGCACCGCCACGGCGCGTACCCCGTTATTCAGCGCCCCGTTCAGGTGCCGGACGCCCTCCGCGGCGGAGACGGTACCGTACGGCGCCCGGGAAATCAGGATACAGACGGAGTTCTCCACAGCTTCCCCTCCCTATTGCCCCAAGGCGATGAGAGCCTGGCTTTCCGATAGCGCGGTGAAGAGTCCTTTCAAGGAACTCGGTTGGGTACTCGGAACGCGCATCTCCTCCGCGCGCAGGTTGCGGAGGGTCAAACATGACCCGCATAGGTCGACGCATAGGCCCTTCTCGATCAAGCCGGGCAGCCTTTCTCCCACCAAGGGAAGGCCGGCGGCCTTCTGCTTGCTCATCACGCTATAGACCCCGTCGGCCGAGGCGAACAGGTTCACCCGGAACCCTTTCTCCAGCGCCGCCTCAGCTAGGTTAAGGGCTGTATGGGCGGCCTGGGAGCCAAAGGGGGTACCCGTGAGGAAAATGGTCAGCGTCTTGTGGACATCGTTCCTGTCTTGACGTTCTTCCATCTGCATCTCCCCGCCCAACCGGCTTCGCGTCGACCCGCCTTCGGCCATCCGGCGAAGCCAGTTCTTTCGGTTGGTTGCAGTCTAACATCCCAAACGGTATACTACAAATGCATCATTTGCCTTCTTTCGATGCAGTTCACGCATAGGAGAAGACGGGTTATGGAGATCTATCGCCTCGAGACTTTCCGCCGATTGGCCCGCGCCCTGAACTTTTCCCGGACGGCGGAGGAACTGTCGCTGAGCCAGTCGGCGGTGTCCAGACACATCGAAGCCCTAGAGCGGGAACTTGGGATGAGGCTGTTTACGCGAAACGGCCGGGAAGTCGCCCTGACCGAGGCCGGATCTCGTCTGCTGGACTACGCCGAACGCATCCTGGATCTGGCGGGCGAAGCCACCCGGGCGCTGGCGGAATTGAAGAACCTTGAGAGCGGCGAGTTGTGGGTTGGGGCCAGCACCACGCCCGGCAACTACCTCTTGGGGCCGGTGATTGCCGCCTACCAGCAGCGTTATCCGGGGGTGGAGCTACACCTGAATATCGGCGATTCCCAGTCGGTCCTGCGCGAGGTGGAGGAAGGTGCCATCGACGTGGGTGTCCTTGGTTTTCCACCCCGCACGGCCGGGGTCGAGATCGAGCCCTACGTCCGAGACGAGCTCGCTTTGGTGATGTCACCGCGCCACCCTCTCGCTGGTCTCCTGGAGATCCGGGCATCCGACCTTGGGACGACGCGCCTTCTGGTCCGTGAGCAGGGCTCCAATTCCCGCCGGTCTGTGGAGGAACACCTCCGTAACCGGGGCTTCCAGCCCGTACACCTCGGTGAGCTGGGCAGTACGGAAGCGATCAAGAACGCCGTCGCCGCGGGAGCGGGCGTGGCGTTTCTGCCGCGTTGTGCTGTCGACTTGGAGATCCGAGCAGGCATCTTGGTGGCCGGGACCGGCGCCGACTGCGTAATCGGGCGACAACTGGTGCTGGCCTACCCCAAGGGACGCCGGCGACCACCGGCCGCGCTGGCCTTTGCGGCTCTCCTGCGGAAGATTCGTTCCGGCGCGGAGGTAACGGAAAGGCCAGAAGCAGACGCATCTCGGAAAGGGGACTGACCCCCATGGACAACCTTCCGCCTATCCGGCTCACTTCGTACTCGCCCGGCAGCGGCTGAGCCTGCAAGGTCGGCCCGGCCGACTTGGCGCAGGTCCTGCGCCACCTTCCGCCCGTGTCCGATCCCCGGTTCATGGGGAAGATAGGCGACGATGCGGTGGTGTACCGCCTTTCCGATGATCTGGCCATCGTGCAGACCGTGGACTATATCACCCCGGTGCTGGATGACCCATACTCTTTTGGTCAGGTGGCCGCGGCCAACGCCTTGAGTGACGTCTACGCCATGGGAGCCACCCCCTTGTTCGCGCTGAACCTGATCGGGTTCCCCGTGCGAGACCTGCCCCTGGCCCACATGGAGCAGATCCTCCTGGGTGGCGCCGCTAAGGTGGCCGAGGCCGGGGCGGTGGTCGCCGGCGGCCATTCCGTCGATGACCCTTCGCCCAAGTTCGGATTGGCCGTGACCGGGTTGGTGCACCCCGACCGGCTGGTGACCAAGGCCGGCGGGCGCCACGGGGACATGCTCTTCCTCACCAAGCCGCTGGGGAGCGGGGCGGTCGTCACCGCCCTGGACCGCGGTCTGGCGGGGAAGGATGCCGAGTCCGCCGTGTTCCCGCTCATGAGCGCCTTGAACCGCGGCGCCGCCGAGGCCATGCTCCGGGTGGGGGCAGCGGCCTGTACGGACGTGACGGGGTTCGGTCTCTTGGGTCACCTACACGAGCTGGCCAAAGCCAGCGGGCTGTCCGCGCGGGTCCAAGCGTCCGCCATTCCGGTGCTGCCCGAAGCGCGCGGTCTTCTCGAGCTGGGTGCCGTCTCCGACGGTACCCGCCGGAACGTGCGTTTTCTGAGGGATCTCGTGGATTGGGGGCCGGAGGTCTCGGAGGAAGACCGCTTGATGCTCAGTGATGCACAGACCTCCGGAGGGCTCTTGATCGCGGTGGCGGAGGAGAAGCGGGACGCGATGGCCGTTGCCCTCAGGGAGGAGGGCTGCCTGGCCTGGGACGAAATCGGCCGGCTGGTCGAGGGCCCCGCGGGGCGCTTACTGGTGGTTGACTAGGCTCCGGCTCTTCCCGTGACCGGAGCGGACCAGGGAGACAACCACGCCGACCAATCCCAGCAGCGCACCGACCCGGAACACCTTGGTGAACGCCGACAAGAACAGCCCTTGATCGAAGGCGATCGCCGCCGAGGTCGCCGTGGCGGCGGCCGCCGCCCCCGCCCAGGCCGCGAAGAGCGATGCCGCCATGGCTGTGCCCGCCATCTGCCCGATATTTCTCACCGTGGCGATAAGACTGCTGGTGATGCCCACCTTCGTCCGGGGGACGGCGCCCATGATCGAGCTGTTATTGGGCGAGTTAAAGAAGGCGATGCCGAGGCCCAGGAGCCCCAGCCGGGCGATGACCGCCCAGGAGGTGCTGTGGGCGCCCAATCCGCCGATGAGGAACATTGCGGCCCCCATCAGCCCCATGCCAAGCGTGGTGGGCACCATGTATCCGATACGGTCCGACATCCAGCCGGCCAGGGGTGAGGTCACCGTAGTCATCAGCGGGGTCGGCACCATCAACAGTCCCACGGCGGCGGGGCTGTACCCGAGGATGCGTTTGAGGTAAAAGGGCATGAGGATGATGTTAAAGTACTGAATCACGTAGAGTAAGAACCCCGTGACATTTCCCAGCGCGAACACCGGCGACCGGAAGAGCGACAAGTCGATCATGGGCGCCTTGGTCCGCCCCTCGCGCCATAGGAATGAGCCCACAGCCAACGCGGCGGCGGCCATCGCCGCCAAAGCCCTGGGCGAACCCCAGCCCCAGGCCGGCGCTTCAGACAGAATCACCAGAAGGAGCACCACGAAGGCGCCGAAGGAGGCGGCCCCAGGATAATCGAAGGGCTCATGCCGGCTCTTTCTCTCGTCCGGCATGAGCAGCGCCGCCGCCAGCACCCCCCCGATGATCCCGATGGGGAAATTGATCCAGAAAACAGACCTCCATCCAAAAGCGGCGATCAAGAGACCGCCGGCCGCCGGTCCGGACATGGTCCCGGCCGCGGCCATGGACGAAAGGAGGCCCAGTCCGCGTCCCCGTTCTTCGACCGGGAACGCCAGCGTCACCAAAGCCATGTTCGTGGCCATCAACATCCCGCCGCCCACCGCCTGCACCAGCCGGAAAGCCAGAAGGAGAGGGAAGTTGCCGGCGAACCCGGCCGATGCTCCCAGTGTGTAGAGGACGCATCCCATGGTGAAGACGCGTTTCCGGCCGATCTGGTCGCTGAGGCGACCGAACATGGGTAGGAGGGCGGAGATCAGTAGCAAGAAGAGGCTAACCACCAGCTGAACGCGGTTGATGCCCACATGCAGGTCGGCGGCCATATAAGGGAGCGCCACGCTGACGATGCCCGCGCTCATCATGTTTCCGAAGGCGCTGATAGCGGCGACCGCCAGCACGATCCAGCGGTAGGCCGGTTTGGGATGCAGTTCTTCGCGCAGGCCGGCATAGCGTTTCTCAAGGTTAAGCGCAGGCAACGACAAACTGGTTCCTCCGAAAACAAGAGAGCGGTCTGCCGGTTTGCTTTCCATCAAACCTCTTTTCAGACCGCTCCATCATAGTGCGGAAGGGGTGGGATTCGAACCCACGGCCCCTTGCGGGGTCACTGGTTTTCAAGACCAGCTCCTTAAACCGCTCGGACACCCTTCCATAATACACGGCGGAAACGTGGCGCGATGATGCAGAATCAGTCTAACATCAGCTGCTAGATAACGTCAATTTACGCTGATCACCGCGGTCAGCTTTGGTCTGAAACGGGGGAATGCTGGATTGCCTCAGTCAGATGGATGACCTTGACGGCTTTTCCATCCCCGAAGAGTTTCATTCCATGCTCCAACTGTAACAAACACGACGGGCAGCTGGTAACGACGTATTCGGCGCCCGTGGCCAGGATGTTTTTCGTTTTCTTTTCCAGGAGGGCCTGTGAATCTGATTGATATTCAAGACAGAATGTTCCCGAACCGCCGCAGCAGACATCGGCGCCTTTCATCTCCACCACCTCGTAGCCGGCGTTACACAGAACCTGACGGGGTTGGGCCTTGATACCCTGGCCGCGGCTGAGATGGCACGGGTCGTGATACGTTACCTTCGTTCTTTCGGGAGCCTCGGGGGAGCCGGATCCCGCCGGAGGCGCCGCCGGCGCCGGCTCAAGAGAAGCCAAGACTACGGAAACATCGCGAACCCGCGCGGCCAGGGATTTCGCGGCGGATTCATGCTCGGATCCCGCCAGCCAGCGAGCGTAGTCCATCAGTGCGCTGCCGCAACTGGCACAGTCCGTGACCACCAGTTCGGGTCCGGACAGGCGGGACAGGTTGGACGCCGCCATGTTCCGGGCCCGGTCCAGGTCACCGTGACTCCAGTGAGGCAGGCCGCAGCAGGCATCATCAACCACGACCACTTGATAGCCGGCATCACGCAGGGTGGCGGTGGTGGCCCGCATCACTTCCGGGTAACTTAGGCGGACGAAACAGCCGGCGAGATACCTGATCTTGCCACGTGACGGCACGGCCGAGCTTCTCCTGGCTCTGTCGCTACCGCCGACGGACCGGGTCTTGCCCTTGTTCGGACGGCCGTTGTCGCCGCCGAATGGCCGGCGACCAGGCAGAAGGTCCGCTACGTCGGCTAAGCGGTGCAGAACGGGCTTGAGGACGGCCTTCTCCGCGAGCGGACGGATGGCCGATCGCGCGTAGGCTCGGACCAATGGTCCGGCAAGACTGACCAGCTTGGGCCGGGCCAGAAAACCATCGACGGCCCGGAGCATTGCGGGGCGGCCGGTCACGCCGGCTAATTGGCCCTTGGCCAGGGAAACTAGCTCGTCGGTACGTATCTTGCTTGGGCAGGCATTGGTGCACGCTCGGCACTGAAGGCAGAAATCGAGCCTGGCGAACAGGTCCGGCGCCGGCGAGACCGCGCCCTCAAGCAGGCCTCGAACAAGGGAGACCTTCCCACGGGCGGATGCGGTCTCCCGGCCGGTCTCCTCGAAAAGAGGGCAAACCGGAAGGCACGACCCGCACCGGTCACACTGCCCGGCCATGTTCGCGATGCGCTGGAGAAGAGCCTCACGCGCGGCGGTCACCCTCGGTGCGGCGGCCGCGTCCGGTGCTGTCACAGATGGAGTGCTCATTCGAAAATCTTCCCTGGGTTAAGAATGCCGTTGGGGTCGAGGGCATGCTTCACCGCGCGAAGGGCGCGCACCCCCTCTTTACCGAGGGCCTCCTCGATGAAGGGTTTCTTGGTGATGCCGATACCGTGCTCTCCCGACAGGGTGCCACCCACTTCAAGGGCGGCACGAAATACCTCGGCCACGGCCTGGTCGACGCGTTCTCTAGCCCCCGCCTCACTGAGGTCGGCCAAAATGGAAGGGTGAAGATTCCCGTCCCCGGCGTGCCCGAACACGGCGATGGTCAGCCCGTGCTTGCGGCCGATTTCTCCGAGCCGCCGGATCATTTCCGGAAGTGCGGCCCGAGGGACACTGATGTCCTCTCCGATCTTGTTCTTGGCTATGGCCGCCACCGCTGGGCCCATGGTGCGCCGAAGCACCCACAGTTCGTCGGCTTCGGCCGAGGTCTGAGCCACGCTTACCTGAACGGCCTGGTGCTGGCGGGCCATCTCCGTCACCGCCCCGGCCTGATCGTCCAAGAGTATCTGAGGACCGTCTATGTCAATGAGCAGAGCGGCCTCGGCCTCGACCGGAATGTCGACCTTGCGGAAACGCGCCACTGCCTGAATACTGGTCTTGTCCATGATTTCGGCCGAGGCGGGTACGATGCCCGAAGAGAGCATGTCGGTGACACATTCTGAGGCGTCGTCGATAGACCCGAACATGAGAAGCAGGGTTTTCTTGGCCTTTGGCTTGGAAATAAGGCGGACGAGGATCTTCGTGATCACTCCCAGGGTGCCCTCAGACCCCACGAACAGATGAGTCAGATCATACCCGGTGACGTTCTTGACGGCTTTGCCGCCGGTGTCAATGACCGCTCCGTTCGCCAGGACGACTTGAAGGCCAAGGACGTAGTCTTTGGTGACGCCGTATTTCACGGCGCGGGCGCCGCCGGCGTTCTCCGCAACATTGCCGCCCATGGTACTCACGGTCCAGCTGGAAGGATCCGGGGGGTAGAAGAGCCCCACGTCCTCTACGGCCCGGCCGAGGTCCATGGTGCGAACCCCTGGTTCAACGAGGGCCATCATGTTCTTGCGGTCAATCTCGAGAATGCGGTTCATCCGCTCGAGGCTCAGGACGACTCCACCGTTCACTGGAATCGACCCGCCGGTCCGGCCGCTGCCGGCCCCCCGTGGAACAAGGGGGACGCGGTGATCATTGCAAAGACGGACAATCCTGACGACCTCCCCGACATCCCGCGGAAAGACGACCACATCAGGACGGTGAGCCGGCACGAGCGGGAGGAAAGAACCGTCATAGGAGTAGGTGAAGCGGTCGTTGTCCACATCGAGTAAGCGGTCTGGCCCCACGATGGCGGCCAGCGCTTGGTGCAGCTGGTCTGGTAGCATGTCTTGGTTCACCCCATTCACGTACGGCTCGAGATCAATCCGGATGTCCTGCCTTTCTGGCAGGACTATAGGGAGCGTGCAACTGGTCGTGAACAGGCCTCCCTGGTGGAACTGCCGCCCGGTCGGGACCCGGCGACGGGACGCCCGACCGGGCGGCATGAAGTCTAGATCAGATACAGGTCCTTCGTGGTTTCGTGGTCTAGACGAGGTGGATCAGCGGCCACCAAACGTATAGAGCCAGGGCCATCGATAGAACGGCCAGGATGCCCAGCGGAATAGCTCCCAGGATCTGCTGTCTCACGTCATACCTGTTGGAGCCGTAGAAGATCAGGTTGGGGGCGCTGTTAAAGGGCAGGAAGAAGGCGGCTGTGCTCACGGACAGCGCACCGATCAGCCCGACGGTGACCGGGCTGAATCCCCGCAGCGTCGCGAGCTGGATGAGGACGGGAATGATGATCAACCCCATGGAGTTCATGCCGGAGAAGAAGATGTGGGCGAAGATGACTGCTGTGATGACCACCATGATAAACGGGGTGAAACCTACCGTCTGCAACCAGTGCGACTTGGCGAACAGGTTAGCCACAAGCCACTTGAAACCGCCGGTCTTGTCCACCGTGGTGCCCAGGCTCATGGCAAACCCAAGCCAGATCAGCATGGGCCACGGGATGTACTTTTCGAGTTTCTTCCAGTCGACCGGTCCGATCCCCGGCAAGAGCAGGGCCACACCCATGAAGAAAGAGGTCGTCGTGGAAGGGATGTGGTGCCAGATCTCGGTTGCCCAGGCTAGCAGGGTCAGAAGCATGATTACCAGGGTTTTCTTCTCCGTCGAAGACATGGGCCCCATCGCTTGGAGCTGTTCTTGTACGTACTTGCGCCCGCCAGGAAGGTCCGTGATCTTAGGCGGAAACATACGGTAGACGATGTAGGGAAGAATGAGCGCCGCCGGCAGCATCGGTACGAAAGCCGCCATGAACCACTGGTTCCAAGTAATGGTGTGCTTGGTCATCTGGGCGATGATGCCGACGAACAGAGCGTTGCCGCCCATAGCGGTTAGGAACATGTTGGTGTTGAAAGCATTGATGTACATGTTGGCCAGAGTCAACGTGTGGTCGCCCTTGCGTTCGCCGGCCTTCATCCCAAAGGCCTCGCAAATGCCTTCGGTGATTCCATACATCAGACCACCGCGGGCGGTGTTCGATGGGGTGAACGGGGCCAGGATGTTATTGGTCATGGTTGTGGCGTAAATCACCCGTAGGAGACTGGTCCCCACTTTGTTCAGGGCCACATAGGCGATACGGCGGCCAAGACCGCTGAAGGTGATGGCTCCCGCGAGGAAGGTGGCGAAGACCACCATCCACCAGATCGGGCTGTTGAAGCCGCTCAGGGCGTCACCCGCCGGCAACTTCCACAGGATGAGAATGGCCGATGCGGCGATGGACGTCAGATACTCCGGGATCGGCCGCAAAATCCACCAGGCAACCGCCCAGAGGAAGACTACCAAGCCCACTTTGCCGTTGGGCTTGAGACCGGACATCGGAAGAGTCAGGGCCCACACGGCGGCAAGGGTGACGATAATGGGCAGAATCCACTTTTTCACGACTATTCCCCCTTATTGTTCCGGCGTATTGTGATGCGAGCATGATAAGAAACCTGCTACGGGTAGACCTGGCTAAGCCAGGGTTCTCTTGACCTCGTCGAGCACGGTGTCCAATGTGGGCGAGACTACCACTCCGGCTTCAGTGAGGGCCATTATCTTCGAGGCGGCGGTGCCCGCCGAACCCTGGACAATGGCCCCGGCATGGCCCATCCGTTTCTCGGGTGGCGCCGTTTGTCCCGCGATAAAAGCGACGACCGGCTTCGGGTATGCGGTATCCTTGATATAGGCCGCGGCCCGTTCTTCGGCGGCCCCGCCGATCTCGCCGATCAGGACCACTACCTTGGTTTCGGGGTCGTCACGGAGGGCCGCCAGCACATCGATGAAGGTGGTCCCGATGATCGGGTCCCCGCCGATGCCAACGCAGGTCGATTGGCCGATGCCGCGGAACGTCAAGTTTGAGGATACCTCATGGGTCAGGGTCCCGCTACGCGAGACGATACCGACCGGCCCACGGCTGTAGATGTACCCCGGCATGATTCCGACCTTGCTCAGACCGGGGCTGATGACCCCGATGGTGTTCGGTCCGATCAAGCGCACCCCGCGGCGTTTGGCCAGCCCGACCAAACGCATGGCATCGTGGACCGGGACGTGCTCGGTAATGATAACCACCAGTTCGAGCCCGGCCTCGATCGCCTCCACGCCGGCGTCATAGACCCCAACGGCCGGGACAAGGATCATCGAGGCCTGGGCTCCGACCGCATCACGGGCCTCAGCCACCATGTCGAAGACGGGGACACCTTCGACCACCTGGCCACCCTTGCCGGGCGAGGTCCCTCCGACCAGGCCGGCGCCGTACTCCAGCATCTTCTTGGCGTGGTAAGAACCCTGTGTGCCGGTTATTCCTTGGATGATGATCCTAGTGTCACTGTCAACGAAGATCGCCATGGGCCTCAGTCCTCTCGCCTATCTTCCGCAACATCAGCCGGACCGCGTCACCGGTGGTCCCCGTCTTAATGACCTCAAACCCGGCCGCCTCCAGGAGAGCCCAACCCTCTTCCTGAGAATGACCGCGCATTTTTACGACCACCGGCAGGTCGATATGGGCCTCGTCGATAGCCTTGAGTACTCCTTTGGCCATGAGTTCGCAGTTGTTGATCCCGCCGAACACGTTAACCAAGATCCCCTTGACGCCCGGGGTGTTGGCGACAATACGCATCGAAGCAGCCATCCGGTCAACCGATACCCCGCCTCCGACATCAAGGAAGTCGGCCGGCCGTCCCCGCATCGACGAGACCGTATCCATGGTGGCCAAGGCCAATCCGGCCCCGCCGGCGATGACTCCGACGTCACCCCCCGGAAGAGGAACATAAGCGACACCGGCCTGTTGGGCGGCCTTCTCCAACTCTCCCAGGCCCTCGGTCTTGGTCGGGATGAGATCCTTGTGCCTGAAGAGAGCGGAATCGTCGATGACCAGTTTGGCATCGGCCGCGATAGCCTTTCCCGCGGCGGTGATGACCAGTGGGTTGATTTCCGCCGTGGTGGCATCCATGTCCTCAAAGACCCGCATCAAGCGGAAGAGCACGTCGACGACGACGACTAGTTCGGAACCATGCAGGCCCGCCTGCTTCGCCATAGCGTAGAGAGTATGACGGCGGACAGGCTCGACCTCGTCGAAAGGCATGGTCACCACGGCCTCGGGAGCGGTGGCGGCAACTTCCTCGATATCCATGCCGCCCCGGACCGAGAAGATCAGCACAGCCGTGCCGCGGCCGGGGTCTAAAGTGATGCCTGCGTACAGCTCTCTGGCGATTTCCAGGCGCTCTTCCACGAGGATAGTCTCGACCTGTTCCCCGCCGAGATTCAGGCCGATGATGCCGGCTGCGGCCTGGGAGGCTTGTTCGGCACTGTCAACTAAACGCACCGCTCCGGCCTTGCCCCGCTTACCTGTTAGGACCTGGGCTTTCACAACAGCCCGGCCACCCAGGGCCGCCGCGGCGGCCGCGGCTGCTTCGGGGTCACGGACAAGTCGCCCCAGGGGCACCGGGATGCCGAATCGCTGGAAGACTTCTTTGCCATCTTTCTCAATGAGTTTCAAGACCGTTGCCCCTTCCCGGGTCCGGCCGCCGAGTCCAGCCCTGGCCCCTCCACTGCCTGATAGCCGCGGTCCATAGCTGCCAGATTCAGATCACGGAACTTGGGCGCCACGTTCTCGGCCACAGCCCGCTTCAGTGACTCGAAGGCTACAGTGTCATCAACGCGGGCCAGAGCACCCAGCATAACCATGTTGGCGACGATACGGTTCTTAAACTCCTCCTCGGCGAGGCGTGTGGCTGGGAGACGGTAGAGAGGAGGAAGTCCCTCGGGGATCTCGGTGATCAGAGTGCTGTCGACCACCACTTTGCCGGTTACGACATCCAAGCCCTGCCCGAATTTGGCCAGCGCCTGCCCGGACATGGCCAGAAGGACATCCGCGCGGCGGACTTTCGGGTAGAGGATGCGCTGATCGGAGATGACTACGTCGCAGCGGGCCGCGCCGCCGCGGGCCTCGGGACCGTAGGACTGTGTCTGGGCCACCTCACGACCCTCCACGGCGCCGGCCGCCTGGGCCAGAATGACCCCGGCCAGGATGACACCCTGACCGCCAAACCCTGCTATCCTGACCTCTTTTCTCATTGCGGCTCGCCCTCCACCCTGATCGCCTGGTCCGGGCAGATCAGCTCGCAGAGCTGGCACCCGGTGCATGCCTTGGCCGGGTCCTCGGCGGGCAGGTTATAGCCTTTGGCGTTGCGCCGGCCCGACCAGATCAAGACCTCTTTGGGGCACTCTGCTAGGCAGAGTCCGCAGCCTTTGCACCATTTGTCATCGATGAGCACCTTAAACGAGCCTCTCATCGCTTCTCACCCCCACGGATGGCAGCCAGTTGCTGGGTCAGTTCGGGCCGCTGCGAACGGTGAAGCAGACCGATGCGTGTCTTGCCCGCTAGCTCCTCCGGTGTCATCCGTTCCGCCTGGGCCACGGGAACAACGCTCTTTCTGATATCGGCCAGGAACTCCGGAGCATCCATCCCGCCCTTGATATACCTTCCGGCTTGGACCGGACACTGGGTAACCACCTCGATGAAGGCGAATCCGGGGTGATCTATGGCCTCTTTGAAAGCCTTGACGAGTTGCCGCGGGTGACCGGCGGTCCACCGGGCGACGTAGGTCGCACCGGCCGCCTCGGCCAGCCGGCAGGCGTCGAAAGGCTGCTCGGGGTTGCCGTAAGGTGAGGTCTGCGTGGTGGCGCCGGACGGGGTGGTCGGAGCCATTTGGCCGCCGGTCATGCCGTAGATAGAGTTGTTAATCATCACCACGGTGAGATCGACATTGCGTCGTGCGGCATGGATGAAGTGGTTGCCGCCGATGCCGATGGCGTCTCCGTCACCGGTGAAGACGACCACTTTGCGCTCCGGCCGGGTAACCTTCAGGCCGATCCCTACCGGGATGGCCCGGCCGTGCAAGGTGTGGATGGCGTCGGCATTCACGTAGACGGGCATCCACCCGGAACAGCCGATACCACCGACCAGGGCGAGTTGATCGGAAATCTTCATTTCGTCCACCGCCCGGAGGAAAGCCCCCAGGACTGTCCCGTCACCGCAGCCGGGGCAGAAGATCATCGGCAGGGTTTCCTGCCGGAGGTACTGTTCAGCGATACGGTTCACTGCGCTTTACCCCCCTTGACGGCATCGATAATGGCGCTTTCGATCTCCTCTGGGGTGTGCAGCGCTCCCCCGAGCCGCGGCAGACCGACCACCGTCGCCCGGCCGCCCGCTGTTCGTTGGACCTCAAGGACGAGCTTCCCGATGTTCATTTCCGGAACAATCAGGGTCTTGGTGTGGTCGGCGAGCTCGGACAGGACCGCGTCGGGGAAAGGCCAGATGGCCCGCAGGCGTAAAGCCCCGGCCTTGATTCCTTTGCTGCGCGCGGTCTGAACCGCCTCCATGGCCGGCCTGGCCGTACTGCCGTAGCAAACGATGGCAACCTCCGCATCGTCGAGGTCGATCCGTTCAATATCAACAATCCGGTCAATGTTCTGGCGCACCTTGTCGTTAAGCCGTTGCACCAGGGTGGCACTCTTGTCGATGTCGTCGCCGGCCCGGATACCGCGCTCGTCGTGGTGCTGCCCCTCGACCAGCAGGCGGTAGCCGTCGTTAAAAGCGGGCATGCCACGGAGCAGCCCGTCGGGGCCCGCGGCAAAGGGTTTGTACCCATCCTTGGACGGAGCCACCCGCTCAAGCACCTCCAGCTTTCCGCCCATGACGACACGTTCGCGCGTGTGCCCCACGATTTCGTCGGAAAGGACGTAGACCGGAACGCGGAACTCCTCAGCCAAGTTAAAGGCCTTGATGGTGAGGTCATAAGCTTCCTGGGCCGACGACGGGGCCAGGGCGATAATCTCGAAGTCCCCGTGGCCGCCATAGCGCGCCTGGTAGACGTCTTGCTGCGAGGATAAGGTCGGTTGCCCAGTGGATGGGCCGCCGCGCATGACGTTGATGATCACGCACGGGGTCTCCGTCTCGGCGGCATAGCCCACGCCCTCCTGCATTAGGCTGATTCCCGGACCGGACGAGGCCGTGCAGGCCTTGGCCCCGCCCCAGGTCGCTCCAATGACAGCGTTGATGCTGGCGATTTCATCTTCCATCTGAAGGAACGTGCCACCGACGCGAGGCAGCCGCCGCGACATCAACTCGGCAATCTCGGAGGCCGGGGTGATGGGATAACCGGCGAAAAAGCGACAACCGGCCGCGATGGCTCCTTCGACGGTGGCTTCGTTCCCCTGGATGATGCGGACTGTGCGTCCGTCTTCGCTCATGTCTCTACCTCCCTTGCACACTCAGCAAACTGCGATAGGAAATGCTATGTGCGTGTTTTGCTCTGGAGGGAGCGGAATCCGCACATTTGGTGCGGATATTGCACATTAGTGACCATATTTCGAGCGGGTTAATGCGAATCCTGCTAAGGGGGGAAAGGAATCGCGCTAAACAAACGGTATCTTCTGGCTCGGCTGGTTAAACGACGTGGTAAACTTCCAGGTGAAGTTGCTATGAACCCGCGCGATAGCCAAGAGACTTGGAGATTAGCTGGGCGGCGGCGATGACCTTTGCCCCGAGGGTGGATACGTCGGCGTTGCGGAATCTCTTGGCATCGCCCGAAGCGCTGACCGCGCCGACAACGCGACCGCTGTGGTCGTGGAAGGCGGCGGCCACACAGTAAACCCCTTCGTTGTGTTCGCCCTTATCCACCGCGTAACCGAGAGTCCGAATGGTCGAAAGCTCTCGGAGCAACTGATCCACGGAGGCGATGGTGGAGGGAGTGTACCTTCTTAACTCGCCTGATCCATAAAGCCGCAAGAGTTGACCGCCGTCGAGGCTGGTAAGCATGGCCTTGCCCACAGCGGTGGCGTAGGCTGGAGCGCGCCGGCCGATGTGGAACTGACTACCAGTAGCTTGCCCGCAGTCAATGCGGTCAAGGAAGACCACTTCGCCATCGACCATTACCGCCAGATGGGCATCGAAACCGGTCTCTTCAACAAGATCAAGGAGGCGCGGGCGAGCCATTTGGCGGATGTCCAGGCGGTTGACGACGCTATTGGCCAGGTTTACGATGCGAAAGGTCAATCGGTACCGTTCGTTGCTGGGGTCGCGACGGACCCATCCCGACTGTATCAGGCTCTGTAGAAAGCGGTAGACGGTACTCCGGTGCCAGTGGAGCACTCGCGCCAGGTCCGTGACCGCCAGGTCATCCCTGGCTTCTGCCAGCGCCTCGACGATACGCAACGCTTTGGCTACCGAGGCGACCGAGCTCTTCGTGGTGCTCGGTCCCTTATTCTCTCCTTCCATCCGCGGTCGGCTTTCAGTCAGGTCAGGCATAGGAGAAGCGTCCGGTGCTCCGGCGGGTTTGCTCATGGTGCTTTCCTCCCTTCACTGAGATGAGAAGTGAGAAGTGAAACCTGGATGAAAGGGCCGGTCGGTGCGGAATGCGAACACACACAAAGAAAATAAATCATGGTGACTGAGTTTGTCAACCTAACCATCGGTCGCCGACTAAGCAACACTCCCGTTAGGCCGACTCAGCTGATCTTGGTCATGCCGTTCATGTACGTCCGCAACACGTCGGGAACGGTGATGGTGCCGTCGGCTTCTTGGTAGTTTTCGATGATCGACGCCGCGGCGCGACCGACGGCGACACCCGAACCGTTCAAGGTGTGCACGAAGTCGACTTTTCCGTTGGCGCGCCGGAACCGGATGTTCGCGCGGCGTGCCTGGAAAGTCTCAAAGTTCGAACAGGACGAAATCTCCTTGTAGCTGTTGTAGCTCGGCAGCCAGACTTCCAGGTCGTAGGTCTTCGCCGACGAAAAACTCATGTCCCCGGAGGACAGTAGGACCCGGCGGAAGGGCAGTTCCAGGAGCCGCAGCACTTCTTCGGCGTCGGCCGTCAGTTTCTCCAGTTCGTCGTATGAGGTCTCGGGCAGCGTGAATTTGACCAGCTCGACCTTATTGAACTGATGCACCCGGATCAGGCCGCGGGTGTCGCGCCCGGCCGACCCGGCTTCGGCGCGGAAGCAGGCCGAGTAGGCCGTGTACTTGATGGGCAGGTCGGCTTCGGCCAGGATCTCCTCACGGTGCAGGTTGGTCACGGGTACCTCGGCGGTGGGAATGAGGTAGAAACCGTTGTTGGCGACCTTGAACATGTCTTCCTCGAATTTCGGTAACTGGCCGGTGCCCACCATGCAGTCGGCGGAGACCATGTATGGCGGGATGATCTCCGTATAGCCGTGCTTTTTCGTGTGCAGGTCCAGCATGAAGTTGATCAGGGCACGCTCCAGCAGGGCGCCGGGGCCCTTGTTCACGGCGAAACGGGCGCCGGACATCTTCGCGGCACGCTCGAAGTCCAGGATGTTCAGGGCGGGGCCCAGGTCCCAGTGGGGCTGGGGATCGAAATCGAAGCGGGTCGGCTCGCCCCAACGGGATATCTCCACGTTCTCCTTCTCGTCGGCGCCCACGGGGACGCTTTCGTGGGGGATGTTGGGGAGGTAGAGGAGTTGGCGCGAGAGGTCGTCGTCCACCGCCTTCACCGCATCCTCAAGCTCTTTGATGCGGACGTTCGCCTGCTGGAGGCGGGCGATGTCGGCCGAGGCGTCCTGGCCGGCCTTCTTCTTCCGGCCGATATCTTCGGAGGCCGTATTCTTCGCGGCCTTGAGGGACTCGACTTCCGTGAGGAGCTGGCGGCGCCGGGCGTCGGTGGCGAGAAGCTGGTCCAGGCCCTCGCCGGCCTTCTTCTTCGCCAGCCCCTGACGGGCGGCCTCAGGATTCGCGCGGATGGTGCGGATATCAAGCATCTTTCTTCCTCCCCAGCGTGGCGAAGTCGAAGGGGGGCCGGATGACCCCTTCCTCGGTGATGATGGCGGTGATGTGCTCCGCCGGCGTCACGTCGAAGGAGGGGTTGTAGACCCGCACGCCGTCGGCCGCCACACGTTGTCCGGCAAGGTGGGTGACCTCGTCGGGATTGCGTTCCTCGATAGGTATATCCTTTCCAGTGGCCGTGGCCGGGTCGATGGTGGAGAGCGGCGCGGCCACGTAAAAGGGGATGTGGTGCTCTTTCGCCAGGACGGCCAGGCCGTAGGTGCCGATCTTGTTGGCCGTGTCGCCGTTGGCGGCGATGCGGTCGGCGCCGACCACCACGGCTTTCACCTTGCCGGCGCGCATGACCGAGGCGGCCATGCTGTCGGTGATCAGCACCGAATCAATACCTTCCTGGACCATCTCCCAGGCGGTCAGGCGCGCGCCCTGCAGGTAGGGGCGGGTCTCGTCCACGTAGACGGTGAGGTTCCGCCCGCCGGCGGCGGCGGCACGGACGACGCCAAGGGCTGTGCCATACCCGGCGGTGGCCAGGGCACCGGCGTTACAGTGAGTGAGCACGCCGCCGTCGGCCAGGAGAGGAGCGCCGTTCAGGCCGATGCGGCGATTGATCTCGACATCCTCGCGCTGGATGGCGATGGCTTCGGCGGTGAGGCGGTCGGCCAGGGCAGTGGCCGATACTGAGAGCTGGCCGGGGGCACCCCTACTTGTCGTCGGGCGGGTGGCCGCTCCAGGGGAGGCCGGCGCTGAATCGCTACCGGCAACCGCGGCCGCCGCCACCTTCTCCATACGGCGCAAGGCCCAGGCCAGGTTCACCGCCGTGGGCCGGGTGGCCAGAAGGCGGGCGGATTCTTCGGCCAGCCGGCCGAGCATAGCCGACGCCGGGACGGGCGTGGCCGTGGCCGTGGCCGCGGACTGTTCCGCGGCGCCAGTCGCCAGAGTCCGCGCCGCCAGGGCATACCCGTAGGCCGCCGCCACGCCAATGGCGGGTGCGCCGCGGACAGCCATGTCCTTGATGGAGGCCGCGACTTCACCGGCCGTGCGGCATTCCAGCCATACCGTCTGGTGGGGGAGGAGACGCTGGTCAAGGATCAGCAGCCGGTCGCCCGCCCACTTCAGAGGAGTGACCGTTTCTCCCGCCACGGCCGAGATCGGGCTCGGTCTTGGGCGCGGCGATGCCCCCGTGGTGCCGGGAGCCGGCGATTCGACGGGTTTCATCCGGCGCGCCCGCCGCGGACCGTCTCGCCGCAGGCGCAGCGGCGCTGGGCCGGCAGATCTTTGATCATGGCGAAGAGAAGGTCGCGGAGTTTGTCGTTGTTGGCGTTGAAAACCTTCAGGACTTCCTCGTGGGAGACCGGCTTGACTTCAGGGCGCCCCTCCAGGCCGGCGTCGAAATCGGTGATGAGAGAGATGTTGACATAACACATGTCCAGCTCGCGGGCCAGGACGACTTCCGGATACTGGGTCATGTTGATGACTTCCCAACCCATTTGAGAGAACCAGCGGCTCTCGGAGCGTGTGGAGAAGCGGGGCCCCTGGATGACCACGACGGTGCCGTGGTCGTGCACGGTGATGCCCAACTCCTTGGCCTTGGCAACGGCGACTGTCCGCATTTCCGGGCAGTATGGGTCGGCCACGCTGATGTGCGTGGTGGTGGGGCCGTCGTAAAAGGTGTCGCGGCGCCCGCTGGTGCGGTCCACGAACTGGTCGCAGATAACGAAATGGCCCGGCTCCACGTGGGGTTGGAGGCTGCCGGCGGCGCAGGGGCCGACGACCCGCTCCACACCTAGGCTCTTCATGGCCCACAGGTTCGCCCGGTAGGGGACCATGTGGGGCGGGAAACGGTGGTCCTTGCCATGGCGCGGAAGGAAGGCGACCTTCCGGCCGTGGATGGTGCCAAGGGCGATGCGGTCGCTGGGTGCGCCGTAGGGGGTTTCCACCCAGACTTCCTTCACGTCCGAAAGGAGGCTGTAGAATCCAGAGCCTCCGAAGATGCCGATTTCCGCGTCCTGCGTCAAAATGCTTCAACCTCCCTGATGCCGACGGGCGGCGTCAAGCGCGATCCAGGTCATCCCCGCCGGTAGACTCGCCGGAGATACTTTTCCCGGCCCACAGGGAATTCCTTCCCGCACCTGGACTGTCTTCCCAGTGATGATGTGGCGGTGGTGTGAATAGGGGCAGGCGGGGCGGGCGGGCAGCTTCGGTCCGCCGGTACCTTCCCACCCGGTACACTCCTGAGGCGTGTCCGGGATGCCGGACGGGTCAGTACAGCTCCGGACGAAGGTCGCCGGCGATGAAATTCGGGTGCCCCCGGCGGTCCGCCAACTCCGCTGGATCAAGCCGTTCCGTGACCATGGCCTCGCCGTTACCTTCGTCACGCGTGAACCCAAGCACCCGGCCCCATGGGCTAATGACTCCAGCCCAACCGGGAAATCTCATGCCCCGTGGCTCCCACTCACTAGGCTCGCGGTCCTCCGCGCTGTCGCAGAGGACGGAGAACAGACCGTAGGCCCACGAATGGTGAATGATGGACATGTACAGCGTGGCGGCCATTTCGGAGAAGAACGAATCCCGGCAGACGGTGATCCCGACCTTGGCCTTCCCGACATCGAAGACTTCGATGCTGTCGCCAGCCCGCCAATACGGGCGTTCGTGAGCCGGCACGTGGATCTTGCGATGCTTTCCGATGACCCCGGCACCGGCTGCGCGCCGCGGATCGCCACGAGATCGGCAACGTAGCCGGACAGGCAGAGTTCCGGAAAGAGGGCTAGTTCGCTGCCGGCATCCCTGGCCCTCCGTGCCCAATCCCGGATGCGGCTCAGGCTTCGTTCCGATTGCGCGATCCAGTTGGCCATGGAGACTGCTGAGACAGTGATTGGCTGCATGGTCCGATACCCCCGATGAGGAGATGGCCGCGCTCCGCCAGGGTTCCACGATGCACGCGCGGCAAGGAACAAGAGACGCTATAGCGGACAGGGTCTCTCACATCTCAGTCGTCGTGGACAACGCGATCTGTCCCGCCGGCACCCATTTCGGCTCGGACCGCTTCCACCTCGGCGTTGTCGAAGTTGTACCGGTCGCCGCAGAAGCGGCAGACAAGCTCGGTCCCTTCGCCCTTGGCGATGATGTCGTCGATCTCCTGGCGTCCCAGGGTGGCGAGGAGCCCCCGCGCCTTCTCACGGGAGCAGGGGCAGAAGTACGAGAGGGAGCCGTGCTCCAGGATTTCGGGGTGCAAACCCTTCAGCACTGTCTCCAGGATATCCTCCGGCGTGGCGCCATCGTCGATGGCGTGACTGATGGATGAAATGGAGGCCAGGTTTTGCTCCAGGTCGGCCAAGCGTTCCTTCAGGTAGACCTCGTCGTCTCCGCCGTCCTTCTCCGGGAGGAGTTGCACGATGATGCCGCCCGCGGCGCGAACGCTTTCGTCCGGGTCCACGAGCACGCCGAGGCCCACGGCGGATGGGGTCTGCTCTGAGCGGGTGAAGTATGAGGCCAGGTCAATGGCGATCTCCCCCGACACCAGGGGCGCGCTGCCGGTGTAAGGCTCCTTCAGGCCCAGGTCTTTGGTGACATGGATGAAGCCCTTGCGGCCCACGGCCATGCCCACGTTGAGTTTTCCGGGCCCCATCAGCTCCATCTCGGCATTGGGGTTCTGGAGGTAACCGCGGACCCGGCCGAGAGCATCGGCCACGGAGATGATGCCGCCCGTGGGGCCGCCTCCGTCAATGCGCATAGTCACCGTCTGGTCGTCCTTTAGCGTCGTCCCGATGAGGGCCGTGGCGGTCAAGGTCCGACCCAGGGCGGCGGTGGCCACCGGCGACGTGCCGTGGCGGCGCCGGGCCTCGTCCACCAGCTGGGATGTGCGCCCGACGAGGACGCGGAGGCGCCCATCGCGGTCGGCGGCACGGAGGTAATAGTCGGCATGATTCGGGTGTTTGTCCATGTTCAGGTGGGTCCTCTGCCTTTCCTCTTCAGGCCTCTTCGCTCTTCCTAACCTTTCATTACCGCCAGGGGGCGCAAACGCGCCACCTTCCGGGCGATGCCGGCGGCGTCGGTCACGCGCACCACGTCGTTGACATCCTTATAGGCCTCCGGCGCTTCTTCCGCCAGCGTGGCGTTACTGGTGGCGCGTACGGAGATGCCGCGCCGTTCCAGCTCCGCCTTGAGTTCGGCCCCGCGCGTTTCCTTCTTCGCCTCGCTCCGGCTCATCAGGCGGCCGGCGCCGTGGCAGGCCGACCCAAATGTCTCGGCCATGGCCTTCTCCGTTCCGACGAGAATATACGAGTTTCGGCCCATGTCGCCCGGCACCAGGACCGGCTGCCCGGTGGATCGGTAGGCCGCCGGCAGTTCGGCGTGGCCGGCCGGAAAGGCACGGGTGGCGCCCTTGCGGTGCACACAAAGCACCCGTTGGCGTCCTTCGACAGTGTGCCTCTCTTTCTTGGCGATATTATGGGCCACGTCGTAGAGGAGCGAGAGCCCCAGGCGTTCTGGCGTCGATCCGAGGATGCGGGCGATCGTCTCGCGTGTCCAGTGCATGAGACACTGGCGGTTGGCCCAGGCGTAGTTGGCGGCGGCGGCCATGGCCGACAGATAGGCCTGCCCTTCGGACGAATTCACGGGAGCGCAGGCCAGTTGCCGGTCGGGGAGATGCAGGTCGTACTTCTTCGCCGCCTGGGCCATGACGTCAAGGTAGTCGGTGCAAACCTGGTGCCCCAGGCCGCGGGAGCCGGAGTGGATGGACACCACGACTTGTCCGGCGGAGAGGCCGAAGGTGGCCGCGACCGCCGGATCGTAGATTGTCTCGACCAGTTGGACCTCAAGGAAATGATTGCCCGAACCCAAGGTGCCCAATTGGTCGTGTCCACGCTTAAAGGCGCGGGGCGATACTTTTCCGGGATCGACGCCTGGTAGGGAGCCGCCGGCCTCAGTGAAGGCTAGGTCTTCGGGGGCGCCGTACCCTTTCTCCACCGCCCAGGCGGCGCCGCGGGTCAGAACTTCCTCCATCTCGCGGCGCTCCACCTTGATCTTCCCGCCCGAACCGACGCCCGAGGGGATATTGTCGAAGAGGGCGCCGATGAGTTGGTCAAGGTGGGGGCGGACGTCGGCCTCAGTCAAGTTCGTCCGGACAACGCGGACGCCACAGTTGATGTCGTACCCGACCCCGCCGGGCGAGACCACGCCCTGGTCCCAGTCGGTGGCGGCCACTCCTCCGATGGGGAAGCCGTAGCCCCAATGGATATCCGGCATGGCCAAGGAGGCGCCGACGATGCCCGGGAGGGTAGCCACGTTGGCCACCTGCTCGGGCGCTTGATCCTCTTTGATGGACGGCAGAAGGCCAGCGTCGGCATAGATGATCCCGTCCACCCGCATCCCGGACTTGTACCCTCTGGGGATGCGCCAACGGTTGGCGTCGATCTGCTCAAGTTTGCCTTGCCACCCGGCCATAGACATGCTCCTTCCGTGCCGCCGTGAAGCCGAGGCCGCCCGGGCGCCCTATTTCACGAGAAATAACGGGTGCCCAGGACAGCGTCGCCGCTATTTGCCTAGAGTCGTTGGTTCGATATCGTCAGTTCTTTCCTGAGCGCCGGCCGCGCCTTTGAGATTCGCCTTTTCCGCCGGTCGGTGGGGTCGCAACCTCTTGTTGACCCTTTCCCAGGCGGGAATCCTCCTTGGCCGCCAGTTCGAGGCCGCCGGGGAGCGTGTAGTTCACCATAAGCGCATCCCGATGCCCAACGTCGTACGCCAGAGCGGCCATGATGTAGGAATTCAGGCTGACTCCGCTGAGTTTGGCATGAACCGCCAACCGTCGATGGAGCGCTGGAGCTATCCGAAGAGTAAGATGGCCGCTGAATTCGGAAGAAGCGCTGGGCTTGGGAACGGGCATGCCATCCTCACGTGCTGATTCCAGCCATATGTCAATGGCGTCCGTTAGGAGGTCAAACAGCCCTTCCAAAGTGTCCGATACGGCCACACATCCGGGTAAATCGATGACCGTAGCAGCCCATTTTCGGACTCCACCGTCCCTTTCCACCTGCTCCAAGAGAAACGGATAGTCAATCCGCGGCATGGGTGTCACTTGAGCCTCCTCCATTCAGATGGGATAAGGTTGAACACCAAGTCTAGTACCTGTTCGACATAATGAGGGTCTACCGGCTCGTGGTCTGGGATTGGCACAGTGCGAAAACCAGGTCTCTTGATCTTCATCTGGTGCTTTCCGCCCGGACCAAATTGTAGACCGAAACGTTTGGCGACTGTCTCCAACTCGTCCACACGGATGTCCTTCGCTCCGGCCAGCATCCGCCGGATGATCTTCCTAACTCCCATAGGGGTCAGTCCGTTCGCCAACATTATACCCGGATGCCACCATATACGCCACCACCAATCGGGATGAATTGGGAGAGATGGGGGACCGGATCAGGGAAAGGGCCGCTACGCGGTCTTGTCTAGACGTCCAGAACCACTCGAAGGAGGCAACCGCCGTTCGGATCGGTCGTCTGGCCCGCAACTGGGTTCTCCACGGAGATACCGTGGTAGGTCGCGGCTTTCACTTCGTGCAGTTGGCGGTGCCGGGTCGGGTTCAGCTTCTCGCCGCTGACCTTAGCGTGCAGGGACATCCTCGAAAGGTCTGACGAGTCCGAAGGCCCTTCCGCCGATTCTAGGGAAACCCCGAACCGTGCGTAGACTTCGCCCCTGGTCTCATGCCGGTAGATGATCTCGTTGAGCCACCGCACCAAAAGGGTCTCGTAATCGGGAGCCGTGACTCGAATGGACCAGGTCCGCTGGAGCCGGACGGTCGCCGGATCCACCATCAGGGCGCACAGGCCGGCCGCCGCCGCCGCGAAAGCTTCCTCCAAGTCCGCGCCTTGAGCCTCTAGCCCAACGTCCGCGGTGTGCTGGAAATAGCGGTACGACCCGGTCCGCCGGCCGCCGCCCTCCTTACTCATCCTCCCGGCTGGCGGCCACGGGGGCCACGGCGCTGACCACGTCGGTTTCCGAAAGGCGCTGTAGCCGCACACCTTGCGTGTCGCGGCCCACGACCGAGATGTCTTCCACTGTCATGCGGATCAGGATGCCCTCGGCCGTGATGAGCATGATCTCGGCGCCTTCGCGGGTAACCATGGCGCCGGCCACCGGGCCGTTCTTATCGGTGATGTGCAAGGTGCGGATTCCCTTACCGCCACGGTGGGTGAGGCGGTACTCCTCCAAGGGTGTCCGCTTGCCGTAACCCTTTTCCGAGACGACCAGCAGCTCGTACCCTTCCTGGACGATATCGGCCGCCACCACGCGGTCGTGGGGGTCCAGGGTCATGCCGCGCACGCCTTGCGCCGGGCGGCCCATGGCGCGGACTTCTTCCTCCGTGAAGCGGATGGCCTGCCCCAGGCGGCTGATGAGCAGGATGTCCTCGTCGCCCCTGGTGAGCTTGACGTCGATGAGTTCGTCCGACTCGTCCAGGCCGATGGCGATGATGCCGCCCTTCAGGCGGGTGTCGTATTCGCTGATGTCGGTCTTCTTGACCGTCCCGTTCCGGGTGACCATGAAGAGGTACATCCCCGGCGCGAAATCCTTTACGGGAAGCACGGCGCTGATTTTCTCGCCCGGCTCGATCTGGATGAGGTTGACGGCGGCCGTCCCCTTGGCGGTGCGCGAGGCCTCCGGGATCTCGTAGACCTTCACGCGGTACATCTTCCCACGGTCGGTGAAGAAGAGCAGGTAGTGGTGGGTGGACGCCACGAAGAGGCGTTCCACGAAGTCCTCTTCCTTCGTGCCCATGCCGGTGATGCCGCGACCGCCGCGCCGCTGGGGCCGGTAAGTGCTGGCCGGCAGGCGCTTTATGTAACCTTGGTGGGTCAAGGTGATGACCATGTCCTCTTCGGCGATAAGGTCCTCAATCTCCAACTCGGACTCGGCCGCCATGATGCGGGTGCGCCGGTCGTCGGCGTATTTGTCCTTGATGTCGGTGATTTCTTTCTTGATAATCTGGTAGACCATGCGCTCGTTCGCTAGGACGGCGCGGTAGTATTCGATCAGCTCCATGATCTCCTGGTACTCGGTTTCGATCTTCTCGCGCTCCAGGGCGGTGAGGCGCTGCAGGCGCATGTCCAGGATGGCCTGGGCCTGCTTCTCCGATAGCCGCAGGTCGGGGTGGGTCATCAGGGCTTCGCGCGCCGAGTCGACGTCGGCCGACCCCCGGATCAGGCGGATGACCAGGTCCAGGTGGGAGAGGGCGATGCGCAGCCCCTCAAGGATGTGGGCCCGCTCCTCGGCCTTCCGCAGGTCGTGGGCTGTACGCCGCGTGATGACTTCCTTCTGGAACTCCAGGTAGTGGTAGAGCGCGTCCCGGAGGGTCAAAGTCATGGGCCGCCCGTCCACCAGGGCCAGCATGATGATGCCGAAATTCTGCTGGAGGGCGGTGAACTTGAAGAGTTGGTTCAGGACGACGTTGGGGTTTGCGTCACGGCGCAGCTCGATCACGAGCCTCATCCCCTGGCGGTCGGTCTCGTCGCGCAGGTCGGTGATGCCCTCGATACGCTTGTCCCGCACCAGTTCGGCGATCTTCTCGATCAGTTTGGCCTTGTTCACCTCGTAAGGGAGCTCGGTAACAAGGATACGGGCTTTCCCGGCGTTCGTGGTCTCGATGCGGGCCTGCGCGCGCATGGTGACCGAACCGCGACCGGTGAGGAAGGCGTCGCGAATGCCTTCGCGACCCATGATCAGGCCGCCGGTGGGGAAGTCCGGCCCCTTAACGTAGGTCATCAGTTCCTCGGTGGTGATGTCCGGCCTATCAATCATGGCGACGACGCCGTCGATCAGCTCGCCCAGGTTATGGGGCGGGATGTTCGTGGCCATGCCCACGGCAATGCCTGAGGAGCCGTTCGCCAGGAGGTTCGGGAACCGGCTGGTGAGGTAGACCGGCTCCTTCTCGGTCTCGTCGAAGTTCGGCCGGAAGTCGACTGTGTCCTTATCCAGGTCGGAGACCATCTGCAAGGCGATGTGGGCCAGGCGGACTTCTGTATAGCGCGAGGCCGCCGGCGGATCGCCGTCCACCGAACCGAAGTTCCCGTGGCCGTCCACCAACGGGTAGCGTAGGGAAAAGTCCTGCGCCATGCGGACCATGGCATCGTAAATGGCGGCGTCACCGTGGGGGTGGTACTTGCCCATGACGTCGCCGACGATGCGGGCGGATTTCTTATAGGGACGGTCGGGCCAGTTCCCGGCCTCGGCCATGGCGTAGAGAATGCGCCGCTGCACCGGCTTCAGCCCGTCTTTCACGTCGGGAAGGGCACGGCTGACGATGACGCTCATCGAGTAGTCGATGTAGGAGCGCTTCATCTCCTCCACCAGGCGAATGGGGAGGATCTTCCCGTGGGTGTAGTCGTTAATCATCTCTGACATGCTTTTGCTCTCCGCTCTCCTACGGCTGCCGGCGCCGGCCGCCTCTAGCCGATGGTATCAAGGTTCTTGACCTCGTGGGCGTGCCGTTCGATGAAGTCGCGGCGCGGTTCGACCTTATCGCCCATGAGGATGGTGAAGATCTCGTCGGCGGCAATGGCGTCCTCCACGTTAACCTGAAGCAGGGTGCGGTTGTTCTGGTCCATGGTGGTATCCGCCAACTGCTCGTAGTTCATTTCGCCAAGACCTTTGTAGCGCTGGACAGCGATTCCGCTGCGCCCGATCTCGCCCAGGTATTTCTCCAACTCGGCGTCGCTGTAGAGGTACTTCTCCGTCTTGCCCTTTTTCACCAAATAGAGCGGCGGCTGCGCGGCATAGACGTAGCCAGCCTCGAGGAGCTTGGGCATGTATCGGAAGAAGAAGGTCAGGAGCAGCGTCCGGATGTGGGCACCGTCCACATCGGCATCGGTCATGATGATGATCTTGTGATAGCGGGCCTTATCCAGGTCAAATTCGTCGGAGATGCCTGTGCCCACGGCGGTGATGAGGGTGCGCACCTCTTCGTGGGCCAGGATTTTATCCATCCGCGCTTTCTCGACGTTGATGATTTTCCCGCGCAGGGGGAGGATGGCCTGGAAACGGCGGTCGCGCCCCTGCTTGGCCGAACCGCCGGCCGAGTCGCCCTCGACGATGAAAAGCTCGGCCAGGGCCGGGTCGCGCACCGAGCAATCGGTAAGCTTGCCGGGGAGAGCCGTGATCTCTAGGGCCGACTTACGGCGGGTCAGTTCACGGGCTTTCCGGGCGGCCTCGCGCGCCCGGGCGGCCGTGACCGACTTCTCCACGACCTTGCGGCCCACGGCCGGGTTCTCTTCCAAGAACGTGGCCAGGCCTTCGCCCACGACCGAGTTCACCAGGCCCGCCATCTCGCTGTTCCCGAGCTTGGTCTTGGTCTGGCCTTCGAACTGGGGGTTGGTCAGGCGGACGTTGATGATGGCCACCAGGCCCTCGCGGACATCGTCGCCGGACAGGTTTTCTTCGGCGCCCTTGATCAGGCCGGCCTTACGGGCGTAGTCGTTGATGACGCGGGTCAGCGCCGTCTTGAAACCGGTTTCATGGGTGCCGCCCTCGTGCGTGTGGATGTTATTCGCGAAGGAGTAGATGTTCTCGATATAGCCGTCGTTATACTGCAGGGCTATCTCGACCCAGGCCCCTTCCCTTTCATCCTTGAAGTAGATGGGAGGGGAGTGGAGCACGTCTTTGTTCTTCGACAGGTGCTCGACGAAAGACTTAATGCCACCGTCGTAGCGGAAGGCCACGGAGTTCCCGTTCCGGTGGTCGTCGAAGGAGATGGCCAGGCCGGCGTTGAGGAAAGCCAGTTCGCGCAGGCGCTGGGCGATGGTGTCGTAGTCGAAAGAGATGTCCTCGAAAACCTCGGCGTCGGGGAAGAAGGTAATAGTAGTGCCCGTACCGGTGGCGGGGCCCTTGTTGATCAGGTCGGTGACAGGCTTGCCGCGCTCGTAACGCTGGAACCAGAGGGCGCCCTCCTGTTTTACCTCTACCTCAAGCCAGACGGAAAGGGCGTTGACCACCGACACGCCGACGCCGTGGAGGCCGCCGGAGACTTTATAGCCTTCGCCGCCGAATTTTCCGCCAGCGTGAAGCATGGTCAAGGCAACTTCCACCGCGGGCCGGCCCACTTTCGGGTGAATGCCCACCGGAATGCCGCGGCCGTTATCCACCACCGACATCGAGCCATCCTCGCGGATGATAACGTTGATCTCGGTGCAAAAACCCGCCAGGGCTTCGTCGACGCTGTTGTCGACCACTTCATAGACCAGCTGATGCAGGCCACGCGGACCGGTTGATCCGATGTACATGCTGGGACGGCGGCGCACGGCTTCCAGACCTTCGAGAATCTGGATCTGACTGGCGTCGTAGGCGGCTCGTGCCTTCTCCAATTCTTCGCGGGAGCGGTTATTGGGACCGCTGTCCATCGAGAGACCTCCATTAACAGTGCGGTTAACAGTCCTGTGTTTTAACACCCAATTATATCATGCGCTGGCGTTACCTCGCCACCGCTCGCCCGTCGGCGGCCGGTCCGGTAAGCCCCAGGCTTGATAATGTTTCCGGCGAAAAGGGGCGAACGGATGGCTGCTCAAGGTCCCTTTTCGATTTTTCGCTGCAAGGTGCCGGGGGAAATGGGGGACAGGAAGGTCCCTTTGGTCGTGAGGACCAGCGATTTGGCGTCTCCGCTGGAAAGGTCGGTTAGGCGGCTGGCGGACCTGCTTTCCTCAAGGAAAGTGCGGGTGCTTTCGGCGACCGCCGCCGCGTTCATGTCAAAGATGCCGATGATTTCGCTGGTACTTACGACCGTATCCTCGCCTAGGTGGACCAGCATCTTCGTTCACTCCTCCTGAACAAGCCGTCCGCCACCGACACGGTAATACGTGGACCGGGCGGCCACCGTGGCGGGAAGAAACGCTTCATCGGTAGTAGTGACGAAGGCCTGGCGCCGGTCGTCTTCCAGCAGTCCGGCCAGGGCCTGGCGCCGGCTTTCGTCCAGTTCGGACAAGACATCGTCAAGGAGCATCACTGGCTCTTCCCCTGTTTCCTGCCGCAGGAAGGAAAGCTCGGCGAATTTGAGCGCCAGGGCGGCCGTACGGGTCTGTCCCTGGGAGCCGAAGTCGCGCAGGTCCGCTCCGTTCAAGCCCAGGAGGAGGTCGTCCCGGTGGGGGCCCGCCAGGGAGACTCCCCTGGCCAGTTCGGCCGGTCTTAGCCTCTCCAACTCGCTGAAGAAGGCGGCCCGTATCTCCTCCCGCGAGGGCGTAGCCAAGCCTCCGGCCTTTCGCAGCACTGCCGGATCATAGGTCACGGACAGGGTTTCCTTCTCCGAGGCCAGTTCGGCGTGGGCCGCGCGGGCTTCGTCGGCTAGGCGCGCCACGGCCTCGGCGCGGCGCCGGACCAACCAAGACCCCACTTCCACTAACTGATCGTCCCAAACTTTCAGATGCGCTAAGTCCACCCCTCCGGCTTCCGAGGCCGAGCGCAGCAGCTTGTTCCGCTGGCCCAGAATCCGGGCGTATTGAGTCAGGTTATGCAGGTAGGTGGGGGATACCTGGGATAGGATGATGTCCAGGTACCGGCGGCGCATGGCCGGCGCCCCCTTGGCGATCTGTAGTTCATCCGGTCCGAAGAAGACTACCAAGAGGCGGCCCACCACGCCGGCCGCCGAGGGAACCACGGCGCCGTTGCACTTGAACTGCTTGCGGCGGCCCTTCTCCCAGGCCACCTCGACCTTTCCGGGCCCCTCACTGCGCTCGATGGAAGTTCTCAGATAATAGGCTTCCTGGCCCATGGACACCAGTTCCTCGTCGCGGGCGGCGCGATTGGAGCGGGTCAGGGCCAGGACGACCAAGGCTTCGAGAATGTTGGTCTTGCCGGCGCCGTTGGGTCCGAAAAGGACGGAGAGGCCCGGGGCGGGCTGGAACTCCAACCCGCCGTAGTTCCGAAAGTTCTTAAGGACGAGGCTCTGGACGATCAAGAAGAATCACAGCGTCCTCAAAGGAAGGACTATGTAGATATAGTTGCCGCTGTCGGCGGCCTTCAGACGGCTGGGGTTGATGGGACCGATAAACTCAAGGACGCACTCATCCCCTTCCACCGCGCGCACGCCATCGATAACGTAGCGTACCTGGAAGGCGATCTCGAGATCGTCCCCTTCCTTATGGGCGGGCAGGTCCTCCTTCACCCGGCCGACTTCGGGGGTATTCGACGTTACGATGACGCCGTCGTCCTTGATCTCGAAACGCATTGCGTGGCCGGCCTCGCTGGCCACGACCGAAGCCCGGTCGGCGGCGGCGGCCAGGTCGGCCGTCTTTACTCTGACGCGGGTCTTGAACTGCTCGGGGGCCAGTTGGTGGTAGATGACGTTCTCGTAGTTCGGGAACTGACCTTCGATAAGGCGGGACACCAGGAACAAGCGGCCAAGGTCAAAGAAGACCTGACTTTCTGAAGCGTATATCTTCACGGACGTATCATCATCGCCGGTAAGGATGCGGGACAGTTCAGACAAGGCTCTTCCCGGGATGATGATCTGACGGTCTCCGGCGCTACGGACGGCTTGGCGCGAGGAGAAGGCCATGCGGTACCCGTCGGTGGACACAAAACGGATCTCGTCTTTCACGGCGTGGAAAAGAAGGCCTGTCAGGAAAGGCCTGGCCTCGTCACGCGAGACGGCAAAGAGAGTCTGGTTTATCAATCCTCGCAGGTCTGGGAGCCGCAGTTCATAGGCGCCATCTTCCGTACGCGGGGCGGGGAGGGCCGGGAATTCGGCCGAGTCGAACCCGTGGACCGAAAAACGCGCTCTCTGGCTGGAAATCTCGGTGACGTTATTGGTCTCGTCGGTCTCTATGTCAATGTCCGTTCCGGGCACCTTGCGGACGATGTCACCGAAGATTTTGGCCGGCAGGACCGCCTGTCCGGACTGGGCCACCATGGCCGGCAAGTGGCATTCAATGCCTATCTCGTGGTCGGTGGCGGAGAGCATCAGCCCCGTGTCGCTGGCCCGACAAAAAATGCCTGTTAGAACGGGGATCGTGGTCTTAGCGGCTACGGCCCGCTGGACCACTGATATGCCGTAGGACAGCTCTTCCTGGGAAATCCGGATTTTCATCTTTCTACTCCCCTCCCGCAATCGTGCGAAGGCCGGTCTTTTCTGTCGCCTTATTTGGCTGGATGTCGAAGCTTCTCCTTTACCCAGTTTAACTAGTTAGGAGAGTAGGGTAAGTAGTAGTAGTGTGGAGAAGGTGGACAAGGGTTCTTTCCCCTGTTAGATGCGGGTTTCTGGCTGTGGATGACCTGTGTAGATTCCTTGGGATAGAAAGGCGGTAATCCACAGTTTCCACCGGTGGAAAAGTGCTGTACAGATGGCACCCGAGATACCCACATTGTGTCCAAAGGATGTCCACAGGTAATCCACGCCTCCATCCACATCCCGTCAAACTCTCACAGGGTTTGGATCTTTTCGACAAGACCGCGGACCAGGTTGGCCAGAGACGGATCGGATTCGATCTCTCGGGCGATCTTTTCATAAGCGTGAATGATGGTGGTGTGATCGCGACCACCGAACTCCTGGCCGATTTTGGGCAACGAAGCGTCGGTGAGTTGGCGGGACAGGTACATAGCCACCTGGCGTGGGAAAGCCACGTCTCGGCTCTTGCGCTGGGCCTTCATATCTTCCAAGCGTAGGCTGAAGTGGCTGGCCACTTGTTGCTGGATCAGAGTGATGGACACGGGCCGGCGGCGCGAGGCCGGAAGGATGTCCTTCAGTACCTCGTGGGCGAGGTCCAACGTGATGGACTGGTTCGTGAGGGTGGCGAAAGCCAGCACCCGGTTGAGAGCCCCTTCCAACTCGCGGATATTGGTTTCCACCTTGGCGGCGATGTCCAGCATGACCTCATTAGGGATGCGGGCTTTCTCGTACTGGGCTTTCTTCCGCAGAATGGCCACCCGGGTCTCCAGGTCCGGTGGCTGGATGTCGGCGATGAGACCCCACTCGAAACGGGAGCGCAGTCTCTCCTCCAGGGCGGTTATTTCCTTTGGTGTACGGTCACTGGAGATAACGATCTGGCGATTCGCCTCATGGAGGGTGTTGAAGGTGTGGAAGAACTCCTCCTGGGTACCCTCCTTGCCGGCCAGAAACTGAATATCGTCTACCAGGAGAACATCGATACTGCGGTACCGGTTGCGGAATTCCTGAGTCGTCTGGTCCCGGATGGAGGAGATGAGCTCATTGGTAAAAGTCTCCGATGAAACGTAGCAGACGTTCATGTTCGGCCTGGTTTGGAGAACATGATGGGCCATGGCCTGCATCAGGTGGGTTTTCCCCAGACCCGTGCCGCCGTAAATGAAGAAGGGGTTGTAGGCCTGGGCGGGCGCTCGCGCCACCGCCAGGCTGGCGGCGTGGACGAACTTGTTGGAGTTCCCGACCACGAAGTTATCGAAGATGTAACGGGGGTTCAAGGTCTGGCCCCTGAACTGGCCGTTCCCGGAGGTGCCCCCGTCGTCCGACGTTTCCGCCGCCTCGGTTTCCTCGTAGGGTTCTTCCATGGCCTGAGGGATTACGAACTTCAGGGAGATGGTGCGTCCAAGGAGGTCGCCGACCGCGGTCTCAATGGCCTGCCCGTACCGCTTTTGCAGCCAGTCGCGGGTGAACTCATTGGGTACACCCACTACAAAGGTATCGTCGTGCAAAGCCAGGGGACGGACACCCCGGACCCAGCTCTCAAAACCGGACTGCTGAATCTCGTTCACTAGAGACCCCAGAGCCTTGTCCCAAGTCCTCGCCACATCTACTTCCACGGTCTGCCCCCCAAAGATTATCCACAGGTTAATCCACAATCTTGAAGCCGGCTGTCGGGGCGGTGCCGTCCATCCCACCAGCTTCTCAGGCGGACGACGTGACCAGTCTCAGGGCGTCCCAGGATGCCCTTCCAGGAGTCCCCAGGATGATTGTCCCTTGCCAGTCAACAGAAGGCCTGGCCGCCAGTAAACGTCCAGCTAAAAAGGCTTTCCTCCCCTAATGACGACAACGGCGCGCCTTCGATGGCGCGCTTATTTCGAGACCCCATTGAAACCGCCCCAAGGTGTTCGTCACCACGGGGCCAACCCCTTTGCCGGCCGGACTGGCACGGTGACGGAAGGTATTAACCTTTATTTCATCCACTGGTTATCCACACAGTTATCCACAAGATTCGGCAGGGTAAAGTGCAGCGTCAGTGCGTATTAGACGGTTCCGGAAGGTCTCCTTCCGGGCCGAGGCGATTATTTTTTCGCGATGGACCGTGATGCCTTCGCTGGCGACCGCGCCAAGGCCGAATCCTTGACACGCCAAAAAAGGCCAAGATATAATAGTGCGTACGATTGGGCGGAAATCGCCCAATTCCGTGTCTGCGGGGGTGTTTAGCGCAGGCTCACGGGGAGGGACGACCAGTGAAACGCACTTATCAGCCTAAAGCGAGAAAACGTAAGAAGATCCATGGCTTCTTGAAGAGAATGTCCAGCCTCGGCGGGCGGAATGTGATTAAGGCCAGAAAGCTGCGCGGGCGCAAGAGACTGACGGCCTAATCGTGAGTTTCGCGGAGACGGAAGGACGGCCATGGTTAGAGTAGGGAAGATGGGACGTCTCCGCAGTCGAGGCGAATTTGACAAGGTGTTCTCGTCCGGCAAGTATTTCGCGCACCCTTTGGTGGTATTGCACCTGGTGCGGAACGAAGGCGCCGGCCGCCGGGTGGGGTTCACTGTAAGCCGGCGGGTCGGCACGGCGGTGAAGCGGAACCGGGCCAAGCGCCTGCTCCGGGAAGCGTACCGGTCCTTGGTGGACCGGCTGCCGGAAGATATGGACCTCGTCTTAGTTGGCCGCCAGACTACGCCGCAGTCCAGTGCCGCTGAAGTTACCAGCGCCCTGGAGGAATTGGCGCGGCGGGCCGGAATCTTGACCCGGGGGGTTGGCGGCGATGCGTCGCAGCCCAGCAAGTAAGATACTGATAGGACTCATTGTTTTCTACCAGCGGTTTCTTTCGCCCCTCAAGGGGCCGACGTGTCGGTTCATGCCCACCTGTTCGGAATACGCGAGGGAAGCCGTGGAAAAATATGGCGCCGGGAAGGGCCTTTATCTAGCCGTGAGAAGAGTCCTCAAGTGCCACCCGTTCCATCCGGGAGGGTTCGATCCCGTTCCGTGAGGCGGCGGTGGCTTTGCTTATTCAGGAGGGGAGAGGAAGAATAGCTTGCTGAAGTGGCTGGGTGACATAATGGCTGAAGGCCTCAAAGGCCTTTTCGCCGTGACCGGAAACTACGGAATAGCCATCATCCTGTTGACCTTGGTCATCCGCCTGATCCTTCTTCCTCTGACCATAAGCCAGAACCGCTCGCAGGTAAAGATGATGGAGCTGGACGCTGAGCGGAAGGCCATCGAGAAGAAGTACAAGGGCGATAAGAACAAGATCACCGAGGAAACGATGGCGCTCTACAAGTCCAAAGGGGTCAACCCTTTGTCGGGCTGCCTGTTGATGATCATTCAGTTCCCCTTTTTGATCGCGTTTTTTCAGATGCTTCAGCACTTCGACTTTGCGGCCAAGCCAGGATTTCTGCTTTGGCATGACCTGACCAAGGTGGATAGCACCTACATTCTGCCCATCCTATCGGGTGTGACCACTTGGTGGCAGATGAAGATTTCGACTCTGGGGCAGGATCCCTCGCAGCGTACGATGGCGACCATTATGCCCCTGTTCGTGGCGTGGTTCTCCACGAAGTTCTCGGCCGCGCTGGCTCTGTACTGGGTGGCGACGAACTTCTTTACCATCGGCCAGCAGTACTTGACGCCGGGGGCCATGCCTCAGAGGAGGAAGGAAGGGAACGAGGCCGATGCGGTCAGTCGAAAAAAAGGGGCGGAGCGTTGAGGAAGCAACAGCCGAAGCCCTGAAGGAGCTGGGTGTGGCCCCTGACCAGGCGGTCATCGAGGTTGTCGAGGAATCCAGCAAGGGTTTTCTGGGGCTGGGCGCGAGGGAAGCTAAAGTGAAGGTGTCCGTGCGAGAGCGACCGGCCGACGTGGCCATCCAGTTGGTGCAGGACGTTCTCGATCTGATGGACCTGGATGCGGACATCGATGTGCAGATCCGGGATACCGACATCAGCCTGGACATCAAGGGCGAGGACCTGGGGATCCTTATCGGGCGACACGGAGCTACCCTGGACGCCTTGCAGTTTCTGACGAACCTGGCGGCAGCCAAGCAGACGGGTAACCGGACCCGGATTATCGTGGATGTGGAAGGCTACCGTCGGAGACGCGAAGACATGCTTTATCGCATGGCCGAACGGGCGGCCGACCGTGTCCGTCGCAGCCGCCGCAGCGTGGCGCTGGAGCCCATGTCCGCGCAGGAGCGCCGCATCGTGCACCTGGCTTTGAAGGATAACGCTTACGTGATCACCCAGAGCGAAGGGGAAGAACCTTACCGGAAAGTGGTCATCCTCCCCAAGGAATAGCCGTGTTGAACAGGTGAGAAATAGTCTAGTGCCAGAACGATGCCAGCCCGGACCAGGATTTGGACGCGGCTGGTTTTCTTTATGTCCGGCGGAAGGATGGCGCGGCACGGGTGGGCGGAGGCACGACCAGTATGGAAGGTGACACGATCGCGGCGATCTCCACGCCGGTGGGTGAGGCTGGGATTGGCATCATCCGAGTCAGCGGCCCCAAGGCGCACAGCATTGGGGAGAAGGTCTTCCGGCCAAAAGGAGGCGGGGGCCAGGGGGCGGCCGGCCTTCCGGACAAGCTTGAGTCGCACCGGCTGTTTTACGGTCACGTGATAGATGCCGGCACCAGCGAAGTTCTGGACGAGGCCATGGCCTGCTTCATGGCCTCGCCTAGGACCTACACCAGAGAGGACGTTCTGGAGATTGACGTGCACTCCGGCCCGCGCGTTCTGAGCAGGGTGCTCAGCGCTGTGTTGGCGGCCGGAGCCCGGGCGGCAGAGCCTGGTGAGTTCACCCGGCGAGCCTTTCTCAATGGACGCCTCGACCTGGCCCAGGCCGAGTCAGTCATGGGGATCATTCGCGCCCAAACCGACGCCGCCAGGCGAGCCGCCGTCGAAGGGCTGGATGGCCGCCTTTCCAAGGAGATCGGCCGGGCGAGGCGGGGTATCATGCAGGCCTTAGCCTATATCGAGGCTACTCTGGACTTCCCCGACGAGGAGATCGACCCTGTCCCCGAAGGGTGGCTGGAAAGCCGGGTGGAAGAGGCCCTCCGGGTGATCGAGCAATTGGTGGCCAGCGCCGGGACGGGTCGGATCCTCCGCGAGGGTTTGCCCACCGTCATCGCCGGCCGGCCGAACGTGGGGAAGTCCTCGTTGCTGAACGCTCTGCTCGGAACGGAGCGGGCTATCGTCACCCCTGTTCCCGGCACTACTCGGGATGCCATCGAGGAGGGACTGAACGTTCGGGGGATTCCGCTCCGGGTCATCGATACGGCTGGACTGCGCCAGGCGGTGGATGCCGTGGAGAGAATCGGGGTCGAACGCAGCCGTGAACTGGTCCACCGCGCCGGGTTAGTACTCTTGGTCCTGGATGCGGCCGAAGGATTGACCGCGGACGATAGGGAAATCGCCCAGGAGCTGGTTGGGACCGGTGCACCGGTACTGGTGATCCTGAACAAGGTGGATCTGGGGAAGCCCACGGTGACCGAAAGAGACATCCGGGAGGTGTTACCGTCGGGGGCTGTCCTGCTGGTGTCCGCTCTGACCGGTGAAGGCCTGGTTGAACTGGAGGAGGCCATCTATCAGGCGGTAACTGGCGGTCGGGTGATGCTTGGAGAAGGGGTCGCGGCCGGCACCGCCAGACAGGAGGCCGCTTTGCGGGAAGCGGCCCGCTACCTGAACGAGGCTAGGAACTCCCTCCGGACGACAGGGGGGTTGGACTTGGCGGCCATTGACCTCCGGGGCGCCGCGGACAGCTTGGGCAGAATAACGGGTGAGACGGCCGGGGAGGACCTATTGGACGAGATCTTTAGCCAATTCTGTATCGGGAAATAGCAGGCGCGGACGCGAAGGTGCCTATGGGATACATCGCGGGAGAATACGATGTGATCGTAGTCGGGCTGGGCCATGCCGGCTGTGAAGCCGCCTTGGCCTGCGCCCGTACCGGATGCCGCACCCTGGGGCTGACCACGAATCTGGAGAACATCGCTCTTATGCCGTGCAACCCTTCGGTGGGCGGACCGGCCAAAGGGCATCTGGTCCGGGAAATCGATGCTCTGGGTGGTCAAATGGCCAGAACCGTGGACCGCGCCCGGATTCAGCTGAGGATGCTCAACACCGGCAAGGGGCCGGCTGTCCAGGCTCTCCGCGCCCAGGTAGACAAGGGCCGCTACCAATCGGAGATGCGGCACACGCTGGAGGATCAGCCGGGGCTGGACATCAAACAGGCCATGGTGGAGGACCTGACTTGCCGCAAGGGCCGGGTCGAGGGAGTGGTGACCGCTAACGGAGTGGAGTACCGGGCTCGGGCGGTCATCCTCACGACTGGGGTTTACCTTGATTCCAAGGTGATAGTGGGGGAACGGGCTTATCCTTCCGGCCCCAACGGCTACCTACCCGCTTCCGGGCTATCCGATGGTCTGCGCCGGCTGGGGCTGGGGTTGGGCCGGTTCAAGACCGGGACTCCGCCCCGCGTTTCCGGGTCGAGCGTGGATTTTTCGAAGATGGCCCCTCAATACGGTGAAGTCCGCGCCCCGTCCTTCTCCCTATGGGCACCGGCGCCGGATCGGCCGCAGATTCCCTGTTGGCTCACGTACACCACGGAGGAGACACATCGTGTCATTCGTGCGAACCTGGACCGGTCACCGCTTTTCACCGGGCTCATCGAGGGTATCGGGCCGCGTTACTGCCCGTCCATCGAGGACAAGGTGGTGCGCTTCCCCGAAAGAGGGGGGCACCAGATCTTCGTCGAGCCAGAAGGTGAGAACGTGGACGAGATGTACGTGCTGGGTTTTTCCACCAGCCTTCCAGAGGATGTTCAGTGGCGCGCCCTGCGTACGGTTGCTGGCCTGGAGCGGGCCGAAATCGTTCGGCCCGGTTACGCCATTGAATACGACTATGTGATTCCCACTCAACTGGGGCCGTCGTTGGAGGTCAAGTCGGTCCAGGGGCTGTTCTGCGCCGGCCAGATCTGCGGAAGCTCAGGTTATGAAGAGGCGGCCGCCCAAGGGATTGTGGCGGGCCTAAACGCGTCCCTGGCCATCCGGGGTCGGGAATCGTGGATTCCGGACCGTTCGCAGGCTTACATAGGGACGCTGGTCGACGATCTGGTTACCAAAGGTCCCGCCGAACCCTACCGGATGCTCACGGCCCGCTCGGAATACCGTCTTATCCTGCGCCAAGGGAACGCGGACGCTCGACTGACCCCCGTAGGACGGGAGTTGGGGCTGGTATCCGACGATCAATGGACGTTCTTCTCGAGAAAGGCTTGCTGCTACGAGGCGGAAAAAGCACGCCTCCGCTTCGCGAAGGTAGCCCCGTCCAGGGAGACCGTTCGAGCCATGGAAGATACCGGGCTGGGGAACCTCAGCTCGCCGGCATCTCTATGGGAGCTTTTGAAGCGTCCCGGAGTGACTTACGACGACTTAGCGGCCGTGGATCCGGATCGCCGTTCGGACGCCTGCATGTGCCTAGAAGAAACCAGTACGGGGGAAACCGGCGTAACCCAGGGAGGGTCCGGCCCCGTCCGGGAAGTTGCCGGGAAGACCGTGGAAAGCGCTGACGTTGCCACAAGAGGAATCACTCCTGCGATCGCCCGTGAACTGGAGACTGAAAGCAAGTACGAGGGCTACATCGATAAGCAGTTGGCGCAGGTGGAGAGGTTCAAGAGACTGGAGAACCGCAAACTACCGGCGGACATGGAGTATGTAGGGATCACTGGACTGTCCAATGAGGCCAAGGAGAAGCTCACCAAGATCAGACCGGTCTCCCTTGGGCAGGCTTCGCGTATCCCCGGTGTGTCCAGCGCCGACGTGAGTATCCTTCTGGTTCATCTGGAGCGTCATCGGCGCCGCTAAGCGCGAACGGAGGACAGACGTAGTGCAAGCGGACGAATTTGGCAGATGGCTGTCGGAAGCAGGTTTGCCCGTCTCCGAACATATGGTTGGCATACTGGCAGAGTATGAGAGGTTGTTGGTGGCCGAAGCTAAGGTGCAGAACCTGATCGGGCCGGGGACGCTCGACGATGTGTGGGGAAAGCACTTCGCCGACTCGGCGCTGGGGATGGTGGCTCTGGACAACGCCAGTGTTCCACGTGGAACACTGGGACCGGGCGCCAGAGTCGTGGATATTGGTTCAGGCGCAGGGTTACCCGGCATTCCGCTGAAAATCCTCTGGCCGGACCTCCAGGCTTGTCTGCTAGAACCCCGCCAGAAAAGGGCCGCTTTCCTGCACAAGGTCATCGACTCCTTGGGTCTTGCCGGCGTGGAGGTACTTGCCCAGCGGGCAGAAGATGCCGCACATCTACCCGGTTACCGTGAGACCTTTGACTTGGCCACGGTCAGAGCCGTTTCAGAATTGCCCGTGTTAGTTGAATACGGACTCCCGTTTTTGCGGACAGGCGGAAGGCTGATCTGCTATAAGGGCCCTTCCGTAGACGCGGAGCTGCCAGGCGCCGCCTTGGTCTGCTCGCAGTTAGGCGGAGTTCTGGATTCGGTGCATGACTACCGGCTGCCGCAGGGAGCCGGCCGGCGGACGCTCGTCCTTTTCCGAAAGACCGGGCCCACACCCACCAAGTTTCCCAGAAAGGCCGGTATTCCGGAAAAGCGACCTCTGACCGCGAAAACCCAGAGCTAGGCACCGTTTCCTTCTTATGTTTCTCTCCCTCTCCATTCCGAAGGGAAGGGGCATCCCCACGGAGAAAAGGGGAAGGCAGTCTTGGTAGGGAGGGCTCGGCATGGCGCTGACCAGATGGAGAAAAGGGTTGTCTGGTGACCGACCCACGGGGGAAGGAACGGCTCCGGGAGACAGCGCCCTGGAGGTACGCCTGGTCCCTATTGACCGGGTTTCTTTCAGCCCCTATCAAGCCAGAACGGTTGTGGACACCGAGCAACTGGCGGAACTGGCCGAATCCATCAAGACCCACGGAGTACTTCAGCCCATCTTGGTCCGGCCCATGCCCGAAGGGGGATTCGAGCTAATAGCTGGCGAGCGTCGGCTTCGGGCCGCCAGGCTCGCCGGCCTCACCACCGTGCCGGCCACCATCCGGGAGATGGGTGAGCGGGAACGGGCAGTGGTGGGCATGATCGAGAACCTGCAGAGGGAGGGGCTCAACTGCCTGGAAGAGGCTGAGGGTTACGAGCGGCTGATCACTGAGTTTGGTCTGACCCAGGAACAACTCGCCCGGGAAATAGGGAAGAGCCAACCCACCGTGGCCAATAAGCTGCGCCTGCTGAAACTGGGTCAGGAAGCCAAAAAGGGTCTAAGGGACGGAAGGCTGTCGGAAACCCATGGTCGCGCTCTGTTGCGCATCACGGACACGGCGGCCCAAGCAATGCTGGTGGACCGTGTGGCGGGAGAGAAGATGTCGGTCAGGGAAACAGAGCAGCTGGTGGAAGACATTCTATCGGGGGGGCGCGAGGCTCGGCGTAACCAACTCCCCGGCAGCACCTCTTTGCGGCCTGCCGCCCGCCGGCTTAAAGGGATTTACAGGGACATTCGCATTTTCCTGAACTCGTTTAGGCAAACCGTGTCTGCCCTGAATGAGGCTGGCTTGCACACGGAGATTTCCGAGGTGGAGAGCCCTGCAGGCGTCGAGATACGGATTTTTATCGCCGGTGCGAATCTGGGAAAGGACAAGAAGCCGGCCGTGGGGATCCAGTAATCGGCTACCGGCCGCCAGACATCCTTTGGGTCCGGGCCGTGTCGAGCGGCTAGCCCCGGTTCGGTTGCGCCTATAGCGCGATTCGTGACCGCTTTCCGGTCTGATAAGGCCGATGAAGAATGTCACCCTGCTTGCAGCCCCGTGGCCTCAGTCTCTGTTTGGACCAGCGTGCGTGCTGTTCGACGCGGTCAATGGCTACGGGATGGAACTGTTCCTACAGGCCAGGGCCCGTGATGACCTGGAACCGGAAGGAAGTGTACCAGGGTCATAGAAGTAACGCGCCGAGGTGATCGAGTGGGCAAGGTCATCGCAATTGCCAACCAAAAAGGCGGCGTAGGCAAAACCACCACCGCCGTAAACCTGGGAGCCGGCCTGTCGCAACTGGGCAAGAAGGTCCTGGTCCTGGACACCGACCCCCAAGGAAACACCACCAGCGGTTTGGGCGTGGACAAGAAGAAGGTCGCCAACAGCCTCTACGATGCGATCATCAACGGTGTCCCTTTGGAGGACATCATCCTTCCGACTGAGCTGGAAAACCTGTTTCTGGCTCCGGCCACCATGGATTTGGCCGGCGCCGAGATCGAACTGGTGCCCGCTCTGTCCAGGGAGACCAAACTGAAACAAGCGTTGGAGCAGGTGAGAGAGGAGTACGATTTTCTGGTCATCGATTGCCCTCCTTCGCTGGGCCTGCTCACGGTGAACGCGCTGACCGCGGCGGATTCCATCTTGGTGCCTATCCAATGCGAGTTTTATGCCCTGGAAGGCCTCACTCAGTTGATGAACACCGTTCATCTGGTGCAGAGCCACCTAAACCCAGCCCTCAAAATTGAGGGCGTGGTCCTGACTATGTTCGATAGCCGGACAAACTTGTCCACACAGGTTGCTCAGGAAGTGAAGAGATTCTTCCGGGAGAAGGTCTACCGAACGGTCATCCCGCGGAATATCCGCTTGAGTGAAGCGCCTAGCCATGGCCAACCAATCATCGTTTACGATCCGAAATCTAAGGGCGCTGAAGTCTACATGGCTCTTGCCGAGGAGGTGGCCCGGAGTGCCTAAGAAGAGCGGCTTAGGACGGGGGTTGGAAGCCCTTTTCGGCGATACCACAGAGGAGCAGGGCCAGGTAGAACTGAGGATCAAGGACATCCGAGCCGGCCGCTTCCAAGCCCGCAAGAATCTCTCTGAAGATAAGATGGACGAGCTGGTTCAGTCCATCAGAGAGCACGGCGTGGTACAACCCGTCTTGGTTCGGAAGGTGGCCGGCGGGTACGAGATCGTGGCTGGAGAAAGACGCTGGCGTGCGGCCTCCAAGGCTGGCCTGGAAACCGTGCCGGCCGTGGTTAGGGACATGTCCGATCGCCAGGCCATGGAGATCGGGCTTGTCGAAAACCTCCAGCGTGAGGACTTGAACCCAATCGAGGAAGCCGAGGCCTACCGGCGGTTGGTCGAGGAGTTCTCTCTATCTCAGGAAGAAGTGGCAACGCGGGTAGGGAAGAGCAGAGCCCAAGTCGCCAACACTTTGCGTCTTTTGAACCTACCCGGCACCGTCAAAGAAGGGGTTCTCCGCGGCGAGATCCAGATGGGACATGCCAAGGTTCTTCTGGGTCTGGATTCACCACAAGCGGTCGAGACGGCTGCTCGTCGCATCATCAGGGAAGACCTGTCTGTACGCGACACCGAGCGTCTGGTTCGGGATGCCATCGTGGCTCCCAAGAAGAAGGCGAGGAAGCGGCGGCTCCCTGACCCGCTTATTGCGGAGGTCGCGGAGGTGCTGCAGGACTGGCTCGAAACCCCGGTGCATATCCAACAGGGTGCGCAGAAGGGGAAGATTGAAATAGAATACTTCGGTGCCGATGACCTGCAACGGCTCCTCGACATACTAGCCCCCGAGGGCGGCCTCGAGGCTCTACGCCAGGCCGGTACCCGCAAGGCCGGCCGGGTATCCAACGAGGACTAGAGCAGAAACGGACTAGTCATCCCATCTGGGTCAAGGCAGCTTGGGGCGACCGGCATGTTCCACGTGGAACACCGGTCGCCTGCCACATTCCGGAGCAACGGGGGTAGCGAAACGTGACGCAGTCCCTAGAACAGTTCATCTACCTTGACAATGCCGCCACCACTTGGCCGAAACCCACCGCGGTTACTGAAGCCATGGCGGACTTCATGGCCCATTCCGCAGGTAGCCCGGCGCGGGGTAGTCACAGACTTGCCTTGGCAGCCGGCAGGGCTATCTCCGGATGCCGTTCCGAGGTGGCTACGTTCCTGGGCGCCAAAGACCCCTCGCGGCTGGTCTTCACCCTTAACACCACAGATTCACTGAATCTCGCCATCAAGGGCATTCTCAAACCGGGCGACCACGTGGTCACCTCATCCATCGAGCATAACTCGGTCACCAGGCCCCTGCATGCTTTGGGGAACCGGATGGGCATCACCACGGACTACGTTCCAGTGTCAGTCGACGGATACTTGGATCCGGAAGATTTTCGCCGGATGACCACACCAAAGACCCGGCTTTTCGTTTTGTCTCACGCGTCCAACGTCACTGGGGCGGTCATGCCTGTAGCGGAAGTCGGCCGCATCGCGCGGTCGCTGGGGATTCCGCTCCTGGTAGACGGAGCTCAAACCGTGGGCCTGCTCCCCACCAACCTTGACGATTGGCCTGTCGATCTGCTGGCTTTTCCGGGTCATAAGAGCCTGCTCGGCCCCCCCGGAACGGGGGGGCTCTATGTCTCTTCCGACATCGACTTAGACACTGTCCGTGAAGGGGGAACAGGTACTCAGTCTGAGCTTCAGGATCAACCCTCTCGGTGTCCCGAACGGCACGAGAGTGGCACTCCTAACACTGTGGGCCTAGCCGGATTAAGGGCTGGAGTGTCCTATCTTAGGAGAGAGGGGTTGGACCGGGTCTACCAGCACGAAATGAAGCTGGCGGGCCGCTTGGCGGAGGGGTTGAAGCTGTTGGGGCCACGAGTGAGGCTGTATCTTCCCAGGCCTGAGTTGCATGGGGCTCCCATAGTCCTTTTCAACATCAAGGATGCTGACCCCGGCCAGGTGAGCTTTGCGCTTGATAGGAGTTACGGAGTCGCCAGCCGGGGCGGATTGCACTGTGCTCCTTCTACTCACCGGGTGTTGGGTACGATCAGCCAGGGGGGAGCGGTCCGGTTTAGCCCGGGGGTGTTCACCACCGAAGAGCAGGTGGACGGAGCCGTCAGGGCTGTGTGGGATTTGGCGAAACAGATCTGACTCGGCATCTCTCAGAAACTAGGCGTCGGATACTGCCGCGGGATCCTTGGCGCTGTCACTCTGCCGGTCGCCAGACGCCGTGTTCCTGGAGTCGGCATGTGCCGTGTTGGCGCGGTGGTTGCCGATGCGGAAGGGGATGCTCGTGACAATTACATTCTCCTGGTACAGCAGGTTCTCGCGGAGCCGGGCGGCCGAACGGTTGTGCATCATGCGCTGCCACGGGAGCGCCGGGACGAACTCCGGAATGACCACGGTAATCAAGGCACCCGAGCTGCGCACATGCTCGAGGTAGTCGGCGAACGGTTCCACCACTTTCCGGTAAGGCGACTTGAGGACGACTAACTTCACGTCCGGCCCCAGATTCATCTTGTCCCACTTGTCGCGGAGTTTCTGGGCGGAGTCCTCGTCAGAGGCGACGTGCACAGCCACGGCCCGGCCGGCAATGCGTCTAGCATAGGCGATAGCCGGAATGATGGCCCGGTTCAAGCTGGCCAACGGGACCATGGCGATGTCGAAAGTCAGAGGTGGGACCAGGTGGGCTACTGGAGGAGCGCTACCGTCCGTCGGCCACTGGAGCCGCAAGTCGTGCGCCACTTCCTGATAGTGATCGTTAATGGCCCGGAATATCCCGACGAAGACCAAGATCACGACCGCGACTATCCAGGCCCCGTGGATGAACTTGGTGGACAGGATGACCAGCAAAGCGGTACCTGACGCCAAAGCTCCGACACCACTGATCAGCGCATGCCCCACTTCGGCCGGCTTCCGGCGCATAAACCGCAGAAACATTCCAAACTGGGACAGGGTGAATGACAGAAACACTCCCACGGCGTACATGGGAATAAGGGCGTGAGTCTGGGCGTGGAAGGCTGCAACCAGAAGTGCTGAAAGCGCTCCCAGCGCCACGATCCCCACTCCGTAGACCAGCCGGTCACTGAGGTTGGCAAACTGTCGGGGGAGAAAGCCATCCCGGGCCAGGATTGAAGACAATCTGGGAAAGTCGGCGTAGCTTGTGTTTGCGGCTAGGAAAAGAATCAGGGCCGTTCCGACCTGAAGGACATAGTAAGCAACGGTGGGCCCGAAAACTGCGCGGCCTAGTAGAGACAGGACCGTCTGCCCCGATTCGGGCAGCACGCCCAGTCTTGTGGCCATTATCGAAATACCGACAAACATGCTTCCCAGGAGTGCAATCATCCACGTGAGCGTGACCGCGGCGTTACGGCTTTCGGGCGGGCGGAAAGCGGGAATGCCATTGCTAATAGCCTCTACCCCGGTTAGGGCTGAGCAACCGGACGAAAAGGCTCTGAGCAGAACGAAAAGGCCGACGAAACCCAAGGTGGCCAGACTGGGGCTCCCCACCGCGGCAACGGGTAGGGCTTTGGGTGCTAGCGAACCGGTGAGGAGCCTGAAGAAACCGACTCCCAACATGGCGAAGACGGAGAAGATGAATAAGTAGGTGGGCGCGGAGAAAATATTTGCTGAATCCCGCACGCCACGCAGGTTGGCAATGGTGATCAGGACGATTACGACCAGGGCGATTGCCACTTGGTCCTGGAGAAGAGACGGAAAGGCTGAAGTAACGGCCGCGACTCCGGCCGAGACACTCACGGCGACAGTCAAGACGTAGTCGGTCAACAGTGCCGCCGCCGCGACCAGGCCAGAGGATAGGGTGACATTGTCTTTAGCGACGATGTAGGCTCCACCGCCGTTGGGATAGGAGAAGACAGTCTGGCGGTAGGATATACCCAGGAGGATGAGGAGTCCAGCCACAGCCAGAGAAATCCACATCGTATAGTGCAGTGCCCAGGCTCCCGCGGCGGTCAGGACAAGCAGAATCTCCTCCGTGGCGTATGCCACTGAAGAAAGAGCATCAGAAGAGAAGACCGCCAACGCGCGGGTTTTGGTTAGGCGTTCGTGAATAGCCCGATCCGAACGAATCGGCGGGCCGAACAAGGCCCGCTTGACCCAGTCCGTCACCAGAGAAGACCTCCAAAGCGAATCGAAACCAATCGATTCAAAAGAAAAACCCGCCACCGCTCGACACGGGCGGGCCACTGCCGGGTGTTCGAAGACCGAATTCAGCCTCGTCCTCGCAATATGCGCACCTCGGCGTACCTACAGTGCATGATACATCGTTGTAGAGCAACAATCAATATGGTTTCTTGCACCTGTCAAGTCAATAGACTGTCAAAGGATTGGGCGGGCGCATGGTCAAAGTCCCATTCCTAGTCGGCAGTGGGAGAAGGGGCGCTCTGGTGTTCAGCGACTGGTATCATCTGTACGAGGAGTTCTTCCCGGCTCGTTCGGCCCAGATTACCTTCTTAGCGAGCCGGTTGCCGCTCTCGTGCCATACATCGGAATCCACGACAGTCCTGGACGTGGCTTGCGGTACAGGGGCTTACTCCCGAGCCTTGGCCATGCTTGGAGTCAGGGTCACGAGCATCGATATCGACCTGAAGATGCTCGACCACGCCTCCCACATCGCCGCGGCCGAATTTGGCTCGGGCGGGCCCGGAGCCGGGTTTGCTCCACCCACCTTTGTCTTAGCAGACATGGCCGACCTAGTCGCCGCCACACAAAGACGCAAGTTCCATTTGGTCTTCTGCATCGGCAACAGCCTCACGCTCGGTTCCAAAACAGAGGCACCAGATCGGACCACGCTGGAGAAGCGTGTCGGCGCCATGTCCCAGTCAGTCATGCCGGACGGCCGCTTAGTCCTACAGACAGTCAATTTCGACCGCATACTCCCGCGACTAAGGGAGCAGGGCGAGATCCGGATGCCAATCCTCCATTCTGTGAGCCGGGACGCGTCTTTGGAGCGGTTCTACCGCTGGCGGGGAAACGGTACGGTGGAGTTTCTTACTAGTGTGCGCGTCGCCGGCATACCCCTTGATGATCGGCCAAGGTCCACGCTCCTCACGCCGGTGAAGGCCGAGGAGTTGTCCAGGTTGGTGAGCGCGACGGGTTTGACAGTCGACGCAATGTCCGGGGACTTCGCCGGGGAGCCCCTCTGGACCCCCGCGTCGCCCGCCACCATCTTGACGGCAACCATGCCCCGGGTGGGCTCGGGAAACCACGCTTCCCACTAAGCACCACTGGGCCAAAAGGCGCGATGTTCCACGTGGAACACGCGACGTGCCGCAGTCGCTACAAATGAGGCATTTTGACAGACATGAGTATAGCAGGGATTTAAACCTCGCCGCCGAACCTGATGGAGGTCTTCTCACCGAATCGCGGTCAGGAACGGTCTGCTTCTCGCTGTCGCTGCCAGTGGCGGGCCCACGCATGGGGGAAGACGTGTGGCTTGACTGGGGGACTATTCGCAGCTATGACTCCTGCGGGTGAAAACGGGTTGACCGCCTTCCTGGCGGCGCTGGCTATTGTCGATATCACGCTGATGATTGTGGCCCTGATTCTGCTACGGCGCCTCAGACTGGTGACCGGACAATACCGGCTGCTCATGCAGGGTCCATCTGGGAGCGACCTGGACGCGGTCCTCCGCCGATTTGCCTCTGACCTGGATGGCAGCCTGCGCCGGTTAGCAGCCCTGGAGCAACTCCGGGCGGCCGACCGTGCCCAGATCGAGAAATGCGTTCAGAGGGTTGGCGTTGTTCGCTTCAGCGCCTTCAGCGACACAGGGAGCGACCTCAGCTTCACGGCGGCCTTTCTGAACGAGCAGGGGGACGGCGTCGTCCTGACCAGTCTTTTTGGGCGCGACCAGAGCCGTACCTATGCCAAGCCCATTCATGGCGCCCAGTCCACTTATGTCCTGACGGACGAAGAGAAATCAGCCATTGCCTCGGCCATGGCCAGCGGCCCCACAGCGCCACATTAGACGCCCGGAAGGGCCCCTTCGGACGGAGGGCCCTCCGCTGGGTACCGCCGCCCTTCCGGATTGGAGAGGGCGTCGACCGTTTCCGAGGGCGCGAACCGTTCTCAAGGCCAGCTCCTTCCAGGGGCATTCCCGGACGGCCATTCCACTTTTTCCGCAACGTAAGAAGGTATTTCCAACCCTGCCGTAGAAAACGACGTTTGGCCTGCTGGATCCACCCTCTCGCCTTAAGAGTCGGATCGAAAGGGTGTCGGACCAGTTCTCCGCCAAAATTCATCCTCCGGTGGTGCCCGGACCAGATGGACACCAGGGATCTGAAAAAACGCTACACCATAATGGTAGTGCCTCACTCGGAGAAGCGCGTTCACAGCTTCTCCATTCACCTTTGGGCCGTGCAGGCGGCTTGTCTGGCGTTGGTTGTCGTTGGTCTCTCCCTATTGGTCTTCGCTAACCAGTATCAGGACATGCGCTACTCCATGCGCGAGTTGGAAGAACTCCGGTCGGTGAACCGCGAGCAACGTGACCAGATCAGACAGTTGGTCGCCGAGGCCGGCATAGTCCGCCAGAACATGGCCCGTCTTACCGAACTCGACCGGCAACTGCGCGAGCTACTGACTTCAGACAAAGACTTCTCCAGGGTAGCCTCTTTGTCTCCACTGGTTCCGGTGCCCACAGGACCCGTGGCTACCAACGGAACCGGGGATACATCCTACCGTCCAGGTGACCCTGTGGCGGTCACGGTGGCTAGCGCGGACACTCGTGCTACCTCCGTCAGCCGCGGGAGCGTTGACCGGGGGACTCAGTTATCTTTGGATATGGCGGAGGTCACCGCGGAAATGGCCGTCCGCGAGAAGAGCCTGCAGGAACTGCGGGACGACCTCAACCAGCTGATGGCGTACGAGGCGGCCAAGCCCTCCATTCCGCCCGTCCTTGGGACCATCACGTCTTGGTTCGGCATGCGGGCGTCGCCCTTCGGGTATGGTTGGGAGTTTCACGGCGGCTTGGACATCGCCGCAAGGTACGGTACGCCCATAGTGGCCGCCGCCGACGGCGTGGTCACCTTCGTGGGCCTGGACGGAGAGTTCGGACGGACCGTGGTCATCGATCATGGATACGGTTACCAAACTCAATACGGACACACTTCGAAGATTGGTGTCGAAGTTGGTCAACGAGTGAAAAAGGGTGAAGTGATAGCCTGGGTCGGGAGCACTGGGTCGAGCACCGGCCCTCATTTGGACTACCGGATCAGGCTCTACGGAAAACTGGTGGACCCGCTGCCCTACATCCGCTAATCCGCTCAGCAGGTCCTTGACCTGCCGGCTTAGAGCCATCATGCCGGCCGGGGAATCCCGCGAGGGGCCCCGGTCGCCCTGTCTTCAAGGAGGACCGCATGCTCTTGGGAGGTAAGTCCGTGAACCGCAAAATGGGCAAGGACATCATTGACCCCGACGTAGTCGACACCATTATTGGGAAAGACACGACTCTCAATGGTGTGATCAATTCGTCTGGCACGCTGCGCATCGACGGACGGGTGGAGGGGGAAGTCCACCACCGCGGCGACCTCATCATCGGCGAAACGGCGGTGGTGGTCGCTACCTTGATTGAGGCCCGGAACATCAATATCGCCGGGCGAGTGAACAGTCCCGTAGTAGCGGAGAACCGTCTTGAGCTAGTCCCCCCCTCGCAGGTGGAAGGCGATATCAAGGCGGCCGTCCTAGTCATCGCTGAAGGTGCGACCCTGAAAGGCAAGTGCGAGATGACCGGCCCCAAACCGGCCGGGCAGGGGAAAGCCCAATCCTAGGGAGGGTCAAGGCCTGAGACTGGCGGTCGTTTACAACCCCGTTGCCGGCCACGGCAAGAGCGCCCGCGCTTGGGCGGCCATCAGACCTGTCCTGGACGCCCGTTTGGGCGCCGGCGGGTACACATTCTGGGAGACCCAAGCCAAAGGGCAGGGCGAAACTTTAGGCCGGCGCGCCGCTGATGAAGGATACGACCTTGTGGCGGCGCTGGGTGGTGACGGCACCATTTCGGAGGTGGCCAACGGCCTTCTCCAAGTGGCCCCGGAAAGGCGTTGCGCCCTGGGCGTTCTGCCCGGCGGTACCGGAAACGACTTCGCCCGCACATTGGGCATTCCCCGCACTCCGGTGGAGGCGGCCAATGCTCTCTTTGATGGCGAGACCCGCCTTCTCGACGCGGGCCGCGTGAACCAACGCTATTTCGTAAACGTCTCCGGCGTGGGCTTCGATGCCGAAGTCGCCCGGGAAGCCAATTCCATTGCCCGCAAAGTCGGCGGCATCGCTTCGTATGTTGTGGCCATCCTGAAGGAGCTTTGGACCTTCTCCCTGGCTCCGGTGAAACTGACCATCGACGGTCGGACCACCCATCGGAACGTGCTTCTTGTGGCTGTGGGAAACGCCCGTTTCTGCGGCGGCGGCCTTATGCTTTGCCCGGCGGCGGACCCGAGTGACGGGGCCTTTGACGTCATCTTGGGCGAAGACCTGACTAAGATCGAGACTCTGCTCCTCCTACCGCGTCTTTTCAACGGCACTCATATCCGCCACCCGAAAGTGAAAAGCTACCGCGCGACGAAGGTGACGGTGGAACCCGAGAGAGCCCTTTCTATCCAAAGTGACGGGGAGATCATCGGCACAGCGCCGGTCACCTTCGAGTTGATCCCCAGGGCGCTGAAGGTCGTGGGCTGCCGGCCCGCGCCGGTGGCGGAAACCGGCCGTTAACTGCCAGTCGACCGCTGCAACCGCAGGCCCCATGGGCCGGCGGCCACCGCCACCCACCGCCGCCCATTCCGGAGGTGAAGACTGTGTTTGCCGATCGTGCCGATGCCGGACGCCGCCTGGGAGCTCGCCTGAAATCTACCCTTATCCGACCGCCGTCACCATCGTCAACACCGTCACCGCCGTCATCACCGCCGCCGCCCCCGCTCCCGTCACCGGTGACAGACTTGCTGGTCCTGGCGATTCCGCGCGGCGGCGTGGTGGTGGGAGCCGAGGTGGCCGCGGCGCTCTCGTCCCCCCTGGATCTCGTCATCCCCCGGAAACTAGCCGCCCCGTTCAACGAGGAACTGGCCATTGGCGCGGTGACAGAGGACGGGGCCGTCCTGACCGATGATGCCCTCGTCGCTCGCCTGGGCATCTCCAAGGAGCACATCGACGGGGAAGCCCGCCGGCAACTGGCCGAAATCCGTCGCCGCCTGGACCGTTACCGTGGCCGAAAGCCCCTGCCCGAAATCGCGGGCAGAACCGTGGTCCTGGTGGACGACGGTATCGCCACGGGTTACACGGTGCGGGCGGCCCTCCTATCCTTGCGCCGCCGCCGCCCCGAGCTCCTCGTCCTCGCCGTCCCGGTGGCGCCCCCCGATACCCTACAGGAACTGCGGCCCCTGGCCGACCGCACCGTCTGTCTCGAATCACCCGAGTTCTTCATGGCCGTGGGCCAGTTCTACGAGGACTTTTCCCAGACCACCGACCAGGAAGTCATCGACCTGCTGGCACGTCATAGCAGCCCATCTCCGGGGAAACCTATTGGGGTGACCACCGCGGGTCCGCCCGCGGAAAGTTAAGCTTCCGGAGGTGGCCCATGAAACGCACCATTGCTGTGGAGGAAGGCCTCACCGACGTTCGACAGCTCCTGGAAAGCGAAGGTTTCCGCGTCGTACCCCTTGACCACCAGAGCGCCAAGTCGGCGGGCGCCATCATTGTGACTGGACAGGACGAGGACTTTCTCAACATGCAGGGGCCGCAGAGCGCGGCTCCCGTCATCAATGCCGAGGGCAAGACCGCACAGGAGATCGCCAAGCAAGTCCAGTCCACGATGGGCATCGACCACCCGGGGCGCGGGGGCGAGGACGCGGATGCAGACGCGGGTGCGGGCGCGGACGCGGATGGGACCCAAGGCTAATACAGGCGAGGCAGCGCCTCCAGGAGACCCGCCAGGATCACCGAGTGCATTTTCCAGACCAGATTGAGGCGCGTGTTCTGGAGGACGAAGTACTCCATGAAACCGCCTACGTTGACGACGCCGGTGATGTAGATGTCCCCGGCCGAGGGCAGGTTTTTCTGCACGCCTGCTCCAGGCTTCAGCTTGCCCCGACCGATGGCCACCGTCCCGACGCTCTCCAGACTGCCCAGACAAGCATCGAGCCCGACCACCATGGCTCCCGGGTGGATCCTGTCTATCTGTGACAAGGTGTCCGCCCAGTTGGTGGCGTGGACGGGAAGGTCCAATGTCCCGTAAACGTGGACGTTCTCGGGCACCGACTCTTTCAGGTGCTGACCGACCAAGGGGCCAAGGGCGTCACCCGTCGACCGGTCCGTGCCCACGCACAGGACGACCACATCGCCGCGCAAGGGGCGCCCCAATTCCAGGGCGAAGCGCACCACCGCCAGGCTCACTTTCCTTGCGGCATCCTTGTCGGCGATGTTGACTCTCACTTCAGGGCGGGCGACGGTGACGGGAGACCGCTCGCGCAGTTCGAGCAATATATTTCCCCACTTCTGTAAACAGACTCACTAAAGTATATGGGCAGCCAGGCGCCTCTATTCGCCGCTCGGGAGGGAAAGGAAACCGGGAGGCGAATTGCTGGCGAGGGAGGAGCATCATGGACGCGGCACCGCCAAAAAAGCAGCGTCGAGGGCCATCCGGCGCCGTCTGGCTTGGAGTCTTCTTCATCTTGGCTATGGCCGTCGGGGCACTGGCGCGTCTACCTCAGGCTGCCGGGACGCGGGTGGCCGGCGCCATTAAGGTCTCCTATCGTTCGACCGGGGTCCGCCTGCTGGGCAGCCTGAAGCTCCCCGGCGACCGGGCTCCCGCTTTCAGTGGCGAAGAAACCGTGGTCTTACTCGGCTTGTCCGGAGGGCGCGCACCCATCCAGGCCGTGAAGGTCGGCTCCCTCGACTCCCCTCTCTACGATGCCGGCACCGCCGTCGCACCCCCCGCGACGCTGGGCATGCCGAACGGCTTCATTTGGCTGTCCCCCGACGGCTTCTTCTACCGTCAGGCGGATGGTGTGGTCACGAAGATTGCCGCCCCTCCCACCGGAACAGGGACGCCGCGCATCGTCATAGGCTCCTGGGGATCAGTCGTGGAGCGGCTGTCGCCACCCGCCCAAGGGTCCGCCTCCTGGGGGAGTTCTACTCTAACCTGGTATAACTGGTCGGCTCAGCAGTTGGCCACCATCACTCTGCAAGGGACGGCCGTCACCTCCCTGGTCGCCGCGGGCAGCAGCGGCAAGGGCGCGGCCGTGGCCGCCGGGACGATGATCGTCCGCGAAGGAGATCCTTCCTTCGGGCTGGCCTTTTTTCCGACTCCCGGCAAGCTTGGCTGGGAATATTCGGCGGGAAAGGCTCCCCTCCGATACCTGGCCCTGAACGGAGAAGGCGACCTCCTTGCCGCCGCTTCCGACCAGGAAGTGGCCGGATTCAACCCGCTGGGCGAACGGCTTTGGCTTTCCCGGATGGCGGGTGCGGTGGGGCTGACCTTCTCCGGGCGCAACGACGCCGTCGTTTTGACGGACAAGGGTGAACTGGCGGCTTTCGACCGTCGCGGTAAGAGAGTCTGGACGCGGACCCTTTCCGGGCAACCCATCCTCTTGGCGCGGGCCCCTGGCGGAAATCTGGTCGTCGCCACGTCCGCCGGAGTCATCGGCATGCGCGCCGACGGCACCAGTTCCTGGGTGGCCACCCCCGATGCGGCCATCAAACGGGTGGCCGTGTCGCCTTCAGGCACAAGAGTCGCTGTGATCACGGCGAACAACGATCTGCTGGTCTATGAAACGGTCTCCCGCTGAGGGGGCAGCTATTTCTTGAGAAATGTCATCAGCGTCGTGGCAGCGGGGGTCGCCGCCTACCTGGTTGACAGCCGGCTCATCGGGCCGGGCCTGTCGACCTGGATTGGTTCGCCCGTGGTGTTCTTGGCCACCTTTCTGGCCGGGCGCCTGTTCCAACCGGCTTCCCGCAAGCAGGGTGAGCCCTTTTTCCTCGAAGATTTCATTCGGGACATCGTCGCCTATCTTCTGCTCGGCGTTTTGACGGCAGCGGCCATCTGGTTGGCCGGCGGCTTCATCGGCGGCCAGGCGCGGCCCTGGCTTCCGGCTTTGGGCATCTTTGTCTTCTTCACTTTTTACCATCGCGTTCGCTAAAATGATAGGTGGTACCGAGACTCTGACAAGACAGAAAGGATGCGCCGAATGTTCGGCTTCAATATGCTCGACATAGTACTCCTTATCGTTCTGGCGGTCTCCGCCTGGAAGGGCGCGCATTCGGGCCTGACCCGCTCCCTGCTGCATCTGGTGGCCATTATCGCCGGTACCATCGCGGGCTTCATGTACGCCCCGGAGCTGGCGGCGCGTCTGGACACCCAATGGGGGCTCATCAGCCGTGTCGAAGGTTACCTTGGTAACGTCGTGCACCTTCCGGCCGAAGCCATGTCAACCAGTATCAGTACCACCTCCAGTCGCGTCCAATCCCTTCTCGCGAACCTGGGCCTGCCCTCGCCGATCGAGGCCGCGTTGCGCCGTTACATCGCCCTGACGCCCTCCCCCGGCCCCGACCAAGCGAACGTGGGCGCCGTCGTGTATCACGCCATCGCCCTCATGCTGGTCCGGGCTCTGGCCTTTGCCCTCATCTTCCTGGTCGTTTGGGTGGCCATCCAGCTCCTCATCGCCGTCCTGACGCCGCTGGTCCGTGGAACTTTCCTGCGCATTCCCGATTCCCTGGGCGGCGCGGCCCTGGGCCTGCTATCCACCGGTCTCTTCCTGACCCTGCTGTTCGGGATCGTGTCGCCCTTCCTCTCCATGAGCTTCCTCGAACCCGTTACGGGACTGGTGGAAGGGTCGCGCCTGGCCGGCTACTTCCTCAAGGCTTACTATGCAATCAGTCCCCTGGTACCCGGTGGGTTGGGTATAATGAACCCATAGGCAGATAAGCCGCACCGGGAAAGGGGCGGGGGGATGGAGCCCTGGGGCCAGGACCTGGACTGGCTCATCGTTTTCGATTCCACGTATAACGCTCTGGCGGCGGAGGCCGCGTTGGAGGAAGCCGGAGTGGAGGCCTTGACCGTCCCTGTCCCCCGCGGATTGACGGCCGGCTGCGCCCTGGGCATCGCCTTTCGTGGGGCCGATTTCGACCGGGTGAAACAGAGGCTGGCCGGGACCGTGGTGCGGTGGACGGGGGTGTACCGGCGCGACGCCGGTCGTACCAGTAAGTACCTGAAAGTGGAGGGACCGGCTTGACGGAGCTGCTGAACACCTTCTCCGGCCACTTGCTGGAGTGGGTGCGAACGACCCTGAAGATCCTGGCCATCATCGTTCTGGGGTGGCTCTCCATCCGCCTCGGCTTGGGCGTGGTCGGCAACGTCTTCAAGAAGCGCGAGGGGTCTCCCATCATTGAAGACCGGCGGGCCAAAACCCTGGTGGCCGTCCTCACCAGCCTCATCCGTTACGTGGTCGATTTCACCGTGGTGGTCACCATCCTGGCGGCGCTGGACATCAACACCTCCACCATCCTGGTGGGAGCGGGCGTGGCCAGCCTGGCCGTGGGTTTCGGAGCCCAAAACCTGGTTAGGGACGTCATCACCGGCTTTTTTCTGCTCTTCGAGGACCAGTTTTCAGTGGGTGACTATGTCACCGCGGCTGGAGTATCCGGGACAGTGGAGGAAGTGGGGCTGCGGGCGACTAAGCTCCGTGACTTTTCCGGGGAGGTCCATATCGTCCCCAACGGCATCATCGATAAGACGACCAACCACTCTCGCGGCGACCGAAACGCCACGGTCACCGTCACCGTCCCCTACGGGGAGCCGGTAGACCGTGTCTTGGCAGTTCTGAACCAGGTAGCCGACGGCGTCGCGGCCGAAAAGGGACCGGTCCTGGTTGTGAAACCTTACGTCCTGGGGATCACCGCTTTCGGAGACACCGGAGTCGTCCTGACGATGATGGCCAAGACTGTCCCCATGGCCCAATGGGAAGTGGAGCGCGCCCTAAGGATCGGGATCAAGCGGGCCTTCGAGAAGGAAGGCATCCGCGTCCCCACCCTGGCTTTGCCCGCCGGCCCATCGGCGACGTCCGGCGCCCCGGGGACCGAGGGGAGACGGGAATCTTGAACCAGGATCCGGTCAGATACCAAGTAGGGGATCTGGTAAGGACCCGAAAGGAGCACCCCTGCGGCAGCACATTCTGGGAGATCACCCGGACCGGCATGGATTTCGGGCTGAAGTGCTGCTATTGCGGCAGGCATGTCATGATCCCGCGGCGCGTCTTCGAGCGGGCCGTCCGCGGCATCGTGACGGCGGAGGAAGTGGCCGCGGAGAAAGAGGAACTGGACCGCAAGGCCCGGAACCGCCCCAAGCACCTACAACGCCGCCCGGCACGTCAGGAGGGAGCCACCCGGCCAGCATCCCCCCGCGCATCAACGCCCCGGCCTTCCACGGCCCGGCCGCCCGCCGCGCGGTCCGCCGGACCACGCCCCACCCGCAAACCAAATGACCACTGAAAACCACCGAAAACTTGTCTGAACTTGTTTGCCTGAGACTGGCGGGAAGTGATACAATCAATTGTCGCGACCATCCCTGCTCCGCGCGTTGCGATGCCGGCGTTCCTCGTCTGCCGGTCCATGACGCGGGGCCAAAGTCCAGGGGGAGGAGGTGAGCCCATGCGCGAATACGAGCTGATGTTTATCATTCGGCCCGACCTTGACGAAGAAAAGACCGAGGCGACCATCGCCAAGTTCAATTCCCTTCTCGAATCCCAAGGCGCTACCGACATCAAGGTCGATAAGTGGGGCAAGCGTCGCTTGGCCTACGACATCGCCGACCAGCGTGAGGGCTTCTACGTGGTGATCAACTTCAAGAGCGGCGCCGCGGCCGTTCAGGAACTCGAAAGGGTTCTCAAGATCACCGACGAAGTCCTGAGGCACCTGATAGTAAAGAAGGAAAAATAACGGACGGTGGGGTTTGGTGCTTAACGTCGTTGTCCTCATCGGTCGCCTGACCCGTGACCCCGAACTGCGCTATACACCCGCCGGAGTGCCGGTGGCTCGCTTCAGTATCGCGGTGGACCGGCCCTTCACGAACCAGCAGGGCGAGCGTGGAGTGGATTTCATCGACATCACGGCCTGGCGCAAGCTGGCCGAGACCTGCGGCAACCACCTTGGAAAAGGTCGTCTGGTAGCGGTGAAAGGCCGCCTCCAGGTGCGGTCTTACGAGGCCGCCGACGGTCAGAAGCGTAAAGCCACCGAAGTGGTGGCGGACGAGGTTCGCTTCCTTGACCGGCCGGGCGGCGCCAAGGGGCCCGGATCCGAGGATCTGGGTGAAGAGGTGCCGGGCGGCGAAGAGGACGTGCCGTTCTAAAGCCTCACCTCACTGACCAGGAAGCTTCGTAACGGAGGACTGTGCAAATGAGAAGAGAGAAGGGTCGCCGCCCGAAAAGGCGGGTCTGCAGCTTCTGTGTAGATAAGATCGAAGAGATCGACTATAAGGACGCTCCGCGCCTCCGCCGGTATCTGACCGAGCGCGGGAAGATCCTGCCCCGGCGCATCTCCGGGAACTGCGCCCACCACCAGCGCCAGCTGACCGTGGCCATCAAGCGCGCCCGGAACATCGCTCTCCTGCCGTTCACGCAGGAATAACACACCGCGCCTCGCCGCCTCGGGCGCTCCGGGCGCCCCGGGCGGCACATCCCAAGAGCCGGTTAAGTTCAGACCTCCCCTTCCCGATAGTGAGGAAGGGGAGGTCTTTACCTATGGACATAGCCACACTCGCCGGACTATTGATCGCCATGGCGGCCATCCTGGGCTCCGAATTGATGGAAGGCGCCCACCTGGCAGCCCTCTTTCGGCCCTCCGCCCTGATCCTCGTGGTCGGGGGCACCATCGGCGCCGTCGTCTTGTCCTTCGGGATGAAAGACCTTTCGGGTATCGGCTCGGTCCTGAAGATGGTGTTCAAGGATAAGAAGCGAGACCCGCTCGGTACCATCGATAACCTGGTCGGATACGCCGACAAGGCCCGGCGCGAGGGTCTGCTCTCCCTCCAGGAAGCCATGGACGCCGGCGAAGACCCTTTCCTGGCGCGCGGGTTGAACCTCGTCATTGACGGCGCGGAATCGGACCTGGTCCGCGGGGTCATGGAAACGGAACTTATCTCGGAAGAGAAGCGTACCCACACCGGCGCCGGAATCCTTGAGACCGCCGGCGGCTACGCTCCCACCATGGGCATCATCGGCACCGTCATGGGGCTGGTCAAAGTCCTCGGGAACCTGGAGGACTCCTCCAAGCTGGGTGGCGCCATCGCTGTGGCTTTCCTGGCCACCTTCTACGGCATCTTCACGGCCAACATCCTCTGGCTCCCCATGGGCGCCAAAGTGAAGCGGCGCGCCGCCGAAGACCTCCTCATCAAGGAAATCATCATGGAAGGCGTCCTTTCGATCCAAAACGGCGAGAACCCCCGCATCCTACGGGAGAAGCTGATGGCCTTCCTATCCCCCGGTGCCCGGAGCGGCGAGGAGTCTTCCTCTGGCAAGGACGAAAGCGGTGAGGGCGAGGCCGGCGATGAGATCAAGAGCAAGGCCAAAGCCACAGGCAAGGCCCGGGCCAGAAAGGCAGCGTAACCCCTAATGAGTGTCGGAAGCGCACGCGGAGCGGCACACGGCGCGACAGGCAGCCGGCGCGCCGGGCACGGAGGTGGGGGCGGGGGAGGCGGCGGGGGCGGGCACGATGGAGCCGGCTCCATGCGCTGGCTCTTGACCTATGCCGACCTCATCACCTTGTTAATGGTCTTCTTCGTCGTCCTGTATTCCATGTCGCGGGTCGACGCCGAGAAATATCGCTCCCTGAAGGACTCGTTGCAGCGCTCCATGGGTGGCGTGGCTGCCAGCGCGCCCGCGAACAGCGGCGGAGGGGCCAGCCCAGACCCGAACCAGGCGGGTGGGACGGGGCCCCTGTCCAATCCCGGCGGCAAACCGCCCCTGGAGGAACTGGGCCAGCAACTGGCCAACTCGGCCGCGGCCATGGGCTTCGGTGACCGGGTGACCATCTACTACGGCGAACGCGGCCTCACGGTCAGCATGGGGCCCATCCTGTTCGATCTGGGCAGCGCCGACCTACGTCCGGACGGTATCAAGGTCTTGGACCTCCTGGCCGACGTGCTGAACACCATCCCTAACCACGTCAGCGTGGAAGGTTTTACCGACGACTTGCCCATCAGCACGCCCCAGTTCCCCAGCAACTGGGAACTATCCGCGGTTCGGGCGACCAGCGTGATCCACTACTTCGTCAAGACCCGCGGGATGCCGCCGGGCCGCTTCTTCGCCGTGGGCTACGGTGAATACCGCCCCTCGGTGCCCAACGTGTCGGACGAAAACCGCGCCCGCAACCGCCGCGTGGACATCGTCATTCTGGCGCAGATCCCGAAGATCGACAAGGGTACCGAGATCACACCTGATCTTTCTGCTGTGCCCGGCGCCTCCGGTGCGGCCGGCGCCACCAAAACGACCGGTCCTTGAGATTGGAGTCGCGAAGGATTAACCCCACCCCCGTTGAACCAAGAAGTGCATTCGGAAACGAGCCGTGAACGAGCCGTTAGTCCGAAGGCGGTTAAGGAGCGGTTCAAGTGGGAAAACCCAGTCCGGAAGTGGATATCGCCCGGAATATCAAAACCGTGGAGTGGCTGAAAGCTGAGTTGGTGTCCGGCGTCGGCATTCTGCTGAAGAACATTTTCCGGGGCGGCGAGGAAGCGGTCCTGGACGCCCTCTCCGGCGTGGTCGTCACCTGCTACGTTCTTGCCCGGCGGCTGGGCCTTTCCTTCGCGAAGGTGGACGCCCGCGTCGAGGCCAAGATCCGCCTGAACATCACCGACGGCCATGAAACAGAGAAGTGGTACGGCGACCTGTCGAGCTTGCTCCGGTATATGGAGGACCGGCCCAGATGAGCCCGGCACGCCGCGGTGGCGCCGGCCGCGGCGCCAACCGGTACACCACCGGGACGCGCCCCCTGATCGAAGGCGCCCTCCTGGCCGCCCTGACCGTGGTCATCGCCCTGGTGGCCATTTATGTCCCCGTGGTCGGGCCGCTCTTGGGTCTGACCTGGGCCATTCCGGTCATGCTGGTCCACGTCCGTCACGGGTGGCGCCTCTCCATCCTCACGGTGGTGGTGGCCGCCGCGCTCTTGGCCGTCATCGTGGGACCCATTGAAGCCATCCTCCGGGCGGCCTACTTCGGGTTCGTTGGGATCGCCTTCGGCTACGCCTTCCGGCGCCGCCTCTCCTCCAGCTGGGCCATTCTGGCCGGCAGCCTGGGGTCCATCGCCGCCATGGTCGTTATTTTCGGCCTGCTCCTGGTGGTGTTCGGTGAAAACCAGGTCACCCTGATGAAAACGGCCTATACGCAGGCCATCGTGCAGGCGCAGGAAGTGTACAAGCGCTTTGGCCTGGACCAGAACCCCGATATCCAGGCGCAGCTGGCCGGCTTCAAAGCCATCGTCAGTAACCTGGACCTGCTCCTGCCGGCGCTCCTGGTGGGCTCCGGGGTCGTCCTTTCGTTCATGAACTACGCCGTGGCCGGGGCCATCCTGCCCCGCTTTGGACACCGGGTGGAGCCTATCCGGCCCTTTGCCGACTGGCGCCTGGCCCCCGAGCCCGTCTACATCGGAGCCGCGGTAACGCTGGGCGCCAGCCTTCTGGCGTCGCGGCCCGGCCTTCCGCCGCTGGCCCTGACGGTGACGAAAACCGCCGCCAACAGCCTGTTCGTCTTGATCGAATACGTTCTGTTCATCCAGGGTCTGTCCGTCGCCTATGACCTCCTGGTACACCTCCGGTTGGCCAAGGCCATGCGCATCGTGGTCATTGCCCTGGGTTTCACCATCCCGCCGGTGCAGTACGTGGCCATGTTGGCCGGACTATTGGACCCGGTGATGGACATCCGCCGCTACTGGAGGAGGAATGAGACATGAAAGTCATTCTGTTGAAAGATGACCGGAACATGGGCCGTAAAGGCCAGGTTATCGAAGTGGCGGAGGGTTACGCCAGAAACTACCTGTTACCGCGCGGCATCGCCATTCCGGCGTCGGAAGGAAATGTCCGGACTCTCAAGGAATCCAAAGACGCCGTTCAGCGGAAGGAAGACCGCGAGCTATCGCAAGCGCGGCGTGTGGCGGAGGCATTGGAAGGACTGGAAATCACCATCAAGGCGAAGACCGGCGAGAACGGCCGCCTTTTCGGTTCGGTGACCAAGAACGACGTGGCCGAAGCCATCCTGAAGCGCACGAAGATCGAAGTGGACCGGCGCCGGATCATACTCGAAACGCCCATTAAGGCCGCCGGCACCTACGTCATACCCCTTCACCTGTATCCGCAGGTCGAGGCCCAGGTAACCGTGTACGTCGAGGGGGCTTGAGCCGCCTTAGGCTTGAGGCCTTTAGGCCGTAGAGGAGAGGATCGATGAAGAGTTTCCTGGAGAAGTTCGTCAAGAGCGCCGGCAAGACGGGGCTGGCCGAAAAACTCACCGAAGAGGAGCAGCTGCGCCGTCAGGTCAGCGCTCTGTTCGGCCTGCTCTCGAACATTTACGGTTCGGACAAGCTCGTCTTGAAGGCGGGGAAGTTGGAAGCCCTGAACGCCATGCGTTCCGGTGTCCTGGAAGAGCAGGTCCTGGCGCTCCAGAAGCTCGTGTACGAGGACCCCACCATCGACACGCTGCCGAAGGCGGAGGACATTCCCGGCATCCTGGAAGAAGTCGAGGACGAGATCGCCGACGTCATCGCCCGGCGGTCGGTCGAAGATAAGCTGGAGAAGAAGATCGCCGAGCGCATGCAGCAGCGCCATGAGGAATACGTCCGCGACATTAAGACTCAGATCATCAAGGAGGACGCGGGCCCGGAAAACCCGGCCACGCTGAAGAAATACGCACTCCTCGAGAAACTGGAGCACAAGAAACTGGCTCGGACGGCCATTGAAGCGCTGCGGCCCACGAACCTGGCGGAGATCGTCGGGCAGGAGCGGGCCTGCAAGGCCCTGCTTTCGAAGATCGCTTCACCCTTCCCGCAGCACGTGATCCTTTACGGACCGCCCGGCGTGGGCAAAACCACGGCGGCGCGCCTGGTGCTGGAGGAAGCCAAGCGGCTGCAACACACGCCCTTCGCCGCCGACGCCCCCTTCGTGGAAGTGGATGGCACCACCCTGCGGTGGGACCCGCGCGAAGTGACCAACCCCTTGCTGGGTTCGGTGCACGATCCCATCTACCAGGGGGCCAAGCGCGATCTGGCCGACGGCGGCGTGCCGGAGCCCAAGCCGGGCCTGGTGACCGAGGCCCACGGCGGAGTGCTGTTCCTGGACGAAATCGGCGAGTTGGAGCCCATCCTTCTCAGCAAGCTGCTGAAAGTGCTGGAGGACAAGCGCGTCCACTTCGATTCGTCATACTACGACCCCAGTGACCCGAACGTCCCGAAGTACGTGAAGAAGCTGTTTGAGGAGGGCGCCCCGGCGGACTTCGTCCTCATCGGGGCCACCACGCGAGACCCCAGCGAGATCAGCCCGGCCATCCGGTCGCGCTGCGCCGAGGTCTTCTTCGAGCCACTGACCCCGAAGGACATCGGCACCATCGTCGAAGACGCCGCGGCGCGGCTCGACGTCACTCTCGAACCGGGCGTGACCAACATCATCAGCGAGTACACCATCGAGGGCCGCAAGGCCATCGGCATCTTGGCCGACGCCTTCGGGCTGGCCCTCTTCCAGAAGAACGGCACGGCGGCGGCCGCCGCCACGGCCACGGCTAGGACGGTCAGAGGCCGCAAGGTCGTCCGGCCCGGCTCGGCGTCGGCGGCGTCGGTCTCGGCGGCGTCGGTCAAGGGCGGTGCCGGAGTTTCGGTCCGCGGGCGGAAGACGACGGCGGTACGGTCCTGGGGCAAGGTCCGCATCACGCCCGAACACGTCTATGAGGTTATCCGCGTCGGACGCTTGTCGCCCTACGCAGGCCCGAAAGCACGGCAGGTGCCGGAGGTGGGCAAAGTCTTCGGCCTGGGCGTCTACGGCTACCTGGGCTCGGTTCTAGAGATCGAGGCCGTGGCCTTCCCGGCCCGCGAGAAGGGTAAGGGCCAGCTACGGTTTAACGAGACTGCGGGCAGCATGGCCCGGGACTCCGTCTTCAACTCGGCGTCGGTCATCCGCCGCCTGACGGGCGAGGACATCGCCGACTACGATGTCCACGTGAACGTTGTCGGGGGCGGGAATATCGACGGGCCGTCGGCGGGCACCGCCATTGCCGTGGCTATCTTGTCGGCCATCTGGGGGAAGCCCGTGTATCAGGATGTGGCCGTGACGGGCGAGGTCTCCATTCAGGGACGGGTGCGGGCCATCGGCGGCGTGTTCGAGAAGCTTTACGGGGCCAAGCAGGCCGGAATGCGCTTGGCCATCATGCCGGAGGAGAACCGGAAGGACCTGCCGGCGGACATCCGGGGCATTGAGGTGGCCTACGCCGCCACCATTGAGGACGCTCTGACCCACGTGCTGCCTGGAGGCTGGACCAAGCCCGAAGCCAAGGGGACCGCGACCGAAGCTGGAACGGGGACCGGGGTGCAGGCGGCGGCGGCCGAAGCGGAAGTGGGAAACGCGGCGCAGGAGGGCTAGACTGAATTTGAGCGCCTTACCGGCCTCTCCCGGACCAACCGGCAGAGTCCTGCCCCAGAGCATCGAGGCCGAAGAATCGGTCCTCGGAGCCATGCTCATCGATAAAGAGGCCATCAGCCGGGCCATGAGCATCCTGAAGTCGCAGGACTTCTACCGCGATGCCCACCGGCACGTTTTTTCCGCTATCGTCAATGTCTTCGACCAGCGCGGTTCGGTCGACCTGGTCACCGTCGGTGAGGAACTGCGTAGCCGCGGCTCTTTGGAGGCGGTGGGCGGCATCGGCTACGTCGCCGGGCTGGCCCACGGTGTCCCTACGGCAGCCAACGTCGAGCACTACGCGAACATCGTCCGCGAGAAGGCCATGCTGCGGTCGCTCATCAACACGGCCACCGAGATCGGCTCGCGCGCCTATGACCCCGGGGAAGACCCTGCCAAGCTCTTGGACGACGCGGAACGGATGGTCTTCGAGGTGGCCGGTCGCCAGGGCCGGCGGTCCTTCTACTCGTTGAAGGAAGTCCTTTCGACCACTCTCGATCGACTTAACGCCGCACACTTGAAGAAGACCGAACTGGTCGGCATTCCCACGGGACTGGGTGACTTCGACCTGATGACTTCCGGGCTGCAGCGGTCGGACCTGATCATCATCGCCGCCCGTCCATCCATGGGGAAAACCACGCTGTTGCTTCAGCTTGCCTTGAGCGCCGCCAAAGCAGGTGTTCCCGTGGCCATTTTCAGTCTTGAGATGGCCAGAGAGCAACTGGGTGTGCGCATACTGTGTGCCGAAGGTGGCATCGATGCCCTGAGAGCCCGGGACGGGAAGCTCGATGACCAGGATTGGGTTAACGTGTCCGCTGCTGTGCAGCGGTTATCGGAAGCGCCGATCTACATCGACGACAGTTCCAACCTGTCGGTGATGGACCTGCGCACGAAGGCCCGCCTCATCCAGTCAGAAGTCGGGTTGGGGTTGCTGATTGTCGACTACATGCAGCTGATGTACTCCCGAGGAAGGTTCGAGAACCGGCAGCAAGAGATTTCGGAGATTTCCCGACTGCTGAAGGGCCTGGCTCGTGAGTTGAAGATTCCAGTAGTCGTAGCCTCTCAAATGTCACGTGCGGTGGAGCGACGTGAAGACCGCCGACCCATGCTATCTGATCTGCGAGAAAGCGGCTCCATCGAGCAAGACGCCGACGTGGTCTGCTTCATACATCACGACCCGAAGCAAGAGAACCAGAACATGTGCGAACTGATTATCGCCAAGCAACGCATGGGTCCGACCGGCGCCATCGAAGCGTTCTTCCAGAAAGAGATTGGCCGGTTCAGGGCCATCGCGAAAATCGAGGAATAGCGACGGGGGGGCTTGGTACCGTGCCTGACGAACCCTACGTCCGCTTTGCGGAAGTCTACGACAAGATCATGCGTGAGGTCGGTTACGAGATGTGGGCCGACTACGTCGAGCGCATTCTGGCACGTTTCCGGCCGGGCGCCCGCACTCTGGTAGACCTGGCCTGCGGTACCGGCAACTCGACCCTCCCTTTTGCCCGTCGGGGGCTGGCTGTGGCGGGGGTGGACCGGTCGGCAACCATGTTGGAGCGGGCCAGGGCCAAGGCGGCCGCCGAAAGCCTCAACATCCCCTTCTACCAGCAGGACTTGACCAGTTTGGCGCTGCCGAGACGCTATGAGGTGGCTACCTGCCTCTACGACAGCATCAATTACATCCTGGACTGGGACGACCTGTGCGCCGCCTGCGAGGGTGTCTATCGGTCGCTCGAGGAGGGCGGAATCTTCATCTTCGACGTGAATTCCGCCCATAAGCTGGCCACCATCGACGAAACCACCATGTTCATCGAAGAGGACGCCATTTCCCTGGTGTGGGAGAACACCTTCGACCGGCGGACCCGCGTCTGGCAAGTGACCTTGACGGGATTCATCAAGGAGGACGGCGGTAACCGGTATGAGCGCTTCCGCGAAGTCCACCAGGAAAAGGCCTATACTATCGAGGAAATCACCGACGCCCTGAAACGGGCCGGCTTCGAACTGGGCGGCGCCTATACCGCTTTTACCTTCGACGCGCCGCAGGAGGAGACCAGCCGCATCTACTTCGTGGCGGTCAAGCCCCGGCGGCGAGCGGCCTAGCGGGACCGCGAAGTCTCGGGGGAGCCGGGCTTGGCCCGGCGGAGCGTTCGGGCGGCGGAGGGAGCGGCCACCACCAAGTTCAAGCGGCCCCCACCAAGTTCAAGGGAGTGTGGGGGCCGGGGTCCTGCAGCCGCCAGCGTAGCCGGGCTTGGCCCGGCGGAGCGTTCGGGCGGCGGAGGGAGCGGCCCCCACCAAGTTAGGGAGAACAGGCATTAGATGAAAGTTATCGGGTATCTGGGCAGTCCGCGGCGGGGCGGCAATACCGAGACGCTGCTGGACGCCATTCTCGCGGGAGCGAGGGCAGCCGGGGCCGAGGCAGTGAAGGTGCCCCTGGCGGCGCGCAAGTTTTCCGGTTGTCAGAGTTGCGGCGGGTGCGACGAGACCGGACGCTGCATTGTCACCGATCAGATGCAACCCCTCTACGAAGGCCTGATGCCCCGGGGTGACCCAAGCGAGCCCGGTGAGCCTGGCGAGCCGGGAGGGCATGCCGGACACACCAACTTGGTCCTGGCTACGCCGGTCTTCTTCGGCGGAATCAGCGCCCAGGCCAAGGCGATGATCGACCGGTGCCAGTGTCTGTGGGTGCGGAAATACCGGCTGCATATCAAACCTCCGGGTGGCCGGCGCGCGCTCCTGGCGGCCGTTTGCGGTATGCCGCGCCCGTCCATGTTCGAAGCCCCTTTGGCCGTGGCCAGAATCTGGTTCACCACCTTGGGCACCTCTCCGTTACCCCCTTTCCTGGTGCCCGAAGTCGACGCCCGCGGCGACCTGGCCAGGGACGGCCCGACGCTGGAGCGGGCAAGAGCGGCCGGTGTTTGGCTTGGCGGCGGTCCGGAGCCCAGCTTTCGGGACCGCGCGCCCGGTTTTCTACGGGGACAGACCGTCTGGCTGAGACCGCGGCGACCGGCGGACTGGTCGGAGGTTTGCGACCCCCCGGACTACCTAGACTCGTCCGGTCCGGACTGCCAGGAGTGGGCCATCGTCGCGCCCAAGTATGGGGTATGCGGCGGGCTCCGGCTAGTGCTAAGGCAACCGGTCGTGCCCGAGGTTGCAGATCTCTGGCTGGAAAACGGGCTTGCCGAAGAAGGCATAGATCCCCACAGCGTCGAGGTGGACGCAAAGAAGACCATCTCAGCCTACGCCGCGAGCTTTGGGACCACCGCCGGCAGCCATTCCGAAGCCGGCCAGAAAGCATCGAACACCCCAGCCACCGGCGCCGGGGAGAAAGGTAACGAAAAAAGGTAAAGTAAACGTATGGAAAGCTATGACGTAGTCATCGTCGGAGCCGGTCCGGCCGGCATCTTCTGCGCCTTGGAATTGGTGGAGAAGCGTCCCGACCTATCCATTCTCATGGTCGAGAAAGGCGCGGACATCGACCACCGCTCCTGCCCCTTGCAGGTACGCAAGACGGGTTGTTCCCGCTGCGCCCCTTGTTTCACCCTGTCGGGTTGGGGCGGGGCGGGAGCTTTCTCCGACGGCAAGCTGACGCTCACCACCGATGTGGGCGGCTGGCTCCATGAGTACGTCGGCCGGGCGGGGCTGGCGCAGCTCATTGACGAAGTGGACCAAGTGTACCTACGGTTTGGTGCCCCACCCCTGGTGTACGGGACCGACGACAAGGTCTTCCGGGAACTGCAGCGTCAGGCGGCCACGGCCGACCTCACCCTCATCCCCACGCGCGTCCGCCACCTGGGCACCGACCGCTGCTACGAAATACTGAAAGCCATGAAAGAGTTCCTGGTGTCGCGGGGAGTGGCTGTGCGAACCTTGACCAAGGTCGAGGAGATTCTGGTCGAACCTCCGGCTGGCCAGGGCACAGGCCGCGAAGGTGCTGGGGGCGACGCGGGCACCCGCCGGGTGTGGGGTGTCCGCCTGTCCAGAGGCGGCGAGGTCCGCGCCCGTACCGTGGTGGTGGTGCCCGGGCGGGACGGCTCCGAGTGGTTCACCGACCAGGCGAAAGCCCTGGGCCTGGTGCTGAGCAATAACCCGGTGGACATCGGCGTGCGCGTGGAAATCCCGGCGGTGGTCATGGAGCACCTCACCGACCACCTCTATGAAAGCAAGCTCATCTACTACAGCAAGTCCTTCGACGACCAGGTCCGCACGTTTTGCATGTGCCCGAACGGCGAGGTCGTCGTCGAGAACAGCGGCGGGCTCATCACCGTGAACGGCCATAGCTGGGCCGAAGCCCGCACCGAGAATACGAACTTTGCCCTTCTGGTCTCCAAGACGTTTACCGAACCCTTCAACCAGCCCCTGGCATACGGGAAATACATCGCCACATTGGCCAACATGCTGGGCGGCGGGGCCATCGTCCAGCGCCTGGGCGATCTGGTGGCGGGGCGCCGGTCCACCGAGCGGCGGCTGCAGCGCGGCATGGTCCAGCCCACCTTGGAAGACGCCACGCCGGGCGACCTGTCTTTGGTCTTGCCTTACCGCCATCTCATCTCCATACTGGAGATGTTGGAGGCGCTGGACAAGGTGGCGCCGGGTGTCAACAGCCGCCACACCCTCCTCTACGGTGTGGAGGTCAAGTTCTACTCCCAGCGAATGGACCTGTCCGGGGACCTGGAAACGAAAGTTCGAGGCCTTTTCGCCGCCGGCGACGGCGCGGGCGTCACCCGGGGGCTGGTGCAGGCCTCGGCCTCGGGCGTGCACGTGGCGCGGGCCGTGGGGCGGCGGTTGGAGCAGCAACCTAGAAATCCCTAGGAAGTCCGAGAAATTCCGAGAGAGTCCGAGAACCGGAAAGGACGGAACCCAAGGATGCCAGCAGTGGTGGTCGTCGGTACGCAATGGGGCGACGAGGGAAAAGGTAAGGTAGTAGACTATCTGGCGCGTAACGCGGACGTGGTGGTGCGCTACCAGGGCGGGAATAACGCCGGCCACACGGTGGTCGTGGACGATAAGGAGTTCAAGCTTCACCTCATTCCTTCGGGCATCTTGTACCCCGGCAAGCTGTGCGTCATCGGTAACGGTGTGGTGGTGAACCCGGCGGTGCTGGTGCGCGAGATGGCCTACCTTGAGGAACAGGGCATTAACACCTCGGCGCTGCGCATCAGCGATGCGGCCCACGTCATCCTGCCGTACCACCTGGAGCAGGACAAACTCGAAGAAGAGAAGAAAGGCGCCCAGCGCATCGGGACGACGCGCGCCGGCGTCGGCCCGGCCTACGCCGATAAGTCGGCCCGCTTCGGCCTCCGCATGCACGAGTTCGTCGAGCCCGATGTTTTCAAGGAGAAGCTCTATGCCAACGTGGCGTCGAAGAACCGCCTTTTCACGCAGGTCTACGGAGCGGGGGAGTTCGACGCCAAGGCCATGTACGACGAGTATTCGGCCTACGCCCGCCAGCTACGCCCGTATCTCACGGATACCTCGCTCACGATCAACGAGGCCATCGACGCTGGCAAGAACGTGCTCTTCGAAGGAGCCCAGGGCACGCTCCTTGATATCGACCACGGAACCTATCCCTTCGTAACGTCGTCCCATCCTATAGCGGGCGGAGCCTGCATCGGTGCGGGGGTCGGCCCCACGAGGATCGACAAGGTTATCGGCGTGGTGAAGGCCTACACCTCACGGGTGGGAGACGGTCCCTTCCCGACGGAACTGGAAGACGAAGTGGCGGCCGGCATCCGCGAGCGCGGGCATGAGTACGGCACCACCACGGGGCGTCCGCGGCGCGTGGGCTGGCTGGACGCGGTCATCGTCCGGTATGCGGCGCGGGTCAGTGGATTAACTGGTATGGCGGTGACACGGCTCGACATACTTGGCGGGATGGACCGGGTTAAGATGTGCGTAAGTTACAAGTGGCGCGGACAGACCCTTAGCGAATTCCCGCGGGACATCCGCGTTTTGGGCGAGTGCACGCCGGTCTACGAGGAATTTGAGGGGTGGCCGGCGGACGTCCTCGACCGTTGCCGCCGCGAGGAAGACCTGCCGGCGGCAGTGCGGAAGTATCTCCGTCGGCTGGAAGAAGTGGCACGGACCAAGGTTGTCCTGCTGGGCTTGGGACGGGAGCGGACGGCCACCGTGAGGTTGGAGCCTATCTTTTGAAGCTAAACTTCGACATCCTTTTCGACTGGGCCAGCAAATACGGCTACCTGGGACTCTTCGCCGGACTAGTCCTTGAGGGCATGGGCATACCCCTGCCCTCGGAGGTGTTCTACGCGGCGGCCGGGCTCCTGGTCGGCGCCGGGGAAATGCATTTTTGGCTGGCCCTCTTCGTCGCTGTGTTCGCCAACACGTTGGGCAACTACATCGGCTATAGTATCGGCCGGTCGGCCAGCCGCGTTGCCCTGACTAAGTTGGGCCCGAAGATGGGGGCCAGCCCCAGGGGTCTGCACAAGGCAGAACAATGGTTTCAGCGGCACGGCCCCGTCGTCGTCTTGATCGCCCGGTGGGTCGGCCCCATCCGCGCGGCGACGATTCTGTTCGCCGGCATCACGCGGATGGATCGCCGCGTGTTCCTGCTGTATTCGTTTCTCGGCAGCCTCACCTGGGGCGGCGTCTGGATGTACGTCTTCTACTTGCTTGGGCCGCGTTGGCGCCAGGTCATGGGTGTCGCCGAGCGGCTCGCCAACGAGTCCTGGATTCTGACGGTCCTGATTCTGGTCGGTTTGATAGTCATGGGATGGATCCTGATTGCTCTAGACCGGCGACGCAAGCGGGTCTAGGGCCTCGGCCCTTCCATTTGGGAGTGGGCTCCTGTGCACTTGAGTCAGCCGAACCCCTCGCAGTGTGGATTGGAAGGGGCGCTCCTGATGCGATCTAAGACCCCGCCCGCGCGGCATCCCTGGAGAAAGACCCTCGTATGGGGCTTCCTCATCGCCTTCCTGCTGGTTCCCAACGCAGCCCTGGCCGCCGACGGCGCGGGCCTGAGCGGCCCAAGTACCGGCGCTCCAAGCGTTGGCGCTCCGAGCCCAGGCGCCCCCTCGCCGGTCTCCGGTGGTTCCTCGGGTGGCGTCCCTTCCGGGGTTTCACCCGGGGCCTCGGACCCGGCGGCCCCGGGCGGCCCGGCCGCCTCGGCCGCGACCAACGTCTACAAGCCTTCCACCGCGGCGCCCCCGGCCAGAAAGGCCCAGGTACGGTTGGTAGTGGGGCAGACCGGCCTATCCGTGAATGGCCAGGAGCAGACCCTCGATGTCGCACCGGTGATTCGCCAGGGCAGGACGCTGCTCCCCGCCCGCGCGGTGGCGGAATCCCTTGGAGGAAAGGTCGATTGGGATCCGGCTACCAAGGCCGCCACTATCACCTTGGGACCCGCCACCATCGTCATGTGGCTTGGGAAATCCGAAGCCCTGCTAAACGGGTCGCCAGTGCCTATCGACCCGGACAATCCCGATGTGATGCCGGTGACGGAGAACGACCGAACCCTCATGCCGGCGCGCTTTATCGCTGAGAACCTGGGAGCGAAGGTGAACTGGAACGCCGCTGAGCAGAGTGTCACTTTAGAGGCCGACCCGAACGAGGGCAGTACGGTCCCAAAGGGCTGGTTCCGCGTGCGCGGTGTGGTGAAGGATGAGCGGACCGGCGAACCCATCGAGGGCGCGTCACTGGCGGCCAAGGCGGACGCGCCGCCGCCATACACCTTCACCGCCCAGTCCGGCGCCGACGGATCCTACAGTCTGGACCTGCCGCAGACCGCGACTTTCACCATCACGCTGTCCATACCGGGATATCGTGAACAGCAGTGGCAGGTCGGCGCCTCGGGCTGGCTCACGGTGGCCGCCACGCCCATCGCCCCGCCCTTGTCCGAGGTTCCCGACGCCGGCTACTACCGGGTCTTCGGCGTGATAAAGGACGTCTCGGGCCAACCCGTGGCGGGGGTCATCGTGTCCGGGAAGCCCGCCGGGGTCCCCCCGAAGGATGCCAAGGACACCAAGACAAAGTACTACGTCACCGACGACAGTGGCTTCTACTACATCGACTATCCCCAATGGTATGACCTGAAGGTGACGGCCACCAAGAAGGACTATGTGACCAACGTCACCGACGTGGTGTGGGGCGTGTATTCCACCGGAGAGGGAGGTCCCCGCTTGGTCTGGGGCGGCGCCCCTCAGGTGGATTTGCAGACCCGGACGATGACCTCCAAGCCGGCCGATGGGATGGCCCAGCAAGACATCACTCTGAAACGCCCGACTCCGCAGGAGCCGAAGGTCACGACGGGGGGAACATCTTCTCCGCCGGCGCCGTCACCTGCGCCGGCGCCGACGACTACGACGCGTGCCCAGCCGCAGTATGGGCTTTTCCACTATTCGTCCTTCACACCGGGTGTCATCCGCATCTACCTGGATAACGTCTATCTCGGACTGAATCCGCTCTACAATGTCCCGGTCAGCGCCGACTGGCATCACTTGCGCGTGACGACGCTGAACGGAACGGTGCTGATCGACCGCAACATGTACATGAGTCCAGGCGGACGCTGGGTCTTCAACTGAACGGAAGCATGCGGAAGGGTCTCCGCGCCGATGAGCCGGGCGCCGGTCCGCCTGTCCCCCTGTGCTAGACTGAGTCCACGAAACGTTGTTCGCTCCTGGGGACTGCAGTTCTGAGAAATGATGGTTAGCCAGGAAGACAGTCGAATTGTGTCGAAGTTTCTAAACAATTCTCCTATCTGGCGCCACCTAACCAGGCACAGCCATTGCCAGAACCATGAATGGCCGGTGCCCGGCCGTGGTTCCCAAGTAGCCCGGTGAAGCCATAGTCCGGTCTGGAAAACCTTTGTCCAAGCAGATGCGAGGCGTTCCATGGGAAACCAGGAACCAGAGCAGAGGCACGGCGTAGGACTGAGTCTTCAACTGACCAGTGTCGTGGTGGGGCTGATACTTCTGCTTGGTGGCCTGCTGACTGGGGTGGTTGCGTGGAGAGGCGTCAACGCCTTGCGCGAAGAGACCCTGAACGACTTTCTTGGTTCCGCCAGTCTCGCGGCTCAACTGGTTTCGGAGCACACGAGGCAACTTGAAGAAGACCTCCACGCCCTGGCTAAGAAGCCAGAGTTGATCCGAACGGTCTCAGACGAGGCCGGAAATGGGGCCATGGACAGCCTGGAATGGCTGGTTCAAACCCACGAGAGTCTGAGGGGCTTGGTGCTGATCGACAGCTCCGGTGTGGTTCGAGCCTCGACCATGGAGTCCCACCCCGTTGGCGTCAACGTATCTGCGTCGGAATGGTTCGGTGAAACCATCAGGACTACCGGCTCCTACCTGGGACACCCAGTTGCGGCGGAGCAGGCGAAGGACCCGCGAATCCCCTTGGGGGTCCCGGTGATTGATGCGATCGGCCGGAAAAGGGGTGTCCTGGTAGGCTATATGAACCTCAGGCCCCTCTCCCGCACCGTCACCGAGCTGAACGTTGACCCTTCAGTCCGTTCCGCCCTCATCGACACACGGAACGAAGGCCTCACTCTCGCCGACACCGACCCGACCCGCGTTCTCTCTCCGGTAATCGGCAATAACCTGGCCACGCGGCGCCTTCTGGCGGGTGAGACGGGGGCGATGGAGACGAGATCAAACAACGGTGAACTGGAACTTGCCGCTTTCGCGCAAGTCCCGGGGCTGCCCTGGGGTGTTCTCGTCGTCCAGCCAACCCGGATAGGCTTGAAATCGGCGCGAGAGGTGGCTTTGCTGGCCGGACTCCTCGTGGCTGTAATGGTGCTATTCGCCGCCTCGGTAAGCGCCTGGTTCGGTGTGCGCATTGTTTGGCCCATATTGGTCCTTCGGGATGCCACCGCGTCCGTGGCGTCGGGGAATCTCGGGCATCGGGTGGAAGTCGACCGGTGGGACGAAATCGGCGATCTACAGCGGGCTTTTAACCAGATGACCGAGGATCTGAAGAACAAAGAGGCCACCATCAAGCAACGCTCTCTCCAGCTCGAGGAAGTCAACCGGACTCTTGAAGACCGGGTGGCCGAGAGGACCCGTCTACTCGAAGTGGCCAACTCACGATTGGCTGCGTCGGAATCCCGTCTGTCGAGTGTACTCTCGGCGGCGGCGGACGCTATCGTCTGCACCGATGACTCCGGCAAGATTGTGTTGTTCAATGAGGCGGCGGGAAGGATCTTCGGGCATGGACCCGATGAAGCCTTGAGCAAGCAGGTGGATCTTATCGTCCCACCTGAGACAAGACACTACGGTAATGAGATGACGGAGCATTACCCTTTGGGCCAAGCGGTCAGCGGTCTGCGGGGCCTGGGGTTGCACAAAAGCGGGCGCACCTTCCCCACAGAGTTCGCGCTCTCCAGGTCAGAATCGGGTAACGAAGTCATCTGGACCGGGGTGATACGGGATGTCACCGCACGCGAAGAAACGGAAGCTGCGCTTCGGGCTAGTGAAGAACGCTTCCGACAGGCTTTCGAGCATTCCGGGGTCGGGCGGGCAATCCAGAACCTCGATGGCCGGTACGTCCAGGCTAATCAAGCCCTCTGTGATATATTCGGCTACACAGAGGAGGAATTGCGGACCAAGGCCTGGCGAGATATTGCCTACCCAGCGGATCTGCCTATCCTCAAGGACGGGCACGACCGCTTGATGAACCAGGACGCTCCCTTTGTCCGTTGGGAGGCCAGGTATGTTCACAAGTCGGGGAGAACGGCATGGTCGAGGGTAACGGCCATTCTCGTGCGCGACGCCGATGGTGTTCCGTTGTACCTGCTCAAGGAAATCGAAGACATCACCGAACGTAAGCGTTACGAGAGTGAACTGGTGCACTTGATGAATCATGACGCGGTGACCGGCCTTCACAACCGGCGGCGGATCCTCCAGGAATTGCATATCCACATTGAGCTTGCACGCGACCGGGGCGCCCGTGTCGGAGTCGTAGTCGTGGATCTTGACCACCTGAATGAAATCAACGATGAGTTGGGGCGACAGGCGAGTGACCAAGTCCTGCAATGGGCCGGGGAGGTCTTGAAACGGGCGGTGCAGAGTCCGCAATTCCTGGCCTGCCTGGGTGGAGACGTGTTTGCGGTCCTCGTGCCAATGAGTGATGTGTGGCAGTCACAGGCTACCGCGCAACGACTGCTGACGGCGATCTCTGAGGGGCCCTTCGAGGTGTCTGGGCATGTGCTTCACCTGACTGCCAGCGCCGGAGTGGCCCTTTTCCCGGAACACGCGACTTCGGGAGAGCAGTTGCTGGCTCGGGCCGAAGTGGCCATGCACATGGCCAAGGAACGTGGCCGCAATCGGTTCCAAATGTATGAAGCCGACAAAGACCCCCAGAAGCAGATAAGTGCCCGCCGGACGTGGGAGCAGCGGATCAGGGAGGCCTTAGATACCGAAGCGTTCCTGCTCTATGCCCAGCCCATATTGGACATTGCCAAAGGTACCGTTACCCATCAGGAACTGTTGCTGAGGATGATGGGGGAGAACGGCAGAGTCGTTTTGCCCCGCGAGTTCCTTCCGGTCGCCGAGCACCTGGGGCTGATCCGTAGGATCGACCACTGGGTTGTTCGTCGCGCTATCGAGCTGATGGCCTGCGGTGCCGTGCCGGAAGGAATGAGTCTGGAAGTCAACCTATCTGGAAGAAGCGTAGACGACCCCGAGCTCTTGCCGCTGATTCGAGAGAAACTGGCCGAAACGGCGGTGGATCCGTCCAGGCTGGTCATCGAGATAACGGAAACGGCCGCCATCACGAACATTGCCGAGGCTCGCCAGCTGATAGGCGCACTCCGAGACATGAATTGCCGAGTGGCTTTGGACGATTTTGGGATGGGATACTCGTCCTTCGCCATTCTCAAGAACCTGCCCATTGACTACTTGAAGATTGACGGCAGTATCGTGAGACACATTACTACAGATGATGTGGACCGGCACATGGTTAAGGCTATAGCCGACCTGGCGCGAGCCTTACGGGTCAAGAGTGTGGCCGAGTTCGTTAGTAGCCAGCGAGCTCTGGAGATTCTGAGAGAATACAGGGTTGATTACGCCCAAGGCTTCTATATTGGTCAACCGGTACCAATAAGTGAGATGTCCGCAGATCTGGCGAAAGTGTCGACCAAATGATGCGTCGAACGTACGATCTGTAATGTATGATACGGCGCACAATGTGCGGTTTGCTTTTGTCGCCGGCCTTCTGTTATAATGTTTGTGCTCGCAAGAGCGTCGCGGGAGTAGTTTAGCGGTAGAACGTCGGCTTCCCAAGCCGAAGGTCGCGGGTTCGAGCCCCGTCTCCCGCTCAGAAGAACGAAGAAGCGGCCTTCACGCGAAGGCCGCTTCTTCGTGACGGTGCGCGGCATATGACTCGCGTACGGACGAGACAGGCCGCCAGGCCACGACGGACTGCCGAGGGACTTCTGATTTCAAAAACACCTGGAAATTGACACTCCGGGCTAACTCCGCTAGAATCAATGGTGTCGTTTCATGTGATGTCGCCGGCGTAGCTCAGCGGTAGAGCAGCTGATTCGTAATCCGCAGGTCGTCGGTTCAATCCCGACCGCCGGCTCAAAGAAAAGGCTAGTTCCGAAGAGGCTTCGGGACTGGCCTTTTCTTATTTGACCCCGGCGTTTGTTCGTGCCACAGTGTGCCAGCCCTCCCACAAACAGCACAAGGAAACCACGCCCGCACTTTGTTAAGCTTAGGAGTCAGTGGAACCAATTCCAGCCTCAAGGAGGGCATCTCCGCGTGCGCTCATCCAGACTCCTGCCCATAGTTGTTCTTGTGTCATTGATTACGACCGTCATTGCGAACCCCGTACTGGCAGCTTCCTCCCGCTGGCAGTGGGAGAACCCGACTCCGACCGGCAGTGCTCTGAACGATGTGGCCTATGGAAACGGCCGGTACGTCGCTGTGGGTCAGGCGGGCAGTACCGTCGTCTCCACCGACGGCATCAACTGGACCGGCTACTCATCGGGATTCGCCGTGACTCTAGCGGCCGTCGTCTTCGGCCAAGGGCAATTCATCGCGGTCGGCGAAAGTGCTCTTGATGGTGTAGGCGTAGTACTAGTATCCCAAGACGGCATCAACTGGACCCAGCCGTCCTTGCCCACCACCAAGCCGTTGTACGGCATAACCTACGGCGGAGGGCGTTTCCTGGCCGTGGGGGGAAGGGGCGCCATCCTCACGTCTCTAGATGGGCAGACTTGGATCCAGGAGACCTCCGGCGTCACCTATGAGCTGGTAGACGTGGCTTACGGCGACGGCCGCTATATGGTTGCCGGTGCGTACGGGGTGCTGTCCTCCACCGACGCGGTGACTTGGAAGCAATCGGCCGGATCGAATGGCGGCACGTCCATCGCTTATGGCAACGGCCTATTCGTGCTTGGCGGAGTCCAATACATCGATCCACCATCTGGCCTCACCACCGTCAAACCCATCCAGGTGTATTCCGAGGCCAGCGGCTGGGTCAGGGCAGACCTAAGTCAGTGGCCAGTCTCCGACTACGTTAACCAGAGGTGGTTCTCGATCATCTACGCCGGAGGCCTATTCCTGGCTGTAGGCAACCGCGGCACGGCGTTCTCCAGGAATGGAATGAACTGGTCTTTTTCAGGTCTGGGCGCGGTTGGGCTGAACGGGCGGGCCTATGGCAGCCTCGAGGACCTTAAGGGTGTAACCTACGGAAACGGCCTGTATGTCGCTGTGGGAGACAGCACGCTAGTCACCTCGTCTGATGCGTACAACTGGACTATCCGCTCCTTTACCACTCAGGAGGGCTTCTGGCATGCCCCGGGACAGGACCTCCTGGCTGTGACTTACGGCGGCGGGCTGTTCGCCGCTGCCGGAAGATCTGGCACGATACTCACCTCACCCGACGGCAGGGTGTGGACTCAGCCTCACGTTCTCACGGGACAGGACTTGCGCGCTGTCACTTACGGCAACGGACGGTTCGTTGCGGTGGGCGCCGGGGGTGTCGCCGCTTGGTCAAGCGACGGGGCGGACTGGACCGTGAACCAGGTGGACACAGACCAGATGTTCACCGGTATTGCCTATGGCAATGGTTTGTTCGTCGGCGTTGGTACGAACGGGATGATCTACACCTCACCAGACGGAGCATCCTGGACGGCGCGGACCTCCGGGACTACTCAGCAGCTAACTGGGGTGGTTTTCGGCAACAACCTCTTCGTGGCCACCGGCTGGGAAGGTCTTTTGACCTCACCCGACGCGGTGAACTGGACAGCTGTGGGAGACCCCTTCACAGGCACCGGGATCACCTACGGCGGTGGGCGCTTTGTGGCCGTCGGCGTAGTTACTTTGGGGACCACAGCGACGACCTACGGAGGTGGCGCTCCCATGGCCGTAAGGGCCGCCAGAATGCTCACCTCATTGGACGGAGTTCGGTGGGCCCCCATGACCTTGACTAGTGTCCGCGAGCCGAATGCGGTGGCCTACGGTGACGGCCAGTTCGTGGCCGTTGGCGAGGCGCTGGGAGTCAAGGGCGCCGTGCTCACAAGCCCGAACGGAGTGGCCTGGCGGACCAGAGCGGAGACTTCTCGTACCCTTAATGCGGTGGGCTGGGGCAACGGTTCATTCGTGGCGGTCGGAGACGGTGGCGCCATCCTGAAGACCGAGCCAGCCGGTGATGAGTACGCCCGGATCTTCCCGGACTTGCCCAGTGACCATCCTGCTCGTGCCGCTGTTGAGGAGTTGGTGGCCCGGGGGGTTCTGAACGGGTATCCAGACGGGACGTTTCGACCCGAGCAGCCGGTGACCCGGGCTGAGTTCGCCAAAATGCTGGTGCTGGCGACCGGGCTGCTACCCAACCCGAAGGCACAGCTTGCATTCACGGACACGGCCGGACACTGGGCGTCGACCGACGGATATCTTCAAGCGGCTGTCGCGGCCGGTGCCATTAACGGCTTCCCGGACGGCACCTTCCAGCCTGGGCAGCCGACCACTCGCGCGCAGGTGACCAAGATCGCCGCGGCGATTCGCGGGCTCACTCCTAACGGAGCACCTCCGTACTCGGACATTGCCCCGACGGACTGGTATGCAGGTTGGGTGTCCGCAGCCCTCGCGGTCAACCTTATCGGTTCCCAGGCGAGCATCCCGGTCTGGACAGATGGGGATTTCAAGGGCAATATCCCCGCTACTCGTGGAGAGGCGGCCATGCTTCTGGCGAACATCATCAAGGCCGAGCATTGAAGGGAAAGTTGAACCGGCTCCCGGCCTAAGCCCTGAACAACGGGCTGCCGTCCTTGACGACCACGGCGCCTTCCTTCATCACGAAGCCGACCTTGCGGCAGGCTGAGATATCGGTCAGCGGGTCGCCGTCCACGCAGATAATATCGGCGCCCTTGCCTTGCTCCAAGGTGCCGACCTTATCGCCGATGGCCAGACACTCGGCCGCGGTCTTGGTGGCGGCGACGACCGCCTCCATCGGGCTCATGCCGAATTCGACCAGAAGCTCCAGTTCGCGGGCGTTCCGGCCGTGGTAGTTGTGGGGCGAGCCGGCATCGGTGCCCGCGGCGATGCGGACACCGGCCTCGCGGGCGTATTGGAAGGCGCGGTGCACGGCTTCTCCGGCTTCTTTGGACTTGCGCAGGACGTACGCGGGCACCTTGTCGTCATGTACCGCGGAAGCGTCCCTGGCGGTCAGCGTGGGAATCAGATAAGCGCCCCGCTTCGCCATGAGGTCGGCGCCCTCCCGGTCAAGGTAGTAACCGTGCTCGACCGTGTCCACACCGAGCCGAACCGACGTCTGGATGCCCTTCGTTCCCTGAGCGTGAACGGCTACCCGCTTGCCGACCCGGTGCGCCTCATTGACCGCGGCCGCGATCTCCTCCTCGCTCATGTGCTGGAGGCCGGGCTCGCTGCCCTCCGACATGACACCGCCCGTCACCAGTAACTTGACCAGGTCTGCGCCCGCCTTCAGCTGTTGGCGGGCCGCCTTTCGCACCTCCTCGGGGCCGTCGACGATGACGCCGCCCAGCCCTTGTTCGAAACGGATGTCCGGAGTCAGCCAGATGTCGGCATGCCCGCCCGTCACGGTGATGTTCTGTCCGGCACAGACCAGCCGGGGACCGGTGACGATTCCCGCCTCGATGGCTTTCCGGAGGGCGATATCCAGGTGGCTTTTTTCACCCAGGACCCGTACCGTCGTGAAGCCGGCCCGCAGGTCGGCCTGGACGTTCTTCAAGGAAGTCAGGGTGCGGAAGGATTCGGTCTGCTTGAAGACGATATCCCAGTAGTCCGGCTCTCCGTTGAAGCTGGTGTGCAGGTGGCTGTCGATCATCCCCGGCATCAGGGTCTTCCCGATGCCGAAGTCGAGAACTTCGGCATCGGCTAACGCACCGTCCAGGCCACCGCTGCCGAACTCCTCCGGCGCACCCACGTGGACGATGCGCTGCCCGTCGACCACCACCACGGCGCCCGAGAGCGGCTCCTTCCCGGTACCGTCGACAACTTGACCTGCCTTCAGGACATACACCGGGTGTTTCCTCCTCCTCTTGTCGGGGGTTGGAAGAACGAAGCAAACCAGACTTCATCCTAGGAGTTGCTTCTCCCCGGCCCCGCATTCCTCCTGGGCGACAGAAACCGAGTCCATATCCGAGCATAGACCAGCAAGGGAACCAGGGTGGCGCTCCTCCAGGAAGGCAAATTGCCCCAAAGGGGAGAAACCTTGGTGGGCCCCTCCGGATAGAATGGGCAGTGTGGGGAGAGATAGGGATGAAGCGTGCCGGTGCCGTAGCCATAGGTGGCGGATTACCGCTCCTTGTCCTGCTGATCGTGGCCCTCGATCCGAAGGTGCGGGCTGAGGCTTTTGGGCCTTGGGGCTATCAGCACTTGACCTCCCTGGTGGAGAAAATCCAGTTTATCAACGACCCGGCGAATGGTTGGGCGTGGGATTCGACCGAAGGGGAGTCTTTCTCTCTGGCGTGCGCGGGGGAATACATCCCTCATTCTGGGGAATTCATTGAGGTAACGGGTGTAGACCCCGTTCGCCTGTCCCTGGTCGTGAAGAAGGGCAGTCAGGAAACGAGAACCCCCATGGAGCAGCTGGACGAGCGCACCTTCCGATACGAGTCCAGGAAATACCCAATCACTATCACCGCAAGGGTCATCGCCATTACCCCTGGCATCCAGTCCCCAACGGCGAGAATTGTGGTCAAGGCCGCACCGAGGTGATTCCGCCACCATTCCGCCAAGTCCGGCCCGCGAAGGCGCCACTACTGTACGAGCAACCAGAATAGACAGCAATTCCCTTCCAAGAGATGCCGCAAACATAGGAACTTCGCTCACGAAAGTGGAGTCTACCTGTTAGAATGGTGACGGAAGAGATGTATGGACGTACCACACGTTTCGTACCTCATGGAGCCGCTGTCTAGCTGGGAGTCTTACAAGTGTCAACGTTCATGTCGCGTCTGCCCCGTTCGCTTCGCGGATCCGGCCGCCTTCTCCGGACCCGATGGGCCAAGGTGGTCCTCGGCCTCATTCTGATCGCGTCAGCCGTGGCTTTCGACGTCAGCGCCTTATCCGAGCGCCTCGATCCCAATGGCGCGACGGCTCCCACAGCCAACGCGCCCGACGGCGGCCGGCAGCAGAGACAGGGAGCGGCCCCCACTGATTCATCACCGGCGCAGACGACTCTGCCGCCCGAGCCACCAGTTGGACCATACCAGCCCAACACCGCCGGCCAGATCATGGTCATCGCCTACCACGCCTTTGGTTCCGAGGAAGGCCGGTGGACGCGGACGCCGGCGGGCTTCCTGGCGGACCTCCAAGCCTTATATCGCAAGGGATACCGTCCCGTGAACCTCATCGATATGGTTACCGGGAAAATGGACGTACCCAAGGGGTACAGCCCGGTGGTCATCACGTTCGACGACGGCCGCGAGGGGCAGTTCCGCTACATCACCGGAGAAGATGGCCAGCAGAGAGTCGACCCTACATCGGCGGTGGGCGTGATGCTGGCTTTCAACAAAGACCATCCTGACTGGAAGCTGCGGGCCACCTTCTTCGTTTCCGACGTGCCGTTCCAGAAAGCCGACTGGCCGGAGAAGGTGCGCTTCTTGGTGGCGAACGGCATGGAGATCGGCGACCACACCTTGAGCCACGTCTCCCTCGCCAAGGCGACGAAGGAGGCTACCATTAAAGAAGTGGGCGGGGAGGCCAAGCGGATGGCCGGCGCCATCCCGGGCTACAACCTGTCCACGCTGGCCCTTCCTGGCGGCGAAGCACCAGCCTTCCCCGATGTCGCGCTGGAGGGGGTCTACGATGGGTTCTCCTACAGCATGAAGGCTACGGTGCTGGTGGGCGCCGGGCCCGCGCCGTCGCCGCTCAGCAAGAACTTCAACCCCCAGAGGATCCCGCGGATTCAGGCCGTGGACCCGTCACTGGACGTCCAGTTCGCCCTGCCGTACTGGATGAGCTACTTCGACAAGCACCCCGAGCTACGCTACGTGTCGGACGGCACTGGAAATATGAAGTAGAGGAGCGGTGTGTAGTCCGTATCGGGGGGTGGGGGGTATCCACCGCCATGGTGTCGCCGGAGTCAATTCGGGATACTTTCCCGAGACCAACAGGGTATCTTGGGTTTACCACCGGCGAGTCAGCCGCATTTCACGAGGCGGCGGCAGGTCTCTCGAGGTGAGGACCGCGCAGCCCTGCTTTCCTTTCTGCTGCTAGAACAGCCAGGGCCTACATCCGGGCTCCCGGGCGGCGCGGCGATCCGGAGGACGGTGGGTTCCGACGGGCACGGGAGGGTTCCGACAGATGGAGGTAGATGTCCAACAGGACCCTTGGATACCCCCCTGGGGTATGGTTCCGAGAAGGGGAGTAAACCCGAGATACCCTCTTGTCGAAAGAAAAGTGTCCTGAATTGACTCCACCCGTGGTTTGTGCCGCGCCTCGGCATGAACTGTGGAGCTATAGGGCCGTGACCGGTCTCGGACTAGCCTACTTCGGCCCGGGTTACCGGCTGGCGGCCACCTTCTCCGCTGCCCGCACCACGTGCTTGGCCAGCACCATGGTGGTCACGGAACCGACGCCGCCCGGGACCGGAGTGATCTGCGAGGCTACGGGCGCCACGGAGTCGTAGTCCACATCCCCGCAGAGCTTCCCGGCCTCGTCGACATTGATGCCCACGTCGATGACCACCGCCCCCGGCCGCACGTAGTCGGCCGTCACCATCTTGGCCTTGCCGATGGCGGCCACCAGCACATCGGCCTGCCGCGCCTCAGCGGGCAGGTCCTTGGTGCGCGAGTGGCAGATGGTGACCGTGGCGTGCTCGCCCAAGAGAAGCATGGACGCCGGCTTGCCTACTACCATGCTCCGTCCCAGCACCACGACCTTCTTGCCCTTCAGCTCTATTCCATAGTGCTTGATGATCTCCATCACGGCCGTCGGCGTGCAAGGCGGGTAGCCGGTCGGATCGCCCTCGAACACCTTGGCTTGGTTGATGGGGCTGGTACCGTCCACGTCCTTCTCCGGCTTGAGGAGATAGCGTACTTTGGCTGTGTCGATGTGCTTCGGCATCGGCTGCAGGATGAGGATGCCGTGGACCGCCGGGTCATCGTTCAGCGCGCCGATGGCCCGCAGCGCCTCGGCCTCGGGCACATCCGCCGCCAACTCCGTGGTGTCGCAAGCCACGCCCACCTGGGCGCAAGTCCGCTTGGCGCCCTTCTCATAGTAGAGGTCGTCGGGGCGCGCGCCGAACCGGACGATGGCCAGCTTCGGCGGGGTCCCCTTGGCCGAAAGGGCTTCCGCCCTCGTCTTCACCTCTTCCAACATCGCCTGGGCGACGGTTTTCCCACTCAACACTTCGGACATCAACAGCTCCTCCTATCTGCTATCGGTAGCCGGCCGTCGCTGCCGGCCGTCGCTGCCGGCCAGCCGCCGGCCAGCCGCCGGCTACGCTTTCTTGATCCGCTGCTCCACGACATCGGTGATGGCGTCGGCCAGGGCCGCGCCCTCCGCCGTCAGCGAGTCGATCTCCGCATCGACCGCCGCCGCGTACTCACGGTCTTTCATGAGCGAGGTATTGATGATGACGTTGAAGCGGCCGCCCAGGAGAGCCGACTTGCAGAACAGAGCCCCGACCGCCACATCGCTGATGGCCAACTTGCTGCCTTTCACACTCAGCACGTCCAGCAGCTTCAGCGCCGCCATGGACTGCTTAACGATCTCCGCCGGCACGCTGCAGGCCTTCTTCAGGGCAGCCTCCATCACGCGGTCCTTCTCCGCCTTCTCCTCCGGGGTCACCGCCTTGATCCCATAGGCCTTGGCCAAGGGCTCGAACACGATGGCGTCTTCCTCCACCAACTGGAGCATCTTCCCACGGATGGCGTCGAGCTCGGCCAGCACCCCTTTGACCTCATCCTCAACGGCCGCGTAGGTCTTCTTGCCGACGGTGAGGTTGCAGACCATGGACCCCAGGGCCGCGCCCAGCGCGCCCACCATGGCCGATCCGCCGCCACCCCCCGGTACCGGGGCTTTGGATGCCAAGACTTCCGCGAAGTCCACACACGACTTTTCGGTTAGAGCCATACTTCCCCTCCCGCTCATCGGAGCCGTGCCCATGGAGCTGCGCCCTTGGGGCTGCGCCTACGGATACGTGCCCATGGAGCCATGCCTATGGTTAGTTCCCGTTGGCACTATGCTTCACCTTCCACGGGGCAGGTCGAAGGTTCAAATCCTGCCCCTCTGGCCACCAGAGTCCTTCCGACCTTTGAAACCCCTTCAACCCCTTGACCGGGTTCCTCGGCCCCCTTCGCCCAGAAGGCGGCCGATAGACCCAACAGGGCCAGGAGTCCGCCGGTGGCCATTCCGACCTCCGCAATACCGAAGCGCACCGCCAGTAAGGGTATGATGCCCATGGACGCCAGACCAAGGCCGTCGGTGAGTGAGCTGAAGCTACCGAACACCCGACCCCTTAGCCGGTCAGGTACCAGCCGCATCAGTTCCGCGTTTAGCAGCACTTGAACCGATGCCACCGCCGCGCCGATCAGCGCCGCGGCAGGGAACACGGCCCACAGATAGCGGTTCACTCCCATCACGAGGACGATCAGGGTGCCGAAGGTTACCAGGGCTCCCAGGATGGTTCTCCTGGGCCGCCGCACGGGTCGGAGGGTGATGAGCACCGCGCCCAGCAGGCCGCCCACCGCCTGCGCGCTTTGCGTCAGACCTACCAAGGGAATCCCGAAGCCCATCACGTCTTTGAGGAAGGGAATGACGATGACGTTCAGGCCTCCCACCAAAAGCCCAAACCCGGCAAACACTCCCGCGTAAAAACGGATCACCCGCTCGTCAAGGATGTACCGGAACCCGGAGGCGAGTTCGGAGAGTACGTCCCGCACTTTGCCTTTCCAGTCACGGGGTGCCGCCAGGGAGTCAGGTTCGGAGGAGCGCTCCTTCTCGTTTCCCCGGATACCCATGATGAATACTCCCGACAGAAGGAAGGAAACTCCATTTAGAACGAGAGTAGTGCTTGGCCCAAGGAAGGCTGCGACGGCGGCGCCTATTCCGGGGCCCAGCACGGCCGTCATGCCGGCGGCGGCCTGCGTCAACCCAGTGGCCGCCACGATCTGTTCTTTACCCACGATGTTTGGCACCATAGCGGACTTGGCGGGGTAAAAAAACCGTGACAGGACGTTCGACAAGAACACCCCCGCGTAGATCCAGTTCAGGGAAGGCGCCAGGGGCATGAGCAGATAGATGACGCCTCTGCCCGCATCGGAGAACACCATCACCCAGCGCCTGGACCACCGGTCCACCAGGGTGCCGGCAACAGGCCCCAGCACGAGCGTTGGTACCGTGGCGGCGATGGTCAGCTTGCCAATATCCACCGCCGTGCCACCCAGCCGGTAAAGTATCAGAAAAGAGAGCCCCATGTAGGCCACGACGTCTCCCAGGTTCGAGATGATCTGCCCCGCTAAGAGCCGGCGGTAGCCCGTGTTCGCCAGCACCTGCGCCCGGCGCGTCATGATGGCCCCGCTTCTTTTCCGGCCGCACGGGCGGCGGCATGCCTGCGCTCGGTGGCCTTCGGGAAAATGCCGCGTGGATCGCGGAGGGGAGGGCGGGGCGCGCCCTGGAGCTGGGTGATGGTTTTGTCGATCCACTCCAACTCCGCTTTGAGCCTCATCCGGGCGTACTCCTCGATCAACCCTTGAAACTCGTCGGTGGCCCCGTTCTCGTCCAACGGGGTGCGCAACCTATCCAGCAGTTCCCGAGTCTTGGCGGCCCGGTCACGCAAGTGACCGATGAGGGTCTGCCGGTCATCGGGCCGGGCCGTACCCCAAAAGAGCATTCGGAGAAGCAGTTCGTCGCGAAGGGGCAGGGGGTAGGATGGTTTCTCCGCCAGCCAGCGGCGAAGCGAAGACCAGCCTTGGTGAGTCAGGTCGTAGACGGTCCGGACCCGGCCTTCGTCCCGGACCTCCACCGCGGTGATGAGTCCCTCCCTTTCAAGGTCTTTCAAACGCGGATAGATGCTCCCGAAGCTGAGGTCCCAGATATATGAGACCCCGCCGCTCTCCATTTCCGCCTTGATGCTGTAACCGGACTGGGGGGAGAAACTGATCACCCCCAGCAGCGCTTCCTTAGCAGACACCGATGCCGACACTGCAAGCTCACCTCTCTAGCCGTCAGACCTGACGCGGACCGGAGTTCCCAGACCTTGGACCCGGCTCCACTGGTTTCTATATATCACATTGATATATCACGCTGATATATTACCAGTGCCGCCCAGACGCTGTCAAGAGGAAGTATGACTGGCGTACGGAATCTCTAGCGAGCGTGCGAGCATGTGACCCTGCGAGCATGTGAGCATGCAGGCATACCGCCGTGCCGCGTCAAGCGAACAGGAGTGGTGGAATGGGTACGATGGAACTACGAGACAAGGTTGCCCAGGCAATCATCGGCTTCGTCCGGCGCGACCCGGCCAACACCATGCCCGCCCACGGTGGCCTGAGGATCTATGATGAACCGCTGGTGGGCTTCGCTTCCGCCGCCGACAGCCTTTTCGAGACATACAAGGAACCGGAAGTCATTGGTCCGCACCACCTCACTCCGGCGGAGTGGCTGTCGGGGGCGCGGACGGTTGTGTCGTATTTCCTGCCGTTCACGGAGGAAGTACGCGCCTCCAACCGCGAGGAGGGGCTTCCTTCAGAGTACTGGGTTTCCGCCAGGATCGACGGTGAAGCCTTCAACAACGCCCTGCGCAAGCACTTGGTCGAGACTCTGAAAGCATTGGGCGGAGACGCTCTGGCGCCGGGAATTGACTCGCGGTTTGCCGTACGTCAACGTCGCTCCAATTGGTCCGAAAGGCATGCCGCCTTCGCCGCCGGCCTCGGCAGCTTCGGTCTCAGCAAGTCCCTGATCACGGTGGAAGGCTGCTCAGGCCGTTACGGCAGCGTCATCACCACCCTGGCCCTGGAACCGACGCCGCGCACCGCCAGCACCCCCTTCGACGCCTGCCCGTTCCTAACGGACGGCAGCTGCGGCCTATGCATCGCCCGCTGCCCTTCTGGGGCCATAACGGAAAAGGGGAAAGACACGGCGGTATGCTCCGCTTACCTCGACAATGTGGTAAAGCCCAAGTACGCTCCCCGTTATGGCTGCGCCAAGTGCCAAAACGGTGTGCCATGCGAGTTTGAGACTCCGTAGGCCAGACATACCCCCATGGTAGCCGGCGTTTGGCGTCGGCGTTTGATCAGTTGGCGTGCAGGTTGGTGCCCAGCCAAGTCGACAGGCTGGGGCGGTAATAGACCTTGCCGCGGAAATAGGCCGCGTTCATCGATACCACTACCGTCTCCGAGAGACCAGACCCGGTGAAAACCAGTCTGTAGTCGATTTTCGCTTCGGGAGGAGGGTCGCCGAAACCGAGGAGGATGGTACTGGACAAGAGTCTGACGGCCCGTTCGGCTCGCTCTTTTCCCATATCCAAGTCCCGCTGACCGGTCTGCCGCCAGGTTACTCCTGTGGCTCCCGACAGCACTGCGAAGTCTGCTTTGGACGGTTGCTTGGGCTCCATGAAATCGAGCCAGAGACCTTCGGAGTTCATGTTGTACTCATCAAACATCCTCAGGCGAGCTTTGTCCTGATCATTGAGGACGGACTGGTTGGACCCGGCGACCGTGTTATCAGCGGCCCTGGACACCTTCAGTGTGTTCTGCCGGGTGCAACCGGCAGCAAGGGGCAAGATAGCCAGGACGGCTAGAATGACCAGGGTAACGGCTATGACGGGGGCTGCCTTTCTCAACTTCATTCCTCCCGAATCTCAGTGAAGGCCGCCTATCTAGACCCCTCCCGCACCCGGAAGGTTCCACCGTATTACCGCAGATAAGCGGCATTTTCAAGTCCGGCCTTCCCGGCGGGGACTCCCTCGCCATCTCGGACGTTTTCCTTGACCGCACCGTGAATTGCCGAGAATTTCCGTCACACAGCCCTTGTTACGCTCCCATCCAAGCCCTTGGAGGGTAACGTGCTTTCTCGGGACACACGCCATCGCTCCCAGATGTGTCCCGGGAAAGCAAGATAGTCGGAATCGGTACAATTTCTCGGAAACCCAGCGCAAAGAGAACCCTTTGTCAACAATCCAACACATAACCAATGGGTTATGTTGGTGACCAGAATGACTTATTTCCCTTATGACGCCGTTGCCCTTAGAATGGCGGAAGAGGCAAGATACGTCGTTTAGCTGCGGGAGGCCCGTGCCCCTTGAAATGTAATAAGAATGTCGCTTTCGTAGTAGGAATTGTCTTCACCCTGGTCCTGGCGGGATTGGGCACTAAGCTGGCCGGTTACCCGGTTATCAGTCGAATCGGCCCCATGCTGACCTCGATCCTCTTGGCGGTAGTGTACCGGAACTTCTTCGGGTATCCGGAACCCCTCCGGAAAGGCATCCAGTTCTCGGCCCAGAAGATCCTGCGCTTCGCCATCGTCCTCTTCGGCTTCAAACTAAACGTCGACGTGATTCTCCACAAGGGGCTCACCCTTCTGGCGCATGACGTCATGACTATTATCTTGGCCATCGCCGCTACCGTTTTCGTCGCCCGCCTGATCAAGGCGGAGCGGAAGATGTCGCTGATGCTGGGCGTGGGGACCGGAGTCTGCGGCGCCGCCGCCATCGCCGCGGTTTCGCCCATCGTCGGAGGTAGCGAAGAGGACACGGCCATCAGCGTTGGCATCATCGCCTTGATGGGGACCATCTTCGCCCTAATCTATACCGCCCTGCGGCCGTCCCTGCCGCTTTCCGCCGAGCTCTACGGGGTCTGGACGGGCATCAGCCTGCACGAGATCGCCCACGTGGCGGCCGCCGCCGGTCCGGCCGGCGCCAACGCCCTGGCCGTGGCGCTCCTGGCCAAGCTGGGCCGCGTCTTCCTCTTGATCCCGGTCAGCTTCATTCTCTCCGTGGTGATCCGGGGACGCGGCGAAGCGAAAAGCAAGACCCCATTCCCCTGGTTCTTGGTGGGCTTTGTAGCCACCAGCTTGATCGGCACCTACGTCCCCATGCCCAAGTCCTGGCTGACGCAGGTCTCCACGGCGGCTTCGTTCCTCCTGGCGGCGGCCATGGTGGGCCTAGGGCTGAACGTTCACCTGTCGCACCTGCGGAACCGGGCGTTGCGCCCCCTGGCGGCCATGGCGGTGGCTTCGGTGCTGCTATCGGTGGTTTCTTACCTGACCTTAAGCTGGTTCTGAGGGCGGTGGATGGTTACCTCCAGGAGCCGGTACCAGACTGAGGCCGGCCGCGGTTTCTAGAAGCTGGCGGCCTTCTCCCGGGCGAAGTGGATGAAGGACCTAAACAGCGCCGACATGTACTTGTCGCGGTGGTAGATGAGGTTGAAGCTGCGCTTGATATCCATTTGGCTCAGCCTGGCCGTGGCCAGCTTGCCCAGCTCGACCTCGCGCGTGACGCACCGGCCAGAGATGCAGGAGACTCCCATCCCTGCTTCGACGGCTTTCTTGATGGCCTCGGTGTTTCCCAGCTCGAAGGCGACCCGATAGTCCGCCCCTAACCCGCGCATGGCGCGTTCGAAAACGTCTCGCGTGCCGCTGCCCAGCTCGCGCAGGATGAACTTCTCCCGCCTCAAACTCTCCAGGTCCACCTGTCCGGTGGCCGCCCACGGGTGGCGGGGGTGGGTGACGAAGACCAGTTCATCGCCGCAGAACTCCTCCACCACGATTTCTCCCGACTCCACCGGCCCTTCGACGAAGGCGAAGTCCAAAGCGTTATAGAGCACCCGCTCCTCGATGATCTTCGTGTTCTCAACGGCCAGGGCCACGTCCACCCGGGGGTGCGACTCCAGGAACCAGCCGATGATCTCCGGTAGCACGTAGATTCCCACGGTGGTGCTGGCGCCGACGGCCAAGGTGCCGGCTGCGGCGCCGTCCACCTCACCGATGGCCTTCAACCCTTCGTCGTAAGTATTCAGGGTTTTCCTGGCGTAGGGGAGGAAAGCTTTCCCCGCTTCGGTGAGGTAGAGCTTGCGCCCGATCCGGTCGAAGAGCTTGGTGCCCAGTTCTTCCTCCAGTTCATGAATGGCCTGGCTCACGGCCGGCTGGCTCAGGAACAGACGGCTGGCCACCGCGCTCATACTGAGGTGAACCGCGACCTCCTCGAATATGCGGAGCTTGCGATCGTTCATTTGGGTGGCGGCGGAGCCGCGCCGGCGGCCGTGCCCAGCGCGTCGATCTTGGCGTCCAGCTTCCTGATGCGTTCTAGTCCTTCCCGGTAGGACAGCTCCCGCTCGTGGTGGCGGCCGTCACTCTCTTCGAGGACATCGTCGGCCTCTGCCAGCAGGCGCTGGAGAGGCGTCGGGTCGCCCGTGGGTCGGATGGGAGTGGAGCCGGAGTGGAAGAGGATGGCCAAGGCGATCTCGCGGGCCGCCGCCATCTCCTCTCCCTTCAGCACAAGTAGCTGGTGGGCCCGCTCGGCGCCCTTGATGGGGTGGATGTCTCCGGTGGCGTAGAGGTTATAGCTCCATTCCCCATCCACGATGAAATCACCGTGCCCGATATCGTGGAGTAGGCCGGCTTTGCCGGCCAGGTCCGGGTCGACTCCCCACCGTACCGCCATGTCCACCGCCAGTTCCGCCACGCGGACGGAGTGGTCGATGCCGGCCTTGGGCAGGTGTTTTCGGCAAACACTATCGGTATAGAGATCGGTCAAAGTTACTTGGCGCAAGTAGTTCACGTCCTCCAAAAATCAGGCCGCATCCTTGCCACTTCCCTCTGGAGTCGGCCTCTGGCTATTATAAGAGTCTCCCGGAATGCGGTCAATCCCGGTGGTGCGACCGTAGCCGTTCTTGGGCGGGGAAGCTCATAACCCCGGAGGGAATTCGATGAAGGTCGTCCTGAACGCCGATGACTTCGGGGCCTCCGCCGGAGTCAACGCCGCCATATGGAAAGCCCACCATCAGGGAGTACTCCGATCCCGCCGACCCGTCGGTCCCCGTGATCCGCCGCCTGCAGCGTGAATTCGACTACGTGATGATCTGCGTCCTGGGGACCACCTCCTTCCGCGAAAACTGGCGGCGCGAGGTGCGTTGGGCCCGGTGCAACCGCGTGTCGCGCCCCACGGAGTATCCGGGGCTGGTCTTCAGTTTCTGCACCCCTCTGGCCACGGCCTATGCCGTCTACTCTAAGTTCGACGAGCAGAGCCGGCAGGTTCTGGCCGTGTCGCTTCTCCTTAGATGGATCATGGCCTGGTTGGTGGCCGGCCACACTGGAGACCGTTCGGTCCGCCGGTGGCTGCGCTGGCTTCCGGTGCGGGACGTCCTCTCGGCCCTCGTGTGGCTGGCAGGGGGAGTGGGTCGCCGCATTGTCTGGCGCGACGAGGAGTTCATCGTCGAGGGCGATGGCCGGATGCGGCCGGTGGCCGGTCCCGCCGCCCTCAACTCCGGGGGGGTGGCGGCGGGTGCGGGTGCTAAGAAGAGCCATCCGGGCCCTTGACCGTCTCCAGTGCCGCCGGCGCGGGATTTTCGAGTTCAGCCAGGACGCCGACTGCATCCTTCGCCTGTCCAGGTCCCGTGTCCCCTGGGACCTGCTCCTTCCCGACGGAACGTCGGTGCGGCGCGGCGCGACACTAGGTGAAATCCACCTCTGGAACGAACGGCTGCCTTTGGCGCCTATGGAAGGGCCCGACCTCCTATGGGCGGCGCGCTTCCAGCGGCTCTTCCGGCACTCGCTCCGATGTCTGGCCGAATACGTGCGCCGGCACGAAGAATGGCAAGACGTATGGGTCTTTGGGGGCGTGACCACACTGGTCAGCCACGAAAGCCGGACGGGCGAGGTCGGGGGCGAGATTGAGGGCCGGATCGGGAGCAGGCACAGGGGCGAGGTCGGGGGCGCCGCCGGCGGGAAAGCAGGCACGCTGCGTCTGGACCACTTGGCGAAGCGCCTCGGCTTCCAAGTGGAAGAGCCGCCCTCCGCCGGCCCTTGGCGCCGGTTCGTCGCCTTCTGGGAGAACCCCTACTTCACCGGCCTCAACTGGACTTTCAACCCCGGAAGCCTGAAAGCCAAGAGCTTCAGGCGCCTGCGCCGCGCCGGAGTGTGGATCTCCCGGGATGCCCTCCTCCGGCGTTTCGGCCCGGCGACGGACTCACGTCACTCGAACCTCAGGGCCTGAATCGGGTCTAACATGGCTGCCTTGGCGGCCGGGTAGACTCCGAAAAGCAGGCCGACCAGGCTGGAGACGCCCACAGCCAAGGCGATGGACCCGCCGGTCACCACCGGCGCGAACCCGATGGCGTTGGCGGCCACCCGCCCGACCAGCACCCCCAGGGCAATGCCCACGATGCCTCCGGTGATGGTCAGTACCACGGCTTCAATGATGAACTGGACCAAGATGTCGCTGGTCCGCGCTCCGACGGCTTTCCGCAGCCCGATCTCTCTCGTCCTCTCCGTGACGGACACCAGCATAATGTTCATGATGCCGATCCCGCCGACCACCAGCGAGATGGCGGCGATCCCGGCCAAAACGGAAGTGAGCACGCCCGTCACACTGCTGATCGTGGACAGGAGGTCCGCCGAGGAAAAGGCGCTGAAGTCGGCCAGCTTCTCGTCGGCGATCTTGTGGTTGGCGAGCAGCGTTCTCCGGATGTCCTGTTTTGCGGCGTCCACCGCGCCTTCGGTGGTGGCTTGGGCGGTGATGGAGCCGAAAGTCTGGACCCCGAAGGTATCGAAAGCGGAAGAGTAGGGGATATACGCCTGGTTATTCGGATTGCCGAGGCCGCTCTCACTGGCCGGCCCCAGGATCCCGACGACGCGGTAATCCGTTCCCGACACACTCAAGGTCTGCCCGACCGCGTTGGTCCCTCTGGAAAGGTCGGCCGCCATCTGGCTGCCCAAAGCGATGACCTTGGCCCGATTGTCCACGTCCGCCTTGGTGAAGAAGGAGCCCTGGGTGGCAGCCAGGCCGTGAATACTTGGATAGGTTTCGGAGGTACCGACCACGGCATAGCGCCGGTCCCCGCCCGGGGTCTGGAGAACGGTCGTACCGGATATCTGTCCCGACACCTGGCTTATCAGGGGATGAGCCGACCGGTCGGCCAGGGATTGCAGGTCGGAGACAGTCAAGGTGGACGCCGCTTCTCCGAAACCGCGTCCGGCGCCGCCACCCCCGAACCCTCCCCCGCCGGCCCCGCGTCCTCCCATGCCGCCGGCGCCTCCGGTACCCCCGACACCTCCGCCTCCACCGATTGCGTTGCCGAACCCCCCGCCCGGCACCACGGTGATGTTGGTGGCTCCCAGCTTGGAAATCCGCTGACTGATATTGGCCCGGACGCCGGCACCCAGAGAGATCAAGGCGATGACGGAAGCGATGCCGATGATGATACCAAGGACAGTGAGGAAGCTCCGCCCCTTGTTACTGAAGATGGCCTTAATGGACTGGCGGAACAGCGTCACCAGTTTCATCGTAGCGGCTCCTTTCGAATGGAAGCTGCCAGTCCTCGTCGGACACGATCCGCCCATCTTTCAGTCGAATGATGCGCCGCGCGTACCTGGCGATGTCCTCCTCGTGCGTGATGAGGACGACGGTCGCTCCCTTGGCGTTGATCTGCTGAAACAGCTCCATAATCTCGCCGGACTTCTCCGTATCTAGATTGCCCGTGGGTTCATCGGCCAAGATCATCGAAGGTTCCATGATCAGGGCGCGGGCGATGGCCACGCGCTGTATCTGGCCGCCCGACAGTTGGTTGCTCCGGTGGTTGGTGCGGTCCCGCAGGCCCACTTCGTCGATGACCCGCACTGCGCGGAGTAGGCCGTCGGGCACTCTCCCGTACAGCGTCGGCAGCAAGACGTTATCGAGGACGGTGGTCCGGGGGAGCAAGTTGAATTGCTGGAAAACGAACCCGATCTGCCGGTTGCGAATGGCCGCCTGCTGGTTTCGGGTCAGCCCGCTGACGTCTTCTCCATTAAGGAAATACCGGCCGCCGGACGGCCGGTCCAGCAGCCCCAGGATGTGCATGAGGCTCGACTTTCCCGAGCCCGAGGGGCCCATGATCGCCACGAACTCCCCTTTGCGCACGGTGAGATCGACGTCTCGCAGGGCGACGGTGTCCTCCTCGCCGGTCGGATACACCTTGGCGATTCTCCTCAGTTCAATAATGGGGGCCACCGCCGGCCATCCCTCATTCAAGCTGCATCAACTCCCAGCTAGAGGCGCTACACGTCTCCGATGATTAGCGTTTTCCATCGCGCGCCAGAACCATGAGCGGCCGCCGGCGGAAACTCCGCCGCGACAACGCCAAAAATCACCCCCAAGGGTGATTTTCAGAGGGGTGCCCCTGTCATAGGGTCTTATTCAAGGGAATTGAGGGGGAGTGCCTACGTGAACCTGAGACGTCTTGCCGTGACCATTCTTGCCGCCATCGTCCTCGCGACGTCGGCGGCGGTCCCAGTGGCGGCCGTTGCCCTAGACACCAACGGAAGAGCCGGCACCTTGAACCGGCTGCAAATCCTTCGGGGCACCGGCACCGACTATAACCTGGGCGGGCAACTGCGGCGGAGCGAGGCGGCCACTTTCATCGTGCGGATCATGGGAAAGGAAGCTCTTGTACTACAAGACAAGCCGCGGTACACACAGACCCCCTTCACCGATGTCCCGGCCGACCAGTGGTACGCGCCTTATGTGGGGTACTGCTATGCGAACCGCATTATCAGTGGTTTTGACGACGGTACCTACCGGCCCAACGACTATGTGAGCGAGAAAGCCTTCCTGAAGTTGGTCCTGGGGTCTCTGGGCTACCAGCAGAACACCGACTTCACCTGGGCGGACGTGTATCGGAAGGCCTTGGCGGTGGGTCTGGTCACCGATCCGGCTTACGCTTCGAAGAGCGCCGACGACCCGCAATATCGCCGCGAGGGAGTCGTGAACGTCCTGTACTCCGCCCTTGATAAGAAGGAGAAGGGTGGCACCAGGACCGTCCTGGCCAGGCTCCGCAACGAAGGAGCGATCACCAAGGAGACTTCGGACGCCGTTGAAGCTGAGCTGAGGCCGGCCGGGGCCGGAAACGCCACCGCGGGAGGTGCGGTCTCCGGAGGCACGCCGCCCGGCAGCTCCGCCACCTCCTCCGCTTTCCAGCCGGCGTCTCCCATATCCACTTTCACGAAGGAAGACATCGACTACCTTGGGGCCAGTTTCACCGGCACCCCGGCCCAGATCGCCGACGCCATCTATCAGTGGCAAGGCGACCACATGACCTATCAGGCAAACGGCGGTGATGTGTCGGACCCCATGCGCTGGAACTACTTCCTACCGGGCATCTATCCTACGAGCGAAATGATCCGCGAAATGCGCCAGGACGGAAAGGTCTACGGTCTGTGCTATGGTTTCGCGACCATCTACGTGTCTCTGGCCAAGTACTACGGCCTGGAAGCCAGGGTCACCGCGATGAACGAGAAACCCAGCCAGTTGGATCCCACCATCGACAAGAACACCACCACCGGCCTCGGTCCGGACGAGTACGACCGCCTCAAAGTCAAGCTGGACCGGCGAGGGCTGAACTACTCCTACGAGACCATCAGGGGAGTGGCGCAAGAGACCTCCGCCCACTACCGGGCCGAGGTGAAACTGAACGGCAACTGGGTGGTGAAAGACGCCACCGAGCTTTTCTTCCCGAACACCTATAACTCCAGGTACACCTTCTACGAGGTCGACTGGATGGAAGGGTACCATCCCGAGAAACTGGCGGCCGCGGCGGGCTCCGGTTACGGGACAGGCTACGGTTTTAGCGGCGCTTACGGCTCGAGTGGCGGCACAGGTTCGACGGGCGGCACGGGTGCCACAGGTGCCACGGGTGGGGCGGTCGGCTCCGGTGGCTCGACCGGCTCGGCCATATCACTGGAGGGTATCACGGCTGCCCGTCTGCGTGCCCAGCAAGACGGATCGTCTGCGTCCTACCAGGGTATCACCGATGACCTCGGCCAAAACCACCGGGCCGCCAGCATCGACGACCTAACCAAGGGCCTGGGGCTGGTACCGTACTACCGTAACTGGGCCGACGCGGCACGGTTCCTGAAGATGCAGACCGATTTCACCAAGGAATTCGCTCAGACGCAGGCGGTGGAGAAGATGTACTTCGCCACGACCGGAAAACACTTCTACGCCATTTGCGGCTACATCATCGGTGACGATGTGGATAACGCCACCTATAGCCAGTGGTACGAAGTCCTGACGGGTGAGAAGATCGACCTGCGGTACGTCGACCTTTTCAGGTAAGCGGATGAGGCGATGAACAACTAACAAGGAGAGGACTCCCTCCTTCGCCACCGAAACCCAAGAGGTGCGGCCCGACGAAGGTTGATCCTATTCCCGTCGCGGTGGAGGAGGGGGCCTTTCTTGTCCACTAACGCATCCCACCACAAGCATTCCAGCCATCTGCTGAGAAACGCTTTCATTTACGACGGTAGCGGCCGGCCACCGGTCCGGGGTTCCGTCTTGGTAGTCGACGGCCGGATCGCGGCGACCGGCGATGTCCCGCTCTCGGCCACGCCGGCCGGCACCCGAGAGACCGACCTCCATGGCTTGGCCATCGCCCCAGGCTTTATCAACGTTCATTCCCACTCGGACTTGCAGATGCTGACCCATCCGCAGGCCAAGACCCTCCTCATGCAGGGCATTACCACCGAGACCGTGGGGAACTGCGGTGGCGGCGCCGCCGACACCTCCAAGTGGGACGATTCCACGTGGAACATGATCTTCGAGCGCACCCTCTTGAAGCGGCGGTTTGACGGTATGCGCGGGTACCTTACCGCTATCGACCAGGTAGGACCGGCGGTGAATGTGGCCGCCTTGTTTGGACACGGCGATATCCGTCGCTTGATAACCGGGGACAACGGGCGACCCATGACGGCGGCGGAGAAGGCGCGGGCCGGGCAGATGGCCGCGGCCTACATGGCCGAAGGCGCCTTCGGCGTCAGCAGCGGTCTGGAGTACGTTCCCGGCCGGTTCGCCGACGTCGACGAACTGGCCGCCGTGTCGCGGCCGGTGGCCGCGGCCGGTGGCCTTCACGCCTCCCACATCCGGAACGAGGGTCCCGAACTCCTTGAAGCCATTCAGGAGTGCGTGGCCGTCTCCGCGCGGTCGGGGGTGCGGTTCGAGGTCTCGCACATCAAGGCTTGCGGCCCGGAGAACTGGGGGAAGGCCAAAGAAGCCTTGGACATGTTGGACCTGGCGGGCGCGGCCGGCGGACCCGGGGCGGCGGGCGGTTCGGGGACGGCCGCAGGGCCGGAGATGACGGCCGACTTCTACCCCTACCTTGCCTCCTCGACTGAACTGGCCATCGTCCTCCCGGACTGGGCCCTGGAGCAGGGGAAGCGAGCGGCCTTGGAGACGCTGAAGGACCCTGGGGTCCGGCGCAAGGCCGAACTGGAGTCACACTACCGCACGGAGCGGCAAGGCGGCTGGGATAAGATCGTCATCACGGGAGTGCGAAAGCCGGCCGGCAAATGGATGGAAGGCCGGAACATGGCCGAGGTCGCGGACAGAATGGGGAAGGAGCCGCAGGTGGCGGCACTGGATGTCCTCCTCAGCGAGGAAATGCAGGTGCGGATCGCCCGGTTTGCCATCGGCGAGGACGACATGGTCACCATTTTGCGACACCCGAAGACCTGCGTGGTCACGGACGGCAATAACGCCGTCCCCGAGGAGGGCAAGCCTCATCCCCGTTCGGTCGGGACGTTCCCCAGGGTCCTCGGGCACTACGCCCGGGACAAGGGTTTCATCTCCATGGAAGAGGCCATCCGGAAGATGACTTCGCTGCCGGCGTGTCGGCTGGGCATCCGCGACCGTGGTCTGGTGGCTCCCGCCTACTGGGCCGACTTGGTCATCTTCGACCGGGACACCATCATCGACCGGGCCACTTATGACAACCCCTGGCAGTACCCGGTCGGGATCTACGGCGTCTTCGTCAACGGCCGTCCGGCGCTCTGGGAAGGGGAACTCACCGGTGAGCGGCCGGGCCAGGCCCTGGCGCACCAAGTCTCGCCGTAACAGCGCGGTCCAGGGCGGCGGTGGTCCGACGCCTCAGTCGGCCGACAGTTTGCCGGACTTCGGCTTCCGCCCTCTGGCGCTCTTCGTCTTCACATGCTCCTCGACACTACGGAGGGTGCTGACCCATTGGCCTCCGGTCTTAAGGGCATGGAGCTGGCCGCGGTCCGCCAGTTTCCGTAGGTACGTGGAAGTGTACGGCGTCCTTGGCGCCAGCTCGCTGAGGGGTACATAGGCTTCCTCGGCGGTGGAAAGGTGCGGTAGTAGGAGGCGGTTCAAGTTGTCCAGCACCGCCTGTCCCACCAGTTCGGTGAGGGGACGGTAGTCCCCACGCGTCTGGGCCCGCTGCAGGGCGACGATATACCTTGCGCGCTGGCTCTGGCGGATGATCGCCGGCGGATAACCGGCGAGGATCAGCAGATAGTCCATGACCAGCCGGCCCACCCGGCCGTTCCCATCCGAGAAGGGCTGGATGGCCTCGAAGTCGGCATGCAGCTTGGCGACCCACTCGATCGGGTGTTGCTGGAGAGAGGGTCCCACCTTGACCCCGCGGACCCATTCGCCGACGTGAGACTCCACCAGCCCCCCGGGCGGGGGTTTCACCTGAAAGCCGGCGATCTCCACAGTCCCGCGCCGCCACTCACCAGGGCGTTCGGAGCCCGGAGATGGCCGCACGGCCCAGATCGGGCCCATGAGTTGGGCATGGATCTGGCGGACGTGTCCCATGTTGAACCCACCCCAAGGGGACGGGCCCGTTTTCGAATGTTGGACCGCCTGCTCGTAGACCCATCGCGCCGTACGGGCGTAGCCTTCCACCGCGAGATAGTGGACCAACTCCTTGGAGCCGGTAGCCAGGCGGCGTTCGACCAGTTCGGAGATTTCCCTCGGGGTCAGAGTGTGGCCTTCCAGGGCCGTGGAGTGGTGAGTCTCTTCCAGCCAGATGTCCTTCCAAACGGTATTTCCCTCTACGGAAGGGGGGAGTCCCCCCGATTGCCTTGAGAAGGTCTCGCTCGTTCGTGTCAGAGACTCCAGCAGCTGCCTGATCATCAGACGCCCCGCCGCCATGGCCAACACTCCCTTCGGACCTCGGTCCCCTACGGGACCTAGACCGACCAGACAAGCCATTCTTCGACAATTGTCACGCCTTCACCTTGAGTTCTGACCCGGTACAATCACCTTTTGTGCGGTTGCCTTTCAGCCCGACGGGCGCGCCCCGGAATCTCCGTTCGCCGCGTTCATGGTGAGCATCTGCCGGGTCAGGGAGGTGAACAGACTGGCTCTCCCCGACCGGAGCCCGGCCCGCCGGCGCAGGAGGCTGATCTGCCGTCCCTTGTCCGGCCAGTCGGCGATGGCCGAGGAAACAAGGGTTCCTCCCGCCACCTGCGCCTTCACCGCCGACCAGGGCAACAGGGCCACCCCCAGCCCCAACAGGACCATGGTCTGGATGGCCTCCACCGAGTCAAACTCCATGGTGGAGTCCACCCGGATGTCGCGCGTCTCCAGCACCTGGTCGAGGTACTGCCGGAAGCCCGATCCGCTCTTGAAGGTGATGAGCGGCATCCCTCCGAGGTCGGCCAGGGTCCGTGGCATCTTGTACCCGGCCGCGCCCACGGCCACCAAGGGATCGAAGAAGAGCGGGAAGGTCTGGACTTCCGGATGAGCCAGCGGAGAAGTGACCAGGGCCACATCGGCCTCGAAATCTAGGAGCCGTGCCAGGCACTCCCGGCTATCACCGGTCAGGAGTTCAAGGTGCACCCCCGGAGCGGCGGCGCGGAAAGCCTTGATCACCGGCGGCAGCGTGTAAAGAGCAAGGGTCAGTCCGGCCGCCACCACCACCCGCCCGCGGTCGGGCTGTCGCCACTCCGCCGCCACCCGCGCGCACTCCCGGGCCGCCGCCACGGAGCGACGGGCCAAACGGTGGACGCGACGCCCGACGGGCGTGAGGGTTACCCCCTTAGGTGTGCGGACCAATAGCTTGGCGTCCAGTTGCGTCTCGAGGGCCTGGATCTGCTTGGTGATGGCCGGTTGGGAGACATGGGCCCGTTCGGCGGCCAGGTTTAGACTGCCCGCCTCTACCACGGCGCAGAAGGTCCCCAGCCACCTCACCGACAGCTCTCCGACCTCTTGAGGCACGTCTCCGCTCCCTCCGCTCATTCGTACTAGCTTTATCTTCAGCGCGGCGTTTTTTGACCCGATCATAACGACAGGTTAGAACGGTATGCCAGTTCCATATTGGTAAGTTATAGTCCTGCGTGGTTAGATGAGACTGGCCGCGACGCCGGCGTCTTCACGCCAGAAGAAGAAAAAGACAGCAAGGAGGGGTTATGATGCCCGCTACAGCCGTTATCGGGGTACAGTGGGGTGACGAGGGAAAGGGGAAGGTGGTGGACTACCTTGGGAGCGACGCCTCACTGGTCGTTCGCTTCCAGGGTGGGGACAACGCCGGGCATACCGTGGTCAACTCCCACGGCACCTTCGTTCTTCGCCTGGTCCCGTGCGGCATCTTCCATGAAGGTACCCGGTGCCTCATCGGGGCGGGGGTGGCCGTGAACCCGCGGACCATGCTGTCGGAAATGGACCGACTGGCGGACCACGGGGTTAAGACGGGCGGCCTGCTGGTCGACCGCCGGGCTACTCTGGTCATGCCCTGGCACCCGACTCTCGACCGCCTGGAGGAAGAGGCGAGGGGGGAGGCCTTCATCGGCACCACACGGCGCGGCGTGGGTCCGGCTTTCACCGACAAGGCCGGCCGGTGGGGATTGAAAGTCGAGGACCTCCTGGAGAAAGACTGGTTCGCCCGGCGTGTGCGGCAAAGCCTCGACCTGGTTAACCCGCTCCTGACGCGCCGGTTCGGGGCGCCCGCCGTGGACCCCGACGCTGTGGTGGAGCAGTACTGGGCCCTGGGCGCGGGCCTGCGCGACCTGATCGTCGACTCGGTGCCCGTCGTTCGGGAAGCCCTGGCCGACGCCAAGCCGGTCGTCCTTGAAGGCCAGTTGGGCGTAATGCGCGATCCCGACTGGGGCACCTACCCTTACGTGACGTCTTCGTCGCCCACGCCGGGAGGCGCGGCCGCGGGCGCCGGAGTGCCTTCCTGGGCCATTACAAGGGTCATCGGGGTGGCCAAAGCCTACAGCACGGCTGTCGGCGAGGGCCCCTTCCCGGTCGGCGAGGAGTCGGAAATCGGAGCTTACCTCATGGACCGCGGTAGGGAATACGGAGCGGTGACCGGGCGCCCGCGGCGCTGCGGGTGGTTCGACGCCGTGGCGGCCCGCTACGCCGTCACCGTAGCTGGGGTGACCGAGCTGGCGCTGACTAAGGTTGATATTCTGGATGGGTTGGACCGGGTGGGTATCTGCATCGGTTACCAGGTCGGGCCGGGCGTCACCTGCGGGGTGGGCGATTTCCCCACGGTGCGCCTGCTGCAGCGAGCCAAACCCGTCTTCGAATACCTGCCGGGATGGACCACTCCGACCGCCGGCATCCGAAACGCCGCCGAACTTCCAGCGGCGGCGCGCGCGTTCATCCGTCGCCTTGAAGAACTGGTGGGCGTTCCGGTGCGCCTGCTGTCCACCGGGCCGAACCGGGAAGAGGTCATCAGGTTAACCTAGCAGACCATCATGCCGCCAGCGGCGCCACGGAGGATGAAAACGGGCGGCAGACGCGAGCGACATCACCGCCGCCCAGACCGCCACCACGCTTGGAATCGTTCGACCAGCGTGTCGGGGCCGGTGTCGGCAACAGAACGGCGAATTTCCCAACGGAGCAGGTCGCGAAGTAGGTCGCTCCCCGGCGTCATTCCTGGGCGATAGTGGGAATTGGAACTACAGTGTCCGCTCAGGACACATTTCTGGGGAATCACGTGTGTCTTGAATACACACTTCACCACCGAAGCCGTCGGCGGCGACCGATGAGCCCTTGTTCGGGGTCGGGAGTTCGTCCGGCGGGGTAGGAGAAGCAAGGCCGACCGGTCGGCGCATCGCGCCAGGATAGGCCGCCGACCGGCACCACCCTCATTTAGCTGCGGTAATTCGTGTCCATGGGCAAGTCGGAGGATGCCTGTCATCCGGGAGCACCCAGCGGCGCCCTCCGGGAGCCACCCCGGGAGACGGCATCGGACCCCGATGTGTATTCGGGACACACGCGTTTCCCCAATCGTGTGTCCCGAATCGACACACTAGTTCCCGCAGACACAAGCGACGCCGGAACGGTCGAAAGGTCCGAACGCTTATCCCTCTGGCGCGGCGGAAAGTTCGGGAAGCCACCCCTCGGCCCGCCCCCTCCCCGCGACCCACGTGGGGAAATATCACCTGCCGCCGGCCGGCGCCACCCATCAGGCCACCAAGCCGTTTAGGAGCTGTTCTACTAGTCTCTGAGGCGCGTCCCCTCTCAACACGGTGCGGAATCTGGCGAATCCTGTCGCCCAAAACGGGTTTTCCAATGGCAGGATATCCCAGGGCTGCAGCTAAATGAGAATAGACTATCATCTCCGGTCCAATTCCCGCTCGCAGTCCGTGTTCCGCTTCGCCGGCCTCGCCATCCATACCCATCGAGAGGGGGGTCCCGTCCATGAAAACCCTGGTCGTGAACCAGGAGAAATGCACCGCTTGTCGCCGGTGCGAGTTGACCTGCTCGTTCCAGAAGACCGGTGAGTTCAATCCGGCCAGTTCGCGGGTGACCGTCGCCATCTTCCCCGAAGTGGACTTCTACATGCCCATCACCTGCCAGCAATGCGAGGACGCGCTCTGCCAAAAGGCCTGCCCCGCCGGGGCGATCAGCCGCAGCGAGACCACCGGAGCCGTCGTCATCGACGAGGACCGGTGCATCGGCTGCCAGATGTGCGTCATGGTGTGTCCCTTCGGAGCGGTGGCCTATTCGCCGGGCGAGAGCAAGGTGGTAAAGTGCGACCTCTGCGGGGGAGACCCGGAGTGCGCCAAGTTCTGCGCCTGGGGTGCCATTGAGTATAAAGAGGCCGACCGCGTCACCCTTGCCAAACGCAAGCAGGTGGGCGCCAAACTCCGCGACCTCATGAAGGAGGTGTCGGCGTGATGTTCGGATGGGTGGGCAAGATCCTGCGCGTCGACCTAACCTCCGGCTCGCTGAAGACGGAGGACCTGAATCCTGCTCTGGCACGGCACTACGTGGGCGCGCGCGGGCTCGGCACGAAGATCCTGTATGACGAGATGGACCCGACCGCGGACGCCCTGGGCCCCGAGAACAAGCTGCTCTTCGTCACCGGACCCCTGACCGGCACGGGCGCCATCTCGTCGGGGCGGTATAACGTGGTGACCAAGTCCCCACTGACCGGCGCCATCGCCGCCTCGAATTCCGGCGGGTACTTCGGCCCCGAACTGAAGTACGCGGGCTTCGACCTCATCATCTTGGAAGGTAAGGCCGCCGCGCCGGTCTACCTTTACGTCGAGAACGGCCGGGCCGAACTGCGGAAAGCGGCTCACCTGTGGGGCCGCACCACCAGTGAAACCGAGGATACCATCAGGGCCGAGACCGATCCCGACGCTTGCGTCGCGTGCATCGGACCGGCGGGCGAGAAAATGGTCCTCTTTGCGGGGGTCATCAACGATAAGACCCGTGCCGCCGGACGGTCCGGCGTCGGCGCGGTCATGGGGAGCAAGAACCTCAAGGCCGTGGCCGTCAGAGGCACGGGAAGCATCAAGGTGGCCGACCGCGACGGTTTCCGTGCGGCCATGGTGAAGACCTTGGACATGGCCAAGGCGGCGCCCGTCACCTCCAGCGGTTTGCCCACCTATGGCACCGCCGTACTGGTGAATGTGATCAACGCCCACGGAGCTTTCCCCACTCGCAACTTCCAGACCGGGACCATGCCCACAGCGGATAAGATCAGCGGCGAGACGCTGGCATCGACCCTTTTGGTCCGGAAAAAGGCCTGCCTCGGTTGTCCGATGTCCTGTGGGCGGCCCACCGAGATCAAGAGCGGGCCCTACCGGGGCAAAGGGGAGGGGCCGGAGTACGAAGCCATCTGGGCCATGGGTGGCTCCTGCGGCGTCGATAATCTTGAGGCTGTGACCAAGGCGAACTACATCTGCAATGAGCTGGGCTTTGACCCCATTTCCTTTGGCGCCACCCTGGCCTGCGCCATGGAACTCGCGCAGCGCGGCGCCCTCCCGGCGGACCTGACCGACCTGCCCCTGGAATTCGGGAATGCCGATACCCTGGTGGAGGCGGCCCGCTTGACCGGTCTCCGCGAGGGCATCGGCGACCTGCTGGCCGAGGGGTCCTTCCGGCTGGCTTCCCGCTTCGGCCATCCCGAGCTGTCCATGAGTTCGAAGAAGCAGGAGTATCCAGCCTACGATCCCCGCGGCATTCAAGGGATGGCGCTGCAATACGCCACCAGTAACCGCGGCGGCTGCCACGTCCGCGGCTACATGGTCTCTCCCGAGATCCTGGGAGTCCCGGAAAAGCTCGACCCCTTTGTCACCGAGGGCAAGGCCTCCTGGACCAAGGCTTTCCAGGACCTGACGGCGCTGGTGGACTCCTCCGGCATCTGCCTCTTCACCACCTTCGCCATCGGCGGCCCGGAAGTCGCCGAGATGCTCACGACGGCGACCGGGGTGAAGTACACGACGGAGCAGTGGGTGCAGGCCGGCGAGCGCATCTGGAACTTGGAGCGGCTTTTCAACCTCAAAGCCGGCTTCACCGCGAAGGATGACACGCTGGCGCCGCGCCTCCTGAAAGAACCACTGCCGGAAGGCGCGCCCAAAGGTCGTGTCGCCGAACTGGCGGCCATGCTTCCCGAATACTACCGGCTGCGCGGTTGGGATGAGGATGGGGTGCCGACGGCGGAGACCAAGGAGCGGTTGGCGCTGGCCTGACGCCGCGAGGACGCCATCCCGCCGACCGGACACACTCCCTTGCCGAGAGTACGGGTGTCTGTCTTTTCGCTGCTGCGCCGGGCCGCCGGCACGACGGCAGAGGACTTCGAGGCGGCAGACCTGCGGCAGTTGTTGGCCGCGGCCTGCCGCCGGTTTGGTCCTGCCTTCACCGTCCTGGTCCTGGAGTTTCCCGGCAGCCCGCCCGGAGAAGCCCGCCTGCGAGGCGGCTGCAATGTTCTCGTAAACGGGCGCAACGCGCATTTCCTGGCCGGCCTGGACACGCCCCTGCAGGAAGGGGACGAGGTGATCTTCATCCCGCCGGCGGCGGGGGGAGACTAAACGTTACCGCCACGCAACTGGGGGGCATTTCTGTGCGTCATGTGATCATCGGCAACGGCGCCGCCGGAATCTCCGCCGCGCTGGCCATCCGAGACCGCCGGCCCACAGACCGGATCGACATCATCTCGGACGAGCCGCACCGTCATTACTCCCGGGTGATGCTGACAGACCTCATCGCCGGGTCGGTCTCGGAAGAAAAGGTCTACTTGGTCGGGCCTGACTTCTACCGCGAACACGGCCTGGTTGCCCATCTCGGAAACACGGTCGGCGCCATTGAACCCGGCGCAAAAACGGTCCACCTAGCGAGCGAACCTCCATTACCTTACGACCGGCTCCTCCTGGCGGCGGGAGCCGCCCCCAACGCCCTCAGCGCGCCCAGCACTTCGGACGCCCGCGTGGCGTCCAGTACACCGGGCATCACCGCTCACACGACACAGGGGGTTTACACCCTTCGCACCCTGGACGACGCGTTGCGCGTCCGCCGGCGGGCTCTGGAAAGCCGAACCGCTCTGGTGTCCGGTGGTGGGATGGTGGGTCTGAAAGTGGCCACCGCCCTCACTCGCCTGGGCCTGGCCGTCACCGTGGTCGCCGCTTCCCGCCGGGTGTTCTCTCAGGTCTTGGAGGCCTCAGCCGCGGAGGTGTTCCGGCACCTGTTGGAGGAGGCGGGCATCCGCATCTTGACGGGCGATGAGATCCACACCTTGGAAGGGCGGGGCTGGGTAGAGCGGGCGCACCTCAGGTCGGGAGCGTCCGTGGCTTGCGACCTCGTGATAGTGGGAAAAGGAGTGGCGCCCCGGTTAGACTTGGCGCGCCGGGCGGAGATCGCCTGCGAACGTGGGGTATTGGTGGACGAGTACCTGGAGACTAACCGTCCGGGAATCTTCGCGGCCGGAGACGTTGCGGAAGCTTTCGATCCCAGCCTTGACGGGAGGAGCCCCCACGCCCTCTGGCCTCTGGCCATTGAACAGGGAGAGCTGGCCGGGGCCAATATGGCGGGGGACCGGCGCCCTTACGCCGGCGGAGTGCCCATGAACTCTTTCCACTGGGATAGAATCGCCGTCATCACTTTGGGTGCTTCCGTGCCCAGAGGTCCGCAGGACCATGTCTTGTCCAAGATCGATGCCAGACGGGGGATCGTCCGTCAGCTGGTCTTCAAGGGAAACCGGCTGACCGGCGCGGCCCTCATCGGCGACGTGGACGGAGCCGGCGCTTTGCGCGCCCTTATCCAGACGGGCGCGACCCCGCCCGTTGGGCTGATGGAAAGCCTGCTCGACGGGAAGCTCAGAAAAGCCTGGGCCCGCTGGACTATGGCCCGCGCTTGACCCTTATGTAATCGTCCACCACGCGTTCGAGAATACCTAAGGGCATACTGCCGTTGGTCAGGACCACATCGTGGAACTCCTTCAGGTCGAACTTGGCTCCCAGTTGGTCTCTGGCCTTCTGGCGCAGTTCGAGGAGCTTCAGCATGCCTAGTTCGTAGGCCACGGCCTGCCCCGGCCATACGCTGTAGCGGGTAATCTGCTGCGTAGGGTCGATCAGGTCGCCCGTGGCGTAACCAGTCTGTTCGCTAAAGAAGCGAACGGCCTCGTCGAAGCTCCACCCCTTGATGTGAATGCCGACGTCGGTCACCAAGCGGGCGGCCCGGAAAGCCTGGGCCTGCAGATAACCCAACTCACCCAGGAGATCGCCCTTGTACCAGCCCAGTTCCCAGGCCAACTGCTCGGCGTAAAGCGCCCAACCTTCGGTGTATCCTTGGAAGGAGGCCATGTTACGGAAAGCCGGTAGTTGGGATTCGGCGGCCAAGGCGATCTGAAGGTGGTGACCGGGGACCGTCTCGTGGTAAGCCAGAGTGGGCATGGCGAAGAGGGCTTCGTCCTTGTTCGCCATGCCGGCCAGGAAGACTCCGGGACGGGAGCCGTCCAGGGAGGGAGGGTCGTAGGCGCCCATAATTGGGCTCTTCACCGCCACGACCCTGGCGCGTGGCAAATGGTCAAAGGCGGTAGGCAGTCGTTTCACGGCCGCGGAGATGATGTCATTGTAGGTGTCGATGACCTTCGCCGCCGCGACGCGCGGGCTATCCTTTGCCACCCGGTCGAACAGCTTTACCAGGCTATCGCCCTTCGGATATCCCAGCCGGTCGAAGACCGCACGCATCTCCGTATGGATGCGGTCTAACTGCTCCGTTCCCAGACGATAGATATCGTCCGCCCCCATGTCGATCGTACTGTAGTGCTTCAGGAGGTAGGCGTAGTACCGCTCTCCGTTGGGGTATTGGGAGATGCCCACTTCCGGCGGAGCCACGGTAACCTGATGTTGCAGGTATTGCTCCAGGGATCGGTAGGCGGGGATGACGAATCTGTCGATGGCCAGGCGGGCGTCTTTCAGTAGTTCAACCTTCTCGGCCGGCCCCACACCCCCCGCCTCAGACAGCGCGTTCACCTTGGTCTCGAAAACGGTGTAAAAGGGAGTGCTTGTGGCGCCGGCCCGCGCCAGGGAGTCCACCCCCGGCAGCGCCCACTGGATGGCGAAACGCGGCGGTACGACCCCGGCTTTCTCCCGGAGCTTCAGCCCTTCAATCAGTTGGTCAAACTTCGTTCTTACCTGCCTTAGGCGGGTTACGTAATCACGGGCATCTCGCTGGTTCGCCACGGGATGGAGGTCCGTGAAGAAGTGGAGGGTCATGAGGTGCACGGAGGTAACGTCTACGACCGTGGCCGGGAAGTCGCTATACATGAACTCCTGACCCCGGACCGCGTCGTCCAAGTACCATTCGTAGACGTCGTAGGAGACCTGGTCTTTCGCCCCAAGTTTGGCGCGGTCGTAGTTCCGCCGCAGCAGATCCAGGACTGCCGCGCACATCCGGTAGGTCTCGCGGACGTACTGATCAGAGAGGTCGGTGAGCTCGGCGTCTTTGAGCCCATAGACGCCGGACAGCCCGTTCGTCAGGACAGACTCGGGGTCCCGCAGGGACAGCTCCCGCCAAGAGACCTCAAAGAAATCACTCAAGCTGAGGCCCTGTAGCTTGGCAGCCAAGGCCTCGGCTGTAGAGTGCGTGTTCGCCCGACCGGCACCGGACGGGCCACCGGCCTGCCCAATGCCGCCGCCCTCGCCGGAGATCCGCCGGCACCCGCCGGCCGCCACGGCTACCAAGGAAAGAAGCATGGCCGCCAGCATCAAGGTCGCACCGGCCGTCCTTTTGAGTCTCCCGGTCACGTCGAGCCACCTCGCTCAAGAAGGAGTGGCTTTCATGCACCGCCAATATCCATCCCCGGCGTTTTTCCAAACGGGGGCGTGATTAGTGACACCCAAGCATCGTCAGGTGTCGTCTTCTCTTCGTACACTTATGGCCGCCTTGGCCGTCCTAGTAATCTTTGCTTTGACAGTTGCGGGCTGTGCCCCCGAGCCAGGGAAGCCGGGTCAACAGGGCCCGGTCTCCGTTCCTTTCTTAGAGGGGAAGGCCGTCACCGGACGCGCCAAGGACATCCAGTGGCTGGCCCGTGAACTGCCGCGCCGGCACAGGAACCTCTTCTTCTCCCTCTCCTCCGCCGACTACGGTAAGGCCCTCGATGACCTAGCCCGCCGGGCCGACCAATTGTCTGACGTCCAGTTTGCCGTGGCTCTGGCCCAGGTGGTTGCTAAGTTGGGCGACGCCCACACCAGCGTGCGCGTGGGACCGCCTTCTCCCGGGTTTGGACGCCTACCGGTGGATTTCTACGCCTTCTCCGACGGCCTGTGGGTAACACGCACGGGCCGCGACTTCCCCCAGCTACTGGGTGCCAGGCTCGTCCGAATCGGCGATACCCCGGCCGACAAGGCTTTGGAGCTGGCCGCCACCATCGTCTCCCACGAGAACGACAACTGGGTGCGGGCCCGCGCGCCGGTCTACCTGGCCATTCCCGAGGTGCTGGAGGGGTTGGGCATCGTCCCCGACGGAAGGCGGGTCGCCATGGAGTTCGCCAAGGACGGAGCGACCTTCACCGTCACCCTCGATCGCCAGGAGTATAACGCCATTCAATGGCTGGACACGGCCTATCCCTCCTGGTGGGGGAAAGAGACCGTCCTCTCCTACTCGTACCTGGCAGCGGAGAAGGCGCTGTACATCAAGTACACCAGCTGCTCCGGGGACCTCTCCAAGGACACCGACGCCATCCGGCGGCTCCTCGACGAGAAGCACCCGACGCGCATCGTCTTCGACCTGCGCCGTAACACCGGCGGGAATTCCCAGGTGGCCCAGGGCCTCATAAAGATGCTGGCCTCCCGGCCAGAGGTGAAGGAGCCGGGGCGCCTCTTCGTCCTGGTCGGTCGGGAAACGTTCTCGTCCGCCATCCTGAACTCCTACGACTTCAAGGAAAGGACCAACGCCATCTTCCTCGGTGAGCCCACCGGAGGCAAACCCAACGGTTATGGCGAAGTGAAAACAGCGGAATTACCCTTTTCCGGTCTAACCGTCGGTTACTCGGTTAAGTATTTCAAGATGGTTGAAGGGGACCCACCATCGCTATCCCCCGACCAGGAGGTCCCTCTCACGGCACAGGACTTCTTCGCCGGCCGCGATCCGGTTCTGGCTGCGGCCCTGGCCTACAAACCCCGGTAGCCGCTGATGTTGTATTTGAAAGGCGGGTACATCCATGCGTCGCACCTACCGTCTCTGGGCTGTCTTGCTGTCCCTCCTCCTCCTACTTTCCGCTTTCTCCAGCCTGGCTTACGCCGCCACCGAGATCCAATTGGTCGTCGACGACGACCCCTTGGACCCCTGGTTTCCACCGGTGCTCCACCGCGGAGTCGTCATGGTCCCCCTGGACGACCTGTGCGCGTACCTCTCCGTTCCTTGCGCCCGCGAAGCCAACCGTGTCTTCAGCCGGTCGTCGGCCGGGGAGGAGGTCGAAGTGGTCAAGGCTTCGGACCGCGCCTGGATCGGCAGTACAGAGAGGCGGCTGTCGGTGGGGGCGGTTTTCCTTGACGACGTGGTCCTGGTCCCGGCAGCCTTCGCCGCCGAGGTACTGGGGCTGGCGGTTTCCTGGAATCCCACGACGAGAGTCATCAGTTTCACCACCCGCGAAGAGGTTACGAACAGTGACGAGAAGGTCGCCGCCCGGAACTGGAACGCCGAGCTGACGGCCGAGGCTGAGAGGTCCATGGGGCGGTTCGACAGCGCCATCATTGGTGGGTCTGAAGTCACTCTGCAGTTACCCGTCCGATCGGGCATCCCCGTGAACGGCTTCGTCCGCGTGAAGGGTGACACCGATCAACCCCTACTAAAGGCCATGGTGCAGAAGGGTTCCTTAGAAGACTGGCAGGATCTGAACGTGTCCCAAGGGACCTTCAACACCCGTGTCTGGCTGAGTGACGGCCCGGGGGTCTATACCGTCAAGATCGGCAAGCCCCTGACGGACAGACCCGGCTTCTACGAGTTCGTCACCACCTTCGAGGTTTCCAATAGTGACGAGAACAAGGTGGGTAACAACATCGTCCTCTTCCGTCCGGTGGAGGGGCGTGCCACCGGGAGCTTCACCCTTGAAGGGTGGGCCGGCTTTCGGAACCTGCAGGTCGTCATCAACGGACCTGGGGCGGTCCAGAAAGTATGGTTCGACTGTCTGGCCGATGGCAACGGGTATTTCAAGCGAGACGTCCCGTTGCCCTTCGGGCCGGTGGAACACGCCATCACGGTGTATGACGCCGTCCCCGGAGACCCGACTATGCTCCTCCGGCTTAAACTGGCCGTTCAGAACTCAGGTTCTGCCTATCTGGGCAGCGGCTCCGTACGGCTGACCAACCCGACCACCACCAGCGTGAGAGTGACGGACGTTCTACGCCTGGAAGGGACCAGCGAACTCCCCGTTCTACAGGCGTGGCTGAAGAAGGACGGGAGCGTGTACTATTACAACATCCAGGTGATGGAGAACCATTTCAGCGCCTCCATACCCCTAACCAAGGGGGCCGGGAAGTACCAGGTGGAAATCCGCTCTCCCGCGTCGGCGGTGCGCTGGTGGTACCAGGAAGCGGCCTTTGACGTCACGTTCAGCCCCGTGGCCCAAAACGCAGAATACCTGACTCCGTCGGACCAGGTGCAGTCGGATGACCCGAGCGTCAAGGAGCTGGCGGCCACTTTGACGGCCGGCCTGACGTCGAACACGGAGAAGGCGAAGACCATCTACCAATGGGTCACCAACAACATCTCCTACGACGTGGCCAAGAGCCGCATGAACCGGTTATGGTGGCAGCCTTCGGCCTCCCTGTGCCTTCGGACGAAAACCGGGGTCTGCGAGGATTACGCTTTGCTGTTCGCGGCGTTGTGCCGGGCGGCCGGCATCCCAGCTCAGGTGATAACCGGTCGGGCGCCGCAGTCATCGTCATCGTCATCGTCATCGTCGTCGTCGCCGTCATCTACGTCGGTGGGCCACGCCTGGGACGCCTTCTACTCGGGTTCCGCCTGGGTGTTGTGCGACCCCACCTGGGACGCGGGGTACGTGGACGGCGACCGTTTCATCAAGGAACCGGGCCTGAATTGGTTTGATAGCCCCGAGAAATTCACCAACCGCGTGGCAGGGGAGGACCAGGGCTGGGTCAAGGAGGGCAGGTGAGTCAGGGAGGGCAGGTGATGCCCAAGTAACTCTTGACCGCATCCACACTCGCCAAACCACGGTCCAGGACAGCTTCATAGATTCGACAACTGAGACCATCTCTCAGCAGGCCCTGGCTGTGTAGCTGCCGTTTGACCTCTAGAATCAGAGCCCGGCTATCCGGCGTCAACCGTGACAGAACGTGCTCAACTAGCGTGAAGCCCGTGTTGGACGGGACCTCCGTTAGCCAAACATCTATGGACCAGTTCCCTGACCCGCCGGGAAACTGGTCGATGGCCACTTTGAGTGCCGCTTTGCCCTGACGGTAGTCGGTGATACGGATCTCACGGACCTTGGGGGAATCGAGGAGAGTGTGGCAAGCCTTGTCGGCCGCCGCCGTCAAGGCGCCACTTTCCACAGCCACATGGACATCGATGTCTCGCTTCACGATGAGGCCAACGGCGACACTGCCCACCACACGGGCCTCTCCCAAGCCCGAAAAGCAGTTTAGCAGGCCAAGTTTAGTGACAATCCGGTGTGCCTCGGCCTGAAGGGCGACTTGCGGTTCCTCTTCAGACCGGTGCTCCGTGCCAGCTGGGGCCGCCGGCAGTACCTGGGGACTCGCGGAACCTGGCATTCGACGCTTCTCCTATGACCGGACGACCCGGTCGCGGCTGTCATCTTCGAGGGTCTGCCAACTGGGGCGCGGCTCCTTCCCGGCCGCCCGCAGCAGGGCTTTGGCCAGCGCGTGAGTAGTGAACTCCAGGTCCTCCATGAACCGGTTGTAGGCGAAAGCGTAAGACCTGCGGAAGGTGGGAACGGGGGGCGCGGCTTCATCCCCCGTGAACGCGGCCATCCCTTCCGGCTCGCCATCCGGCAAGCCGTTGACCGGTCCGCCTGTCGCCCCGCCGGCGGAGGCTTCGTCCCCGAAAGCCAGGCCGATGAGTTCCTCGATCATCTGGTCCAACTTCCAGAGGCGGAGATGCACCAACTCGTGGACCAGCGTCAACTCCTCGTCCTCACGAAAAGGCTCGCGGGCCATCAGCACGAGGGCCTGCTGGTTCGGCTCGTCGATCTTGATGTCTCCTGACTGTCGTTCCCGTCTGAAGTCGACCATTTCGAGTTTCAGATCCCAGTCTGAAAACCCGAGGATTCCCTGCCACTTGGTCATGATCTCTCTCAGGCGCCCTTCACCGAGCCCCTCGCTACGCCGCAACGCCGCCATCTCTACCCCTCATTCCCGGGCCCCATTTTCGCATCGAGGTCCTTTCGGAACACGCGGGAGACTGGCTGGTTCCACGCCTGGCCGCCTCCTACGCTTCAAGTCGCTCAAGAATCGCCGGCACCTCGGACAGGCCGGAGGCGCGGATCAAGTTCTCAGCCCTAGCTGAGCCAGGATGAGCCGCCGCCTCCCGTTCCCACACTCCCTGGACCTCCGTCGCGGCCTTTCCGACGGCCACCACCGCGCGGGCACCCGTCTCCAGCGCCCAGGCCAATGGACTGGGCGAATCGTCCACCACCACGCACTGGTCCGGCGACCGGCCGGTGATCTGGAAAGCGCGCCGGTAGTACTCGGGCCCGGTCTTTAGCGTATCGACCACGTCCGGGCCCAGCACCCGAGCGAAATGGATCAGGACGCTCGCACTCTGCAGGCATTGCTTGGTGTAGGATGAGGGCGCCCCGGAAGCGATGAACAGTTGGCGGCCGTTGTGGTCGGCCAAGGCACTGATCAGTTCCAGAGCGCCCGGTAGCGGCGCCATCTTCGAGGGGACCTCGTCTTCGAGACGGAGGGCCATTTCCAGGGCTTCCCGGTCTCCCGGCACGGTTAGCCCGGCTTCCCGGAACAGGTCCTGCGCCCAAAGGGTGAGCTCACGCCGCCGATAGGTGGCGTATCCCGGCCACGTCTCGGGATGTCGCGCCGCCGCGACCTGGTTTCGGAAGACGCCTTCCATCGCCTTGGTCAGCGCCGCCGCCCACACTGACGCGTCGATCGGGTAAACGCCGCGCGCCCAGGAGACGAAATCTCGAGCGTACAACCGGCCGCTGCCGACCACATCGTTCAGTGTGCCTTCGAAGTCCAGGAACACGGCAAGGGGTTTCGTTTGCGGTCTCTTGTCGACCACGGTAGACGTAACAATCACCATCCTACTGGGACACGCTACCAGTAATCCTTCCCCGTTGCTATTCGGGAAACCCTCGGCGGCGTCCTGCCCCACCGGATGGCGGGTCGCCCTGAACCGCAAAGGCATCCACCCAGGAAGAGGTCGCGGCCAGGGTCCCACGAAGTGACGCTGTTCCAGCCGCGGAGGGAGGTGTCAAGTTTCCAATACACGGTCGCCCTCCCCGGTGTCAAATCTCCTATGCATCCCCGATGCACCCGTCGGGAAATGGTACCTGTAGGGGTATTTGGGGCGGCATTCAACGTCAGATGGACGTGGTTTCCAAAAGACGAGTCTCACCTGCCGCTGGTCTCTACCGCCACCGAGACCTCGCATAGCTGTACTTTCCCTTCAGATCGGCAATCGTCTACCGTGTCTCCTGGTCCTCTAGAGTCAAGCTGATCCCATGAAACTCTGGCCGGCGGCCCGGGTGTAAGCGAGTTTTGACTACAGGCGGCCCGAAGGTGTCAAATCTACTTGACACCCCCGTCCGTCGACTACTGAACGCCGCGCCGGCTTCCGCAAGGATGGCATCCGCCCGCCGCAAGGCAAATGCCCCAGATGGTTGACAGGCTGACCGCAAAAGCGTAGTTTTAGGGTCAGACGCAGAAGTTCACGTAGCTGTGGTTTCAGCGCCTGGCGGGCGATGAGCGCCGGCTCTTGGCGGCAAGACTACGAAACAGAGCCCTACTGGACAGAGCACAGCTGGGCAGAGCACAGGATCGTGGAATTCGCATATCGAGAGGATGGGCGACATGGCAGAGCAGGGAACTTTCTTAGTGAAAAGCGGGCTGGCCGAAATGCTGAAGGGCGGCGTCATCATGGACGTCACCACTCCTGAGCAAGCCCGCATCGCCGAGGACGCGGGTGCGGTGGCCGTCATGGCCTTGGAACGCGTGCCGGCCGATATTCGCGCCGCCGGCGGCGTGGCCCGTATGGCCGACCCCACCATCATCACAGCGATCATGGAGGCCGTGACCATCCCGGTCATGGCCAAAGCCCGCATCGGGCACTTCGTCGAAGCCCAGATTCTCGAGTCCCTCGGGGTGGACTACATCGACGAGAGCGAAGTCCTCACCCCGGCCGACGAGGAGCACCACATCAATAAGTGGAAGTTCACGGTCCCCTTCGTCTGCGGCGCCCGGAACCTTGGCGAAGCCCTGCGACGCACGGCTGAAGGTGCGGCGATGCTCCGCACCAAGGGTGAACCCGGCACCGGCAACGTGGTGGAGGCTGTCCGCCACATGCGGACGGTGATGGACGAGGTCCGCAAGCTCCAGTCCATGGACGACGATGAACTGGCCACCGAGGCCAAGAACCTCGGCGCCCCCATCGAACTGGTGCGGGAAGTGAAGCGGTTGGGGCGTCTTCCCTTGGTGAACTTCTCGGCCGGTGGCATCGCCACCCCCGCCGATGCGGCTCTCATGATGCAGCTGGGCTCCGACGGCATTTTCGTGGGGTCGGGCATCTTCAAGTCCTCCAACCCGGCGGCGCGCGCCCGTGCCATCGTTCTGGCCACCACTCACTTCAATGACCCCAAGGTGCTGGCCGAAGTCAGCCAGAACCTTGGGGAAGCCATGCCAGGCATCGAGATCGCCAAGATAGCCGACAAGGATAAAATGCAGCTCCGCGGGTGGTAGGCCGGCGACCATGCCCCAGCAAATGGACTACAAGCCCAGGATCGGCGTCCTTGACCTCCAGGGAGCGGTGCGCGAACACGTCAACCTGCTAACCGCCGCGGGCGCCGAAGTGGTGCGTATCAAATGGCCCGCCGAGTTGCGGGGATTGGACGGTCTGGTCATCCCGGGCGGCGAAAGCACTGCCATCGGCAAGCTCATGGACCATTACGGTTTCTTTGAGCCGGTGCGTGAGGCCTATCGGGCGGGCATGGCCATCTACGGGACGTGCGCGGGGCTTATTCTCCTGGCGAAGGAAATCGAGGGCGGGGGCGAAATTAGCAGGACCCAGCCCCGTTTGGGCCTGATGGATATCGTGGCGAACCGCAACGCTTTCGGGCGGCAGCGAGAGAGCTTCGAGGCGGACCTGGACATACCAGAGATCACCGGTGCGGGCGCGACCGGTGTCACCGGCGCCGGCGGTTCCTCAGGCGCCGGCGCAAACGGCCGGCCGTTCCACGCCGTCTTCATCCGCGCCCCCTACGTCGACCACGTCTATGGGGAGGCGAAGGTCATGGCCACCTTCGACGAGAAGATCGTCATGGCCCATCAGGAGCGGCTCTTGGTGACTGCCTTTCATCCGGAACTGACAGGCGACGACCGGGTGCACCGCTACTTCATCAAGATGGCCACGGCTTGAGCGAGCGCGCTCGGGCGGGATACTTCCCGAAGGCTATGCCCGTTTCCCAATGGGTCAGGAATTCGGCCGCGTTCTGGAGGGAGTACCTGGCAGGGAAGCCTTCCGATTGCTGGGTGTACATTGAGAACGTGGCCGACGAAGAACCCGGCCCCTTGATGGAGCTGGTCAATGAGATCGAAGACCCCAGAATTTCGGTATGCCTTGATGTCGGGCACGCCCGGGCCAATTCACCGGTCCCACTATGCCAATGGATCGAGGGGTTGGGGCCTCGGATCGGGCACGTGCACCTCCACAACAATGACGGACAAAGGGACAGTCACTGGCCACTGAACCGCGGGGTTATCGACATGGCGGAGACCCTGGATTCGCTGGCCCGATATGCTCCAAACACGACCTACACCTTGGAGTGCGACCCCGAAGAATCTCTGGCTTGGCTAGCGGAGTATCGCGGGCGGACTGATGCCCGTTAGCTGGTCTTCATAGCCAAGTCTCAAGCCAGCTATCCCTTCCTCATGGTACGTTACGGAAAGCCAGTACCGGGTATTCCCGTGTCAGTTCGAACCCCAGTTTCCCGGCCAGCCCCACGGAGGCGGCGTTATTGGCCCAGCTATCCCAATGTACAGTCATGCCCCTGGAGAACGCCTGTTCCAGGCACGCGGAGGCGGTGATCCAGCCGTATCCATTGCGGTAGTGCTCTTCCGCCGTCTCGATGCCGATACCGCGGCGGTCGCCATTGGGGTACTCTGTGAGGCACCAGCTTAGGACCTTGCCGCCGCCGACCAGGCAGTACCCGAAAGCACGGTCGAAGAACCGGTCCAGCGCCGCCCACATGATACCCAGCTCGTGCTGGAGGCTCGACTTCTCTATGGCGGGGTCGGCCAACAGCTCGGGAGTGACCCGGTGCACCACGCATCCGCCTGGTACCACCGCCCGCCAGTCTCCGCGCGGGTGATATTCCGACGAACGCAGAGTGTAGAAATGGCGTATCCACTTCTTGACGCCGAAGGGCGCCAGCGCCTCCGTAAGCGCCGGCTCCCAGGCCTCCTCCGGCCAGTAAGAAAAGCGCCCGCCCCAGGGTCCCAGTTTCGGTAGGAATTCCGTCTCCAAAAGCCGCCCCAGACTGGCGCTAAGGGCACCGGGTAGTGGGCCGGCCAGATAGAACGTGGAACCCTCCCAAACCAAACCCGCTCTCGGCTCGTCTATATCATCGACGAAGGCCCGCCCCCGGCAACTGCCTTCCACCACGGGGCGGACCGCCAAGGCGTGGCTGAACCCGGCGAAAACGGGGAGGAGGCGCGCATAGTCCCGGGGGGCAAGTTCGTGGAAATCGCGATTTTCACCGCTTTGGCTACTCATGATTTGTCTAGTTTGCCGGGAACGGCGTCGACCCTTTTTATCCCAGCGAACCTTTTCGGCCGGTGAAAGGCTATATAAGGCAGATAGGACGGGTGCGGCGGAGTACCGGAAGAACACCGGAAGGCCAGGAGGTTTCCCCCGATTCAGGACGATGCGGATTTGGTTAGGGCTTGCCAGGTCTTTCCTGCGGGTGCCCGCCGGCACTGTGAAATCCCGCCTGCACCGAGCCAAGCAAGCTCTGGAACAGAAGCTGGCTTCCATAGAGAACAGCCGGCCCGCGGGTCAGACATCAAGGAGGTCGTACCCCAATGAATCTCAGCGATGACGTCCTTCGGCAATCGCTTCACCGGGAAGTTGAACGGAGTGGACCATCGCCCAATTTATGGAACCGCATCCGGCAGGCTCGCTCGGAGCAAGTGGGATGGAAGAGGCGGCGCCTCGCTGTGCAGGCGGGTGTGGTGATGGCGGCCGGCCTTGTAGTCTTGCTGGCTTTCCCGGCGCCGCGTGGTATGGCTACAGCCCTGATCCACTCGGTCACCAATGTCCTGGATTGGCGCATTCCCGCGGTGGTATCGGACGTTGGTTGGGAGACGTTGCCCACAGTCGTCCAGGAAGTGCTGGGCAGCGGCCTGCGCTCACCCGATGGCCGCTACGTGGCGGCGGGATGGTCGTGGGACCAGATTCCCCCCGATGTCAGGCTGGCCATCGAAAACGGGAAAGCTTCGATCGACCCTGTCAAGCTCAAAGGCGGTCCCCAGCTCTGGATCGCCACTGCGGATCTGTCAAAAGCGCGCCTGGTCGCGGCCTTCCCTGGGAGCCCAGTAGGGCCCTGGTTTGAGTGGAGCCCCCGCGGCACGCTCCTGTATTACCAGCCAAAGGACGATTCCTGGCAGGAGTACAACCCGCAAAACGGCCGAACCGGTACGTTCCTGGCATCCCTACTGAAAGGGCACACTGCGGGCAACCTGCGGTTTTCTCAAGATGGAGAGCAGCTTCTCTACGATACCGGGATTGTCTACTTCACCAATAAGCCACAGTATGCGCCGACCACCACCTACGTGGCCCCGTCCACCGGCAAGGGCGCACCCCGTCTGGTGGGTGTGAACGTGCAGGCCGCCTGGGAGGGGGACCAGGTCACGTCCACCGTCATGGAACCCGACATCATCTTCGCCACCCCGTTTCCCGCCGGGCCGGTGTGGTCGCCGAAGGCTGGGGATGAGCTCGACGCCATGGTTCGGTCGGCCGCCGGCGTTGAGTGGCGCGTCTACGACTCACCTTCCGGGGAGCGAGCTCCGATAAAAGTCCTGGTGGCGGCGGAGAAGCAACCTGGCCTATGGGTAACCACCTGGCCCGGCCTGTCCGCCTCTGCCGATGGCCCTCTCTATGTGGAGCTATTCGCCCAGGTGAGGCCCGGCGTGCCGGCCAAGCCCTATTTCGTGGTGGAAGAGAACTCTCGGAACTCCTGGAACTCTTGGGTAACGCGGGGCCCCTTCCAAGTGCGCCAAGCGCCCTAGCGGCCACGACGCCCCATGGCGCGCCGGCCAGAGTCAGTCGGTTTCTTCCCTTGGCATTTGCATGCTAGCATATGTGATATCACCCAACCGCTCAGGTGGTGAAAACGAAATCCCTCCCTATACGCCATCAACCTTTTGCCAGTATGGCGGTTATAGAGAGTGGGAGAGGACTTGGAGTGACGGCGGACGGCTGTTCGAAGGCAAGACAACAGGCCTCACGGCCATGACTGAAGCCGAACTGGTGCGGCGTTGCCAAGGCGGGAGCGTCGACGCCTTCGCTGAACTATACCGCTCCACGGCGGCGCGCGCCCTCCAGACGGCCAGGCTCATCGCCGGCGATTGGGCCACGGCAGAGGACTGCCTGCAGGAAGGGGCCATTCGGGCCTGGCGGGCCATCGGCCGCTTTGAACCGGGCCGTCCCTTCGCACCCTGGTTCCTGAAGATCGTGGTCAACGAGGCCTTGAAAACCCGCCGCCGTTCGCCGGTCTACGAGTTACCGGACAACCTGGTGAGTCGACCAGGGTCCGCTATCAACGCCGATCCGGACGCACAATCGGGCGATGCGGACCTCCACCTGGAGCAACTGGCGGCCCGCCAGGCGGTGGCCGCGGCTCTGGCTTCCTTGGATGCGGCACACCGCGCTCCGGTCGTCCTCTTCTACTTCAACGACCTGTCCGAGAAGGAAATCGCCACGCTGTTGGGCCTCCGGCTTTCCACTGTGAAGTCAAGGTTACACACAGCCCGGCGGCGTATGGCCGAACACCTACGCATTGAGGGGGCAGACACCTTTGAGTGGTAATAGCTCCATTAGGGCGACCCTGGAGCTCTTAGCTCAGCCCACCGCCACCGCCACAGCCCCGGCACGCGCCGCGGGCGAAGCGGCGGGGTCAGCCGCCGCTGCAGGCCTGGACGAGATGACGTCCCGCGTCTGGTCGCGCGTCGCGCCCAATCTGGTGGGAGTCTACCAAGGTCAGGAAGCGTTGCCCCGAGGCCCGCTCGGCATCGGTCTGGCCCGACCCGCCCTAAGCCTGGCGGTGGCCATTGCGCTGGCCATCACCATCCTCCACGCCTGGCCGGCGCCCACCGCGCGCGGTCCGGCCGCCTACTTTCCCCCGAACGCTCCTCTGGCCGAGCTGAAGCCGCCACTGTCCGCCGGTGGCGCCGGTGGCACCGGCGGCATCATCCAACCCGGCAACCGCCCGGCCCCGTTACCCTTTCCCAGCCAGTTCCGGGTCGTGGCGGACCCCTATCCGGTGCACGTGGGGCAGGCCGTGACCCTTGAATCCGCCGGCACCTGGCCCGGACAGTGGGTCTGGCTCTACGGAGTGTCCGCCGACCAGCAATCCACGGTGTTCTACGATCGAAAACTCCCGCGGAACGCGATCTTGATCTCCCGCATCCCTTTGACAGCTCTCTCGCCCGCCGGCTTGCCTGTCGGAACGGGTGGACGCTGGGCTTTTGACTGGATGGTGCCACCGAGTCTGACCCACGGCGAGGACACCATCGACTTGACAGCAGCCGCCACCGGCGGCGATACCTTCGCCTACCTGGTGGCGGTCACCGACACCGGTTACCTGGCGGCCACCGGGCTTTCGGTCGCGCCCAAACGGACTCTGACCATCCAGCCCGACCCGGTGAAAGTGGGGGAAGCCCTGACCATCAGCGGTGCGGATTACCCGCCCGGCACCAAGGTGCGCCTGGACCTTTACCACGACCGTTCGGTGGAGGCCGGCGGCGGGACCGACATCGCCTTGACCATCGGGTGGGTCACCACGGACGACGGCGGGCGGTTCAGCTTCCGCTATGCAATGCCTGTCCGGCTGAATTGGGCTTTCGCCGACGGTCAGGGCCAAATGGTGGACCACCCGCTGACCGTGAACGGGGATGGGCAGTTCAGCATCATCGCCGTGGAGATCCATGACGACACCGGTTTGCGTCGTGCCTTGCGCAAGCTGTTCAGCGTTAGCTCGGCACCGTAATGGTGCGCGCAGTCCAGAAGACGTCCCGCATTACCGTGGATGGGCAGGTGGGACCGGCGACCTATTACCAGCTTGGGCTACGGAAGGTGACCCCGGCTCCCGTCCCATTCCCCCTCTTCCCGCTGCATAGTGTCCGATATGCGTCTTTGTTCTAAGTTCTGGCGCCTTAGCAGGGTTCGGTAACCTCTGAGCGGCCCTATACATAACCTGTTTACCGGAGGAACGCATGGGCGATTTCCCCATGCTACCATCACAGAAAGGAGCGAGGATATGGCTCTCTTCGAAAACCTTTACGGGCCGTACGTGCCATTCGGCAGCCGTAACCTGTCATTGCAGACCCCCAACCTGAAAGGCACCGATGTCGCTATTCTCCAGGGTGTCTTCAACCTGCTCCTGCAGGTTATGAACCCACCGCTCGGGCCCATCGGCCCGCCGGTCACCGTTGACGGCATATTCGGGGCCTCGACCAGGCAAATGGTGATGAACATCCAGGCGTACTTCGGATTACCGGTAGACGGCATTGCCGGACCGCAGGTCTACTTCGTCTATGGTCAGGGCGTCGGGCCGAACACCACCTACGGAGGTCCCGTCTACGGTAGCCGCAACTTGCAGCAGGGTGTGAGTGGCGGCGATGTGAAGATCCTGCAGAACCGTTTGAACACGTTCCGGTATTCAAGCATCATGGGAATACCCGCCGACGGCATCTTCGGTCCCAAGACCGCCGCCGCTGTGGCCGCCTTCCAACAGGATGCCATTGCCAACGGAGACACCGGCTTGACCGTTGACTCCATCGTCGGCCCGGCCACCTTCGATGCGACGTGGATCTACACCTTCGCCGGCGGTCGGGGCATCCTGTCGGGGCGCAACGGCTTCGACGTGGTCTTCGTCCAGAATGTACTGCAGCTGAACGGCTTCTACGCCGGCCGCTTGACCGGCTACTATGACGCGGCCACGCAGGCGGCGGTGCGGGCCTTCCAGACGGCTATGGGGATCACCGTGGACGGCCAGGTCGGCCCTCAGACCTTCTTCAAACTGGGCCAGAATAACCAGAACCCGGCGCCCAGGCCGTTCCCCCTGTTCCCGTTGGTGGTCGCGCCGAGCCAGTGCAACGTCGTCCTAACGAACACGGGCGTCGTGCCTCAGGCGACGGGGACGTTCTTCGTGCAGCAGTCATCCACCGGCTCGCAACTGTTCTTGACCGCCATCAGCCTGCCGGAGCCTGGCACCTTCAACCCTGCCTTCACGAACTACTCGTTCACTTTGAACATCCCCGGTCAGCTACCGATCACGGTCTCCATGGGTGAGGCCGACGCTTCCGCCGGTCTGTGGTCCGGCGGTCTGGTCTCGCCGTCGCTGCGCTTGCCCAATACCACGACCATGACGGTCTACCCCGCCGGCGGCGGGCTGACCGGGCCGGTGGTCTTCTCAGGGAGTTTGGCGAACTGCCCTCCGCTGTAAAGGCGCCCACCGGAACGCGGAAACACTAGAGCGCCGAAACACTGGTGCACCGGACCATCGAAACAGGGGCGGCTCAACCAGGCACAAACCTGAAGCGGCCGCCGCAAGGAGGCTACCACAAAGGGGCCATCACCATATCGAGTGATGGCCCCTTTAGATTGCCGGAAAAGCCCCTTTCAGACTGGATCCACGGAACACAGTTCGCCTTGGCTGCGTCTAGTGAGAAGGGGGCCAGAAATGACCATTGGAGGAACGAAGGCAATTAGCTACGCGGCACCAAAGCTACCGAACGCGGCACAACCCAGAGTTCTGAAGAGCCGGTTGAAAGCCAGAGCCCTTACCCTGGGGCTAGCCATCCCGCTAGCCGCCGTCCTCGCCTTGGCGGTCATGGGATGCCAGAAGAGCCGCGGCGCCGCCAATCCGCCCACCGGCAGCAGCACCCACGCCTACGAAGTGGTCACCGACCTGAAGACCCTTCCACTCTCGATCCAGCAGAGCATCGAGCTGCTAAAGCACTCTCGCGGCGCAACTTTCTTCAAGGAAGACCCGCCCAGCGAGTTCTACACCGTCGTGGTCGGGCTTGGCCCGCGCCCCACCAGCGGCTACAGCGTCACGGTCCAGTCGGTGCAGGCGGCGAGTAACCTCACGACAGTGGTGGTTGAGGAGAAGGCGCCCACAGGCGCGGCCAACGACGTCATCACGTATCCCTTGGTGGTCTTCCGTCAAGCTCGGAAGATCGAACAACTGGAAGCGAAGGATAGCAAGGGGAACGCTTTCCCGCTTCTGGGTATTGGGAGCGGCGCCTACACCGGTCGCATCGACAATAATTCCGTGGAGATCAATACGGCCCGCGGGCTTTCCGGCTCACGGAAGAGCTGAAATCCTGGGCTTTCTGGGACGAGATTGGGAAGAGCGGGCCGGTGGTCTTCACCTACTTCAGGAATAGCACGGGACAGGACACTCTGAACTACATAGCCAAGGCGAAGTGAACCATATATTCAAAGCCAGGTGACCCTGGCGGCCGCCGGTGTGACCACGAGGCGGCGAGTCATTGCCGCCTTCAGAAATACCCCCGCATCAGCCGGTCCACCCACTCCGGCACACGGGCGTCGTCCCGGCGGTCGTAGGCGGGGAAATAGGGCTTGATGTCCAGGACCGGCGTACCCTCGATGGCGTCCAGCCCCCGCATCACCAGGCACGCCGGCTCCACCGCCACCACCTCCGCCGCCGTTACGCCGATGGGGTTGGGTCGGTGCCGGGCCCGCTGAGCCAGGAACCCCACTTCCGGCATATCCGCCAGCCCGCGCGGTCTTCTCTTCACGCCGGGGACGGTCGGGGCCTCATGCAGCCAGTAGATAATGAGGGCGTGGGAGAACCCTTCCAGCCCATCCAGGATGCCGGCCAGTTCCGGCCGCAGTTCCACCCGGGAGGTTACCTCTCCCCAGCCCTCGTCCACCGGTTCGGTCTGGCCGTTGTGGACGACGCCGATGGGGGTCATCCTTATCTCGTTCACGGTGTAAGCCTCCCTTGATCGCCTTGATCCGTACGCGCTCTCCCGGGGCCCGACAAGCTAATAGATACCAGGGAAAAGACGCGCCCGCCCCGCGGCGTAGCGGCGGTAATCGTCTCCAAAGGCCGCCGTCAGCATCGTTTCCTCCACCTTCAGATGACTGACGATGAACAGAGTAGCGGTTGCGGCCACGGCCAGTCCCCCAATGCTCCCCATGGCCAGCCCGATTCCGGTGAGGCTCAGAATGTAGCTGGCGTACCCCGGATGGCGCACGAAGCGGTATGGCCCTCCAGTGACCAGGCGGTGGCCCGGCTGAAGCCCCAGCCGCACGGTGAAGAAACCGCGGAGCGTCCACATGGCCCACGCCTGCATGGTGATGCCTGCCGCGAACAGCGCCAGCCCCACCCAGGCAACGGCGCCGTCCCTCGGGATCGGGCCGGGGAGGTGGGCATATTCCCAGGGCGGCAGGAAAACCAGGGTGGGGACCAGCACCACACCGAGAAGAAGCACGAGCCATCTCTGTCCACGGTCCTCGGCGGATCTTACCCCGGAGCGCCGCCCGAGGAAGGTGACGGCCCACCACACGGTCCAGAGTACAAGGTACACCGCTCCCACCGGCCGGGCGAGAAAAGGCACCTCTTCCGTTCCATGGCGGCCCCCGTTTCCGGCGGCTAACGCGACCACATCGGCTGCCGTCAGGAAGATCAGGCGCCCCAGGACCATACCAGCCAATCGGATAGGCGACATTCTATAGCTCCTGCCGCTCGAAAGCCGCGCTCCCTAACGCTACCAGCACCAGCCCCAGCGCCACGGCCACGGCCATGGTCGGGACGGCATCTTTCAGCATCGAGGCCTTTCCTGTCAGGAGGTCTGTCTGCAGACCTACCAGCGCCCCCGGAGTCCATTTGGCAAAGAAGCGGCCGAAGATGGGCAGGAGAGAGATCACGAAATAGCCGGCCAGGGCCAGGCCGCCGGCCGCCACCTGGCTGCGGGCCACGGCGCTGGCCGCGATGGTCATTGCGCCGACGAAGAGCAGGTAGACCAGAAGAGCCAGGGTCCCGAAGAGCGACTCCCGCACCGGCGTGCCCGGAAACAGGATCATCGTGTAGTAAAGAGCCGCGACGTAGGCCAGCGCTGTGGCGAAGATGATCAGAAGGCTGTTCGACGCGAGCTTCGTCCAGACCATGGCCGTCCGCGAAACCGGTTTGGAGACCACCAAGACGGCTGTCCCCCGGTTCTTCTCTTCCGCCAGGGCTCCCATGACGGTTAGGATCACCGCGATGACTCCCGTTTGGGCCAGGTTCTTGAATAGCTGCGTGAAGGCATCCCGCGCCACGGGCGGCGGCAAGGTGATCTGCACCCCACCCGGTGCGCTTAGGGATCTCAGGAGTTGGGGCATCATCTTCGCCGTAATGGGGCTGAGCAGGCCGAAGAATAGGAACAACCCTGGGATGACATAGATGCGCGAAGTGCGCAGGATTTCCCGGATCTCCTTGCGGAAAAGGACCCCCCGGCTCATGGCTTATTCACCAGCCTCATGAAGACATCTTCCAAGGTCGGCTCCGCCGTCTCGAAGCGGGCCAGCGGCAGCCCGCGCTCGACGATGAACTTAGGGATGGCCCGCTGGGCCGTCTCCGCCTCCCGCGCCACGATGCGGATCACGCTCCCGGCGCCCGAGCCGGCCTCGGCCCCTTCGCCCGCCTCGCCCGCCGCCTCGGCCTTTTCCACCCACTCCAGACCGCTCAGCGCCGCGGCCAGCTCCGCCGCCTGCCGGCCGTACCCGTTAGCCAGGGTTACCAGAAAGATAGGCCGCGCGTACCTGGCCTTGAGGTCGTGGAGCAGCTCGTCCGCCACCAGGTGCCCCCGGTCAAGGATGGCCACGCGCCGGCAGACCCGTTCCACGTCGGCCAGGATGTGCGTAGAGAAGAAGACGGTGGTGGAAGTGTTCTGTCCCAGCGCCTTGATGGCGTCCAGCACTTCCCGGCGGCCGATGGGGTCCAGGGCCGACGTCGGCTCGTCCAGGATGACCAGATCGGGGCGGTTGATCAGGGCCTGAGCCAGTCCAAGACGCTGCTTCATGCCCCGCGAGAACCCGCCGACGCGCGTTTTCACCCCGGTCAGGCCGGTGAAATCAAGGAGTTCTCCGACACGTTGCTTCAGCAGTGGTCCGTCCAGCCCGAACAGCCCACCGGCGAACTCAAGGTATTCCGAGGCTTTCATCCAGCCGTAGAACGCCGGAACATCCGGCAGAAACCCGATGCGCCGCTTCGCCGCGCTGTCAGGTCCGGTCGGTATTCCGAAGATCAGGGCCTGTCCCGCCGTGGGGCGGGCCAATCCCATCAGCATACGAATGGTGGTGGTCTTGCCCGCGCCGTTCGGACCCAGGAAACCAAAGATCGAACCGGCCGGAACCGTGAGGTTCAACGAATCAACGGCCACAGCCGTCTTGTAGCTCTTGGTCAGACCGCGGGTTTGCACCGCGGGAGCGTCACTTGTTCTTTCCATCCTAGCCTTCCTGTCTCCGACCGAAGGCCAGATAAGCCAAAGGGCCCAGGGTCGTAACGAAAACGATGACCAGACCCCAGACCAGCTTGTTGCCGCCCGTCACCTGCTCGGCGGGCCGGGGGACCAGGTCTCTTAGAGCCACCGCAATCAGAACCAATTCGAGGATCACGATGGGGAGCAGAAGGGCCATGTTCTCACGGAAGAAATCCATGTCGCTCCCTCCTTCCGAAACGATTATACTCATAAACCGCCGGACGGGTTTCTCACAGTCTGCCAAGATTGCCACATTTTCCAGCAGGAATATTCTTGGCAGGCGTTCTAATAAATCAGCCATCATGTGGAAGCCCGTCGATCGGACGGACCCTCGGCCTCATTCGCGGTCACGGAAGACCCCGTTGCGTCTGGCGTTGGCCTTTGGTTTGGCCTTCGCCTTGGTTCTGTTTGGTCCGCCGGACACGGGGACCCCGGCCGTCTCTCACGCGGCCGCGGCCACCGCCTCCTCCGCCGCTTCCGCCGCCAAGACCACCAAAGGGCGGTACACTTCCGCCACGCGGGGGCGCATTCACCCATCCAAGGGCCGCGCCGCCACCACCACGCCGCGACGCGGCTGGATCACCACGGTCGACTGGACGGGCACGGGCTCCAACCGCCTTGCTCTCGGCGACTCGGCTGCCGACGGTGGTACCAGCGGGGGAAGCGTCATTCTGAGCGGCAGCGCCTTTGCCGCCGCCATGGCCTCTTCGCGCGGCGCCTTTCTGCGCGGGCCATTGGCGTCCCACCTTGGTATTGAGGTCCCGGCGACGGCAGTGACTATCGCGTCGGTGGTCCCCACGCCCACACTCACACCCTCGCCGCCGCCCCTGTCGCCGTCCCCGCCGCCGCCCGCCCGCGTGAAAGTGCCTGTCCTGATGTATCACGAGATCGGTGACGGTCCGAACGAACTCTATGTTAGCGTCGACAGCTTCGCGGGGCAGATGGATCTCTTGGCGAAGCGGGGGTTCACTACAGTCTCGTTGGACCAGCTCTACGCCGCGCTGGTACAGGATGGCCCTCTGCCGGAGCACCCCGTCGTCCTGACCTTTGACGACGGGTACCAGAGTGCGTACGAAGTGGTCTTCCCGATCCTGAAGAAACACGGTTTCAGAGGGGTGTTCTTCGTCCCGACCCAATCCGTCGGTTCCCGTAACCGCCTCACCTGGGACCAACTCAAGGAAATGCAGGCCGGCGGGATGGACATCGAGTCCCACACCGAGCACCACGTCGACTTGGAGGTCATTTCGAGCGACTGGACCCGGCTCGCGCAAGAGACTTCGGGCGCCCGGGAGACCCTCCAATCCCAGCTAGGGACCAAGGTGGAGTACTTTTGCTATCCATCGGGAAGGTACAATGACAAGGTGTTGGAGGCCGTCCAGGCGGCCGGCTACAAAGGAGCTTTCACTACCAAGCCCGGCTGGACCACTTCCGCCCAGAGCCCGCTGGAGTGGCGCCGGATACGGATCAACCGGTCCGATAGTCTGGCAGGCTTTGGGTCAAAGCTGGGGCTCGAACCGTAGACTACATAAGTTAGAAGATTGAGGTTGCGGTTTCCACACAAGAACAGGGCGGGGGGTCTGTGGTCTGTGAGTCCGATGATGAAGCGGCGCGTCACCGCCGTCGTGGCGGCGGCTCTGGCCGTAGCCCTTGTCCTCCCTCTCGCCGCCGGTTGCTCCTTTTTCGGCCGAAGCGCCGGCGCCAAGGGCAGCCAGAACCCCGGCCCGGACCCCGGCAGTAACACCGCTCCATCCGATACGCCGGCTCAGCCACCGCCACCGCCTCCGCCAAAGAGCCCCATTTCCGGGCTGGAGTACAAGCCCGAGAACGCCGGCCCCCTGGTAGCCGTGATGGTGGAGAACCATCCCGACGCCCGCCCCCAGAGCGGGTTGGTGGACGCCGACCTGGTATACGAGGCCTTGGCCGAAGGCGGCATCAGCCGCTTCATGGCCCTTTACTTTGGGCGCACGCCGTCGGTCATCGGGCCGGTGCGCAGCGCGCGGCCGTACTACGTTGTCCTCGCGAAGGAGTGGGATGCCATCTACGTCCATTGCGGCGGCGACCCTAAGGACCGCGAGCCCATCAAGCAGCTGGACCTAGCCGACGCCGCCGAAATCTACACCGCCGGGGAGGCTTTCTGGCGTTCGAAGGACCGGGTGGCGCCGCACAATCTATACACCACGGTGGCCATGGACCGCGCTCACGTCGCGAAGTTCGAACCTGAGCGGAAGTTGGCCGCTACCCCGCCCAGCCGTTGGGAGTTCGCGGGGTGGGCGGAGACGCCCCTCTCCGAGATCAGGGTCGACTACGGGTGGGGCTATGTTGTCTCCTACAAGTACGACGCCTCTGACAAGGCCTACCGGCGTTACATGAACGGCGACGCCCACACCGACAAGGAAACGGGCAAACAGATCGAGGCGGCCAATATCCTCATTCAATACGTGCCGCAACGTGTCGCCTACCCCGACGGCGGTCTCGTCATGGACCAGGTCGGAACGGGGCAGGGGCTCTACGTGGCGGGCGGGCGCCTGATCAAGGGTACCTGGGCGAAAGCCGGTCTGAACAGCACCACCCAGTTCTTGGATGGGGACGGCAAGGCCATCTCGCTGGTGGCCGGCCAGACCTGGGTCCAGATCGTCCCGACGACGGCAAAGGTGACCTACTCAGGCCAGTAACCTACAAGCCGACCGCCGTTGGCCGGAAGCGACGCCAAAAAGGATGGCCACTTCTGATTCCTCCTCCACGCTGCCGGCGCCCGTGCTCACCAGAGCAACGGCGAGGCTAAGGCTACCCACAGACTCCAGACGGCGGCCACCGGCATGCCCAGGACGATGGCCCGGCGAAAGGCGAAGATCCAGCCGGATTTGTTCAAAGTCCCCAGACGCGCCTGTCCCACCAAGACCATTCCGAGGACAAACAACGTCACCAGGTTCCATCCCAGCACCACGTGGCGGTTGGCCGTCAGGCCCAGGCGGAAGACGCGTTCGGCATTGGCCGCCAAAGCATAGATGTTCAGCAGGAAGGTGGCGCCCGCCAGCGCCAGCATCCCCCGGCGGAGCAGGCGCGAGACTCCTTGTGGCAAGTTCTCTCCCCTGGCCGGAAGCACCAGGACCAGGAGGGCCAGGATGGCCGCGATGGTGCCGTTATAGACGAGGAGTACGGCCCGGTCTTGAAACGCTTTCACGAAGAAAAGGGGGATGAAGACGACCACATAGGCGGCCAGGATGGCCAGCGCCGGGACCATGGCCAGGCGGGCAAAAAGACGCAACCAGCGCAGGGGACCGCGACTCAGGTCCTGTTCGGAAAGGTCGGTGGCCGGGTCGTAAGCGGCAGCCACGGCCAACACTGGGATGATCCCGAAGGCCAGGTTCACCCCTATCTGGACCATGTTCCGCGGCACCACCACGCCGAGCACGCTAAAGATGCCCAGCGTCAAGCCACCGGCGATTCCCAGGATGGCGAACAGAATGTTCGCGGCCACCAGCACCTCCAGGGCCTTGGTTAGGGCGGCGAAGCGGTCATTGGCGATGTCGCCGACTCCCCACGTGAGGGCCAACCCGAGGCAGGCCGTGGAGACGATGGCCAGGTGGGCTGAGGACAGGACTGCGGCGTCGCCCGAGCGGCCACCGGCGGCCAGACCGACCATGGCGGCCACCAAGAACGGAGCGGCCCCGGCGGCGACAAAGACTGGAAACCCGTTCGCCGCGCGGCCTCCGGAAATCGGTGATCTCCGGGGCCTCCGCCAGGTGGGGGACTTGCTCCCCGCGGCAGTAAGAAACCCCAGTATCGCGGCCACCGTCGCCGGCGACCAGAAAAGCCAGAACTGCGGCGTCGATGCTCCCGGAACAGGCACGGCGGGGCGGTCCCACGCCAAGAGAGCCCAGGAGGCGCTGAGGCCCAGGGCCCAAACCACCGCCCAAAGCCACACTCTTCCGGATGCAGCGGCAGGGCCGTTTCTCGTCTGACCGTCCACTTGCTTACCCCTTTCTAGTCTTCTTCGGGTGACTCCTGACGTTGCAGCATGAAGCTCTTGACCCCGGCCACCAGTTGGTCCAGCGTACCGGGCTGGACGCCGTAGTAGATGAGTTTGCCTTCCTGTCTCTGGCGGAACACCAGCCCGGCCTCGGTCAGCAGCCGCAGGTGTCGGGACACGGTCGACTCATTAACTCCCAGACGGCGGGCCATTTCCTGCGCCGGCAACGTCTCGCGGGCCACCAACCGTAACAGCCGCAGCCTGGTCCCGTCGGCCAGCGCCGCGAAGCCCAAAGTCAGACTCTCGGGCACGGGGGCGTCCACCGCCGGGGCCGCTCGCTCCACCGGGTAGAAGAACAGTTGCACGGATCCCAAACGGTAGAACATGATGCGCCGCGGGCAGAAGACCGAAGGAACGAAGATGATGCGCTCAAGGTCGGCCACGGGCACGCGTACCCCCTTGCCCCAATGGAGGACGATGCTTTCCCCGTCGCCCGCCACACTGATCCGGTCGGAAAAGCGCCCCAGAAAAGCTCCGACCTCCATGGTGGCCAGCTTAGCCGGTTCGTCGCGCACGCTATCGGCTAAGAGTCCAGCCTTGGCCGCGATCTCCGGTGCCACGGCGTTCCAGTAGCCGGCCAGCTGCTTCCACATCTCGGCGGCTGTGATCGCGCCGTTCTCTTCTTGCTCGAAAGCCAAGGCAAAAAGGTCGTTCGACTGCGCTTCCGCCAAGGCCGCCGCCAGCGCGTCATCGCCGGCCGCCCCGTCGCCCAGCCGCCCTCGCACCCGTTCCGCCCAGGCCAGATCAGAGCCGAAGCTCTCGGGGTTGCCCAAGACCAGCAACGAAAGGGCCATGTCGAGAAGGGGGTAGTACCGGAAAACCAGCTTTGCCTTGAGCGTATCTTGTGTGGTCAAGCAATGCACCCGCCCTTCGCTTGCGCTCTCGCGCAACCTCATTCTACCAAGGTGCCGACCGTGAGTCAAGAGAGGGGTTGCCCAAAAAGGCCTCATAGGCATTTCGTCAATTGTCGAAATGTCTTATGGGGCGAAAATGATCTCCCCCCAATAGGTTGCAGGAGATGACACCGGCGGAAGGAAATGGCCCCCAAGATGCAAAAAGGGCACTCTAACCGCAGGATTGTGGTAGCCACGTTCAAGGAGGCAAGCGCCAGATGGAGACACTGGAAATCGTCAAGAAGCAGGACCCGCAGGTATACGACGCACTAGTCGCCGAACTCGGCCGGCAGCGTGATCACCTTGAGCTGATCGCCTCGGAGAACTTCGTCAGCCGGGCGGTCCTGGAAGCCCAGGGCACCTGGCTCACTAACAAATACGCCGAGGGCTACCCGGGCAAGCGCTACTACGGCGGTTGCCAGTACGTCGACGTGGCCGAGAACCTCGCCATCGAACGGGCGAAAGCCCTCTTTAGCGCCGACCACGCCAACGTCCAGCCCCACTCCGGCGCCCAGGCCAACACCGGCGTCTACTTCGCCGTTCTGCGCCCCGGTGACACGGTCCTTGGCATGGACTTGTCCCACGGTGGCCATCTCACCCACGGCCATCCCTTGAATATCTCCGGTTCCTATTACCGCTTCATCGGTTACGGGGTGGACCGGAACACCGAGACCATCGACTACGAGGCCTTGGAGGAACTGGCGGAGAAAGAGCGGCCGAAGCTCATCGTGGCCGGCGCCAGCGCCTATCCGCGGGTCATCGACTTCCAGCGCATCGCCCGCACCGCGGAGAAGGTTGGTGCCATGTTCATGGTGGACATGGCCCACATCGCCGGCCTGGTGGCCACGGGCCTGCACCCCAGCCCAGTGCCCTACGCCGACTTCGTCACCACCACCACCCATAAGACTCTGCGCGGCCCGCGCGGCGGGATGATTCTCTGCAAGAAGAAGTGGGCGAAGGACATCGACCGCGCCATTTTCCCCGGCATCCAGGGCGGCCCACTTGAGCATATCATCGCCGCGAAAGCTGTGGCCTTCGGCGAGGCGCTGCAGCCATCCTTCCGGGAATACCAGGCCCAGATCATCAAGAACGCCGCCGTGCTGGCCGACGCCCTGAAGGGATTTGGCTTCCGCCTAGTTTCGGGCGGTACCGATAACCACCTGATGCTGGTGGACCTCGGTCCTAAGGGGGCGACGGGCAAGGACGCCGAGAAGGGCCTGGACGAAGCGAACATCACGGTGAACAAGAACGCCATACCCTTCGACACCCAGCCACCCATGGTCGCCAGCGGCATCCGGCTCGGCACGCCGGCCGTGACCACGCGCGGCATGCGCGAAACCGAGATGCGGAAAATCGCCGACCTTATTAACCGCGCCGTGGAAGGGCTGAAGGAACATGCCGGGTTCGATTCTATCCGCGAAGAGGTGCTGGCGCTCTGCGCCCAGTTCCCGCTGTATCCCGACCTCCGGTCGTAACTCATCCAGCTTCCCTCTGAGGACGCGGCATCGACGAGACCCATCCGAAAGTTGCCTGACGGCGAAGGGTATTTGGGGGTGCCACGAAGAAGAGCAGGTGGGTGAATTTCCCTTTTCTCCCGAGGCCGAGGGGGTGGCCCAGTGCTACCGGACAACGAACTTGAAGGAATGCTGACCGACCTTGAGTCTGATAGGGTCGAGCGCAAGAGTTCATTTGCCGAGAAGAACAAGGTCAGGCAGGCGATCTGCGCTTTCGCCAATGATCTTCCGGACTATCGGCTGCCAGGAGTCTTGTTCATTGGTGTTAGTGATAGCGGGGCACCCACGAACTTGGCGATCACGGACGGGCTTCTCAGAGAGATATCGGATCTCCGACAGGATGGGAACATTCTTCCCTTTCCGACCATGACTGTACAGCGGAGACGACTTCGCGGCTCGGATATCGTTGTTGTAGAAGTTCAACCCTCGTCTTACCCTCCAGTAAGGGCTGACGGGAGGGTTTGGATTCGCGTCGGGCCGAGGCGAGCAATAGCCACCCCAGACGAGGAGCGTCGTCTAGTCGAAAAGCGCCGGGCTTTGGATGTCTCGTTTGACCAGCGAGAGGTGCAGGGAGCATCCCTTGATGATCTTGATCTCGAGCGGTTCGAGAAGGAGTATCTTCCGTTTGCAGTGGCCCCTGAGGTCCTAGAACAGAACAATCGTCCATTGGAACAGAGACTTCAGGCACTTCGTCTGCTAACGCGATCGGGGATGCCGAACACAGCCTCAATCCTAATAATCGGGAAAGAACCTCGGTCATGGGTCCCCGGGGCATACGTCCAATTCTTGAGAATTGACGGGACCAGATTGACCGACCCGATCCTTAACCAGAAGGAGATAGCTGGAACGGTTCTGGATACAATCCGGGTGACAGAAGACATGTTGCGCGCCAACATCTCGACATCCGCCGACATCGAATCCGGCTTAGTTGAGGAATCCCACCCGGATTACCCTTTTCTGGCCCTGCAGCAGTTGTTCCGAAACGCCGTCATTCACAGGACTTACGAATCCACAAACTCGCCCATCCGGATATACTGGTTCTCCAACAGGATCGAGATATATAGTCCGGGCGGTCTTTACGGGATTGTGACTCGCGAGAATTTCGGAATCACTGGGGCGACTGACTACCGCAATCCTCTGCTGGCGGAAGCCGCAAAGATTCAGGGCCTCGTACAGAAATTCGGTGTGGGTATTCCCACGTCCCGTAGGCAATTGGAGATGAACGGCAACCCGAAGCCAGACTTCGTCTTCTCGGAGAACAGTGTCTTGGTGACTATATATCGGAGACCACAATGAAGACCATAGCTTTCTTCAACAACAAGGGCGGCGTGGGCAAAACCTCTCTGGTCTATCATTTGGCCTGGATGTATGCGGATCTGGGGTTGGCGGTTGTTGCGGCCGACCTAGACCCCCAGGCTAACCTGACATCAGTATTCCTCGATGAAGACCGCCTTGAAGCGCTGTGGCCGGATGATGGGCACCACCAGACGGTCCTGGGTGCCATCCAACCCTTGCTGAAAGGAATTGGCGATGTTAAGAGCCCACATGTGGAGGAAATAGCCGATTCCCTAGGACTAGTTGTTGGCGACCTAGGTCTTTCCACTTTCGAAGATGAGCTGAGTTCTCAGTGGCCCGATTGCCTGGACGGCAAAGAACGTGCCTTCCGAGTTATCTCCGCATTCTTCCGTCTCCTAAGATTGGCAGGGGAGGGACGAGGGGCCGATATCGTGCTAATGGACGTAGGTCCCAACCTCGGCGCGATCAACAGAGCAGCCATAATAGCCGCTGATGCCGTTGTGGTTCCGTTGGCGCCGGATCTGTTCTCCCTACAAGGTCTCAAGAACCTTGGTCCCACTCTTCGCCATTGGAAGAAGGGATGGCGCGAGAGACTTGATAAGAGTCCCGAACCCAGTCTGGAATTGCCCAGACTCAAGATGGAGCCAGTCGGATACGTGGTGCAGCAGCATTCGATGCGGATGGACCGTCCGGTCCAAGCCTATGGTCGATGGATGTCCAGAATTCCCAACGTGTATCGACAATCCGTACTCGGCACGGCCGCCTCTTCCAGCAAAGTCAGCGTAGAAACCGACACGCATTGTCTGGCCCGAATCAAACACTACAGAAGTCTCATGCCCATGGCGATGGAAGTCAGAAAGCCCATGTTCCACCTTAAGCCGGCGGATGGGGCTATTGGAGCGCACTCAATGGCCGTACAAGAATGCCAATCCGACTTCAAGAACCTTGCGATGAAGATAGCAGCCAGGTGTGATTTGCAGGTCTAGAAGCTCACCCATGCCACTGTCTGAAGGAGAGGGCTTCGTTCCGATATGCCGCAGTCTCTTGAATGCTTGCGCGTCCTCGACTTGAGCCGCGTCCTCGCCGGCCCTTACTGCGCCATGGTCCTGGCCGACCTGGGTGCCGACGTCATCAAGGTGGAACTGCCCGGCACTGGCGACGACGCCCGCGCCTACGGCCCCTTCATCAAGGGCGAAAGCGCCTACTACATGAGCATCAACCGCAACAAGCGCGGCATCACCCTGAACCTGAAGCATCCCGAGGGGCGGGCGCTCTTCCTCCGCCTGGCGCGCTGGGCGGACGTGGTCATCGAGAACTATCGCCCCGGCACCATGGACCGCCTCGGTCTCGGTTACGCCGACCTGGAGAAAGAAAACCCGCGCCTCATCTACGCCGCCGTCTCCGGCTTCGGCGCCACCGGCCCTTACCGCCACCGCCCCGCCTATGACATCATTGCCCAGGGGATGGGCGGTCTGATGAGCATCACCGGCCATCCCGGCGGGCCGCCGACCCGCGTCGGCGCCTCGGTGGGCGACATCACCGCCGGCTTGTACACTGCCGTCGGCATCTTGGCGGCCGTGGTGGAGCGGGAGCGGAGCGGGCGCGGCCAGTTCATCGACGTGTCCATGATGGATTGCCAGGTGTCCATCCTTGAAAACGCCATTTCGCGCTACCTGGCCACCGGCCAAGTTCCGCGGCCCCTCGGTAACCACCACCCGTCCATTACGCCCTTCTCGACCTTCAAGACGGCCGACGGCTACATCATCATCGCCGCCGGGAATAACGAGGTTTTCGGGCGCCTTTGCGGTGTCCTCGGCGTACCGGGGCTGGCGACCGACCCGCGCTTTTCCACCAACCCCGCCCGGACGCAGAACCGCGACGCCCTGGCGGCCGCCCTGGAAACGGCCATGGCTGGGGCTGGCACGGACCATTGGCTGACGGCGCTGGAGGCCGGCGGCGTTCCGGCGGCGCCCGTGCAGACGGTGGACAAGGTTATCGGCGACCCCCAGGTGGCGGCGCGCGACATGGTGGCCGAAGTCGACCACCCGGTGGCCGGGCACACCAAGATACCCGGCGTTCCAGTGAAGATGTCCCGGACCCAGGGGCGTGTGCGCCGTCCGGCGCCGACCCTCGGCCAGCACAATGAAGAGATCCTGACGCAGGTGTTGGGCCTGTCGAAGGCCCAGGTGGACGAGCTCCGTTCCAAAGGAGCCCTGTAGCACGTAGTAGTCTGACGGATCTGTCATGGCGTAGGGCGGTTGTTCAGGTACAAGGAGGCGGATTTTTATCATGCCAGCTAAAGACCAGGACGGCGCGATGGGTCATGGCACGGTAGGTCGCGGCGGCGCGGCCAAGGCCGAAGAGTATCGCCGCAAGCAGATGGAGTATCTATTTCCGTGCGTCGGCACCTACTACGAGAAACCTATCGTGGCGGACCACGCCTCCGGGATGCGGGTCTGGGATGTGGAAGGCAACCAGTATCTCGACTTCTTCGCCGGTATCCTCACTGTCAGCGTGGGCCACTGCAACCCCGAAGTGACCGAGCCGGCTACCGAGCAGATGCGCCGGCTGCAGCACCTTTCCACACTCTACATCAACATGCCCCAGGTAGACTTGGCCGTGAAGCTGGCCGAGATCACGCCGGGCCGGCTAAAGAAGTGCTTCTTCACGAACAGCGGCACGGAGGCTAACGAGACGGCCATCCTGCTGGCGAAGCTGTACACCGGCCAGCAGGAAGTCATCGCCCTCCGCCACAGCTACAGCGGCCGGTCCATGTTGGCCATGTCGCTGTCGGCCCACGCGGGGTACCGCCGCGGTGGCACTCACATCCTTGGCATCAAGCACGCCCACAGCGGCTACTGCTACCGCTGCCCCTTCAAGGCCACCTATCCCAGCTGCGATCTCATCTGCGCCAGGGACTTCGAGGAGCTCATTCAGACCGAGACCTCGGGGCGCGTGGCGGCCTTCATCGCCGAGCCCATCCAGGGGATGGGCGGCTTCGTCGTCCCGCCGAAGGAGTACTTCCAGGAGGCCGTCCGCATCGTGCGCAAGTACGGCGGCGTCTTCATCAGCGACGAGGTCCAGACCGGCTTCGGCCGTACCGGCAAGTGGTTCGGCATCGAGAACTGGGGCGTCGAGCCGGAGATCATGACCTTCGCCAAGGGTTTGGCGAATGGCTCGCCTGTCGGTGCCACCATCGCTTGGCCCGAGGTGGCCGACGCCTTCGGCGGTTCCACCATCTCCACTTTCGGTGGGAACCCCGTTACCGCCACCGCGGCCTTGGCCACCTTGAAGGTCATGGAGAAGGAAGACATCCCCGGAAACTGCGCGCGCATCGGCGCGTTCCTGATGGACGGGCTCCGGGCCCTCCAGCAGAAATACCCCTTCATCGGTGAGGTGCGCGGCCTGGGCCTGATGATCGGCATGGAGCTGGTGGGGGAGAGGAAGGCGCCGGCGGCCGACATCGCCAAGAAGGTCCTGGAAGCCACGCGGCGCAACCGCCTGCTGGTTGGGAAGGGCGGTCTTTTCGGCAATGTGTTGCGGTTGACCCCTCCGATGACCGTCGGGAAGGCCGAGGCGGAGGAGGCGCTGCGCCTGCTGGACAAGAGTTTTGAGGAAGTGGCGCGCGAGGAAGGCCTCACCTACGGCGCGGCGGCGGCGGCCAAGGGCGCGGCGGCGCTGAAAACGGCGGCGGGCGGGATGACGACCGCAAACTGACTGGGAGCGGACCATTAACAATCCAAAAGGCCCTGACCCGCAGTTGAAGTGCGAGTCAGGGCCTTTCGTCCTCCCGAAAGCCTCCGATTCCTGCGTCAACGCCTACTCCGTGTAGGTCGAACCAGAATTGACTTGAATAACCTTGTTCGTGGAGTCCCAGGTGATTCCGACGTTGAGAGCCTTCGCGAGGTCTCTCAGCTTGAAGTAGTTGTTCCCACGCACGTTGAAAGCCGTGAACTGAACTTCCTGGCCGTTGACATAAACCTTCGCCGCGGTCGGTACGGCGCTTTGGGCTAGCCTCTGGGGCAGTGAAGACTCGCCGCCGACAGATGTATACGCCTTGCCGGTCTCGATGTAGATGGCGTTCTTCTCGCCATCCCACTTCACCTCAAATGGTTTCTGCGTTCCCTTCATGGCCATGGCCACGTCACGCAGCTTGAAGTAGTAGTTGTCGCTGACGTTATAGGCTTCGAGCATGGCGCCCCTCCCGTCAACGAATACGTCGGCGCCTGCCGGAACCGCCATGCCGGCATCGGTCTGGGCGGCGATCTTAATGAAGAAAGGCACCTGGGGCGCGTTGATATTCTGTTGCCCCACCACGGCGTAGAAACCGGGATTGGTCAGTGTCGCACGGTTACCCGTTACCCAGAGCGGGGGCTCTTGGGGCATCTCCACAAGAGCGTCGTGCACTTGCGGATTGCCGTAGTAAGTGTACTTCATCACATCGAAATTGGGCCGTCCGGCGAACTTGGTGACCACAAAGCTATTGCCCCAAAGCTCGCCGTGCCTGTAATACTCAATCTTCTCCAATCCGAAATTCGTCCCCTCGAAGGTGACGGTCGCGGGGGCATTCGCTACATAGAGATGGGCAGCCGGATTCTCGTCCACGACGTTGGTCACCGTTACGGACAGTCCTGTGCCAACGTCAACACGCGCATCCTTTGCAGCAGCAAGAACAGGCACAGCCGCAAATACCGAAACCACGAGTGCTAGAACGACGCTTGCAGACAATCCCTTCAGTATTCGGTTCATCTTCTGCCTCCCAACTACATATTGTGACAAATTGCTTGGGTCAACCCTACCCAATAATACCAAAAAAATGATGCATATGACCGTTTGGTTCTCTCACCGCAACCGACAGAGAGCCCGGTGACCTCCCCAGCCACCGGGCTCTCTGTGATCTTCTTCCGCTAACCGCGGCTCCCCGCTAGGGCAGATATCCGAGGGGGTTCTGCCTGGTCCCGTTGACCCTCACCTCAAAATGGACGTGCGGTCCGGTGGAGTTGCCGGTGGAGCCCACCTTGCCGATGGTGTCTCCCTGATTGACATACTGGCCCACAGTGACGAGGATCTGGGACATGTGCCCGTACAAGGTCGACACGCCGCCTCCGTGGCTGATCTCCACGGCGTAACCGTAGTCACCACGCCACCCCGCCTGGATGACAGTACCGGAGCGAGATGCGGCGATGGGGATGCCGTAGGGGACACCGATGTCGATACCCGAGTGGAAGCTGCCCCAGCGCGGGCCGAACCCCGAAGTGATTGGTCCGCGCACCGGCCAGACATAAAGGCCAGATCCGTTGCTACCTCCGCCGCTCGGGGGTGGCGAGGAGGACGAGGACGAGGAGCGATCCCCGTCTCCGCGCGAGGCCACCGCTATTCCAGCTACGGCCACCGGTGTCGGTGTGGCGCCAGGTAGGACCAACTCTTGGCCGGGAAGGATCGCTCCGTCGGAAGTAAGCCTGTTGAAAGCGAGGATGTCGGCCTCGGCGATCCCGTATTGCTGAGCGATATCCCACAGGGTATCGCCGCGGACCACCGTGTAGAGAACCCCTTGGGCGGTCGGCACCTTAAGTGTGGTCCCGATCTGGAGCAAGTCTCGGCGCACCAGGTTATTGGCGGCCACCAAGCTGACGACGTCGGTGTTGTAGGCCTCGGCTATGCCGGAGAGGGTGTCGCCCGCTTTGACCACATAGTCAATGACCGGTGGGAGGCCCGCGTCCAGATTATCCCCCGCCGGCACAGGCGGCACAACTACTGAACTAGCGTCTGGCTGCTCCGATTCTTCCTTACCGGAGCCCGACCCGGGGATGGGTTCACCCACGCCGTCCATCGGTTGCCGGCCGTCCGTGGACGCGCGCGGGGTCAAGGTGTACTGTGGAGCTCCCATGGAACTGGAAGGTTCCGCGCCCTCCGCCGCAGTCACATCGTTCGACACGAGTGGACCGGGGCCGCCCACTCCCAAAGCGACCGAACCTCGCTTGGGGATGAGAACTACGGCCAAGACCAATACTCCGCACATGATCCACCCGGATCGTTTCAGAAGTCTCGCCAGGGACTTCAAGGCGTCACCCACCTTTCGCTGGTGCTTTGTGCAAGCAGTTCCAACATTGTTATTTAGACATCAACATACCTGGCCCTTTTGAATACATTGTGAATAATGGATGGCAAATCCTAACAAGCCCCTGGAATGCTTGGGTATCGATGTAATAAGCAAATGGCAGTTTGGGAAGTCTAGTGTAAGGGAGGAAGCGGATTCCTTTGCAACGGAAAATTCGACCGTTGAAGGAAATCTCTATCCGGTTTTCGAATCTAATTCGACACCGTCTTCCAGGTATCACTCATATCGCCCATTTTTGTGTTCTTTTTGGGGGAGAGGCGTTGCAGCCAGCTTTGAAGACCCGGGTCAGGCGCTGGCGGTGGAAGTGGCTGCCGGTACTGCAGAACCTGTGGCTGCTCCGAAAACGGCAGATCATCATCGGTGGCTCCGCCCTGGTTGTGGCGGTGGCCGCTTTGGTCTATTTCAACGAGGCAGGGTCAAAAGCCCTGCTGGTCGACGGTAAACCCATCGGAGTCGTCGCCAGCAAGAAGGCGGTCACCCAGACCCTGGATGTGCTCCTGGCCGAAGCCCGCCAGAAGTACGGTCCCGATGTGGCCCTGTCGGGCCGGCTCCAGTACCGACGCGCCCCGTTGGCCAGCCGCGGAGGCGAGCGGCCTTCGACTCCCGCCGCCGGCGGGGCGTCTTCGGCACCCAATGCCGCTAACGCGCCGACGGGCCAGGCCTCTGGGCAAACCGGGGCCAAGGCCGCCGCGACCACGGGCACCGGCGGCGGCGCGACCTCGGGTTCCGGCCCGACTATCACCGTAACCGTGGGTGGAGCGGCGCCTCCTAAGAATGGAAACGCGACGGACGGCGGCGCCTTGGACCTGGCGAACCTGCCGGTGATCGATGCCGAGCATATGAAGAACGTGCTAGCGGCGAATCTCCCCATCATGGTCAAGGCCGCCGTCATCGTTTCCAACGGTAAAGACGCGGTGGCGGTGAAGAACACCGACGACGCCAAGGCCGTCTTGGACGGGCTGAAAGCGGACTACCGGAAGTCCTTGCTCGAAGATAATAATGGTACCGAGGTCCGGAGCATCAGCTTTAAGGAGAAGATCACCGCCGTCGAGAAAAAGGCCAGGGTCATCGACATCAAGACGGTGGACCAGGCCAAAGCGGTCATGCTGCGCGGCACCGACCAAGTGAAGGAACACGTGGTGGACAGCGATGAGTCCTTATGGTCCATCGCCATGGCGAACCGCACCACCGTAGAGGGCCTCTATAAGGCCAACCCTCAGCTGAAGGGCTCGGATCTCATTTACCCGGGGCAGAAGCTGAACCTCATCGTGGCCGAACCTTTCGTCCACATCGAAAGCTCGGAGCGCCGGGTCTACACCGAGGGCATCCCCTATTCGACGAAGGTCATCGATGATCCGACCAAGTGGCCCTGGCAGCAGGTGGTGACCACGGCCGGCGTCTACGGCCAGCGGCAGGTCACCAAGGACACCGAACGCGAGAACGGGATGGTCACGGCGACCAAGATCGTGGAAACGAAAGTCCTGAAAGAGCCGGTCACCCAGGTCATGCTCCAGGGTGTGAAGACCATCCCCGACTTGGGCACGGGCAGTTTCGTCTTCCCCGCGCTGGGCGGGATCACGTCGCCTTACGGCTGGCGGCCGGGCGAATTCCACACCGGGGTGGACATCGGAGCGCCCTACGGCGCCCCCATCCGCGCCGCCGACTCCGGGACAGTGGTCCAAGTCAGCACCAGTTGGGGCGGGTACGGGAAGCAGGTCGTCATTGACCACGGCGGCGGGCACATCCTGACGCGCTACGCGCACATGTCGGCCTTCGCGGTCCAGGTGGGCCAGACGGTCACCAAGGGCCAGGTCATCGGGTACGTCGGCAGCACCGGACGCTCCACGGGGCCGCACCTCCATTTCGAGGTGATCGTGGATGGAAAGACGACCAACCCACTCAGCTACTACCCGCAGTAAGCCTTCGGTCGCGCTACTCCGAGTGGCCGCAGTAGCTTAGGAAGATCTCCTCGAGGCTTTGGTCGTACACTTGGACTCCGGCCACGCCGGACACTCCGAGGATACGCCGGCGCAACTCCTCTGGATCGCCCGTGGCATGTAACAAGAAGCCGGGCCCTTCGGGGACGACGAGGCGGATTCCCGTCACCTGCCGCAGCTCGCCCGGATCGGGCCTCCCGCTGACCCGCAGCCGCTTCTCCCGTTCCTTCAACACATCCAGCGGCCCGCACAGGACCAGCGCGCCCCCGTTCAAGATAGCCACATGGTCCGCCAGACGCTCCACCTGTTGAAGGTCGTGGCTGGACAGAATCACGGTGCGCCCGGCCTCCATGCTGTCCTCCAGGAGCACCTGAAAGTACTGATGGCGGTGGCCCGGATCCAGCCCCTGGGTGGGTTCATCGAGAACGAGCAAGTCCGGGTTCCCGCCCATGGCGAGAGTGAGAGCCAGTTGGGCTCGGGTCCCGGCGGAGAGATGCTTGACGATCACGTCCATGGGAAAACGGAAAAGGTTCAGATACCGCTGAATGGTGGCCTCGTCCCAGCGGGGGTTGAGGTCCCGGCAGAGATCCAGCAGCTCTCGAGCCGTCTGTCGCTCGTAAAGCGAGTTGCGCTCAGGCACGTAGCCGATGCGCCGTTTGAGGGCAACCGGAGGATAGGAAGATCTACCCGCCACGGTGCCAAGCTCGTACCCCAGCACCTCGCCGTTTCCGCCCTCCGGACGGATCAGTCCCAGCAAAATCCGCAGCGTCGTGGTCTTCCCGGCGCCATTCGGCCCGAGGAGGGCGAAGATGGAACCCCGCGGCACCGTCAGAGTGAGCCCATTTAGGGCACGCCGGCCCCCGTAGCTCTTCGTGAGGCCGTCAAGGCGGACAGCCGTCTCCTTACTCTCCACGTTCTCCACGGGCGCGTTCCCTCCCCATCGTGGTGATCTTATTGCGCACCAGGCGCTCGACCTCTTCACCCTCCAGCCCCAGATGGTAGCCTTCGGCCACCAGCCTTTCCACCAAGGGCTCCAGCCGCTTCAGCCGTTCATCCAGGGGCATGGCCGCCGCTACTCCCGCCGCGTCTCGCTTGGCGACGAAGGTACCTTTACCCCGTGGCGTTTCGATAATGCCGGCCCGTTCCAGCTCCTGGTACGCCTTGGCAATGGTGTTCGGGTTTACGGCCAGTTCCACGGCTAGTTCTCGGACGGAAGGCAAGCGGTCGCCCGTCGCCAGCGTCCCGGCCGCCACAGCACTGCGGACTTGGTCCATGATCTGGCGGTAGATGGGCGTGCCGCCGGATGGGTCAACGTGGAACCACATGCGCCCGCTCCTCGAATGCAGTCATGTCGGAATTCCTCCTCGGCGTCCGCCTGGACGGAGCCGGAGTCAATTGGCTATCTGCTTCCGCGAAAAGATGTAGAGCGAACCCGCCAGAAAAACGGCCGTCGCGCCCGCGAGCACCGCCAGGTTTCCCCAAGGGACCGCGTTACCCGACATGACCTTCACCGTATCGAAGTAGTACTGGGGAAGGACGCGGCGGATGGCGGCCCCGGGGGAGTCCTGCAAGACGAAGTTCAGGAAGAACATGGCCAGCGCCAGCCCCAGGGACACGGCGGTCCCCCGGGGGTAGTCGTCGATGAACAGGGAGATCAGGAGAAGCAGGCTACCCACGGCGGTGAACATGAGGAACATGTTGACGTTGGCCCAGACAAACCCGGGTAGCGAGGCCAAGGCGGTCTTTCCCACGCTCACGGCGACGATGGTGGCCAGGACCACCTGCAGCGTCGCCAGGCCGGCTAGGAGGCTGAGCCACTTCGTCAAGATCACCTGCACCCGCTCGACTGGTAGAGAGAGTAGGAACTCCAGGTTATGCTGATCGGATTCGCGGGTCACCAGACCGGCCACGTAAGTGCCCACATAGATGGTGAAGATCAGGGGCCCGATGATCCCATAGAGGAAGTCCCTGGCCCACCCGCCGAGGCTCAGAACGCCGGCGTTGCCGCCCCAGACCGCCCTCCAGGCCGGCGGCATGGATTCCACGAGTTGGGACAGGTAGTCCAGAATACCCGAACTGACCATGATGTCGAACATGTAGACCATGAACCAGGCCGTCAGGCCCGTCAGCACCGCCCAGGAGATCAGGCCGCCCCGGTCGGACTTCACTTGATGGCGCAACAAGGTCATGATGATCGCCTCCTCATGCCCGGATCTGCTTGCGGGCGAAGAAATGGACCGCCAGGGCCAGTGCTAGGGCGGCTATGACCGCCAAGGCAGCGGCGTCTCCCCAAAGAAGACGGTTCTCCATGATCGAACGGGCCGAGTTCGCGTGGGCGAAAGGGTTCCAAACCAGCGCCCACCACGGGGGCGGGTTGATGCGGAAGCCCATATCCAGGGCGAAGAGCGCCCCTACACCGGCTAGGCTGTATTTGGTTCCGGCCCCATAATCGTCGATCCAGACGGAGGCCAGGAGAGCCAGGGAACCTACGGCCACTCCCAGAAGCCAGGTCTGGGCGATCATCCAGAAATAACCCGACCACGACCCGGTGACGCCGACGCCCTTGAGGCCCGCCACCAGGGCCACCCAGATACCAAGGCCCAAAATGGCGATGTCCGCCACCATCACCGCCCACCTTGATACGAGCAGGCGGGCGCGGTCGATGGGCAGTGTGAACAGGAAGTCCGCCGTGTGCCGGTCCACCTCCCTGGTGACGGCCGATATGGCCAGCAGGCACCCGTAGATGGGAAAGGCGAGGATGATCCAAAACCCCAGTTTGGCCTGAATGAAAGAGTCGACCGCGCTCAGTCCGGGCGCCAGGCCGAACAGCGCCTGGATGTTTGCGGGGAGCTTCTCCACCAGTTTAGGCAGAGCCTGGCTCTGGCTGACGGAGTTGCCCAGAGAAGCCACCATCAGCGTGGCGGCGACATTTGCCCCGAGCCAAATCAAAAGCCCCGTGCGCTGGCTGCGGAAATGCTGCCGGAGAAGGGTCATCGGGAACCCCCCTGTTCGTAGAAGGCCCGGAAAACCTCTTCGAGCGGCGGATCGGTGACGGTGAGGTCGGAGAGACCGCGACCCGCCAGAGACTGCACCAGGGAGTCAAGGGACCCGGTGAAAGCGAACGAGAAACGGCGGCCCTGCCCGGAAACCTGCAAGTCCCGCACGCCCGCCACCGCGGCCAGATCGGGCACCGGCTCCGAGCCGGCAAACTCACAAGTAACGTATTTCATGCGCTGCTTGCGCAGGTGCTCCACGCTGTCGACCGCCACCATCCGGCCGTCACGGATAACCCCCACCCGGTCGCAGAGGGCCTCCACCTCGCCCATGATATGGGAGGAAAGGAAGATAGTCTTGCCGCGTGAGTTCTCTTCCCGCATCAGGTTCTGGAAGGTTTCCTGCATCAGAGGGTCCAGCCCGGAGGTGGGTTCGTCCAGGATGAGCAGGTCCGGGTCGTGGGCCAGAGCGGCGATGATGGCCACCTTCTGCCTATTGCCGTGGCTCAGGGTTTTTAGCCGGCGGCCGAGGTCCACGTCCAAAACTCCCGCCAGCCGCTTCAACCGCGACCTGTCGGCCACACCCCGCACCCGCAGGGCGAAGTCGACGTTCTGATAGCCCGTGAGCCAGTCGTAGAGGGACGCCTCGCCCGGCAGATAGCCCACCCTACGCCGGAGTTCGCGGCTCTGGCCGACAATGTCCAGGCCGAGGACCTGCCCCCGGCCTCCGGTGGGAGCGATCAGGCCCAAAAGCGTCCGGATGAGGGTGGTCTTGCCGGCGCCATTCGGTCCCAAGAAGCCGAAGACCTCTCCTCTTCCGATGCGCAGGTCCACGTTCTTCGCGCCGCGGCCGTTCCGGTAGACATGGCTCAGGTTCTCCAGCGCGATCGCCGCCGCCGAACCGCTCTCGGCATAGCCTTCAGTAGGGGCAAAATCGCCCATCGTCAGCGCCTCCATTCTCGGGACACTGTCATAGTGTACTAATATTGTAATACACCCTTGCCCCTGAACTGTCAAGGCAGGTACTGTCGGCCGAGCCAATTCTTGATCATGCCCATGGTGAGGCCGCTACTTTATAATTGATGTAGATAGCCGCACTTTTGTCAGATCGGGATCGGTCCCCACGAATTCTTTGGCGATCACAGCTTCACCACGATTGCACAGCTTCGACCCATTGCACTTCTTCCAATCCGGAGGGCGCCCGGCCATGTCCCAACTGACGGTTGATCCTACGCCCGGCATCGAACTGACGCCGGAAGCCTCGCCGAAACCCAGGCCCAATCGCCATGGAACGTTGGCGGTCGCCTTGGCGCTGGCGGTATGCCTGGCGTTGGCCTTGGGAGCCGGTGCCCCCGTGTACGTAGCCTTCCGCAATGCCGGCTACGACATTTTCCGCTCCTACGAATACTACAAACTTGTCCGCTCCACGGAGAACATGGTGGTACGGACCAGCACCAACTTTGAACTGCGCATGGACAAGAGCGACGCCGGCTGGGCGTCCATGGTGCTGAACACAGCGGAACAGGCCGCCGCCACGGAGGCGACAGACCTGGGACTGGACATCCAACAGGTGCGGGCACAGCAGGGTGGGCGGCGCGTCCTTCTGGTCATGTACCCCACTAAGGAGGCGCTCTCCAGCAGTTTCGGGTGGCCCGCCGGCGAGAACGCCCTGGGCGCCTATTGGGCCGGCGCCATCCGCCTGCTGTCGCCCACCAGCTGGCTCGGGGACATGCCGTCACAGCGCGTCACCTACGTCTACCGTAAGGATGGACCGGTGGCCCACGAACTGGCCCATATGCTGTTCGACTACGCATCCAAGGGTAACTACCCGCGCTGGTTCACTGAAGGCGCGGCGGAGTATGAAGAATGGAAGGCCAACGGTTTCCTGTGGATCGAAGGAGATGGCCGGGAAGTCCTCCAGTCGCGCTACACTCTGGACCAACTGGAGGATTTCGATTCCCTGGACGACCAGGCTCTGGCCTACCGCCAGTCGCTACTCATGGTCGCCTTCATCAAGGAGAAAGCGGGACCGGACGGGCTGAAGGGGCTGTCCTTGGACCTCGGGCGCCGGCCGTCTTTCTGGCAAGTCGTCAAAGAACGTACCGGTTTGGATCGCCAGAATTTCGAGGCGGCTTTCGCGGCATGGCTTCCGAAAAACATCGACCGGTGGAGCAACTAGAAACTGGAACAAGGCTTTCGCGAACCGCGTCACATAAGGGGCCGAAAGGTTATGCTAGGTGAAGGGAAAGCCGTTCCAGACGCAGAATAAGCGGGTGTTTTGTCGGTCTGAAAGCGGGGGGAACTCTTGGCGAGGCTGGTCATCACAGGGGGGAAGCGGCTTTCGGGCAAAGTCAGTATCGGCGGTCGCAAGAATTCCGCGGTAGCGGTCATGCCGGCGACGCTTCTCTGCCAGGAACCCTGCACTCTCGAAAACATCCCAGACATCGAAGACGTTCAGGTCTATCGCTCCATCCTCAAGGCCATGGGCGTGCCCATCTCCCACACATCGGAAGGTCGCTACACCATCGACGGCGGCGCCTACGTACCGGACGGGCCGCCCCCGCACGATCTGGTCAAGAAGATGCGGGCCTCCTATTATCTATTGGGGGCGCTCCTCGGCCGGTACGGCCGCGCCGAAGTGGCCCTGCCGGGCGGCTGCGACATTGGTCAGCGCCCCATCGACCAGCACCTAAAGGGCTTCCGGGCCCTCGGCGCCGAGTGCGAGGTGGAAGGCGGCACCGTCCGCGCCCTCGCACCTTCAGGCCTCAGGGGCGCCAACATTTACCTCGACGTGGTCAGCGTCGGCGCCACCATTAATATCATGCTGGCCGCGGCGCTGGCCCAGGGGACCACGGTCATCGAGAATGCCGCCAAGGAACCGCACATCGTCGACCTTGCCAACTTCATCAACGCCGCCGGCGGCCGGGTGACCGGTGCCGGTACCGACGTCATCCGGGTCGTCGGGGCGGAAGCCCTGTACGGATGCAATCACGCCATTATCTTCGATGAGATTCAAGCGGCCACGTACATGATCGCCGCCGTGGCCACGCGCGGGGACGTCGTGGTCGAAAACGTCATCCCGAAACACTTGGACCCCATCTCCGCGAAGCTACAAGAAACCGGGGCCCAGGTCCTCGAGAACGGGGATTCCATCCGCGTCATTATGGATGGGCGGGCCAAGGCCGCGAACATCAAGACTCTCCCATACCCCGGTTTCCCCACCGATGCCCAACAGCCCATGAGCGCGCTGCTCAGCGTGGCGGAGGGCACCAGTTATGTCTCGGAGACCATCTGGGAAGGGCGTTTCAAGCACTTCGAAGAACTCCGGCGGATGGGTACGGATGTCCGCATCGAGGGGCGTACGGCCATCATCGAAGGCGTGGAGGAACTGACCGGCGCCTCGGTCCGAGCCACCGACCTACGCGCCGGCGCGGCGCTCATCGTCGCCGGACTGCTGGCCCACGGGGATACGGAGATAACAGGCATCGAGCACATCGACCGGGGATATGAACACACCACCGAGAATCTGCAAGCCTTGGGAGCGCAACTGCGCCGCGTAGAGTAACCGGCGGAGGGCTTCGTGAAAGCAAGAATCGCCACCTGGCTGGGGCTGACCGAATTGCCCCCCGATGTACGGCATAATTTCGCCATGGACTCCCTTTCGGCCGTGGCTGTCGGCGCTTTCGTCGGACTGGCCCACCCTTTCATCTCCGTCATCGCCGTCCGGATGGGCGCCGGCAGTATGCTCATCGGGCTGATCTCGGCCAGCTGGGTCATGGGGATGCTCCTGTCGTCGTTCTGGGCGCACCTGGCGGAAGGGCGGCCCAAGCTGCCGTTTAACGTTTGGCCAACCATTTTCGCGCGGTCGCTGCTTCTTTTTGCCTTGATCGTCCGGACGCCGCTGACCTACACGCTGATGATCCTGGCCTATAACTTCACCGCGGCGGTCCCTGGGCCGGCCTATACGGCCCTGATCCAAAAAATCTACCCCGCCAGGCAGCGGGGGCGGCTGATGGGTTACGTCCGGCTCTTCATGGGCCTGGTTTTTGCGGTCATGAGCCCCCTGGGAGGCCGCATCCTGGACCGGTACGGCTTCCGGCCGTTGTTCGCCGTGGCCGTAGTCTTCGGGGTGGCGTCATCCCTGGTCTTCGCCATGATCAGGGAGCCGCCGGAGGGAGCCGAATCCGTGCCGGAGCGGCGCCGGTTCAGCGTCGGTGAACTGTGGGACATAATCGCGAAAGACCACGTCTTCGCCTGGTATCTGGTGGGTTTCACGGTGTTCGGTTTCGGGAACCTATTGCTGGGGCCGGCCTACCCCATCTTCCAGGTCAAGGTGTTGGGTCTGACGAACCTGCAGATCGCGCTGCTGCCGCTGAGCTGGTCGCTAGTGTGGCTGGCCACCTATCCTCTCTGGGGTGTAGTCGCGGACCGCTCCCGGCCCGGTACGGCCATCTTGGCGGGAGTGGCCCTGTACGGGGTCGCGCCGGTCATCTACCTGCTGAGCCGGAACCTCACGCCGCTGTTGTTCGCTTCAATGGCCATCGGCGCCGCCGACGCCGCTATGGACATCGGCTGGCTGGCTCAGGTCATGAAGATGGGAAAGAACCGCGTCGCCACCTACGCCGGCATCCACCAGACGGCCCTGGGGATCCGGGGAACGGTGGCGCCGCTGCTCGGCGCCGCGCTGATTCCCAGCTACGGTGTGAAAACAGTCCTGTTCGCCGGGGCAGTACTGATTCTGACGGGACTCCTGCCGCTCAGTTGGGCGGGAAAGACGGAAGCCCGCGCCGGAGGAAAAATGTCGGATAATTCCCCGGCAGGATTTGACCTTGCCCGATGAGAATGAACGTTGCTGGTATTTTGCGGCTAGACGGTCATCTGTGGCATATGTTACGTCGTTGGTGACATAGGTCCCAGGACACGAGAGCCGCGGTTGGAGGGTTCGCTGCAACGGCAGGACCGTCGGGCGGAGAGGACTTGTTCCGACAAGGACAGTGGAGGTCGGGATGGCGGAGGATAATGGTCCTCGAAAACCCCGCGGGCTGCTGCGACGGATGACCGGCCTGGGGTCTGAAGACGGAGCCGAGGAACGCAGCCGAAGCTTGAGTCAGATGAACCTGGCTTTTTCGCTGGGAGTCGCCAGTCTGCTGGCTTTGTACCTTGGGTATCTGTTTGGCCGGTGGGTGGACCGGATGCTGGGCACGGCGCCTTTCGGAATGTTCGGCGGAGTGCTTTTGGGGGTCGGGGCTTCGTTCAAGATGATCATCACCGACATCCTGGAGGCGAACCGTTCGAGCCAGAAGAAGGAAGGGCCACCCGAAGATCACCCGGAGGACAGGAAACCTTGAAATGGCTGGCGGGCATCCCGCCCCTTCCCGCTTTCGGGGCGGGACTGATTTTGGGGCTGGTTGTGACAGTTTTCTCTGATGGCTATATGCGCCGCGCGCTGGCATCGTCCCCCCCCGCGAGGAAAGGGACATTGAGCCAAAAGATGGTTAGAGCGTTTTTGCTCAAATACGTCCTTGACGTGGTGGCGCTTTTCTTGGTATACAGGAATGTCACGATGTTATTGGGTGTAGCTGCGGGTTTGTCGGTTTCGGTTTACCTGCAGGTGAAGCGGGCGCAGGCCCGCAAACGGGGTTAGACAGGGCCGGCCAGGTCCCGAGGGAGGCCGACGCCATTATGGCAACTAATCTATACTACTTCTTGGCCAGTGCAGCATCGACTGCCGAACACGGCGCCTCCGCCGCCGGCGAGGGCGGGCACGGCGCGCCCTTGTTCAAGCTGTTCGGTCTGGATGTCACTGCCCAGGTAACCACGACCTGGGTCGTGATGGCCCTTTTGATTCTCCTCGGGTGGCTGGCGACCCGGAACTTGAAGCGCGAGCCCCACGGCCTGCAGAACGTCATGGAGTTCGTGACCGAGGCACTGGTGAGCTTCCTCTCCTCCGTCATGGGTCGGGAGAAGGCGAGGAAGATGATGCCCTTCCTTGGAACCCTTTTTCTGTTCATCTTAGTGAGCAACTACTCCGGCCTGATCCCAGGAGCGGGCTACGTGAAGGGCTTTGCCGCCCCGACTTCGGTGTGGGGCGTCACCCTGGGGCTGGCCATTTGCGCCATCGTCGCGGTGCAGGTCTACGGCGTCCAAAAGAAAGGGATCCGGTATTTCAGCCACTTGTTCAAGCCGATCTACCTGACCCCCATCAACATTCTGGAGGAAATCGCCCGCCCGCTTTCCCTGTCTCTCCGTCTTTACGGCAACGTGTTTGGTGAGGAAACGGTCACCCTGACGCTCCTGTCGGTAGTGCCCTACGTCCTCCCCATGGCTGCAATGCTGCTCGGTGTCATCTTTGGAGCCGTCCAGGCAATCATCTTCACCACCCTCACCGCGGTGTACATTGCCATGGCCACGGCCGAACACCACTAGTTCTCGGAAAGGAGGGGACGGCTAGTGATTAGTGTAGGTGCTGGTTTAATCGCCCTTGCTGCGGGTCTCGGGGTCGCCTTCGCGGCCATCGGAAGCGCAACAGCCCAAGGGAGGACAGCGGCCGCGGCTCTGGACGCTATGTGGCGCCAGCCGGAAGCCTCTGGCGCTATCCAGACGGCGATGATGTTGGCCCTAGCCTTCATGGAGTTCTTGACCATTCTGGTTCTGCTCGTCGCTTTCATGATCGTCGGCAAGATAGGCTAATCGGCGAACGTACGTCCGGGCGGTGGCCCCCGCCCTGCATACCTGTGGCCGGCCATGAGGTTCAGCGGCGGGCGCGCGGGTGCAGCGGGTGCGGGGGGCCACCCCTGGCTGACGTCGCCGGGCGGAGGAATGCCCGATGCCTGAAATCAACACCAGCGTCCTTATTTGGACAATCATAAACTTTACCATTTTGCTGATCGCCCTGGGCAAAGTGATGTGGAAGCCGCTGCTGAAGATGCTGGAGACCCGGGAACGGGAAGTCGCCGGGAATCTGGCCAAGGCGGAAGAGGCCAAGCAGGTGTCTGAGAAGATGCGTCAGGACCTCACGGAGCAGCTGGCCAAGGCTGAGACGAAGGCCCGCGACATCATCAACCAGGCCATGAGTGAAGCCGAGGCCGCGCGTCAGCAGACGTTAGGCCGGGCCCAGAGCGAGGCCGACCATCTTCTTGAAAAGGCCCAGGAGACCATTTCCCGCGAAAAGGACCGGGCCCTGGCCGAGCTGCGCGAGGAAGTGGCCGGGCTGGCCGTGGACGCCGCGGCCAAGGTGGTCGGCAAGGTCATGACCCCCGATGACCACCGGCGGCTCATGAACGACGCCGTCCGGGAAGTGGGGGATGGGCATTGATCAAGAGTTCGGTGGCCCGCCGCTACGCGCTGGCCCTGTTCGACCTCGCCCGTGAGGGCGACGTCATCGACCAGGTCGGCGCGGAACTCGTGGCGTTCGCCGGCGCCGTGGATCAGGACCGCCGGCTGAGAGCGCTCTTCTACGGGAGGGCCTTCCCTCCCCGCCAGAAGAATGGCCTGATCCAGCGGGCTATGGGGGACAAGCTCTCCCCCCTGGCTTCGCAGTTCATCGCCCTCCTCGTGGATAAGCAGCGCGAGGACTATCTTGGTGGAATCATGGCCGAGTACGGCAAGTACGTCGACCGTTACCGTGGTGTGGAAGAGGTCGCGGCCACCACGGCCGTTCCCTTGTCCGACACGGAAGCGGGAGAACTGGCTACGAAACTGTCCGGGGCCATTAAGAAGCAGGTGCGGCTGGTCCGCACGGTCGACCCCAAGCTGCTCGGTGGCCTCGTTTTGAAAATAGGCGACCGCCGGGTTGACGCCAGCATCCGCGGACGGCTGGACCGCTTGAAGGAGCGGCTGGCCGCGTCGACCGGCGCCATCTCCGGCGAAGCGGTTCAGAAGTAGATAGAGTCTTGGGAGTCTCTTAGTTTAGAAGGACCAGACAGAGGTGACAACGCAGTGAGCGGGAGCCTTAGACCTGAAGAAATCAGTTCCATCCTGCGCCGGGAGATCGAGCAGTTCAAGGGGCAGGTAGACGTCTCCGAGGTCGGCACCGTCATCCAGGTGGGCGACGGTATCGCCCGTATTTACGGCCTGGAGTCGGCCATGGCCTCGGAACTCCTCCAGTTCCCCAGCGGCGTTTACGGGATGGCCTTGAACCTGGAAGAGGATAACATCGGCTGCGCCATCCTGGGCCCTTACGCCGACATCAAGGAAGGCGACCAGGTCAAGCGCACCGGGCGCGTCATGTCGGTCCCGGTGGGGCCGGCCTTGCGCGGGCGCGTCGTGAACTCCCTGGGTCAGCCCATTGACGGCAAGGGACCCATCCAGACCACCGAATACCGGCCCTTGGAGATCGTCGCCCCCGGCGTCATTCACCGGAAGGGCGTCCACCAGCCGATGTACACCGGACTCAAGGTCGTGGACTCGATGTTCCCCATCGGCCGCGGCCAGCGTGAACTGGTCATCGGTGACCGCCAGACCGGTAAGACCGCCATCCTGATTGACACGATCATCAATCAAAAGGGCCAGGATATGTACTGCGTGTACGTGGCCATCGGCCAAAAGTCGTCTTCGGTGGCCGGCGTAGTGCGGAAGCTCGAAGAGACCGGGGCCATGGAGTACACCACCGTGGTCGTGGCCGCCGCCAGCGACCCGGCTCCCATGCTTTACATCGCACCCTACGCCGGGTGCGCCATGTGCGAATACGAAACCTACAAGGGCAACCACGCCCTGATCTGCTACGACGACCTGACCAAGCACGCCACGGCCTACCGCGAGCTGTCGCTCCTGCTGCGCCGGCCGCCAGGACGCGAAGCTTTCCCCGGCGACGTGTTCTACCTACACAGCCGCCTCTTGGAGCGTGCCGTCAAGCTGTCCGACGAGGATGGCGCCGGCTCCTTGACCGCTCTGCCGGTCATCGAGACCCAGCAGGGCGACCTGGCCGCCTACATCCCGACCAACGTCATCTCGATTACCGACGGCCAGATCTTCCTGGAGACCGACCTCTTCTTCGCCGGCCAGCGTCCGGCGGTGAACGTCGGTACGTCGGTATCCCGCGTCGGCGGCAAGGCCCAGATCCGCGCCATGCGCCAGGTCTCAGGTACGCTTAAGCTCGACCTATCCCAGTACCAGGAACTGGCCGCCTTCTCCCAGATCGGTTCCGACCTGGATAAGGCCACGCTGGCTCGCCTGGCCCGCGGTCGCCGCATGCAGCAGCTTTTGAAGCAGGAGCAGTACAGCCCCATGCCCGTCGAGGAGCAGGTCATCAGCATTTGGGCCGCCACCAACGGGTACATCGACGACGTGGCCGAGGACAAGGTCCGCGCCTTCGAAAAGGGCCTCCTCTCCTACCTGCACGATAAGCACAGCAACATCTACGCCGACCTTGGGGCGAAGAAAGAGATCACCAAGGAGATCGGGGAGGCCTTAAAGGCGGCGGTGGAGGAGTTCAAGACCACCGGCACGGCCAAGGCCCTGGCCCAGAGCGCGTAACCGTAGGACCGGCCCTATCCGGGCCCGAAAGGGGGTGTGGGGGCTGGGGTCCCGCAGCCGCCAGCGCAGCCGGGCTTAGCCCGGCGGAGCGTTCAGGCGGCGGAGGGTGCAGCCCCCACTAAGAGATGGCTAGTTCCAAGAGGGACCTGCGGCGGCGCATCCGTGCGGTCAAGAACATCGAAAAGATCACTCAGGCCATGAAGATGGTGGCTGCCGCCAAGTTGCTGAAGGCGCAAGGTCGGGCCGTTTCGGCTCGCCCCTTCGCCCGCGAACTCAGCGACGTCTTGGCGCGCCTGGCCTCCCGTGGCGAGGGGCAGGCGGCTCACCCCCTGCTCGAGCAGCGGGAGATCAAGACGGTCGCGGTGGTCTCCGTGGCCGCCGACCGCGGCCTGTGCGGCAGTTATAACACGAACATGATTCGGAAGGCCAACGATCTAATGGCCGAGATCAACGCGCGCCCCGAAGGAGAGGGCAAGCCGGAGAAGGTCGTCCTGCTTCCCGTCGGCCGCCGGACCCGCGACTTCTACCGAAAGCGCAACCATAGGATTCTCCGCGAGTACGTGGGCATGGGGGAGGAGATCTCCTTCGCGCAGGCCCGCGGCATCGCCCGCGCCTTGGCGGACTTTTTCGTCAAGGGTGAGGTGGACGAGGTCTGGGTCGTCTACAGCGAGTTCATCAACGCCATGCAGCAGCGTCCGGCCGCCATGAAAGTCCTTCCGGTGACGCCACCGGAACATACCGGCACCACGGCGGCGGGAGTGCCCGAGCACATCTATGAGCCTTCAGCGGCCGACGTCCTGTCGACTCTGGTCCCCAAGTACGTCGAAATCCAGGTCTATCGGGCCCTCCTGGAAGCCAAGGCTTCCGAGCAGGGAGCCCGGATGACGGCCATGGGCACGGCGACCGATAACGCCAAGGAGCTGGGCGAGCAATATACGCTGGCCATGAACCGGGTCCGCCAGGCGACGATTACACGCGAGATCGCTGAGCTTGTGGGTGGCGCTGAAGCGCTCAGCAAATAGGAGGTCGTTCCATGAACACCGGCAAGGTACTTCAAGTCATCAGTGCTGTCGTGGACGTGGAGTTCGAGTCCGGGCAGCTTCCCGACGTTTTCAACGCCCTGACCGTCAAAGGCGCCGAACAGGAACCAGGATACGACGGGCCCAAGGACATCGACCTCACCCTCGAGGTCGCCCAGCACCTGGGTAACAACGTCGTCCGCTGCGTGGCTATGTCCTCCACCGACGGCCTGGTCCGCGGAATGAAAGTAGTCGATACCGGTCACCCCATCAGCGTCCCGGTGGGCCGCGGCGTCCTGGGCCGGATCTTCAACGTCCTGGGCCAGCCCATCGACGAAGCCGGCCCGGTGCAGGCGAAAGAGACGTTGCCCATCCACCGTCCGGCGCCCGCCTTCCTCGAACTGGAGACGGCCACCAAGCCGCTGGAGACCGGTCTGAAGGTCATTGACCTCTTGACCCCCTTCGCCCGCGGCGGCAAGATCGGCCTCTTCGGCGGGGCCGGTCTGGGAAAGACCATCGTCTTGACCGAACTCATTCATAACGTCGCTTACCAGCACGGTGGCTTCTCGGTCTTCTGCGGCGTTGGCGAACGTACCCGCGAAGGCAACGAGTTGTGGCACGAAATGCAGGAAGCCGGAGTCTTCGATAAGGTGGCCATGGTCTTCGGACAGATGAATGAACCGCCGGGAGCCCGCTTGCGCGTGGCCCTGTCCGGTTTGACCATGGCCGAGTACTTCCGCGACCAGGAAGGGCAGGACTTGCTCCTGTTCATCGATAACATCTTCCGTTTCACCCAGGCCGGTTCGGAAGTGTCGGCCCTGCTGGGGCGCATGCCGTCCGCCGTGGGCTACCAGCCGACCCTGGCCACCGAAATGGGCAACCTTCAGGAGCGCATCACGTCCACGAAGAAAGGCTCGGTCACCTCGGTCCAGGCCATCTACGTTCCGGCCGACGACCCCACCGACCCGGCCCCGGCTACGACCTTCGGTCACTTGGACGCGTCCATCTCCTTGTCGCGCGCCCTGTTCTCGATGGCGCTGTTCCCGGCCGTGGACCCCTTGGAGTCCTTCTCCCGCATCCTCGAACCGGGTGTCGTCGGGCAGGAGCATTACGACGTGGCCCGCGGCGTCCAGAACGTCCTCCAGGCTTACAAGGAACTACAGGACATCATCGCCATCCTGGGCATGGACGAGCTCTCCGACGAACAGAAACTAACGGTGAGCCGGGCCCGGAAAGTCCAGCGTTTCCTGACCCAGCCCATGTTCGTGGCCACCGTCTTCACGAACATCCCGGGCTCATACGTTCCCGTGAAGGACACGGTCCGCGGCTTCGCCGAGATCCTGTCAGGAAAGCACGACGAACTGCCCGAGCAGGCCTTCTACATGGTGGGCACCATCGACGAAGCCGTGGAGAAGGGCAAGAAACTGCTGGCCCAGAAGTAGAGGTATCACCTAAATGTCTGACAAGCACATGACGATAGAAGTAGTGACACCCGAACGGGTCGTCTTCAAGGACACCATCGACGCGCTGGTGCTCCCCGGAAGTCAGGGGTACCTGGGTGTTCTCCCGGACCACGCTCCCATGGTGTCGGCGCTGAAGGCCGGAGTGCTGAAGTACAAGGCGGCCGGAAGCTATCGCCGGATCGCCGTGTCGGGCGGTTTCGCCGAGGTATCGGACAACCGGGTCACCGTGTTGGCCGATACGGCCGAGCGCGCCGAGGAGATCGACGTGACCCGGGCCCGGGCTTCGGCCGAACGGGCGCGGCGCCGCCTGAAGGAAAAGGCCGCCGGCGTGGACGTGACCAGGGCGGAGGCTTCGTTACAACGGGCCATCGCGCGCCTGCGGGCGACCGGTGAAGGAAGCAGCCACTCGCACGAAGTTTGAACTTCTTTCACAGTTTGTTCAATCATCGGCGTTAAACTAAGCACAGCCAGGGCGGGGGGCAAAGTCCTAGACTTTCGCCCCCTTGCTATCGGCAAAAAGCGGAGGATCCTTTACAGGAGGGACCGGACGTGAACGATAGTCAAGGGCCGCAAGAGCCGGAAGCTCCCGGCATGGCGGAAACACCGCAGCCGAAGACCCCGGAACCGGAAACAACGGGTGCCGCGGAAACGCCGGGTTTGCAGACTGAGACTGAGACTGAGACTAAGACGGAGACTGAGACTGTAGCGGAGGTCATTCCAGACTGGCCGCAGCCGGAAGTCGAACACACGCCGCGACGGGCGCGCGAAAGAAAGTGGAGAATACCAGGCCTGCGGGTGTCCGGTCCGCGGAAACCCGGTCTGGCGGCCATCATCGCCGTGGCCTTGATCAGCGCCATGCTGGGCGGTCTCGTCACCGGTACCATCTTAGTGAACGCCCCATCCCTGGCCGCCGCCTTGCCGCACTGGCGCAGCCCCGCCCCTTCCTTGGGTCTGACCAATACCTCGACCGGCACGACCTTGGTGAACACCTCGTATCCCTCGCTCCTTGAAGGCAGTTCCGGCACAGTCGTGAACGTCGCCCAGAAGGTCGGGCCGTCGGTGGTGAAGGTCACCAGCTACGGCATGGCGCGGAGTTTCTACGGCCGCTCCAGCCGGGAAGTGGAGCTGGGCAGCGGGTCGGGCTTCGTCATTGACGCTTCCGGATACATCGTCACGAACCAGCACGTCGTCGACGGCGCCACGCGCGTGGAAGTCAGTCTGGCGGACCAGAAGGCCATCCCCGCCGATATCGTGGGGCAGGACTCCGTCATGGACATCGCCGTTCTTAAGGTGAACAAGACCGGTCTCAGTCCGGTGGTCCTCGGCGATTCCGATAAGCTTCAGGTGGGCGAACTGGCCATCGTCATCGGCAACCCCCTTGGCCTCGACCACACCGTGACTGTGGGCGTCGTCAGCGCCGTGAACCGCTCCGTCGAGGACCTCGGGGGAGAGCTGAACTACAAGGTCATCCAGACGGACGCCAGCATCAACCCCGGTAACAGCGGCGGCCCGCTGGTCAATGGCGCCGGACAGGTGGTCGGCATCACCAGCGCCAAAGTGCAGGCGACCGGCGTCGAAGGCCTTGGGTTCGCCATCCCCATCAATACGGCTAAGAGTATCATCAATGAGCTGATGCAGAAGGGCAAGATCGTCCGGCCCTGGCTGGGCGTCTCAGTGGCCGAAGCCGATTCGGCGGCCCAGTACGGAGTGCAGCTCGACCACGGGCTCTTGATCGTCCAGGCGGTGCCGGGCGGACCTGCGATCAAGGCCGGTATCAAGGATAACGATATCCTCCTTCAGGTAGACGGTCAGAACATCGATACGTTTGCCAGGCTCCAGGCCATCCTGGCTCAGCACCGACCCGGTGACAAGGTAAAGGTCACCGTCAAGCGCGGCGACACGCAGTTGACCATCACCGTGACCTTGGAGGCTAAGAGCAGCACCTAACCGTCCGGCCCGATCCACCTAACACCTAGCCCAAAACCGCATCGAACGTAGAGTACCGCGCCCCGGGAACATCGTCCCGGGGCGCCGCTTTTTGCCGTCCGCGAGTCCCTGTCGCGCCCCCTCGACCCCGCCGATAGCTGCGGGGTTTTCTTTCCTGCAGCCGTGAAGGACAAATGTCCCGTGACATTTTCGCAAATGTCCCAGGATTTCAGAAGGAAAAGGTGTACTCTCCGGGGAATTAGCGCGTATCAGTGATAATGAGCACAATCCAATTGGTCTTTCAACTGAGACCGGAGGCCATGCCCCAAAGCCGGCTGGACGCAGGGCGAACAACGGGACGCCCGGAGAAAAGCGACCAGAGGATCGGGAGTGGTGTCCGGACCTTGCGCCCCAGGGAAGGGACGGGTGACTGGAAAGTATGGAGAAATGGCAGAGGTTTGTGCCCACCGGCACAATTAACAACAAAGAAAGGAGGGAAATGAAGTGAAAAGATCCATGATTGGAGTAGGAATCGTAGCACTCCTCGTGTTCGGCGTTCTCATGGCACTACCATCCGGAGAGGTGTATGCCAAGGCCGAATATGTGGCCAGCTTGACGGCAGCCTACCCTGGTTATTCGGCCTCATGCAACACGTGTCACACGTCGAGCTTCGGGCTGAACTCCTATGGTCAGGCCTGGGTCGCCGCGGGCAAGGACTTTAAGGCCGCCCCGCCTCCCGGGGCCACGCCACCGGCGCCTCCGCCGACTACTACGACACCGCCGACCACGACGACTCCGCCTGTGGTGACGCCTCCTCCTCCACCGCCTCCGCCGGCCAAGGTCTATGACAAGACCAAGAAGTTCTGGGACTTGGAAGACAGCTGGGCGAAGGATGATGCGTTGCTCGTCGCCTCCCTCAACATTGTTAAGGGGTACGATGACAACTCGTTCGGCGTGGACAAGAACGTCACCAAGGCTGAACTGGCGACCATTCTCCTGAGGACCTTCGGTCTGAAAGAGCTGAAGCCGCAAGTCTCCTGGTTCAGCGATGTCAAGACCACCGATTGGTATTACGGAGCGGTTCACGGAGTAGCCGGCACGGTAATGACGGTAGGGGCCGATACCTTCGGCCCGAACGCCAACGCCGACCGGGGCGCCGTGATCGAGGGCCTAGTCCGGGGCGTGGGCCTGGCTAAGAAGACCTTGACCGTGGACGAACAGGCTAAGGCGCTGGCGGCCTTCAAGGACGCCGGCACCCTGACCGCGGCCCAGGCCACCTACGTGGCTCTGGCCTCTCAAGCCGGTATCGTCAAAGGCGACAGCGTCGGTAACGCAAACGTCTCCGCCCCCGTGACCCGTGGCGAACTGGCGGCGATGATCGCCCGCCTATACACCCATCCCGTCGCGGGTGCGCCGCTCACCATGGCTTCCGCCTACGTGGGCTCGGAGACCTGCAAGACCTGCCACGCCGACGTCTACCTGAACTGGAAGGGCACCAAGCACGCCACCATGGTCCAGGACGCCAAGAGCCCGACGCTGTGGAACACGGCGAACTTCGCCACCAACACCGCGTTCCAGCTCAAGGACGTCAAGTACGTCATCGCCCAGGGTCAGAGGTTCGTGGACAGTAACTACATGTACATGACCAAGACCTGGAACAACGAGACTCGGACCTGGAACGACGCCAAGCCGTCCAACTGGCTGACCGGTTGCGGAAGCTGCCACACCACCGGCTACGATGCCACCACCAAGACCTTCAGTGAGGTAGGGATCGCTTGCGAGTCCTGCCACGGCGGCGGCAAGCGCCACGTCCTGGCGGGCGGCGGCGCCGACACCATCAAGGCCAGCGTGGACGTGGACTCCTGCTCAGCCTGCCACGGTGGCGACCGTCAGGTCGGCCAGCTCACGTCCATGAAGCACTACACGGTCTTCGCGGACAAGAGCGCGACCTCTGACCACTATGGCACAAACTGCTTGGGGTGCCACAGCGCCACGGTCATGGTGGCTAAGGCCGACGGTAAGACCACCACGCCGACCTGGGCCGACTTCCAGACCAAGCCCGAGCTGAAGAACGACCGCATCGGTATCACCTGCGTAGTCTGCCACGACCCGCACAAGTACACGAACGATGCTCAGCTCCGCAAGGGCGAGACAGAAATCTGCACCCAGTGCCACACCGGTAGACTGGCTGCGACGGCGACCTCCTGGACACCTGGCGGCGAAGTCCACCATCCGCAGAAGGAAATGTGGGAAGGTCGCGGTGCCATCGGCATCCCGAACATGCCTTCGAAGAAGGAGATCAACTGCGTCGATTGCCACATGGTCGACGGGAACCACTTCTTCAAGGTCGGGACACCTGAGGTTACCCTGACCAGCCACGGCAAAGCCTATCAGGCCGACAGCTGCAAGAAGTGCCACGGCGAGATGACGAAGGAAGAGATCGAAGGCCGCGAGGCTTCGGTTGAAGCCCAGATGACCCAGATCGCCGACCTTCTGACCAAGGTGAAGGCGAAGATCGATGCCGCCAAGGCGGCCGGGACCGACGTCACCGAGGTCACCGACCTCTACAACGCTGCTTTCACGAACCACAGCTTCGTCGAGGCCGACAAGTCCAAGGGCATGCATAACCCCTGGTACGTGGACGCCATGCTGAAACTCAGCCTGGATAACCTGAACAAGGCTGATGGCATGTTGCCCTAACTAGGGAAAGTAGTAGGAAGAACCGGGGCGCCACCCGTAGGTGGCGGCCCTGCGACAGACCCCAGAGGGGGGCCGGGCGACCGGCCCCCTTCTTCATGCAGGACAATGCGCGGGCGGGCCAGAAAACCATGGCTCCATGGCTTACCTTTTCGCCTTTCTCGCCAGCCTCTTCTTCGCCACTTCGGGCGTGCTCATAAAGATCGCGGGCGACTTGCCGCCAGCCGAAATCGGAGCAATACGCCTGTTGAGCGGGGCCGTCCTCGTGGCCGCCGCGGCCTTGGCCACCGGCCGCTCCCTGGCGGTCCAGCCCGCCGTTCGACGCCGTTTCCTGGTCTACGGGTTCATCTTGGGCTTGCACTTTCTGCTCTATATCTGGTCTTTCTCCTTCACCAGCATCGCCCACGCCCTGCTCTTGGTCGATATGTCCCCGCTGTTCAGCGCCTTTCTCAGCCCGTGGCTGCTGAAGGAAGCTCCTTTGCCCGCGACCTATCCCGGCATGGCGCTGGCCATGGTCGGGGTACTGGTGTTGACCCGGTTTTCGCCGGAGATGACCTCACGGACACTGTTGGGTGACGGGCTGGCCCTGGCGGCCGGCCTCTGCTACGCCCTCTACTCCCTAGCCGGCCGGCGCGAAAGGCAGACGGTGCATGTCTTGACCTACGCCTTCTGGGTGTACATGCTGGCAGGTCTGTTCCTGGTCCCCGTCGCCCTGCTTATGGGGGGCATGAAAGCGCCGGTGGGGCGGTCCCTGGGGGCGGCCCTACTGATGGGGCTACTGCCCACCGCCTTTGGCCACACCCTCTTCAATAACGCTCTACGCTACGGCCAGGCCACCTACGTCAACCTCATCTCCACGCAAGAAATAACCGGCGGCATTCTGCTCGGCTGGCTCATCATCCACGAGGCGCCTCCACCCGGAACCTATCTGGGGGGCGCTTTGGGGCTGACCGGCATCATCTGGATGGTTCTGGCCGAAGGGCGTCAGCGACGGCGCGCCCGCCGCGAGATCCTTAGAAAGGCCACGTGAAGGGTAGTCGCAGGCGCGGTTGTCCCGGCGCGCTCGGCGTCGGGGCGGGGGTGGGAGCGGGTGTGCCTGGAGTTCCAGGCGTCTGGCCCGGGGCCCCGGTCAGATGATTGGTGGGGTCCACCGTCGTGGGCTGACTTCCGGCCACGAAGACCTCGGTGATGGTCGGGCAGGTGGGGTTGGGTAGCAGGCCCGTCTCCTTGCAGATGACCACGTCGACGATACCCTGCGGTCGCGCGAAATCCAGTGGGGGCCGGCCGTCGAGGGCGTCGTGCATAAACTGGGCCCAGATGGGGCCGGCCAGGCGTCCGCCGACTTGGTTCACCGGCGTAGCCGGGTCGTCGAACCCCACGTAGACGGCGGATACCAGGTCCGGTGTGAACCCCACGAACCAAGCGTCCCTGTACTCGTCGGTAGTGCCGGTCTTCCCCGCCACAGGTCGCCCGACGGTGGGGGTGAGGAGCGACCCCGTCCCCGTCGGGTCATCCATGACGCTGCGCAACAGGCTGGTCATGATGAAGGCCGTCTTTTCGTCAATGGCGTGGTACTGTTGGGGCCGGTTATCCTCCATCACCGCTCCGTAGTGGTCCTCCACCCGTATCACGGACATCGGCTCGGAATGAACGCCCATGTTAGCCAAGGTGGCGAAGCCGGACGCCATCTCCAAGGGTGTCACCGCGGCGGAACCCAGCGCGATGGAAAGGTTTGACTCGATGGGAGTCGTGACCCCCATGGCGTGCGCGTACTGGACGATACGGTTGGGGCCGACGACACTGCCCCATTTCACCGCCGTGACGTTATCGGAGATGGTGACGCCGCGGCGCATGGTCATGTTCTGGTAATGGTAAGGCTCGTTGCCGTAGTCCTTCGGCTGGTAGGGCGCCCCACCCGAGCCCGGGAAGGACACGGGGCCACAGAACTGGGTCGACGCCGCGGTGTAGCCGGCCTCGATGGCGGCCGAGTAGAGAAAGGGCTTGAAGGTGGAACCCGGCTGGCGAAAGGCCTGGTAGGCGCGGTTGAATTGACTTTCGCGGTAATCGCGACCGCCGACCATCGCCTTGATGTGACCGTTTCGGGGGTCCACGGCCACCAAGGCGCCCTGGGGCTGAGTCACCCCCTGGTCGTCCTTCGTGCCGGCGCCAATGTTGGCCGTGAAGGACCGCTCGGCGGCGTCCTGCATATTGCCGTCAAGGGTGGTGTAGACGCGATAGCCGCCCGCGTAGATGTCGCGCGCCACGTCGGGATGGCGGCCGCTGATCTCGGACAGGACGTATTGCACGAAATACTGGACCGTTCCGGCGCCGAACCCCGGACCGGTCACGCCCAAGGGTGTCGCACGGGCGTCGCGGGCCTCGGCGTCGGTGACCTGCTTCAACTCGGCCATGCGGCTGAGGACGTAGTCCCGGCGGGCGCGGGCCCGGTCGGCGCTGTTGAAAGGGCTGTAGTACTCGGGGCTGCGGGTCAGGCCGGCGATCATGGCGGACTCGGGGAGAGTCAGGTCCTTCGCATGTTTGCCGAAGTAATTCCGGGCGGCGGCCTCGACGCCGTAATTCCCACTGCCGAAATACACCTGGTTAAGATACATTTCAAGTATCTCGGGCTTCGTGTACTTCATTTCCAGCTTGAAGGTGAGGAGGGCTTCCCAGAACTTCCGGGTGAAGGTCCGCTGCTGGGTGAGGAACATGGTGCGGGCCAGCTGCTGGGTGATGGTGCTGCCGCCCTCTACGATCTGACCGGCCTCGATGTCCTTCACGGCGGCGCGGGCCAGACCGATGAAGTCGATACCGCGGTGCTGGTAGAAGCGGACGTCCTCAATGGCGACGATGGCCTTCTTGATCCAGTCGGACATGTCGGCCAGGGGCACGTCGATGCGGTTAGTTGTCGAAAGGCTGGCCACCACGGAGTTGTTGGTGTCGTAGAGAGTGGTGGGCACGGGCATGGTCGGTGCCGGCAGGGGCGTGACATAGATTAAGGCCATGAAGGCAAAAAGCAGACCCACAGCGATAAAGGGCAGCAGGACGAGGGAACGGCGGTAGCGCCGGCGCCACCCCGAACCGGACCCCGAGCCAGCTCCCGAGCCAGCCCCAGCATTAGAATTCAAGCCAAACCAGTGGCCACGCCGCGTCCGCGCCTTGGCCTCGGCCCGGGTCTCAGCCCGCCACGGCACCACACCCTCTTTCTTGTCTTCAACTGCCTTTTCAGATCCCCGTTCATCTTCCGACATTTCGTCGCCTCGCCCCGCGGCGCAGCGATGCCGCGCTGCGCCGCGTATTCCTGGGCTTATTGTGTCCCGGTGACGACGTTCTTGGTAGCTGCGCCTTTCCGAGACCATGCGGGGCAAATGCTGATTGACACGGACTTGGGGCCCGCTTAGAATAGAGCCAACCAAACGCGTCTCCGCCAGTGGCAGAGACGAATATCGTTCTTTCAGGCCTGATGATGGGAAAAGTAAGCCGGGCCGTTGGTCGAAAAGAGAGCCGGGGGCGGTGGAATCCCGGCGGCCAATCCGGTTGAATGACGCCCCGGAAGGATCGCGACCGGCCCACGTTACAGGGCCTTCCGAGGTCCACCTGATCGGATGCGACATAGGTGGGCGAATAAGGGTGGCACCGCGAGACCCCCCTCGTCCCTTAAAAACGAGGGGGGTTTTTGTATTTGGAGGTCTGCGGTGTATGTCCCAGTTGGAGCGTGTGGCAGTTGCCGAGGTAGGCCGGCACGAAGGGCGCCGGGTGCGGGTCGAGGGCTGGCTTCACCGGGTCCGTCTTCTTGGTGAACTGGCCTTCCTGGTGGTTCAGGACTACAGTGGCTCGGTGCAGGCGGTGTGGGAGAAACCCAACGGTGGGCTCAGCGGTTCACCCTTGGAAAGCGCCGTCAGCCTTGTCGGTGTGGTGCGCGCGGAGAAGCGGGCGCCGAGCGGGTATGAAGTGGTGGTCGAGGAGTTCAAGGTCATCGCCGCCGCCGACCCCAACCTTCCTTTCGAGGTCGCCAAACCGGTGGTGGATGCCGGGCTCGATCTGGTGCTGGACCACCGGCCCTTGTCGCTGCGGAATACGGCCGTGGCGGCCGCTTTTCGCGTCCAGGCCACCGTGGGGCGGGTCTTCCGCTCTTTCCTTGAGTCACGCGGTTTCACCGAGGTCCACACGCCGAAGATCGTGGCGGCGGGGGCCGAGGGTGGCGCGGCCCTGTTTCCGGTCGACTACTTCGGGCGGCGGGCCTACCTGGCCCAAAGCCCGCAGTTCTACAAGCAGATGCTGGTGGGCGCGGGCCTGGAGCGGGTGTTCGAGGTGGCGGCGGCCTACCGCGCCGAGGAGCACGACACCTCGCGCCACACCAATGAGTTCATCAGCCTCGACCTTGAGATGGGGTTCATCGCGTCCGAGGAGGACGTGATGCGGCTGGAGGAGGAGTTCCTGGCGGCGCTGGCGGCGGAGTTGGAGCGGCGGCACGCCGCGGACTTTGTGCTGCTGAAGGCGGAGCTGCCGAAGCTGCCTGGCGGAGCAGGAACGGCGGCCGGCACGTTCCCACGGCTCACCATGGCGCAGGCCCACGAGGTCTTGAAGAAGGAGTTTGGAAAGGCCAGCCCGTCCGGCAACCTCGCCCCCGAGGGCGAGCGGCTGCTGGCCCAGTGGGCCTTGTGCGAGGCGGGGAGCGATTTCGTCTTCATCACCCGGTGGCCGGCGGCCAGTCGCCCGCCTTATGCCTACCGTGACCCGGAAAAGCCGGAGCTTACGAAGAGCTTCGACCTCATCTTCCGGGGAACGGAGATCACCACGGGCGGGCAAAGGATCCACGAGGCGGCGGCGCTGGAGGCCAGCCTGGCGTCGGCGGGGCTGGACCCGGCCGACTTCGCCTTCTACACGGAGATCTTCCGCTACGGCATGCCGCCCCACGGCGGCCTGGCCATCGGGCTGGAACGATTGACGGCGAAATTGCTGGGGCTGGGGAATATCCGCGAAGCCACGCTATTCCCGCGCGACCGATCTCGGTTGGTCCCTTAGAACTCCCTGGTCCGCGGTGTCTTCAGCCACATCTTCGGCTGCCGGCCCAGGGTCTTTAGCACCAGGGCGCTGGTGTAGGGCACCGGGAAGAAGAAGGCCGCCAAAGGCAGGAAGAAGAGCTGCAGGAACACGCCCAGCCGCCCCAGGTAGGTGAATGGCTCGTTGAAGCGGTCGAAGAACTTGCGGTACCGGTAATAGGCATAGATGGTGAAGGCGAAGTAGACCAGGCTCATGAAGTTCAGGCCCCACCTCACCCATTCCGGGAGGATGCTGGGGTCCAGGTTTCCGGTGTACCAGAGAGTCAAGACGACCGGTGGGACCAAGGTGGCACCCTGGTAGAGGACCCATTCGTACTGGCCGCGCACCTTGAGGTTATAGATCAGGGAGCGCTTCTTCTCCGGCGGATGGCTGGAATTCCGGACCTTCTCGATAGTCTGCAAGTGCCCCGTCCCCCAGCGCAGGCGCTGCCGGAAAAAAGCCTTGAAGGTGGGCGGCGTCTGCTCGGTGGAGGCATAGGGCAGGTACTCCGGCCAGGCCCCGCACTCCAGCCAGGTGCGGGTCCCCAGTTCCAGATCCTCCGTCAGGGAATGGTGGTCATACCCTTTCACCCGGGCGAGCAGGTCACGGCTGGCGAAAAGGTTCGTCCCTCCGACGAAAGGCAGCCGCCGGAACAAGACCGGCAGGTACCAGTCGTGGGCCAGGGCCTGATAGACGCAGGCGATCTTGCAGAAGGGGCCCATCTCGTAGAAATTCCGGACCTGGAAAATGGGGCCCTGAAAGAGCTGGATCTTGTCGCCGTCCCGGAGACGGCGGTAGGCGATGTACTGCAAGACTTTCAGGTCGGGGCGGCTTTCGGCGTCGTAGAAGCCGCACATCACCGTCCGATCGTCCACGAAGCCGTGGGACAGGGCGTAGTTCAAGGCCCGTCCCTTGGTCGACGGCACCGACCGCCCGGTGCACGCCCCACCGTAGTCACCGTCGAAGTCGTAGGGGACCACACAGTGTTTCAGTGTGGGCTTGTCAGCGGTGGCGGAGAACTCCTTGACCTTCCGCTCCACGATGTCTTGAGTGGTAGGAAAGCAGCGACGGTAGGTCTGGACCAGACTGCCGGGCAGCCGCCCGTTCTCGCGCATCAGGTCCAGGCGCCGGAGGATGCGAAGACAGATGACCTCAGTCATCGACGCCAGGATCTTCTTGGTGACGCCGTGGTGGGCGTGGGCCGTACGCTCGACCATTCGGTCGACAAGGCGACGGCGGTTCTCGCTGCGCAGGCTCCAATGGGCGGCGACGACGGGGATCGCCAGACTGAGGTAGACGGGGTAGGCCTGGCGGGCCTCCTCTGGGTCCAGGTCGGGGCGGGCGCGGCGGATGAGGCGAAGCGTCCGGCCCATGTGGATGTGACCTTTTCCCTCCACCAGCTTCAGGGCAATTTCAAGGAGGACGGCGAATTGTCGGTAGTCGGCCAGGAGGCGGATTTTCGAAGGCGGCAGGCCTTCGAGGCAGGGGTTTCCGGCAAGGAGGCCTTCTTTCAGGCCGATGTCGACCAACTGCCCGACGACCAAACGCTCGGTCTCGCTTCCGGCTTTTGGGCGAAGTTGGGCGGGCAGCGTCGGCTTCCTCAGGTTGTTCAGGAAAGACAAGTCAAGTCCACCGCTCGCCCCAACCCGCGGCCGCCGCAGAGAGGTCTCGCCCAGACGCGAGCGAGACTCATCAATGAAGGCGTGGGCGAATTCCACCGCCACCGCGGCGGCAGCCTGGCGGGCGTGAACTTCTTTCTCGTCGGTGGCAATGATCACTTCGAAGCGGTCGGGCGGGTAGTCAAGCTGGGCCATATGGTCAATGGTTCGCTCGATAACGTCGGCTTCGTTACGGGCCGGGACTAGGACGGAGAAGAAGGGGAGCTGGCCGGATTCCTCGGCGCCTTCGGTACCGGAGGTTCTGCCTTCGGTACCCGCTCTCGCGCCAACGCCCTCGGCAATCTCCATCGAGGTGGAGGTCGCCGTTGCCCGCGCACGGGCCTGGGCGCGGGCCATCCGGCGGAGCAGGCTCATCGAGAGGTGCGGCCGCCGGTTCCAGTACATCCGGTCGGCGTAGCGCTTCCAGAAATAGAAGCGGGTGAAGAGAAGGAAGAAGAATACGTAAATGACGATCGCGGCGATGTAAAACCACTGGCCTAGCGTCATCAAGTGCACTCCCCGGGCAATTGATAGGCCCCCGCCGTCGAAAACGGGGGCCCGACTTCCCGCCGGGAAATAGTTTTGACCTGATAAGGTGGTTTTATCCGCCGGAACCAGTTCCAGACGCCGACGATTACCTCTTCACGCTGGCCTTTCCCTGAGCGTGGGAACGCTTGCAAGGGGCCATGACGGCTTGGTTCGAATACCTACAGTGGAAATCCGAAAAACCTTCGGAACGGGGGAGCGGGCGGCAGCGTCTACGGAATAGAGGAAAAGGAGGTCCCGGTCATGACCAGAAGGCCCAGCCCCATGACCCGGTCCCGGTCCCGCTCCCATCCCCCCGTGCAATCTCCACTTAGACTTGGCTCCGGCTACGGGCGCCTGCTTGGCCTCGGCATTCTGGTTCTGCTCGCGGTGAGCATGATGGGTTGCTCAGGAGGCGAACCGAAGCACGACCCAGAGGCCGTGTCGGGCGGGGTCACTTTGCCGCCAACGCCTTCCGCTTCGACCGCGACGGCCCCACCAGTCCCGTCCAGCCCAATAACCTTGCTGGCGGCGGACATAAGCGAACCAGGTCAGTCGGGTTTTGCCGGCGCCCCGGATCTTGCCAAGGAAGCGCTGTCGGGTGAGTGGGATCTGGGGGGAGGGCGCTGGCTCCTCCGAAGTGACTCGAAGGATGGACTATACGCGCTGTGGGTCAAAGGGGCACCCACTGTGAAACTGGTTGCTGAGGCTCGTGACACGGACTTCGTCCGGGCAGAGGGGGAGAACCTCGTTTTTCGAAGCACGAAATCGCCCAATGCCGAGCTACGGTTTCCATATTGCCTTGTGTACGACCCGCAGATTGGCTACACAGTAGGGGGCGATCCCGTTTTCCTCCCTTTGACCCAGGAAGTGACCCTTGGATGCAAGGGGTGGATTCAGGTGTTGTCGGCCGTTCACCTTGGCCCCGACATGGTGGGTTTCGAACTCCCTCCTAAGGCCGGCACTATCGCAGCGGGAGGGTGGCGTTTTCCCGTGACCAAGGTCGACTATGATGAGAAGACCATGACCGTGGACGTCACCTTTGCCGACGTCACCCTATCTTCTGGCATAGTCAGTGGCCAGGTCTTTCGTCTCGATCCGGTCGACGCCTCGGCCAAAGTCAAGACCGTGACCATCTCGTCTTCGGCCGATGGCGTCAAAGCGTCCATCAGTCTGACCGGCGTGCAGAGCTATAACGTGGCCAGGAACGGCGAAAAGAAGGGCTACCCGCCAGCCTCCCCGGGTGCTTTCCTGATCACCTTCAGGTGACATTCGGATAGAGAAGGAGGGCACCGTATGGGACGAACACCGAGGAAGTCTGTTCTGGTGCTTACCGCGCTTTGCCTCCTCATTGGGCTTTCCGTGTTATCCCTAGCAGGCTGCCGGGCTACGACTCCCTCCATTGGTCGGGCAGTGATGGGAGCCAGTCCGATAGCGCCTTTCCTGGGAAACACCTGGAGCGCAGCGGTAACCTGTATGCGGCAAACAGGGATAGCCAAGGCTTCATCGGTCTTCTACCTGCACCGGCAGTCCCGTTTCGTCTCCATGCCCCCATTGGCCACGGTGTTGCGTTTGCTCCAGGCCGCCACCCCAACGAAGCCGGACGCTTTCGATTACGAGCAAGGCTACCAGGGGGAGTTGTACTTCTTTGTGCCTGAGAACAGGAGCGGTTCAGGAGCCGCGCCGACTCGTTGTTTTTCTCTCCCCGCCCGCAGGTTCTTTGCCACGGAAGGAATCTACCACGACCCCATAAGCTCAGAAGTGTTCGCGGCCTTCCGACACCCCACTCTCGCTCCCGGCATCATCGGAGTGGCGGTGGGGTCAGGTGTTCAACCAGACATTCTTTATCTCGGTGTGAAACTGGAAGAGAACACCGGCAAGACTCTGGTGGTCACCGCACTTGGCCTCGAAGGAGACGTCTTAGAAGCCGACTTCAGGACCGTCGCGGTCGACCACCCGTTCGCCCGGGATGACTTTACCCTGCCCAGATAGGCAGAACGCAGCGCTGCCTATTCAAGGTCAGGAGATGAGAAGCCAAACTCTCCGTTTCGCACCACGACCCTGACCGTACTCCCCTCTGGGAAGCGCCCTTCCAGGATCGCCATGGCCAGCGGGTTCTCAATCTCGCGCTGGATGGCCCGCTTCAGCGGGCGGGCGCCGTAGACCGGGTCGAAGCCGTGGTCGGCCAGCAGGTCCTTGGCGGCGTCGGTGACTTTAAGGGTGATGCGACGTTCGGCCAGCCGCTTTTGAAGCCGCGCCAGTTGGATGTCGACGATGTGCTTGATGTCCTCGCGGCTCAGGCGGTTGAAGATGACGATTTCGTCGATACGGTTCAGGAACTCCGGCCGGAAGTGTTCGCGCAAGGCCTCCATGACCTGGTCCTTCATGCGGTTGTCTACACCGCCGCCACCGACAACTCCACTACCGTCACCACCGGAACCGTCTCCGTCATCGTCGTCGCCCCTGGACGCCGTGCGTGTGCCGATCCCGCGGCCGGTCTCGCCCGCCTCCTCACTCATGAACCGCGTGCCAAGGTTAGAGGTCATGATGACCACCGTGTTCCGAAAGTCGACGGTCCTCCCCTGGCCATCCGTTAGCCGCCCGTCGTCCAAGAGCTGTAGCAGCACGTTGAAGACCTCGGGGTGAGCTTTCTCGATTTCGTCGAAGAGCAGCACCGCGTAGGGCCGGCGCCGCACGGCCTCGGTCAGTTGGCCGCCCTCCTCGTACCCCACGTATCCCGGCGGCGCCCCGATCAGCCGCGCCACCGCGTGCCGCTCCATGTACTCGCTCATATCGATGCGGACCATGGCCCGCTCATCATCGAAAAGAAACTCAGCCAGCGCCCGGGCCAGCTCGGTCTTGCCGACACCGGTCGGCCCGAGGAAGATGAAGGACCCTATCGGACGGTTCGGATCGCTCAAGCCCGACCGCGCCCGCCGCACGGCGTTGGCCACCGCCGCGATGGCCTCGTCCTGGCCCACCACACGCCGCCGTAGCTGCTCGTCCATCTTGACCAGCTTCTCCACCTCGCCCTGCATCAGCCGCGAAACCGGGATTCCGGTCCACCGCGCCACCACCTCGGCGATGTCTTCCTCGTCGACCTCCTCGCGCAGCATGCGGCGGTCCTTCTGCAGCTCGTCCAGAGCCCGCCGCCGGGCCTCCATCTCCTTCTCCAGGCTCAGCATGACGCCGTACCGCAGCTCCGCCGCCCGCCCCAGGTCGCCGCGCCGCTCGGCCGCCTCCTCCTCGCGCGCCGCTTCCTCGATGCGCTCCTTGGCTTGCCGGATCGCGGCGATGGCGGCCTTCTCCTGGTCCCAATGGGCCCGCATGCCGCCCATCTGCTCTTTCAGCCCGGCCAGTTCCTTCTCCAGCGTCGCCAGCCGCTCGCGCGACGCCTTGTCGGTTTCCTTCCCCAAGGCCTGGCGCTCGATCTCTAGTTGCATGGTGCGCCGCTGAACCTCGTCGATCTCGGCCGGCAGGCTGTCGATCTCGATGCGCAGCCGCGACGCCGCCTCATCCACCAGGTCCACGGCCTTGTCGGGCAGGAATCGCCCGGTGATGTAGCGGTTCGACAGTACCGCCGCCGCCACCAGGGCCGCGTCCTTGATGCGCACTCCGTGATGCACCTCGTACCGCTCCTTCAGGCCGCGCAGGATGGCGATGGTGTCCTCCACCGACGGTTCGCCGATGTAGACCGGGGCGAAGCGCCGCTCCAGCGCCGCGTCCTTCTCGATGTGCTTCCGGTATTCATCAAGGGTGGTGGCGCCGATACACCGCAATTCGCCGCGGGCCAGGGCCGGCTTCAACATGTTGGCCGCGTCCACGGCCCCTTCGGCTGCCCCCGCCCCCACCACCGTGTGCAGCTCGTCGATGAAGAGGATGACCGCGCCCTGGCTCTCCTCCACCTCGCGGAGCACAGCCTTCAGGCGGTCCTCGAACTCGCCACGGTACTTCGAGCCGGCGATGAGCGACCCGATATCAAGGGCGATAACCCGCTTGTTCTTCAACCCCTCGGGGACGTCGCCGGCGGCGATGCGCCGCGCCAGCCCCTCGACGATGGCCGTCTTCCCGACTCCCGGCTCGCCGATGAGGACCGGGTTGTTCTTCGTGCGACGCGACAACACTTGGACCACACGGCGGATTTCCTCGTCGCGGCCGATGACCGGGTCCAGTTTACCCTTGCGGGCCTGCTCGGTGAGGTCGCGCCCATATTTCGCGAGCGCCTGATACTTCTCTTCAGGGTTTGGGTCGGTGACGCGCTGAGAGCCGCGCACGTCGGCCAGAGCCTTCAGAATCTTGTTGTGCGTGACGCCGTGAGAGCGGAGAATACGAGCGGCAGTCGGAAACGAGCCCGCGCCCACTCCGCCCGCGCTTGCGCCCGCACCGCCATCACCGGGTCTGCCACCAGCACCAGGGCCTTCCCCGGTCAGGGCCAGCAGCAGGTGCTCCGTGCTGATGTACTCGTCCTTCAAGCGGCCGGCCTCTTCCTCGGCCGCCTCGATGACCTGGCTGAGTTCATTCGACAGGTAGATCTGGGTATACCCCTGCACCCGCGGTAGCTTGTCCAGGGCCGCCTCGGCGTCGCTCTGCACCGCGCGCGGGTCCGCCCCCACCTTTCCGATGAGCGGGCGGACGATGCCCTCTTCCTGCTTCAGGAGGGCGACCAAGAGGTGCAGCGGATCAAGGTTTTGCTGGTGGCGCTCGGAGGCCGCCTTCCTCGCCGCCTCCAAAGCCTCCTGCGATTTTATGGTCCACTTATCAAAGGGCATCGACTGCGTCCCTCCTTCTATAGCTTCTCTCCCCGCAGCGCCGCCAGTTGGCGGAAAAGCTCCTTCTCCTTATCGTTCAGGTTCTGGGGCAGGACCAGACGCACGCGTACCAGCTGGTCGCCGGCCGCCGCGCCCCGGATGCCCGGCATTCCCTGGCCGCGCAGGCGGAAGGTCTGCCCGCCCTCAGTCTCGGCTGGGATCTTCATGGTGGCGCGGCCCCGGATGGTGGGCACTTCGATTTCCCCGCCAAGGGCGGCCAGCCACACCGTAATGGGCACCTCGATCACCAGGTCGTCTCCGCGCAACTCGAAAATGGGGTGCGGGAGCAATTTGATGATAAGCAGCAAGTCACCCGGCTGTCCCTTGCCCGTACCGGCGTGGCCCTCGCCCGCGATGCGCAGCTTGGTGCCGTCGCGCACCCCGGCCGGAATCTTCACCTCCAGGTGCCGCACGCGCGTCCCCACGCGCAGGTTCAGTTCCTTGGTGGCGCCGAAGACGGCCTCCTCCAAGGGGATGGCCAGTTCGTGTTCGATATCTTCGCCGCGCTCGTCGGCCTGACGGCCGAAGTTAAAAATGCCACCGCGCCGGCCGGTGGGGTTGGCCCCGACCGCGCCACCCGCTCCGCCGGGCCCGGCCGCCCCGCCGGGACCACCCGCTTCACGCTGGTTCTCCACATATCGGGCGCCGCCCAAATCGCCGAAGATGGTCTTGAAGAACTCGGAGAAGTCGCCGAAGTCCACGGCCGGCCCCGCAGACGACACCCGCTGGCCGCCTGGACCGTAGGTCGTGTAGGTGGTCCATACGCCGCCGCCCGGAATTCCCCCGGCGCGGGTCGCGCCGCCGGGAAACCCGCCCGGCCACCCCGCGGCCCCCGGCCACCCAGCCCCACCGGGACCGGCGCCCGACCCCCGGCCGAAGTTCCGCCAGCCGTCCGGCCCTAACTGGTCATAGCGCGCCTTCTTGGCCGGGTCGGAGAGGACCTGATAGGCCTCGTTGATCTCCTTAAACTTCTCCTCGGCGGACTTGTCCCCGGGGTTCTGGTCGGGGTGATACTTGCGGGCCAGCTTGCGATAGGCCGCCTTGATGTCCTTCTCCGAGGCGGACTTGGCCACGCCGAGTATGGTGTAATAGTCCTTATACTCCAATAACCGTTCCCCCAAGGCTCAGTACTGCCACCACCCGCGACCGGCGGTTTTCGCCGCCCGCCAGCGGACGGTTGCTTACACGGTTGCTTACTAGGAAAAAGGCCCGCCGTGTTCCCGGGCGGGCCTTCGAATCCTCGTCAGTGCCGCCGGCCTGGGTCAGACTCTGCCGGGCTGGGCGGCTGTCCCGGCTAAGCCGGTCTCGCCACCCGGACTTTGGCCGGGCGAAGGACCTCGCCTTCATACATGTATCCCTTTTCTAGTTCGTCCGAAACGGTCTCCACCTTAACGTCGGAGTTCTCCCAGGCCACCACGGCGTCGTGGAGGGCGGGGTCGAAGGGTTTCCCGACGACCTCCATGGGGACCACGCCATCGGCGGCAAGGACGGCCAAGAGCTGGCGGTGGATGATCTCCACACCCTCCACCTGCTTGGCGTCGACCCCCGAGGTGTTCCACCCGGCGATGGCCCGCTCAACATTATCAATACAGAGGATCAGCCTCTTGAACAGGTCTTTTTTGCCGTAACGGATGCTGGCGGCCAGGTCGCGCTGAACCCGCTTCTGGTAATTCTCCAGGTCCGCGCGCGCCCGCAGGTACTTATTCCAGTTCTCGCTGGCCTGCGCCTTGGCTTGCACCAGCTCGTCGGTGCTCGGGCCGCCGCTCGCCGCGGCGCCCCCCGCGACCGTCCCCGCCGGAGCCGCGGCCTCCTGAGCCACGCCTGCCGTGCCGGCTGTCCCGGCCTCGTTCCTATTCTCTTCGCTCGACAATGTCGTCACCTACCTTATCGGGGTTCCTTGTCGTCCTTGGCCTTGAACTCCGCGTCGATGACATCGTCGCCGCCGGCCGCAGCCTTACCCGCCGCTCCAGGGGCTCCGGCGCCGCCCGCCTGCCCGGCGTGACCGCCAGCTTCCGGCCCAGCTCCGGCCCCAGCACCCGCTTCGGCGCCGCCAGCGCCGGCCTGGCTCTTCTTGTACAACTCCTCCGCCATCTTATAGGAGGCCTGCTGTAGCTCATCCATGGCGGACTTCATGCGCTCAACATTCTCTTCCTTAACGGCGTCCTTCAGCTTTCCAAGGGCCGCCTCGATGGCCGCCTTTTCCGCGGGCCCGATCTTGCCCTCGACTTCCTTCAGGTTCTTCTCGGTCGAGTAAATCAGGCTGTCGGCCTTGTTCTTGATCTCGACCTCTTCCTTCTTCTTCTTATCCTCGGCCGCGTTCTTCTCGGCCTCCTTCACCATCCGGTCGACCTCTTCCTTAGTGAGCTGGGTCGATGCGGTGATGGTGATCTTCTGCTCTTTGCCCGTGCCCGTATCCTTCGCCGTCACGTTCAAGATGCCGTTGGCGTCGATATCGAAAGTGACCTCGATCTGCGGCACGCCGCGTGGCGCCGCCGGGATGCCGGACAGGTGGAACCGCCCAAGGGTCCGGTTATCGCGGGCAAACTCGCGCTCGCCCTGGAGAATGTGGATCTCCACGCTGGTCTGGCCGTCGGCCGCCGTGGTGTAGACCTCGCTCTTCCGGGTCGGGATGGTGGTGTTCCTCTCGATCATCTTAGTCATCACGCCGCCCAGGGTCTCCACGCCCAGGGTCAGCGGGGTGACGTCAAGGAGGACGATGTCCTTCACTTCGCCCGCCAGTACGCCGGCCTGGATGGCGGCGCCGACCGCCACCACCTCGTCGGGGTTCACGCCGCGGTGCGGTTCCTTGCCGCCGGTCAGCTTCCGGACCAGCTCCTGGATGACGGGCATGCGCGTGGCGCCGCCCACCAGGATGACTTCGTCGAGCTTATCGGCGGTGAGTTTCGCGTCGGAAAGCGCCTGCCGGAAGGGGCGGATGGTGCGCTCCGTCAGGTCATTCGTGATCTCCTCGAACTTCGCGCGCGTCAGCCGCACCTCAAGGTGCTTGGGCCCGTTCTGGTCGGCGGTGATGAAGGGCAGGCTGATGGTGGTTTCCACCACCGTGGACAGCTCGGTTTTCGCCTTCTCCGACGCTTCGATGAGGCGCTGCAGCGCCTGGCGGTCTTTCCGCAGGTCGATGCCGTGCTCGCGCTGGAAGTTCTCGGCCACGTAGTTCACGATGCGCTCGTCGTAGTCATCGCCACCCAGGTGGGTGTCGCCGGAGGTGGACTTCACTTCGAAGACGCCTTCGCCCACCTCAAGGACGGACACGTCGAAGGTGCCGCCGCCCAGGTCCCATACCAGGATGGTCTCGTTCTTCTTCTTATCCATGCCGTAGGCCAGCGCCGCCGCCGTCGGCTCATTGATGATGCGGAGGACCTCCAGGCCGGCGATACGGCCGGCGTCCTTGGTGGCCTGGCGCTGGGCGTCGTTGAAGTAGGCGGGCACGGTGATGACCGCCTTGGTGACGGGTTCGCCCAGGTATTTCTCGGCGTCAACTTTCATCTTCATAAGGATCATGGAAGAGATCTCTTCCGGCGTGTAGTCCTTGCCGGTGTTCGTGATATCCACACGGACTTCACTGTTACGGCCCGCCTTCACATGATAGGGGACGCGGGCGCGCTCCTCGGACACCTCGTCAAAGCGGCGTCCCATGAAGCGCTTGATGGAGAAGACCGTGTTTTCCGGGTTCAGGACGGCCTGGCGCCGGGCCAGCTGGCCCACCAGGCGCTCGCCGGTTTTCGTGAATCCGACCACGGAAGGGGTCAGGCGACTGCCTTCGGCGTTCACAATGACGTGCGGGTCGCCGGCTTCCATTACGGCAATCACAGAGTTCGTGGTTCCAAGGTCGATACCAACTACTTTCGGCATATTGCACCTCCGCCTCTTTAGGGCGTTTATTCTCTCTATTCTCTGTCTTTCGTTCAGCCGTCTGGCACTCGCAAGTTCTCATTGCCAACTACCAGTTTAGGTAATTGGTCAGGAAATGTCAATAACGGGTGGCAACGTTCTTTTTGCGGTGTGACATGGCCCGCTAAGGCAAAGATTACCCGCGCGTGCACCGCCTGATTCCATTTCCCAGAGTCTGGGCGAGAGGGGGGCGGATCTCAGTTTCCCGACTGCGCGCCATTGGGACTTGACCTGCACGGTGCTTTTTGATATACAATCTATATATACAAGGAGAGTGGCCTGCCATGACCGACCGAAGGATGATACCCATTCGCATGCCCGCGGACCTGCTGGACGAGATAGACAAGCACGTGGGCCCCAGGGGCCGGAGCCAGTTCATTATCGAGGCCAGCCGCCGCGAGCTACTGCGGCAGAAGCAGGCCGAGGCGGTAGGGGAGGCGGCTGGAGCGTGGAAAGACCAGGACTACCCGGAGGTGGCTACCGCCGATACCGTGGAAGGGCTGAACACCTATCTACGTAAGATTCGCCGGGAGGCTGAAAGGCACGAAGAGGCCGGTCGTGACGACGCTGGACGAGGCGGTCACCGGAAGGGCGGCGCCCCTTGAGTATCAGACCGGCCTACCTGGTGGACAGCGATGTCCTGATTTGGTGCCTCCGGAACCGGCCGACGCCTATCGCCATGCTCCAGGCGCTGGCCGCCGAAGGACCGCTGGCCTGCTCCGTCCTGACCGTTTCCGAAATCCTCCGCATGGTCAGAGACCAGGACCGCGAGAAGACGGAGAGGCTCTTGGACAGCCTTATCCTCTTACCGGTGGGCGTCGCCGAGGCCAAGCTCGCCGCGCTCCTGATAAGAGGCTGCGGCAGAGACCGCGGCCCCGGGTTTGTCGATTGCCATATCGCCGCCACGGCCATCCTTCGCCGCCTGCCCTTGGTGACCTATAACCGGAAAGACTACCTCGCCACCGGCGTCGACCTCCTCGATACCTCCCTCTGGAACCCCGAAAACCACTGAGGAGTGTCATCGCTTCGATGAAAATCACCCTTGGGGGTGATTCTCTTGCTCCGGAACCGGCCTTCACGACGTCCTGTATGTCGACGGCGGCGGTGGAGAAGTGACCCTTGAAGCCGTCTCCACGGCCATGGTCGGAGAGTACATCCGCCGTTTTCTGACCTCCCCGCCAACGATGGAATAGGCCCGCCCCGATCCTCCCAGCGAAGAAGCCCTCGACGATTCACAGCCCTCGTCAATCATTTTGAACGAGAGCTTTTCATATTGGCGGCCGCCCTTTTCCAAATGCCCGCCAAATTCCGCGCAGGGGCGACAGGAAAAGACATGGAAACTTGTCCTAACAGGAATGACCTTGCGTGTCGATGTACCGATTGATGAACCTGTCCGGCCCAGGAGTCCCTTTCCATTTTCCAGGGTGGTTTCCCAGGATAGGGCCCCCAGACCGCCGGGCAAAACACGGAGGTGACAGAAAATGATGCGTCTTTGGAGGCGGGTGCGGACCCTAGCCACCCTAGTTATGGTCGGCATATTGCTCCTGCCGGCCACACCGGCCTCCGCCAGCTCCAGCGACATCAAGGTTTATGCCGATGGGGTTGCGGTAAGTTTCACCGATGTCCCCCCACAGATCGTGGAGGGCCGGACCATGGTCCCGATCCGCGCGGTCGGTGAGGCCCTGGGGGCCAATGTGGGTTGGGACGGGACTAAGAAAAGCGTTGTGGTAACCCTTGACGACACCGTCGTGACCTTCTCCGTCGGCGATGTCAAGGCCAAGCGCAACGGCGACGAACTGGCCATGCAGGTGCCGGCTCAGATCATCGACGGACGGACCATGGTGCCGCTCCGGTTCGTCAGTGAGTCCTTGGGCGCCCTGGTCGGATGGGACGGCGACACACGGACGGTCAGCATCACGTCCGCCGGGAAGGTCGCCCGCATCGAAAACATCGTCGGTACGGCGGCCGAGGTTCAGCGGGGCTCTTGGGACGTTTGGAAGTGGGCGTCCGTCGGCACCCTGAAAGATGACGAGAAGTACCTGGTCGAGGGCGGCAAGCTCCGGACCGGGGCGGGCACCACCGCCGAACTGGTCCTGGCGGACGGTTCGCGTATCATGCTGGACCCCGATTCGGTGATCGTCATCACCGCCCTGACCCAGGACCGGACCACGCGGGTGCGGCAGTCCTACTTTGAGGTCACGCGTGGCTCGGCCTCGGTGAACGTCGTGAAGCAGGTGCCGACGGGTTCGACCTTCAAGATCAAGGTCGACGGCGAGGAATACGTCGTCCGCGGCACGCAATTCCGGATCGGCAAAGGCAAGCCACTGGTAGTCGCCAGCGGGCTGGTCCAAGCGACCCCCGCGGGTGAGGCGGCCTCGGTCTTCGTTCCGTCAGGGAAGGTCTACGACCCCGCCGCGGCTACGACCGAGGAGAAGGTGAAGGCGATATCCGACGAGGAGCAGCAGGCTCTGGAGGATCACAAGACGTTCTTCGTCAACAGCCAGACAGCTGTGGCGACGGAGGCCCGAAAGACCAAGGAAGCCTTGAAGGAAGTCGTTACGGCCTTGCCGTCGGACGACCGGAACAATGAGCTGAAGAAAAAGGCGATCGAGCAGTTCACGCAGGTTCAGGAAAAAGAGGCCACGATCCAGACGGACAGCAACCAGGCCGTCTCGACCATTCAGGCCACCTTGGCGCCCACAGTGATGCAGGCTCTCATCAGCGGGCAGAACGCCGACAACAAGTTCATCTCCGAACTGCCCAAGGACCCGGCGGCGGCCGCCATCGTTGATGACAGCCTGAAGAACAAGTTCCTCACGCTCCAGTCCGACATCATGGCGAAGATCCGGTCCACCACCGAGATGGCGGCAGAGCAGAAGATCATCACCGCCGATACCGCGAAGCAGATCGGTGACGGGGCAGCGGTGGTCCAGGGAGAGGCGCTGAAAGCGGCCCCTCCGGCGAATTCAGCCTTGGCCGCGGCATCGCAGGCGGGCTGGGTGCCGCCACCGGACTGGAAGGCGCCGAAAGGCAAGGTACCGGACGGCTATGTGCCGCCGGCCGGTTTCGTGCCACCTTCCGGCTTTGATTGGTCCTCGGTAGGCGGCCTGAAGCCAGGTGACGTTCCGCCCGGCTGGGCCAAGATGGAGGAAGCGGGTTGGGTGAACCCGATCGCAAACGCGAACTCCGACGCGCTCTCCTGGGTCTACACGCCCATGCTTCCGCCGGCTTCGGCTCTATCCGAAGGGCAGCCCTTCGAGATGGGGAAGCCTGACGGGTCTTTCCAGCCCGGCGGCGAGGGCTCTGTTGGTGCCGCGGGAAGTGGAATGGTCACGGGCGGCCTGCCTCCCGGCATGAAGCCGCCGATTACGGCGCCTCCTACGGGACCTGTCTTCACCCCACCGGCCGATTGGAAACCGGCCGACGGCTACACCCCGCCTCCTGGCTGGACGCCGCCCGTAGGTTGGATGCCGGTTTCCGGAGAGGTGCCACCGGGATGGGCCAAGGCAGAGGAATATGGGGTTCCGATGAGGACCACGCCTCCCGAGATGCCGGGCGGCACGCCGGCGACCGGGACCTTCCCGGGCGGTGGGGCGACCACTGGCGTGTTCCCGGGCGGCGGAGTCCCTGGCAGCGTGTTCCCCGGCGGAATACCAGGTGGGACAACGCCCAGCGGTGGGACAGTGCCTCCGGGTGGAACGATGCCTCCGGGCGGAAACCTGCCTCCAACAGGAACTCTCCCGCCGGGAGTGACTCTTCCGGCAGGTGCGGGATCTGGCACCCCAGGAAACCCCTTTGGGACCACGTCGAGCGGCCCAGCCGCGCCGACCGCACTTCCGGGTGGCGGGTTCACGCTCCCGGCCGGCTGGTATGTGGGTGACGGAGGGGTCATCTTCAACCCTACCGGGACGGCAACGAACTACTCTCTGGACACCCTGTTACCGGGTGGGGCAAGCCCCGGCGGCACGACGGGCGGCACGACGGGTGGCACGGCGGTCCCTAACATCCCTGGGACGCCTGGTACTCCGTCGGTGCCCAGCGGCACGACGGGCGGCGCGACGGTCCCCGACATCCCTGGGACCCCCGGCACTCCGTCGGTGCCCAGCGGCACGACGGGTGGCGCGACGGTCCCCGACATCCCTGGGATGCCTGGTACTCCGTCGGTGCCTAGCGGCACGACGGGTGGCAGCACGCCTACCACCATGCCGACCTACATCCCGCCCACGTCGGGATATCCTACTAGCGGTTATGACCCATCTTCGGGGTTCACCCCTTATGTTCCGACAGGGCCCTAACAGGTAGGCATGCGAAGGTTGCCCGCTTTTCACGCAAGAGGCAAGAGGCAAGGGGAGCCACTCTGGCTCCCCTTGCTGTTCCAGGCCACTGGCGCAGCCGTCACACCCACAATCAGTGTTCCGAAGGGGTGGGGAAACGGACGAAGAAGACCGAGCAATCACCCCCTGGGGTGATTCCCTTCCCGTCCCACTTTGATAGAATAGGGCGTAAGGAGTCCCCATTTTCTGGTGAAGGCGGAGGGCCTTTGTTCCCATCAAGTGGAGGTGCGTGAGAGAGTGAGACGACGTCGGAGGCCAGTCCAATCCTTTCTGGTGGCTCTGGTAGTGGCGGTGCTTCTACTACCGGCCACCCCAATGTCCGCTGAATCCTCTGCCATAGGGGTCTATGCGGATGGAATCGCCGTGACCTTCCCGGATGTCCCACCACAAATCGTCGATGGGAGGACGATGGTCCCCATCAGGGCAGTATCGGAGGCCCTCGGGGCGAACGTGGGGTGGGATGGGACCACGAAGACCGTCGTGGTTAGCCTTGATGACACGGTCGTCACGTTTTCGGTAGGTAACACGAAGGCAAAGCGCAACGGGGACGAGGTTACCATGCAGGTGCCGGCCCAGATCATCGACGGTCGGACCATGGTGCCGCTGAGGTTCGTCAGTGAGTCCTTGGGCGCCCTGGTGGGATGGGATGGCACGACCCGCACGGTCAGCATCACCTCCGCCGCCAAGGTTGCCCGCATCGAGAACGTCGTCGGTACGGCCGCCGAGATTCAGCGCGGCACGTGGGAAGTGTGGAAGTGGGCCGCCGTCAGCACCTTGAAGGATGATGAAAAGTACCTGGTAGAGGGCGGCAAGCTCCGGACCGGCGCGAACACCACGGCGGAACTGGTCCTGTCGGACGGCTCCCGCATCATGCTGGATCCCGATTCGGTGATCGTCATCACCGCCCTGACCCAGGACCGGACCACGCGCGTGCGCCAGTCGGCTTTCGAAGTCACGCGCGGCTCGGCGTCAGTGAACGTGGTGAAGCAGGTCCCGACGGGTTCGGTCTTCAAGATCAAGGTCGACGGTGAGGAGTACGTCGTCCGCGGAACTCAGTTCAAGGTCGGCAAGGGCAAACCGTTGGTGGTCGCCAGCGGCTTGGTGCAGGCCACCCCCAAGGGCGAGACCACATCGGTGTACGTGCCGTCCGGGAAGGTCTATGATCCTTCCGCGGCCACCAGCACCGAGAAAGTTAAGGCCATGTCCGACGAGGAGCAGAAATCCTTGGAGACCCGCAAGGACTTCTTCGTGGCCAGCATGGAAGACGCCGCCGAGCGCGCGCGGAAATCCAAGGAGGCCCTGAAGAACGTCGTCTCCACGCTGCCTTCGGATGAGCGGAACAACCAGCTGAAGAAGAAGGCGATGGAAGAGTTCACCCGGGCACAGGAGAAAGAGGCTACCATCCAGACGGATAACAACCAGGCCGTCTCGACGATGAAGGCGACTCTTTCGCCCCAAGTGATGCAGGCGATGATCAACGGCCAGGGCGCCGACGCCAAGTTCATGGCCGACATGCCGAAGGATCCGAACGCCGCCGGCATCATCGATGACGCCACGAAGAACAAGTTCATGACTATGCAGTCCGACATGATGGCCAAGATCCGTCAGACGACCGAGGCGGCTGCCCAGGGTAACATCATCGCCGCCGATGCCGCCCAGGGACTGGCGAACGGCGCGGCCTTAGTGCAAAGCGACGCGCTGAAGGTCCAGCCTCCGTCGGGGATGACCTTGACCAAAGAAGGATGGGTGCCCCCGGCCGATTGGAAGAACCCCAAGGGTAAGCCCCCTGAGGGGTTCACCCCTCCGCAGGGCTATGTGCCGCCTTCCGGGTACGACTGGTCCAAGCTCGGGGACGTAAAGCCTGGTGAGGTGCCGGCCGGGTGGACCAAGGCGGAAGATGCGGGGTGGACGAACGCTAACACGAACCTTACGCGGCCCGCGTGGTTCAACCCCAGTGCGCCGATGATGCCGGGCGGAGGCTTCCCGGGCGGCATGACACCGCCAAGCGGAACCATGCCTGGCGGCCAGATGCCTCCCGGCGGATTCCCGACTGGGACGTTCCCGGGCGGCGGGACCACAGGTGGCACATTCCCCGGAGGGGGAGCCACGGGCGGGACATTCCCTGGTGGAATGCCCGGCGGAACGATGCCGCCTGCAGGGACCTTCCCTGGTGGCGGAACCCCTGCACCGTTTAGCCCGCCCGCCGATTGGAAGCCCCCTGAGGGCTATACGCCTCCTCCCGGATGGTCTCCACCATTAGGGTGGAACCCGAAGTCCGGTGAAGTTCCGCCCGGATGGGAAAAGGCAGAAGAATACGGCATTCTGGGCGGACCGCAGCAGTACAAGGTCTTTGGCACCGACCCGAATACCGGCGCTCAGACAACCACTTACGAGGCGCCCCCTGGATGGCGGCCGCCTTCCGACGGCTGGAAGCCGCCGGCCGACTGGACGCCGCAACCTGGTGCTCCGCCTCCGGGTTGGGTCGAGGCTCCCGCTACGGGATCGACTCCGCCCGTTGGCATGCCGGCCGGGACGTTCCCGGGCGGCGGGTCAACCGGCGGCGGAACTACTGGAGGAACATTCCCCGGCGGAATGCCTGGCGGAACAATGCCTCCAACCGGAACGTTCCCGGGCGGTGGGACTACTGGTGGGACTTTCCCTGGCGGGGGGATGCCGGGTGGAGCCACACCTCCTGGCGGGATGATGCCCCCTGGTGGGACCATGCCTCCTGGAGGACCAATGCCTCCGACAGGCACCTTCCCGCCTGGTGTCACTCCACCGACTAGCGGCTCAGGCACGACCACGATCAGCTATCCTCCAGGAACTGGACCGAACACTCCGTCGATTCCGACCGCCCTTCCTGGCGGCGGGTTCACGCTGCCGGCTGGCTGGTATGTCGGGGATGGCGGCGCAATCTTTAGCTCAAGCGGAGCAGCGACCGACTACTCCGTCGACACGTTGGTGCCAAACGGGGGGATCAGCGGTCCGGGCGGGATGCCGAGCGGAACAGGAATGCCTGGAACTGGGATACCTGGCACCGGGATGCCCGGAACTGGCTTGCCCGCTACAGGAACGCCTGGAACGGGACTACCTGGTACGGGTACGCCGGGAACCGGCATGCCCGGCACAGGAATGCCTGGAACTGGGATGCCTGGCACCGGGATGCCCGGGACTGGCTTACCTGGTA
>JAJYWN010000056.1 GCA_021791495.1 Bacillota bacterium
GACCCCCGCCACCGACCTCTTCGGCCACTAGGGCTCCGGCGCTGTCGAAATTCGGATCGAGCAGGAACATATGCCAGAACCGCTCCTTCGTAATCTGGTCCTTGGGCAAGCAGCGGTTCCACAGGGCGACCACCGGACCGAGGTCACCGGCACCGAAAGGGCGGATGTGCAGTTCAGACATGTTTGGCGTCAAGCCTCCTGCTCAACGGAGTAAGGCTGCAGACGCGGCATATTTACCCTTTCGACAACAGATTTCCTCTAGACCAGCCGACCTGATACGAAGAACCGGCCGCACGCCCCTCTGACTTCGCGTGCCTGGCGACCGTACTGAAGGGGGGTGTCAAATTTCGCCGACACCTTAGCACGCCCACCTGTCAAATTCCTTATACACCCCTCCTTGAGAGGATACCTATGGGGGTACGAAGAGACCTGGAATGGTGACACCGCGCAGTGAGATAATCTTCCCACAGCTTTGGTACCTGCGGTTTCCTTTTTGGGCCACAAACGCCCCCAACGCCTACCCCCAATCCACATCCTTGAAACCCGATTGGCGCGACGGGGGTGTATAGAGATTTTGAACGTGAGGGGCCTTAGGGTGTCAAAAATTCTATACACCCCCCGGAAGACAAGGCAAAGGACGGTCTGAAAGAACTTCGTCGGCTGTCTGAACCGTCCGCCCGGGCCGTTTCAACTTCCACCGCCAGCCCGCGCTTGTGTCGAAGGAGTGTGAAAGCTAATCCAAGAAGCAAGAGAGCGACAGCCAGCCAACGCGGACGCCGGCATCGTACCCTCAGGCAGGGAAGCCGCAACGCCGCGGGAGGAGTTCAGAAATGAGCCCATCGAGCCCGTTTGAGAAGATGAAGAACCTGTTCAAGGCCTACCAGACCCATACGGCCAACCGCTTCCTATCACCGGTCCGCCGCATTGAGCGCATCGCGCCGCCCGCCGACCGGCGCGTGGTGGCCTTCGTCTTTGACAACGGGCCGACGGCCGGAGCGACAGGCTCCGCCGCCGCCGGCAGAACCGCCGCCGCCACGGCGGGCGCCGGCACGGCCGCCGCCACCACCGCCGCCACCAGCGCCCGCGGCACCACCGAAGCCATCCTCGCCGCCCTTGAAGCGCACGGCGCCCGCGCCACCTTCAACATCATCGGCACCACGGCCGAAAACTACCCCGACACCCAGGGGGAACCAGGCACTCCTCTCTGGAACGGCGTGAAATTCGACCACTACCCGGCCTTCGAACGTGACGCCGAGGGCGGGGCCGTGAACCAGCCCGACCTCGTCCGCCGCCTAGTCGCCGGCGGGCACGAGCTGGCCAACCATTCCTACAGCCACGTGCCCTTCGGCCGCCCCGCCGAGAGCGATCTGGCCTCGCGCGTTTGTCTGACGAACTCCACCCGCGCCCTGGACGACCTGCGGCTCCTACACAACTTCATCAGGGATAACTTCAGCGCTAGCGGCGCCGTGGACGGCGCCAACAGTACCGACGACGACGGCTACGAGATGCGCCTGGCGCGCCCGCCGCGCGGCATCGACCGGACCTTGGACGGCAAAGACGCCTATTACATTTTCGCGGAGATGGGCTATAACTACTTGGCCGCCAGCTTCGATGGGGGCGGGTGGTGGCCATCGACCGGCAGTCACGCGGGCGACGTGGCGGCCATGGCGACGCCGGTGGAGGAGGCCTTGCGGGCGGACGAGGGAGCCTTGAACGGCCAGATCATCCACCTGAACGACGGCTACGACCCATCGGGCAAGACACCGGTGGTGGATGCGCTGCCGCTTCAGCTTGAGGCCCTGCGGCGCGCCGGATACGAGATCGTGACCGTTTCGGAGTTGCTGGAAATCACGCCTTTCGCCGACCTGGCGCCCGACGACGAGGGCCAGGAGGCGGTGCGCGGGCTGCTGGCGGCGGGCCATGTCGTCGCCTACAAGAACAACACTTTCTTGCCGGACCGCGACCTATCGCTGGGCGAGCTGGCGGCGATGATGCTGCCGCGGCAGGTGTGGCGGGAAAGCGCCGAGACGCGGACGGCGTCGGCGGTGGCGGCGGCGCGGGCACGGGCCACGCAGCGCGGGGGGCGTGGCGGCCTTGGCCCCCGTGGCGGGGCCGGTGGCGTGCCGGGAGCGGCGAGTGGCACCGTAGACGGGCACCTTGACGACGCCTGGGAGGCGGCCACCGGGCGCGGTGGTATGTTCGGTCTGGGTGGCGGCTTCGGCGGAGGCGCGGGCGCCGGGGGTGGAGCGGCGGGCGGGCGCCCCGGCGACATGCGCCTGCGGGACGTGCGCCCGAGCCACCCCTATTACGAGGCGATCCAGGCCGTCATCACGGCGGGACTGCGCGTGCCGGCCGGCCTCTATAAGCCCGACATGTTCGCCTCCCGCCAGTACGCCTTGGAGGCGCTGGCCGTGGTGACGGGGCACGAACCCCCGCGCCTGCGCGATCGCCACGGCATCAGCCGGCGCGAATTCGCCATTCAGTTGTGGCAGGCCATCGGCCGCAAATGAGTCAATGGCGGGTAGAACAAAGCGGTCGCCTCCGGCGTAAGCAGGAGAGGCAAACACGACCGCTGTCGCACATGGCAGCGAACGGCCGCGAAAACGGCGACGAAAACGGCGACAGGTAGTTTCACAAACGGCGACTAACGCCGAGCAAGAGGGGGGTGTCCCGCATGGTATCGGGACGTGGCACACATTCCAGTCTCTTCTTCGGATTCGTACTAATAGTATTGGGAGCAGTCTTCCTCCTTGGGAACTTCGGCTACCTCCCGCACCTCCGCGCGACCATGATCGTGGGGGCGGCGTTCGCCCTTGGCGGTCTGGCGTTTATCTTCGGATTCATCACTAACTCGCGGTCTTGGGGCCTGCTCATTCCCGGCTTCACCCTACTCGGGCTCGGAACCCTCATCGGGCTGGACTCCATCGCCCCCGGGGCGCAGCAGCTGTGGGGCGGGTCCATCTTCCTTGGCTCTATCGGCCTGGCCTTCCTGGCCGTCCTCCCCTTCCAGCACGGCCAATGGTGGCCCCTCATCCCCGCCGGCTCGCTGTTCACTTTGGCGACCGTGGCGGCACTCGGGACCCACAGGCTTGGCGGTGACTACGCCGCCGCCGTCTTCTTCCTGGGGCTGGCGGCCACCTTCGTGCTGGTCTTCTTCTACGGCGAGGCGGCGCGCCTCACGCCGGCGGGCGCCAAGGCCGGCCTCGCGCCCACCCGCTGGGCCGTGATCCCGGCGGCATGCCTCGTCGGGCTCAGTTTCATCAGCTTCATCGGCTGGAGCCGATTCTTCAATGTCTTCTGGCCGGTGGCCCTCATCCTCGCCGGGTTGGCCATCCTCCTCGGGGGGCGGCGGTAGGCTCGTCCAGCGGCAGCGGAGTTTGAGCCGCGAAACCGCAGAGGCGCTGGGGAGATGTGGCGATGGACGAGCTTAGGACGATAGAGGTTTTCAAGGTCGACGCGTTCACCGACGACGCCTATGGTGGCAACCCGGCCGGCGTGGTCCCGCACGCCGACGGCCTGACCGAGGCCCAGATGCAGAAGGTTGCCCGGGAAATGAACCTCTCCGAGACCGCCTTCGTCATGGCGCCGACCGAGGCGGGCCGGGCCGTCGGCGCCGACGTCCGGGTCAGGTTCTTCACCCCGAAGACTGAGGTGGACTTATGCGGGCACGCGACCATCGGAACGTTTTTCCTTCTGGCCAGCGAGGGGCGGCTGGAGGGTCTGGGGCGACGGTTGGCGGGCGATCGCATTCAGACGATTCACCAGGAGACAAAGGCCGGGGTTCTGCCGGTCCACATTCACTGGGCGGCGGGACCGCGCGTCGATCGTGTCATGATGGTCCAGGCGCCGCCACGTATCCTTGAGACCTATCTTCCGGACCAAGTCAGCCGGGTAGAGGCTATCCTCGGTCTAGCCGGCGCCCTGGATCGGTCGTGGCCCGCGCAGGTACTGACCACCGGGTTGCCGTTCCTTGTCGTGCCTGTCGTCTCCCGCGAAAAGCTGTTCGGCCTCCGGCCCGACATGTCGGCCGTCGCCGAGTTCTGCCAGCGGGCAGGCCTCATCGGTATTCACGCTTTTGCGCGCGAAACCATCAGCTCGGCCGCCACGGCCCACGCCCGCATGTTCGCCCCGGCCGTCGGCATCCCAGAGGAGTCGGCCACGGGGACGGCCGGCGGGTGCCTTGGGGCGTACCTGGTGCTGAACGGCTACGTCGCGCCCGGCACGCCAATGCTCTTGGAGCAGGGCCATATCCTTGGCCGGCCCAGCAGCATCCACGTGGAAGTGGCGCCGGCAGGCGCATATTTCGAAGTGCACGTCGGCGGCCGGGCCGTCACCACCTTGCGCGGCCAGATGCTCATCCCGTCGCCGTAGGGCGCTTTCCGTCGCCTCAGAGCACCTCCACGGAAGGGACATCACCGTAGTCGACACCCATCAGATCGCAGGCACGACGAAACCGGAGTTCGTCGGAGCCGCTGAAGAGCATGGATGGGCGAGGTGAGCGAGATGGGTGAGATGAACGAGACCGCCTTGTATTTGTCCATTGGCATTCTCCGCAATCGCCAGTTCTTAGCACTCATGGACGACGAAAATGATAGGAATTGGCATTGACAGAATTCGGCAGGCTGTTTTCCGCCAAAGTTTAGCAGGTGACAGCCCGGACCCGCCAGTTTTTGGTGTTTTTCGGCCTCCCGAAAGGCTCAGCCGAGGCCGGAATGCTAATTCCTATCATTTTGAACAAGGGGTACCGCTAGATTCTTGCGGTTCCATCGGGAACGGGAGCGGGCGCGCAGGCGGGGGGGATGGCCTAAGCTCAAGAGGGGGATGGCCAGAGCTCAGGCGGGACGAGGGCTGAGGCCCAGGTGGGACGAGTGTGCAGAGACTGGGAGGACATTTGGCGGACTGAGCCTAAAGATTCCACCATACGACACACGTCTTGTGCGGGAGGTCGAGAGATGGCGGGCGGAGGCAGAAGCTACATGAGTGGAAACCGCGGCCGGGTGGCGCGGCGGCCCGCCCTCTCGGTGGCTTGGGTGGTCCTGGTGATCTTGGTAACCTTGGTGGCGTCGGTCTCACTATCAATCTGGCCCGCAGCTAGTTTGCCTGTTCTGGCCGCGCCGCCCACGTCGACGGCTCCGCCCACGTCGACAGCTCCGCCCACTTCGACAGTGACACTCGCGTCGACACCGGCGCCGGCCATCACCGTACTGGTGGACGGGGTTCCCTTGAAAGTCGACGTGGCGCCGGTGATCGAGAACGACCGCACGCTCGTCCCCTTGCGGGCGATCATGGAGGCGTTGGGCGCCACCATGTACTGGGACCCCTACACGAAGACGGTGACCGCCACCAAGGGTGACGTCGTCGTCTACCTGACGGTCGGGACGAGGGTGGCCTACATCGGACAGCGGCCGGTCCTCCTTGATGTGGCGGCCAAGATCATCAGCGACCGCACCATGGTCCCGCTGCGCTTCATCAGCGAGGCGGTAGGGGCACAGGTTGGGTGGAACGGCGTCACGCGGACAGTGACGGTGACGTCGCCCACGGCGCTGGCCGGGAACACGGCGTCGGGCCAGGGCACGTCGTCGGGTCAGACTGGTCAGACTGCTCCGCCAGCAGGGACCACGGCGGGCCAGGGCACATCGAGCACCACGTCGGCTGGTAGCGGTAGCGGCGCCGGCGCCACCGCGGGCACCACGACTCCGTCGCTGCCCCCCGACCCCGTCTCCGGCGTCACCGTCGTCTTCGCCTATGACGGCAAGGTCACCTTGACCTGGAACCCCAGCGCCGCGCTGGATCTGACCGGCTACAACATCTACGTCTCGACCACCCCCCTGACCGACGTCACCGGCTTGATTCCGGCTCAGGTGATTAACGACTGGTCCGCGACCAGCGCCCATGTCGCCGGTCTCAATGTCGACATTCCCTACTACTTCGCCGTCACCGCCCTTGGGGCGAGAAGCGGCGAGAACAAGTACGTCGGCCTTGGCACCACCGCCACGACCTCGGCCACGGCGCCCGCCGTAACCGCCGGCGCCGCCACCGCCATAGCCGCCGGCCCCGCAGAACTGCCGCGCGGCACCCCCGACCCAGCCTTCGCCGTGGCCGCCTACCGCGCCGACCTAGCCTCGCCCGGCACCACCCTGCTCGCCGATACCCACGACCCCGACCACCCCCGCCTCGTCGAAGTGAACATGTTGGGAGAGGTCGTGTGGCAGTGGACCGTCCCCGCAGCCTTGCGCAGTTTCGTCCATCCCGGTTTCGATGCCGAGTACCTACCGGCCGCCGCTACGGCCGCCGCTTCGGCCGCCGCAACAGCCGCCGGGCAGGCGGGAGCGGCGGGAGCGCCGGGAGCGCCGGGAGCGCCAGCGGAACCCCACATCCTAACCGTCCTCCCCGGCTATGGCGTGCTGGAGCTGGACCGCGGCGGGAAGGTGGTCTGGTCCTACCTTGACGCCAAGGTCTCACACAACGCCGAGCGGCTGGCGAACGGCAATACCTTGGTGGTGTTCGGGAATAACGACACCATCGACGACGCCCAGGTGAAGGAAGTGGACCCGCAGGGCAAGGTCGTCTGGTCTTGGTTCGCGCGGAATTCCTTCGATAAGGAACCGTACAAGGGCGTGTTCGCCGACGGCTGGACGCACACCAATGCCGCCATCCGCCTGGAGAACGGTAACACCCTTATTGGCCTGCGGAACTTCAACATCCTGGCCGAAGTCGACACCACTGGGGCGGTGGTGCGGACCATTGGCGACGGGTTTTTCAACTCCCCCTATGACCCCGAAGTGCTGGCGAGCGGCCACCTCATGCTGGCGAATCAGCTGTCGCCGCGCGGCCACCAGGCCGCCGAGTTCGACCTGACGACAGGGCGGATCGTCTGGACGTACACCATGCAAGAGCTGCCCATGCGCGATGCCGACCGCCTGCCGAACGGCAACGTCCTCATGACCACCGCGACCCGGATCCTTGAGGTCACCCCCGACCAGCGCGTCGTGTGGGACTTCCGCTTGAACGGGGTGCAGTTCACCGACCAGCGCCAGGCCGTGGAGCGCGGGTTCTCCCAGGCGCAGCGCATCGGGGCCGGCGGGAGGTAGCGGACTCAGCTCAAGGTTGGGACGGTGGCGGCGTCAACCCCGAATAGGGCGCACGCGTGGAGGAAGCGCGCGGCCCCTCCACCCTCCACCCTTCACCCTTCACCCTTCACATTGACAGTCGGCGAGTCGAAAACCCGGATGCTGACCGTTTAGTCACCATCCGGAAACCCGGATAGATTAGGTAGTTATGTAACCTGCGCCCTCCGCTACGGAGCGTTTGCCTTTGCCGGAGGAGGGGAAGTATCCGGGTTTCCGGATGGTCTGGCGCTCTCCAGTGTCCGGAAAACCGACCAATCACCCGTGGACTTTGTGCTGTCTGGTCACAATCCCGCAAACCGGCGGGTTGCATGACAGCTTTCACACCCCGCGCGGGTCCGCCCACCAATCGTGGCCTCCAGGTTCCGCGAAGGGAAGAGGGATAGGAAGAGACGGTCGAAACGGGTGGAAGGGTAGAAGTGAGCAGGGGAGTGAGCAGGAGAGTGAGCAGGAGAGTGAGCAGGGGAATGGGCAGGGGAGTGGGCAAGGGAATGGGCAGGGGACAGAGCGATTCAGTCCGCGGTCGGCACCGCTGCCGCGTCCACTCCGAACAAGGTGCAAGCGTGGAGGAAACGCCCCGGATCATTGCTATTGAAGAGCATCTTGAAGCTGAAGCGCGCGCCGAACCGACCCGGGCCTCTGCCCGGGCCTCTCTTAGAGCTAAACCACAGGTAGACGTCCACGGGCCACTTGGCGGCCTTAGCCTGGCCAAGGGGTGTGTCCAGCTTGCTTTCACCCTCGTAGCCCGCACGGGCCTCCGCCGCTATGTCCTCGGTGGCCAGTGCGCGCAGGTCCTCCCACCTCAAGCCGCTCTCGTGATCTACGAAGGCCAAGATGTTCACGAGACGGACATCCGGGTTCACCAAATTGAACTGAGCGACCGCGGCGTGTAGGTTCTGGTCCAGGTCGGTGAAGGCCGTCCCCTGGCCACTGGGGCGACCGAAAACCGGCGCGGTCTTCACCTCACAGAATCCAACCTGCGCGCCATCCTTCAGCACCAGATACTCGGGAGTAATCAGCCCGCTTTCATGCTTGGTGGGCGAGTACTCCGCTGCCAAACCCATTCGCTTCAAGAACCTACCCACAAGACCGCTGTCCAGCTTGCGCTGCCCGGCAGCTTTGGCCCAGCATGGGAAATGGGTCCGGATTTGCTCCCCGTTGTCCCTGCGGAACACAGCCCAGTGTTCCTCACCTATATGCTTGCCGCACAGCCCGCAAGTCGATGGCCGGCCATGCAGCCGCCACTCCAGGAGTAGGCCGAAGTCCGCCCCGAAAGACGCCCAGGCCGTATCTTCTTCAAGGGTTAGGCCGAGAACGTCCATCAGGTCGCCTTTGATCTCGCCCGCATGCCACCTTTCCATATAGCTGTCGGCAAGGGCGTCGGGATTGTCGGTCACGATCAGGCCTTTCTCCAAGTCATCCAGCAGCCCCATCGAAGTACCCTCCCTCATGTCGCAATCCTCCGGCCTGGGATACTTGGCCTGATCCGCTCTCCCGTCTCGGGGTCAATTACCCCCGTGTGCCGACCCCGCCGGTTGTACCGCTCAAGCTCGGAGTGTCTTGAATCCCACTCATAGATGTTGCCGTTTTCATCCGTCCACCTGCGACGGAATCCTTTCCGAAAAGCCTTTCGTAGCGTGGCAACATATGCCCCGCAGGCAATGGGGTTATAGGCCATAGGTCACCCCCGGAACAGGATTCGGAGCTCCGGGAAACTCAATCAGTCAAGGGCGACAAGGGCGACAGCAACGGACGGCAACGAGAAGAACTGCGTAGGGAGAGGTCCAAATGGCTGAAGCCCGATGTTCGAGTGTGTGCCCGGGAAAGCGCCCGGGTCATGGTCGCCCTGCGAGTATGGCTTCAATGGTGACCCGCCATACGATTACTGCTCGTCCTCGTTATTTCCTTCCCCTGGAAATTGCTTTTTCCGCATCAAGAGCCAAACAAGCGCGGAGAAGAGCTCCGGGGAGCTGACTGGGAGCCGACCGGCAAGGTTCTTCCAGGCAGGTCTAGTTGATGGGGGGGTATCCGCCGTCATGGGGTCGTGGGAGTCAATTCGGGATACTTTTCCGAGACCAACAGGGTATCTTGGGTTTACCCCAGGCCATTGTGCCGGCTTTCACGAGGAGGCGGCTGGTCTCTCGAGGTGAGGACCACGTGGCCTTGCTTTCATTTCTGCTGCTACAGAGCACGGGTCTACGGTTGCGTTCCTGGGTGGCGCGACAATCCGGAGGTATTGGTTCGGACCGGGCACGCATTGGTTCCGAAACTTGGCGGTAGAGGTCCGAAAGGGCTTGCCAATACCCCCCTGGGGTATAGTTCCGCGAAGGGGGGTAAACCCAAGATACTCTGTCAGTTCGCCAAGAGTGTCTGGAGTTTACTCCACCTGTGGTTGCTACCGTGCCTTGGCGGAAACCACGGGCGGAATGGAGGGAGTCCACCCTTAGATGGTGAATCCGTCGCGGCGGCGGATGGGTGAACCGAAGAAGCATGGTTGCGGGAGTGATGTGGCGGTGCGGATGAAGCCTTGGCGGAAGAGCGTATCAAGGTTGACGGCGTTGGTCGTGCTCCTGGCCGCGGTGACGGTGACTGTGACGGTGGCGGCCACGGCGGTTCCGGCGCAGGCCGAGGGCTTGGGTGCGGCGACCATCCGGACAGCCACCCCAGCGGCGCCGGCTGCAGCGACGGCCACCTTGACCGCCACGCTGGCGGCTGCCACGACCGCGACCTCCGCCGTCGCCGCCGCCCCGACGGCGGGCTACACCTACATGATCTTCATGAACGGCTCCGACCTTGAGAGCGAGGGCGGGGCGGCCACGGCCGACCTCCAAGAAATGATGACCGTCGGCTCCAGCGCCAAGGTGAACGTGGTCGTCGAAACCCTGGGCACGTCCGCCTGGCAGACGCCCGACATCAGCAACACGGCGAACCAGCGCTGGTTGGTCACACCGGAAGGCCTGCGCCTGGTGGACGACTCCCTCGGAGACCGCGGCGTCGCCGATCCGGCCACCTTGGCCGACTTCATCACCTGGTCGGTGCAGCACTACCCGGCCCAGAAGTACTTCCTGGAGCTTTGGGACCACGGCGGCGGCTCCGTGAACGGGTACGGCGCCGATGAACTGAATGGCGGCGCGTCCCTGACCTTGGCGGGGCTGAAGGAGGCCCTGGCAAGCGCGGCGCGGACGCTGGGCGGGACGGCGGTCTCGCCAGGAGCGACGGCGGCCTCGGCGGGGACGGCGGCCGGGCAAGGCGCGGCGGCGCCCGTCGCCTCGCCCTACTTCGAACTCATTGGCTTCGACACGTGCCTCCTCAGCACCCTTGAAATGGCCACCATCGTCAGCCCCTACGCCCACTACATGGTGGCCTCCGAGGAAGTCGAGCCCGGCCACGGCTGGGACTACCGGCCCATCTTGCGTGCGATGACCGATACGCCCGACATCACCGGCGACCGGCTCGGCCGCGTCATCGCCGACGGTTTCCTGGCGCAGGCGACGGAATCGGAGACGGTGGATGGCGTGACCTTGGCCGTCACCGATCTCACCAAGGTCGCCCCGCTGCTCGCCGCCGTCGACACCTTCGCCACCACCGTGACCACCGACCTTGGACAGGTGGCGCGCCTGACCGCGGTGGCCAAGGCGAGGAGCGGCGCCGAGGACTACGGCAACGGCAGCGGCAGCGCCACCGACATGGTGGACCTGGGCGACCTGGCGCGGAAGGCCGCGAGCCTCTACCCCGCCCAGTCGAAAGCCATCCTCGACAGCCTGGCGAAGGCCGTGGTCTACCAGATCCACGGCCAGGGCCGGCCCCGCTCCTCCGGACTCAGCATCTGGTTCCCCTTTAAGGATAAGGAAGGGGTCGCCGCGAACCTTGAGGCATACCAGACCAACACGCCCTTCTCCGACACCTGGAAGGCCTTCGCCGCGGGGTTCAGCACCTCGCTTTTCTCCGACACCACGCCGCCCGGTTTCGTCGACAACAAACCGACGGAGCAGCCGGCGTCAGGGGCCGGAGGCGCCACGGCGGGAGGCGGCAGCGGCTCGTCGACGGGTGGCGCCACCGCGGGCAGCCCCGCTGTCACCGCCGGCTCCGGCGGCCGCTCCTTCCGCGCCCAAGTCAAGCCCGAAGACGCCGGCGACATCGACCTCATCTACGGCGTCACCGCCCGCTTCGCCCCCGGCTCCGACAGCAAGGTCCTCTTCCTGGGCATGGACAATAACGTCACCTATAACGAAGAGACGGGAGAGCTGGAGGACGGCTTTGACGGGACGACCGTCACCTTGAACGGCCACCTCGTCTCCCTGGAGTTTCAGGACCAAGGCGAGGACTACGACGTCTACACCATTCCGGTGAAGCTGAACGGGCAGCGCGTCGACCTCCTCGTCCTCTACGACTATAACACCGACCAGGCCGAGGTAATCGGCGGCTGGGGCGGTCTCAACCCTGTCACCCACCAGTCGGCGAAGGATATGGTGAAGGTCAAGGTCGGGGACAAGATCACGCCGCTCTTCTACTACTATGACATCAAGACCGACAAGGACGGCTACGAGCCCGGCCCGGAGTTCACCGTCACCTCCCCGCCGCACCTGGGGCGCACGGATCTGCCGGCGGGCGACTATCTGTACGGTTTCTTCCTCCGCGACATGGCCGGGAACGAGGCGGCCTCGGATTTTGAGGTGATAACGGTGGAGGCGCCGCCGACCACCGTGCCGGGCTCGCCGACCTCACCGGGCTCACCGACCGCGCCCCCCGCCGCCACGCCGCCCGCGACCGGCATCAAGGTTTTCATCGCCGACCAGCCGGTCCAGTTCGACGTCCCCCCGGAAATCCATAACAGCCGCACCCTGGTCCCGGTGCGCAAGATCTTCGAAACCCTCGGCGCCCAGGTCTCCTGGGACGCCGCGACCCGCACGGTCACCGCCACCAAGGGCGACATCACCGTCCAGCTCCAAATCGATAACCCCGTGGCCCACCGCAACGGCGTGGCCATCACCCTAGACCAGCCGCCCATCATCAGCCACGATCGTACCTTGGTGCCGCTCCGCTTCAGCGGGGAGGCGCTGAACGCTAAGGTGGAATGGTTCGGCGAGTCGCGGACGGTGGTGATCACGCCGGGGCCGTGAAGCCGCGAGTCTTGGAACGATCAGCTCAAGGTCGGCACGGTGGCCGCGTCCACCCCGAACAAGGCGCAAGCGTGGAGGAAACGCCCCGGATCATCACTATTGAAGATCATCTTGAAGCTGAAGCGCGTGCCGAACCGGTCGGGGCCTCTGGCCGGGCCCCTTTCGGACCTAAACCACAGGTAGACGTCCACAGGCCACTTGTGGGCTTCATAGCCTGCGCGGACCTCCGCCGCCATGTCCTCGACGACCAGCGCCCGCAGGTTCTCCCACCTCAAGCCGCTCTCATGGTCCACAAAGGCCAAGATGTTCACGAGCCGCATACGGCGAAGGGTGTGCCCGTGTCCGCGCCACCGGAGCGACCGAAAGCCAGCGCCGTCTTGACCTCACAGAATCCAACTTGCGTACCATCGCCGGTGTTGGAACGGAACAGGAATTTGTGACCCCCCACCCCGGGGCGAAAAGGTTCAAATTTGCCCCGACGGCGCCTCAAAATGCCGCCACAGACCTGACCTCGACAGGATTAACCCCCATCAAGTCGCAGGCGCGACGGAACCGCAGCTCGTCAGAGTTGTTAAAGAGCATGAACGGGCGCGACTTTCCTTGGTCAAACCACAAATAGAGGTCGATTCTCCACTTCTCGGCCCGGATCCGTCCCTGCGACACGTCAACGTAGATGGGGTACCTCTCCGCCCTCTCGGAGATGAAATCCCCGGTCAGCACACTCCGAAGATCCAACCAGTTAACAGCGTCTTCATGGTTCACGATGGCCAGGATGCTTAGCTGCGTCAGGTCCGGGTTAACTGAGTCAAGTTGGGACACGGCCTTGTGAATCCGGTCGCTCAGGCTATCGAATGTGGGGTCATCCGCTTCAAAGGTGTCGAAGTCCTCCCATGGAATGAACGATTTCACCTCGCAGAAGCCAACGCTCGAACCATTCCTGAGAACGGAGAAGTCGGGAGTGGAACCCGCCCGCATCTGCTCTTTCGAAAAACGCACCGCGACCAGCCCCGCTTGCCGAAAGAACTTGGCCACCAAGTCCTCGTCAGCGTTGGAGAGACGAGCGACCTCAGCCGCCTTGCGCCTGTCGGTTTCCGACAACCAGCAAGACAAGTGGGTACGGACTTGGCTCCCATCATCCTTCCTGAAGACGGCCCAATCCTCTTCGCCGATGGGTTTCCCACAAACCCCACACGTAGAAGGCCAGCCCCGCAAGCGCCACTCGAGGAGCAGACGGAACCTGGCCCCGAAAGAGCCCCATGCTTTGTCCTCGTCCAGGGTCAGGCCCAAGGCCTCATCCAGGGTTCCGGGGATGTTCCCGGCGTGCCATTGCCGAACGACGCCTTCGGCCAAGGCATCGGGATCCTCGCCACGGTACAGCCCCTTCTCTAATGCATCCAGCAGTCCCATTTCGTTCTTCCCCCTCACTGGCGCTCTGTTGCCCTCCCTGGGACGGCAGGTTTGATTTGGTCTCCCGTATCGGGATCAACGACTCCAGTGTGAATCCCAAACTTATCATAGCGTTCCAGTTCGCTGTGCCGTGAGTCCCACTCGAATATGTTATCGTAGCTATCCACCCAGCGCCTGCGGAAGCTCCGCGGACGCACCCGCTTCAGTCCAGCCACGAATCTCCCGTGTGGTATTGGGTCACGCATGGCCGGAAATCGGCCTGGGCTCTAGATCATCTAGCAGCCTCATAGCCACACCCCCCCACTGGACTTCGATCCTCCGTCCGGGAAACGATAGCTCGCGCCGGCAACGGCGGGGAACGGAGAGGGATCGCGGTCGCCTGGCGTGTGCGGCTTCTGTGGTGACCCGGTAGAGGGGATTCTTGTCAATTCGGGGATTTCCTTGTGCTGGAAAGAAGTTCTGACCGCGAATTGGCGGGCCTGCGCGGCCCGTCCACTTGCCGACTCTAACCCAAAGTCAGCTTGGACGAAGGACTTGCCTACATCCTGGTAGTATCTGCCGGGGATTAGGAAGGACTTGTCTGGACCCCGGTCAGGCAAGGCCGCAAGAGAGAAGGGGCCCTATTGACCGGACGCCCAAACTCACGAAGTGGTACTTCCGCATGAGGTCGATCACCCGAAGCCGACGGGCAATATGCAAGGGATTCTCGTTTAAGAAGGTGTTCCTAAGGAAATAGAAACGGGACAGGTTTGGAACGTCCTCAGTCCTAACGACGTTCTTGCCACTCAGCTTCCGAAGCGCATCAGTGATGATAATCGGTTGAGCCCGTTGATTATTCGGACCTGCCTCACTGATCTTGACCTCGAGCTGTCGCCGGTTTGCGTAGATCCTTTGGCCCAGGATGCTGACGACTCGGCGTCGTGCAATGGCGACCCATAGGTCCTTTTCTACTCTCCTACTCCAATCCCAATAGGAGGAGATTATAAAGATATATACCTATTGTCGGGGTCGGTTCGGGATCGGTGTCAACGCGTGGTGGTGTCGAAGACGGGGGTGGAGGAAAAAGCCCCCTTCTGACGAGCGGAAAAGGCCACCAGAAATTCACACTTTGTTCAACTCTAGGTAAGAGGATATAAACAGACCCAAATGGAAACGTGCCTGGGCCAGCCACCGCAGGCCTGGACCCGCGGGCCAGCACCAGTGTCTCCAGCACACAGGCTTTACTAGGGAGGGGCTCTCTCTTGAAGAGGCTAACCCACAAACCGCTTGCCATCGTCGGCATCCTAACACTCCTAGCGGTCGTCATCATCGGCGCTCTGCCGGTGAAGAGCGCCGCCGCGACCCTGAGCTCCGGCTCCTATACGTTCCTCCTAAATGGGGAGGAGATCATGTTCCCGGTCGACCCGGTCGCCCGGAAGGACGGCCTGCTCTTCCCAGAGGAAGTCTTCGCCCGCTTTGGAATCTCGCTGGTCGAAGCGCCCGCGAAGACCATCACCTTGACCAAGGGTACCGATGTCACGGTGACACTCACCGTCGGTTCCACCGCCGCGACCATAAACGAGAAGGTTGCCTCAGTCGCGACCGCTCCGCTCCGCCTGGCCGGCCGCCTGTTCCTCCCAGCGGACATCCTAAAGGAGTTCGGCGTGGAGACGGTTCAAGACGGCACCATGCTGCTATTCCGCACAAGCATCGACGACACGGCCACCCAAACGCTGACCGACACCGAATGGCAACTCCTCCGGAGCGGCAGGACCATCAACACTACCACCAAGGCGGACTCAGGTGCCCAGTTAACCGCAGAATACACCTTCCTTACACCAGACATCGTCAAGACTACAAATCTGGGCCTATCCTACGGCGCCCGAGCCCGGCTCCTCTCCTATCTGCAAACCAACAGTGTAGTATTGGTCAAACTCTCCAACTACCAGAGTAGGTCGGGAGGAATAGTGGCCTCAGGGCTTTATCTGGTGGATAACACCGCGCGAACGGAGTACGACTTTGTTTCGGTGCTCGACCTCGGTTCCGGTCTCCTCAATAACAAGCTGGCCCCAGGGGCTGACCGCATCGGCGCACTGGTCTTCCCGAAGATCCAGACGCCGAAGGGGCCGTTCTCCCTGTATTATGATACAAGTGCCTCAAACCTGGGCACATTCGTTCTACCCTAAAGACTCCTTCGTATTCCGGCTTCCCAAACATTCTCGGAAAGAGCCTCCACCCCCCCGGAGGCTCTTTCTATGCGCATAACCATGCGCCCCCGCCGCTAAGTTCTTTCTTACCAATGCAGGAATTCAGCTCCTAATGTTGAATCCACAGGCGAAGTTACCACACCCGTGACGGGAGACCCCTCTCCCGCCAAGCCTGACCAGTCTACTGGTTGTCTCAGCGACATAGATCTGGGATAGGCTTCCAGAGACCGGTTTGAGCATGGTGTGGCGTGAGTTCATAGAGGCCGCCCCTCGGGCGGGAGAGCTAAGGGGATTGACGCGAGCGTTGGGCGGATTATACAATATCCGTTAGCGCAAGATTGGGCAATCTTGCCTTTTCTGCGTCTATCGAACCAAGTCAGGAAGGCGCTCCCTCCGGGGAAAGGCCAGCATGATAGAAGTTTGGTCCAAGTCATTTTTGGGAAAGGGGGAATCGGGGGACTACCAAAACACCACCGTGTGTTGGGGAGTTTGTACAGGAGAGAGTGCGTTTTCTTCAAAGGAGGATTGTTTAGTACATGAGGCGTTTCAAGAAGTTGTTCGTCACCATCCTCGTGGTGGCAACTATCCTTGGAACAGCCAGCGCATTCACGAGCGCTGCTAGCTTACTCGACGTGGAAGGCACCAAATATGCCGGATCCGTCGGTAAGCTGGTCGGCATCGGCGTCCTCACCGGTTATCCCGATGGGACGTTCAAGCCCGCCGCGACCGTAACTCGCGCCCAAATGGCAGCGATTCTGGTCCGGTCCCTGGGTCTTGATGATGCCGCGAAGCTGGCCAAGGGCGCTACGCCGTTTGCCGATGTCCCGGCGACCCACTGGGCGTCAGGGTACGTCAATGTTGCCTTCAACAAAGGCATCGTCACCGGCGTGAGCGAAACCAAGTTCAACCCCGATGACACCGTCACCGGCGCACAGGCCATCACCATGTTGGTCCGTGCCACCGGGCATGCCGGCGAAGTCACCGGCGCCTGGCCCGCCGGTTACATCGAAGTTGCCACGAAGCTTGGCCTGATCGCGAACGTAGACTTCGCGGCCAGCGCCCCGGCTACCCGTGGTGACATCGCGATCATGACCGATACCGCGGTCTACACCGTGACCAACCCGACCTCTGGCGAGAGTCTGGCTTGGTCGGTGTTCAAGGCTCCGTCGGCTAAGCCCGACACCACCGCTCCGGTCATCACTCTGACCTCTCCGGCCGCCGGCAAGGTCTCCGCGACCTCCGCCACCGTGTCCGGTAGCGTCAGCGAAGCCGCCACCCTGAAGGTAAACGGCACCGCCGTGACCCTTGGCGCCGGCAACACCTTCTCGACCAGCGTTAGCCTGGCTATGGGTGACAACACCATCACGGTGGAAGCCACCGATAAGTACGGCAACGCCGCAGCCCCGGTGTCCGTCGTAGTGAACCGCTACGGCGCCGCCGCTTCCCTCGCCCTGACCCCGTCCACGGCTACCGTCGCCGTTGGTGGGACCGCCAGCTTCGCCGCTGCTGTTAAGGACGAAGCCGGCCAGGCCCTCACCGACACGGTGACCTACGCCGCCGACAAGGGCACCATCGCCGCCGATGGCACCTACACCGCGCCCACCACTCCGGGCACGGCCACCATCACGGCGACCTCCGGCAGCCTCTCCGCCACCGCCACCGTCACGGTGAACGCGGGCGCCCTGGCTACCGTCACCGTCACCCCGGCCACCGCCAGCCTGGCCACCGGCCAGCAGCAGGCGTTCGCCGCCAAGGGCTATGACGCGAACGGCAACGAAGTGGCTATCACCCCGGCCTGGTCCGTGGACAACAACGGCGTCATCAGCGCCGCTGGTACATTCGCGGGCGCCTCAGGCAGCTACACCGTCACGGCTACCTCCGGTACCGTGAGCGGCACGGCTACCGTGAAGGTCTCGGGCGCGGCCACGAAGGTCGTGACCACGGCCTCCAGCACCAGCATCAAGGCCAATGGCACCTCCACGTCGGTCATCACGGCCACGCTTCAGGATGCCAACGGCAACACGGCCATTGGTGACTCCAGCAGCAAGGTCACCTTCACCAAGGTCGGCCCCGGTGGCTTCGGCACCCAGGCCACCACGGTGACGGTCAGCGCTGGTGTGGCCAGCATCACCCTGACCTCTACCACGAACACCGGTATCGCCCGTGTCACCGCCACGTCGAACCTCCCCGGTGTGACCGGGTCATACGTGGATGTCACCCTGGCGACTCCGACCATCACCCAGGTCAAGACGTCCGTCAATATGGCGCAGGTTTCGGCCGACAACACGACACGCGCCACCATCAGCGCCAAGCTGGCTGACGAAAACGGCGTCACGGTCGCTTCCGGGACCAACGTCGTGACCTTCAAGGTCTCCAGCACCGACTACTTCAAGGTGGTCACCGCCGATGGCGATGCGAGCACCGACGGCTACCAGGTGACCGCCGCGGGCGGCGTCGCCACCTTCCAAGTGGAGTCTAGGCCGACCCCGGGCAGCATCACCGTGACGGCTTCCGCCACCGGCCTGACCTCGGACGCCGGCGTAACCGTGAACTCGGTCCAAACCGGTCCGTCCACTAAGCTTGTCATCGTCGGTCCCCTGACCGATACGAAGGTCTACACGGGCGTCGACACGACGAAGATGCAGAAAGTGGTTGTCCAGGTCCAGGACTATAACGGGAACCTGGTGACCGCTAACAACACCGCCAGCGTCACGCTGGTCGCAACGGAAAAGGGTACTAGCAACCCCAGCGTTACCATCACCGGTGGCGCGACCCAAACCGTCACCGCCGGCAAGTTCACCTATTACATCCAGGACACGGAAGCTGAAGCTGTGGAGTACACGGCCACTTCTGGCGGTCTGACCTCGGCCTCCAAGGTCACCGGAACGTTCACGACCGGTGATCCGTCGCAGGTGAAGGTCACCTCCACCACTCCGGGCACCGTGAGCGCCGACGGGACCTCTACCGCGACCGTCACGGCATCCATCCTGGACGTCTATGGGAACCTCGTCTCGACGGCCACCAACCTGGTGACCTTCTCGCGGACAGGTGGCACCAACACGACCCTTCCCAGCACGCTCGCGGTCAACGCGGTCGGCGGCAAGGCCACCATTTCGGTGACGTCCAAGACGACGCCGGGCGGCCCCGACACCTTCGACGCTACGGCCAAGGCCTCTGATGGGACCAACGATCTCACCAACGCCGCCGAAGTCAACGCCGTTGGCACCAACCAGGTTGCCACGGCCCTCTTCGGTATGCCCAACAACCTCGTCATTACCGGTGGCGGCGCTACGGCCGGCACCGCGAAGACCGTCACCGTTGCGGTGAAGGACTACGCCGGTAACACTATCACCAGCAACAACAGCGCCGTTATCACCCTGACTGTGGATGGCTCGGCCACCGTGGCCAGCAACCCGGTCACCGCGGTGAACGGGGTGGCGACCTTCTCCGTCACCGACAACGTGGCTGAGACGGTCAACCTCAAGGCCGACGGACTAGGCCTCCCCCAGGCGACCGGCGTTACCTTGGTCGTCGGGCCGAGCACCCTGTCCAGCGTCGTCCTGAAGGCCGCCCGCTCCAGCATCGCCGCCGATGGCAGCATGGATGTCATCACCGCTGAAGGCCACGATGCGTATGGGAACGTGATCACTCCGCCCGAAGTGATTACCCTCACCTACTCGCCGACGAGCACTTATGGCACCCTCGTTGGGAACGCCAACGTCGACACTTCGGCGTCGGGCCTCTTCACTTCGAACACCACTCCTGGTAGCATCACCATAAGTGGTACCGCCACCACCGCCGGCGTCACCGTCAGCCCGGTCACGATTACCACCTACGTGCCTGTGACGGCCTACAGCCTGCGGTTCCAGACTATGCCTACGCCCAAAGCTGGAGAAACCAAGAGCGTTAAGGTTGAAGTCCTCGACTACAACGGCAACGTCCTCACCAGTAACACCGGCATGTCGATTGCGCTGGAGCAGAACTCGGGCGGAAAAGCCGTTTTCGCGACCCCGGTGACCACCCTCGCCGGTGTGGCGGGCTTTAACGTGAGGGATATCAAGGCGGAGACCCTGACGCTAACCGCTAAGGCCACCGGCCTTGTATCGGCTACCGGTAGCCTGGTGGTGGCCCCGGCCGCCGCGGACCATACGGTTATCTCGGCTTCGCCAGCCTGGATCGCCAATGACGGCATCGCTCAGTCGGTGATCTCGGTCAAGGTTCTTGACGCTTTCGACAATACTCAGACCAGCGCCAACGGCACGGTGACCCTGGCGAACAACCTGACCACTTCGGGCACGCTGTCCGGCACCAGCGCCACCATCACCAATGGTGTCAACAGCAACACCATTATCCTGACGTCCAAGAGTGGCGCGGGCTCTGCCGGCGCGCCGGTCATCAGCCAGAGCGCGATCTCAGGTATCACCCTGGCCACCCCGGCTGCCAACCAGAACGCCACCGTTAGCGTGGGCACGGCGGCCAGCAAGTACCTGGTCACCCTTAGCCCGAGCACCGTTACCGTTGGTGGTTCAGTCACTGTATCCGCACAGCTCGCTGATGCGTCCAATAACCCTGTGGCGACGGCCGGGAAGACCGTCACTTGGGGCGGCGCCGGCGCGGGCTCCTTCGGATCCGCGACCAGCACCACCGACTCGAACGGTGTCGCAACGGTAACTTACACTGCGGGCTCGGCTCCGGCTACGCCCACCCTGACCGCTACTGACACTGATACCTACACCGGCAGCGCTGGCCTGACCGTCAACGCTGGCTCGGCCAGTGGCTTTACCGTCACCATGGCGGCGGGTCCCTATACTGTCGGTGGGACTAAGGTTGCCACCGCGCAGTTGAAGGACTCCCTCGGTAACAACGTATCCCAGTCCGGCGTGGTCATCACCTGGGCCGACACCGGAACCGGCGCTTATGCTGGCGAGTTCAGTGCGGCTACTAGCACGACCGACGGTACCGGCGCGGCCACGGTTACGGTCACGCTGAACACGACCGCCGGTCGGACCCACATCATCAGCGGCACGGCGACAGGCCTCACGCCGACCGCTGCTGGTTCCATCACGACCGTGGCTGGCGCCCCGGCTACGATCGCAATCACCCCGACTGGGGCGACTAGCGTTACCGCCGGCGGGACTCAGGCTGTTGCGGCAACCGTCCGCGATGCCTACGGCAACCTGGTTGCCGACGGCACCACGGTGAACTTCGCGGCGACTGCAGCCACTGACTTTACCGTCAGTGCCGCTTCCGCCACGACCACGGCTGGCGTCGCCACGGTTAACGCTCAGGCTGCGGCTACGATAACCGGAACTAACACGGCGACCGTGACGGCGACCGTCGGTGTGCTGAATGCGAACACTGGTCTATTGACCAACGTTGCTGGAGCAGCTCACCACTTCGCCGCCGCGCTCGCGGTAGCTGGCAGCAAGACTGCCGGTGCTGCGTTTGAGGTGACGTTCACGGCTCAAGACGCGAACAACAATACGGTCACGTCGTACACCGGCGCTAAGACCATATCGTTCACGTCCGCCGCTACCGCGTCGCCGAACGTAACCGCGCCGACGATCCCAGCCTCGCAGAGCGTCACGTTCACCGCTGGCGTTGGTACCACGGCGGGCGGTACGTTCATTCTGACCAATGCGGGTGAGACTCCGACCATCAGTGGCTCGGCGGCAGGCGTTACTGCAGGGGCCACTACTGCCATTACCGTGAACCCGGCTACAGCTGCCACCTTCACTGTGGTGGCTCCGGGCACTGCAACGGCAGGTTCGTCGTTTGCCATCACCAGCATCACGGCAAAGGATGCCTACGGCAACACGGCCACCGGTTACACGGGTGCCAAGACCATCGCCTACTCGGGTCCGGCTAACAGCCCGAAGGGCACGGCTCCTAGCTACACTACTGCCGTCACCTTCGCGGCTGGTGTTGCCACGACCACTCTCACCACGACCCTCACGAACGCCGAATCCGTGGCCATCGGTGCAGCCGACGGCGGAGTCACGGGGACCTCAGGCACCGTCGTCGTGAGCCCGGGCGCGGTGAACGATGTTGAGTCCACGTTCAGCCCGACTACGGCCAACGCTCCTGTTGGAACAGGCGTTGCGGTCACAGTCACGCTGAAGGACGCCGAACAGAACCCGGTTCCTAACGTCGCTATCACTCTGGCGGCGACCGGCGCCACCGGTGGTGGCGTTGGGGCGGTCACGACTCAGCCTGGCTCAACCAACGCATCCGGCCAGGCCATCGGCATCGTGAGAGCGACCGCCGGTGCGAGCACGGACACGGTCACCTTCAGTGCCACGGCTCCCGCAGGACTAACCGACACCATAGTCATTACGATTCCGTAATGACCGACGTTCAGCAACTAGAGTAACTGTAGGAGGAAAGGGGCCCCCTGAATGGGGGCCCCTTTCCACACGCTACCGACAAGGCCCCCCATGTGTTGGTGGCCCCTCCGCTTTGGAGGACTTTGCCCGCTACCTACGCCGTCCGCCCATGAATCGCGACGGCTCCGCGCAGCGGAGGTTCCGCGGCGGAAGGCAAATATGCCGCCTTGATAGTGGAACCGTTCCCCGGCGCGCGGCGTCTCCAACAGGGGGCCCAGACGCTACCACGCCTTGCGGAGAACACCTGGCACCGCCGCCAGGGCATACAGGAAACCCCAGGGGTGGTGTGGAAACGTTCTCCGAGTGCAGGGGTGCCGAGGGTCCACCGATAGATTCATTTGGAGGGGTAGCTGTGAAGAGGGGTTCAAGGTTTCTCGCCGCGGCTTTGGTTGGCTTGGTACTGTTGACATCCATGGTCTTGCCAGTGCCGATTTCCAAGACGGTGGAGGCCGCGTCCATCGAGGCCCCTCTCCCGGCGGACGTCGCCGGTCTTCCATGTGAGGGGGCCGTGCGGTCTCTGGTGTCCCTGAACGTGTTCAAGGGGTTGCCCGATGGGACATTCCAGCCCACTAAGTCCATTACCCGCGCGGAGTTCGCCGCCACCATGGCACGCGCCCTAGACTTAGATCTAGTGGCCAAGAGCCTGAACGGGCCTTCCGGGTTCTCGGATGTGCCGGCCTCCCACTGGGCTTCCGGTTACATCAACTTCGCCGCGGGGCGCGGTCTGGTGAATGGCGTGGGGGACGGCAAGTTCGCCCCCGGCGACCCCGTTACGTTCGTCCAAGTCGCCACAATGCTCATCCGCTTGGTCGGACGTGACTCCGATATCAAAGTCCCATGGCCCGCCGGGCCTTACCTGACCGCCGATGACCTGGGGATCCCGAAGGGGATCAGGTACGACACCAACGCTCCGGCAACCCGCGGTGATGTGGCCATCATGCTGGCCAATACCATCTTTGGAGTCAATCTGGCATCCAGCGGTGCGCCCTTGGCCAAAACCGTCTTCGGTATTCAGAAACTGAGCTTGTCTCCCAGTCCCGCGGTGATTGGCGGCGCGGGTAGCGTGACCCTAACCGCCAAAGGCGTGAAAGATAATAAAGAAGAAATCACCTTGGGCCCCACCTACACTGTGACGTCGGGGCAAGCCACCGTTACCTCCGGTGGGAAGGTGACCCCTACTGGCGCCGGCGCCGTTAAGGTGAGAGCGACCCTCGGCTCCTTCTCTAGTGAGGCCGATATCGTCGTCTCCTCCTCCTTCCGCATTGACCCCGCTTCGCCAGTGGCCCTTCCCGGCGCCGCCATCCAACTGACGGCCTACGCCACAGGCCCAGGGATTACCGAGAACGTTGTCCTCCCTGTGACGTGGACCAAGGTTAGTGGACAGTCCACCCTTACTCCGGGAGGGTTGGTCACGGTAGCCGCCGGCGATACGGTGATTCAAGCGTCGTATGCGGGCACGACGAAAACAGTGACCGTACGGGGTTCCGCCACTCTTGCTGTGACTCCCTCGGAAGTCTCGCTCCTGCCCGGCGCTCAGCAGCAATTCCAGGCGGCCATCGTGGCTGAAGGCGGCACGCCGGTCCCAGCGTACGCGGTCGAGTGGTCCGCTTCCGGTGGCACAATCACCTCTGGCGGCCTGTTCACCGCCGCGGCCGGGACCGGTTCTGTCACGGTAACCGCCCGCGCCTCCGGGCTTTCCGGGACCGGGAAGGCTTATGTGCTCAGCCGCGTGGAGGTCACACCGGGAGCACCCAATCTTGGGCTTGGCGAGCCTGTCCAGTTCACGGCGGTGGGTTACGACTCCGCCGGGCGGATCATGACCATCAATCCGACATGGGACGTTACCCCTTCGACCCTGGGAGTGATCAGCTCCACGGGTAGGATGGTCGGCACGGTGGCCGGGGCCGGGACGGTCCGGGCCACGGCAGCCGGGATTTCGGGTTCCACTTCGTTTACCACCGCCGGGGCGGCTGCCCAATTGGATATCGCCACGGACAAGTCCACGGTGCCGGCCAACGGTTCCTCCGAGGTCCAGGTCACCGTGCGGGTACTTGACTCCCTCGGCTACCTGGTCAAAGCCGGCGCTTACCGCGTGTACTTCAGCCTGAACAGCTCACCTCTGGGCTCCTTTACCGCGAACGCCGTGGATACGGTGAACGGAGTGGCCGTCACCACTTTCAAACCTACGACCTCCGCCGGGAACGCCCAGATTATCGCCAGTTCAACAGGACTCACTACAGACAGCATTTTCGTCAGCACCACGGTGCCGTCAGCCTCGTCGGTGGCCTTGTCGGTTTCTCCGGCGCCCATCGCCGCAAGCGCCAATAGCGTGACCACCTTGACCGCAACGCTGAAAGACCAGACCGGGGCGGTAATGAGTAACAACACGGGCACCACTATCGTCGTCACCGTGAACTCCTCGGATACCAATGTCGTCACGGTCCCATCCGTGATATCCATCATACCTGGCGCCTCCACCGGCACGACTACACTCCGGTCGACGGGGATTCCCGGGTCTGTATCGTTGTCCGGCAGCACCAACCTGTCCGGCGTGGGCTTGGTCGGCACCACCCTTCAGGTAGCTCAGGCCGGTGCCGCTCATCACTTGGCCGTTCGCGGACCGATCGACTCCGTGGCGGCGGATAACTTGACCGAGCGTTCCGTGGTGGTGGAACTCCGGGATGCAAATGAAGTGGTGCTGACCGGAGACAGCAGTACTGTAGTCTCCCTAACGGTATCCTCGGGAACAGCCACCGTGGCCTCCGGAACATCCATCACCTGCCAGGGAGGGCTCGCCACCTTCCGCCTGCGCTCGGCTGTCGCCGGCACAGTCTCCCTATTGGCCAGTTCCGGGAACGTGACCTCGGCCACCGGATCCCTCACCTTCACACCAGGGACCGCCACGAACGTAGGGTTGGCGGTCGAGCCCTTGAACAACATTGCGGCGGACGGTGGCGCCAGCAGCGCCACGCTGGTGGCGACCATTAGGGACGCTCAAGGAAACACGGTCACTTCCGCGACCAATGCGGTGACCTTCAGCCGGACCGCGGGACCGGGGGCTTTGACCCTGCCCAGCACGACCACGGTTACCGCCGTAGCGGGCGTGGCACGATTGACCTTACCGTCCGGGACGGTACCGGGCACGGATAGCTTCAAGGCCACCTCCACCGGCCTTGCGGACAGTCCTACGGTCACTGTGACCACCAGAATCACCGGAGTTCCGGTAGCCGTACAGGTGCAGCCCATCGCCGGCTTCGCCGCCGGAGGTTCCGCCACGGTCAAGGTCTACGTGAACGACACGTTCGGTCAGTTGGTCACCAGCGACAACGGCCGAGCGGTCACCCTCTTGACAACGGGCGGCCAGGTCACTACGGCTAACCCGACTCAGACCGTCAACGGCGTGGCGACTTTCACCATTACGGCCACCGCGGCCGGATCCTTGACCGTAACCGCATCGGCCAATGCCATCACGGCCGACACCACTGGCGCAACTATCAGCGTGGCACCGGCTACGGCCAGCAGCATGAAACTGGTGGCTTCTCCATCTAATGTTGCCCTAGACCCCAATAGCCGCGTAGCCGTTACATCATACCTAGTTGACTCTTACGGTAACAACGCCGGTGCGGGGTCGGCTATCACTCTCTCGGTCTCACCGGCGGGCCTGGGCACGTTGTCCAACGCCACGCTGTATCCAGGGCAGACCGTATACTATACGCCTGGCGCAATCCCAGGCAACGTGACCATCAGCGGCACATCCGCAAGCTATCCGGTGGCCTCCGCCACCGTTGCCACTTACGTGGCCGGCCCTCCGGCCAGGGCTGTGGTGTCGGCTACCACCGCCACCAAAGCCGGACCATTGAGTGGCGATACCATAATGACCATCAAGGTCCGTCTGGAAGATGCGTCAGGTAACCTCTTGACCGGGAAGAGCACCGGTGACCTGCTATCGGCTGTCGGGCTAACTGTGTCCGGGAATTCCTCCGGAACGCCGCGGATTAGCACGGGTACGGTCTATGGGTTGGGTTCCTTCGTGCCGGACGGCATCACCAGAGGTTCGGCCGGTTTCGTGGCGGGCGAGGCGACCTTCCAGTACAGTAACACGAAGGCAGAGACAGTCACGCTCACCCCGTCGGCCTATTACAATGGCCAGGCTCTGACAGCGGTGGCGGCTTCCGCCACCACCACGCCCGGCACCCCCGTGAGGATCGCTTTTACCCCGGCAAGACCTGCCGTCCGACCGGACACGGCCAGCACCACCATCGTCACGGCCAGCATCGCCGATGTATATGACAACCCGGTGACGAGCGCCACGGATAGCATCCGATTCGCGCTATCCACCACAGCCTACTCGTCCCTGAGCACCAACGTGGCTATCCCTGTGGCCAACGGACAGGCGTCGGTCAGTGTCACTGGCAAGGCGAGCCCGGGCGCGGCCACGCTAACCGCCACCAGTTCTACCTATGGCTTCTCCGCGAGTACCACAGCCACGACCGACTATTTGCCTGGCCAGCCGACCGTCGTGGCCACCGACAATAGTGGGTCGGATACCATCGTTGGCTCTGGCGAAGTCGCGGCTAAGCTGGTGATCACCTGCCCGTCCCGGGTGCTGAACCAGGACCTCCTGGTAACGGTAAATGGGGGTGGTGTCACGGTGTACTCCACCGCCGGCGGCTCAACGCCGGTGACCACCATCCCGGGCGGTTCGACCGGCATCACGGTGTACATCAACCGCGCGGACCTGGGCGTGGCCGGAGACAAGTCCATCATGGTGCTCCTCACCTCAGACATCGGCGTGGGGACCATGTCCACTCCGGTTACCGTGACATTGCAGAACTAGCATGCTGAACTGGCATTCCTGAGCTGACTGAAAAGAGGGGGCCGCCCCGAAGACGAGGCGGCCCCCTCTTTTCCTGCTTGTCGCCGCAGCGACATCTTTAGTGCAGTACCCGCTACCTCTTCTTCGCCAGCCGGTCCAGCGCCGCCTTGGCGTCCGGGTTGGTCGCATCGATCTTCAGTGCCTGCTGGTAACTGGCGATGGCCGCATCGTTCTGGCCTTGGTGGTCCTGGATGTCGCCCTGGAGCACCCACATGTCGGCCCGATTGGTGACTTGCTTAGTGCCGGTGAGAACGGTCTCCAGAGCCTTTGCCCAGTTCTCCTTCATTTCATAGACCACGGCCAAGTTGATGTAAGTCTGCCCAAGCTTCGAGTCGATGGAGAGGGCCTTCTGGTAAGAGGCGATCGCCTTGTCCAGATCGCCGTTGTTCCGCTGGACGTTGGCCAAGTTGTTCCAGGCCTCCGCGTAGTCGGGCTTCAGATCAGTCGCCTTCGAGTAGGCGTCGATGGCGCCTTTCTTGTCATCCTGGTTGAAGCGGATGATGCCCAGCCAGAAATAGGCCTCGGGGTCTTTTCCATTCTTCTTGATGGAGGCCTTGATCGACGAATCGGCGGTCGCCATGTCACGATTCTTCACGGCGTCCATGGCCTGCTTCTTCAGGGTGGCGGCCTGCTTCACCTGGGAGTTTCGATAGGCCCATGTGCCGCCGCCGGCCACGACCAAGACCATCAGCGCCACAAGGGCTATGGCAATCGGCGAGACTCGAACGGCACCAAGTGCCGGCTTTGGCCCCGAATGCGACTTCAACTTCCTAACCAACGTCATCGACCTCCTGGGAACTGGATGCTCGCGCTTGGCGTCAGTCTTCGTGTGCATACTTGTCCAACGGTATTATGGCAATTACAGCAAGCCCGCGTCAACGGTAGAGTAACGAAGCCTGGCCAAATCCAGCCAACAGCAGGTAACTTGCGACAGCGGAAAGAAATCCAGGTGTCACGGCTCAACGGGAGATGACAAGGCAATTGGCAAATAAGACGAGGTCCCATGGGAAGACTCTGCGCACGGTGGTGGGCTACGCCCTCATTGCTCTCCTGGTTCTGATATCTGTGAACTGGACGCTGCCCGTTCAGGGGAGGGCCGAGGCATCGGCCGTGGGGGCCTCCACTTCGACCTCCACCTCCGGCGACAGTCTGGACATGGGCATGTTCAACACCGTGCTCCAGTACATCCGAGCCTTCTACTATTACCCGTTCGACTCCGCGAAGCTTTCCGAAGGTGCGGTCCGCGGCCTGGTCCAGGCCCTCGGCGACGACTATTCCGAATACCTGACCGCTCAGGAGTATAGCGACATGATGACGGGCCTTGGGGGCACCTTTGGCGGCCTTGGGATCTACATCGAGACGAAAGGCGACTACGTCGAGGTAGTCTCTCCTATCAAGGGTACGCCCGCCTGGCGGGCCGGCCTGCAACCCGGCGACAAGATCGCCGAGGTGGATGGCAAGGACTTCCGCGGCAAGACGGCCACCGAAGCCACCCAGGTGCTGCGTGGCGCGCCCGGCACCTCCGTGAAGCTGGGCATCCTGCGGAAGGGCATGGCGGAGATAATTACCATCACCATCACCCGCGAGATCATCGTCATTAACCCCGTGGAGTATGAAATGAAGACGGGCGACATCGGGCTGATAACCTTGTCGTCCTTCAACGAACATACCACGGACAAGATGAACGAGGCGCTGGCGGACCTGAAGGCCAAGGGCGCCAAGGCCCTCATCCTCGACCTCCGGAACGACCCGGGTGGGCTCCTGGACCAGGCCGTCAACGTGGCGGACATGTTCCTGAATAAGGACAAGATCGTCTTGCAGGTCGTTTCCAAGAACGGCACCGATCAGGTGGTCAAGACCTCGACCGACGAGGATCATCTGCCCATGGTGGTACTGGTGAATAAGGGTAGCGCCAGTGCCTCGGAGATTCTGACGGCGGCCTTGAAGGAGAACGGCACGGCCACGGTCATCGGGGAGCAGACCTACGGTAAGGGGTCGGTGCAGACCATCTATGGCTTCAGCAATGGCGCGGGCTTGAAGATCACCACCGCTAACTACCTCAGCCCCCAGGGTCATGTTATCAATCACGTTGGCGTCGCGCCGGATATCGTGGTGCCCATGGCCGAGAGGTCGGCGGATGAGACGGCGGCGCTATCGGCGCTGAACCTTGATCCCGGTTCCATTATCCGCCCCTGGGATTCTGGGCTGCAGGTTCAGAAACTCCAGAAGGCGCTGAAAGCGATGGGCTACGATCCGGAGACCGAGGACGGTACCTACGGATACTCGACGATGGGCGCCGTCACGGCCTTCCAGCGGGCGAAGAAACTGCCGTTTTCGCCGGTCTTGGGGGAAGGGTTTGTGACGGAGTTGAACCGGGATCTGGTGGCTGAAGAGGCGCATCCCTCACAGGATCCGCAAATGGATAGGGCCGTTAAGTATCTGCAGGATACGTACCTGACGGCGGTAGGCGGTGGACCGGCGCCGGCGACGGCTTCCACGCCTACGCCGGCGGCGCAGGGAGGTGGCCACTGATGGAGTGGACAAAACAGCGGATGAAGCTGGAGCTGAAGCCTAAGCTGAAACGAACCCTGGTGGCTTTCCTCCTGACCGCGGCGGTGTCCTTCGCCTGGCCCGGCAGCGGCCTTCTGCCCGCGGATATGGCCAGTGGCGGATCCTCCGCCTCCACCTCTTTCAAGCCTGGTACAGTCCAAGCGGCCGCCGGTGAGCCCGGCGCCGCCATCTACCGAAACGGCAGCCCCTTGGGCATCGTAGCCACCATCTTAGAAGGACGCGCCTGGATTCCCGTACGCACTCTCATGGAAGCCTTAGGCTACACCGTGACCTGGGACGATGCGTCGCACAGCATCCGGCTGGCCTCGCCGGGCGTAGTCGGTTCGGGTGTGACCGCTCCGGTGCCTGGGCTTGAGCTTCTCAGCAGTTTCCGGTCGGTGGACGGCGCTGGGTATTACCGCATTGTCGGAGAAGCGCGCAACCCCGGCCAGGAGACCGTCTACGGGCCCCGCGTGACGGCCCTTCTCAGGAACGCCAACGGGGACCTAATCGATACTGTCTCAGCTCCCGCTCTGCTTGATAAGGTCCTGGGCGGTGGCAAAGTGCCCTTCGTCCTTGTTTCGACAGCCAAGGCGGCCGACGTCTGGACCGTGGAACTCCGCCTTGATCTTCAGACCAGGTACGTTGAGAGTGCCGCCAAGCCGGCCGCCGGACCCAAGGTCGAAAGCCTCACCCTGGCCCGCTTCAAGGCCGACGACGACGTCATCAGCTACAGCGGCACCGTAGTCAATAGCGGCGCGGGAGACGCCAAGGACTTGCGTGCGGTAATCACCGGGTATAACGCCGCCGGTACGGCCGTGGCGGTTGAGACCGGTTATGTCACCCCGAGAGACCTTACGGCCGGCGCCCACGGCCACTACAGCATTCCCATTACCAACAACGCCGGCATGGTGACATCTGTGTCCGTTCAGTTCGAATACCGCTAGCCACAAGGGTCACCCGGTCAACACGTAGTCAGGGCCGAATACTGGCCACAATTGGTGTGCGGCCCGGTGACGGGCGCTCCGCGTTCTTTTGGCGAGCCTTTTGGGCTACTTATGACAACTAGCATGAAGTGAAAGGTGCCTGGATGTCCGGCTGACTTGGCACCCGCCGGGTTTCTCCATTGACCGACAAGCGCTGTAACTGCGGTTAGTTCATGCTTCAGTCACATGCCTGACTGAGCACTCCCCGACGATACCAGCACTTCCCTCATTCACCCCGCATTTCTTGCGAAGGAATGCCCAGCTACCCACAGAAACACACTCTGCTGGTCGTATTATGTAATACTGGACAGACCAGCGAAAGCATGCAGGCTTTTGACTTTTGGGTAGGAGTTTCCTGGAAAAGGGGGTGGGTTGGGACCAACCATAAGGAGAAGTCGATCTAGTGTCGACCTCAGTTACGGAAGTACGGTTTTACTGCGCAGAAGACCCAAAGGAGGATTACGCGAACACATGAGGCGTTTCAAGAAACTGTTCGTCACCATTCTCGTGGTGGCAACCATCCTTGGAACAGCCAGCGCTTTCACCAGCGCCGCCAGCCTGCTTGACGTAGAAGGCACGAAATATGCCGACTCCGTCGGGCAGTTGGTTGGCATCGGTGTAATTCAGGGCTTCCCGGACGGGACCTTCAAGCCCGCAGCCACCATCACTCGTGCACAGATGGCTGCGGTTATGGTCCGTTCGCTGGGCTTTGATAGCCTGGCCACCGCTTCCAAGGGCGCCACGCCCTTCAGCGACGTGCCGGCGACCCATTGGGCGTCAGGATACGTCAACGTTGCCTACAACAAGTCGATCATCAACGGCATGGGCGATGGCACCTTCCATCCGGAAGATCCTGTCACCTATGCTCAGGCTATCACCATGCTGGTCCGGGCCACCGGACACGCCGGCGAAGTCGTCGGCGCCTGGCCGACCGGCTATGTTGAGGTCGCCCAGAAACTCGGCCTGACCTCGAACGTCGACTTCTCGTCGACCGCCCCGGCTACCCGTGGCGACGTCGCGATCATGACCGACACCGCGGTCTTCACCGTCACCGACCCGACGTCCGGCGCCAGCCTGGCCTGGTCGGTGTTCAAGCTCGACGCCTACAAGCCCGACAAGACCGCTCCGGTCATCACTCTGACTTCCCCGACCGCCGGCCAGGTCAACGCGACCACCGCCACCGTGTCTGGTAGTGTCAGCGAAGCGGCCACCGTGAAGGTGAACGGCACCGCCGTCACCCTTGGCGCCGGCAACTCCTTCACCACCACCGTCGACTTGGCAAACGGCGATAACACCATCAAGGTGGAAGCCGTTGACGCCTACAGCAACGCCGCCACCCCGGTCACCGTCGTGGTGACCCGCGTCGGCGATGCCGCTTCGGTCTCCCTCACCCCGTCCTCGGCTAACGTGGTCGCCGGCGGGACCCAGGCTTTCGTCGGCAAGGTCCTTGATGCCAACGGCCTGGCCCTCACCGGTGCGACCATCACGTACACCGTCGACAAAGGCACCATCGCCGCCGACGGCACCTACACCGCGCCCACCACCATGGGCACGGCCACCGTCACCGCCACCGCCGGCACCTTGAGCGCCACCGCCACCGTCACCATCACGGCCGGCGAGCTCAAGACCGTCACCGTCAGCCCCGCCCCGCCCGATCTGGCCGCCGGCCAGACCCTGACCTTCACGGCCAAGGGCTATGACGCGAATAACAACGAAGTGGCCATCACCCCGGTTTGGTCCGTCGACAACAACGGCGTCATCAGCACCGCCGGAGTGTTCGCCGGCGCCGCCGGCACCTATACGGTGACGGCTACCGTGGGCAGCCTGTCCGGTACCGCCACCGCGAATGTAGCCGGCGCGGCCGCGAAGGTCACCTTGACGGCGAGCAAGACCACCATCAAGGCCAACGGCACGTCCGTTTCCACCATCACCGCGACTCTGCAGGATGCCAACGGGAACACCGTCGTCGGCGATTCCGCCAGCAAGGTCACCTTTACCAAGGTCGGCCCTGGCACTCTCCCGGCGACCACCCAGCTCACCCTGGCAGCCGGCGTGGCCAGCATCGATCTGACTTCGACCACCACCACGGGTATCGCCCGGGTCACCGGGACCTCGAACCTGCCTGGAGTGACCGGGTCCTACGTCGATGTCACCTTGGCTGCTCAGACCGTCACCCAAGTTAAGACCTCCGTCGACTTGGCTCAGGTGTCCGCCGACGCCGCGACTGTCGCGACCGTCAGCGCCACCCTGGCCGACGAAGATGGTGTGAAAGTCACGTCGGCGACTAACGTCGTGACCTTCAACGTCTCCGGCACCGACTACTTCACCGTCCTCACGGCGGACGGCGATGCCAACACCGCCGGCTACCAGGTTACGGCCGTTGGTGGCGTGGCCACCTTCCAGGTCCGCTCGAAGGCCGTTCCTGGCGCCATCTCCATCACCGCCAGCGCGACTGGCCTGACCTCCGACGCCGGCCGGACCATTAACTCGGTCGCCACCGGTCCGTCGGCCAAGCTCGTCATCGTCGGACCTCTCACCAGCATGGCTACCTACGCTGGCGCCGACACCACGAAGATGATGGCTGTGAAGGTCCAGGTCCAGGATTACCAGGGTAACGTGGTGACCAGCAACAGTGTCACCGCGGTCACCCTCACTGCAACTGAAAACGGCACTGGCGGCGCCAGCACCACGATCAACGGCGGCGCCACGCAGACCGTCAGCCAGGGGCAGATCACGTTCTACGTGAAGGACACCGAGTCTGAGTCGGTTGACTTCACCGCCGCGGCCGCCGGCCTCACCTCCGCGGCCAAGGTCACCGGCAGCTTCATCCCGGGCGACCCGGCTGAAGTCGCCGTCGTGTCCGTCACTCCCGGCTCCATCAGCGCCGACGGCGTCGCGACCGCGGTCGTGAAGGCTGCCATCCGCGATGCCAACCACAACGTGGTCCCGACGGCCACCAACCTGGTGACCTTCTCCAGGACCGCCGGTACCGCCACGACTCTGCCCAGCACCCTCGCGGTCAACGCCGTCAACGGTTACGCCACCATCACGGTGACTTCGAAGACGACGCCTGACGCCGTGGGCGACACCTTCGACGCGACGGCCGTGGCCTCCGACGGGACCACCGCTCTCACCAACGTCGCCGAAGCTAACGCCTTCGGGACCAATAAGGTCAACACCGTGCTCTTCGGCATGCCGAACAACCTGAACGTGGTTGTCAGCGGCACCGCCACCGCCGGCACGGCGAAGGACGTGATGGTCCAAGTGCGTGACTACCTGAACCAGGTCATCACGAACAACAACAGCGCCTCCATCACCTTGAGTGTCGATGGTTCGGCCAGCGTAGCCGCCAACCCGGTCACCGTGGTGAACGGCGTGGCGACCTTCTCCATCACCGACACGAAGGCTGAAACGGTCAACATCACCGCCAACGGGCTTGGGCTCACTCAGGCGACCGGCACTCTGACGGTCAACGCCAGCACCCTGGCCAGCGTGGCTCTGAAGTCCGACCGCTCGGGCATCGCGGCCGACGGCGCCAGCACGGCGACCATCACCGCCGTGGGCTACGACGCCTATGGCAACACCGTGACCCCGTCTGAAGTGGTTACCCTGTCCTACTCGCCGACGAGCACCTACGGCACCCTCGTTGGGAACGCCAATGTCGACGGTTCGGCCAGCGGCACCTTCACTGCTAGCATGGCTCCTGGTACCGTGACCTTCTCCGGCACGGCTACCACGGCCGGCGTGACGGTCGCTCCGGTGACCATCACGACCTACATCCCGGTGACGGCTTACAGCCTGCGGTTCCAGACCCTGACCGCGGCCACCGCCGGCACGGCGAAGAGCGTCAAGGTTGAGCTCCTCGACTACAACGGCAACGTCCTGACCGGCAACACGGGTACGTCCATCGCGCTGGCCCAGAACTCCGGTGGTCACGCGACGTTCGTTACCCCGCAGAACACGGCCAACGGCGTAGCCACGTTCTCTCTGACGGATAACACGGCTGAGACCCTGACCCTCACGGCGTCGGCGGCCGGCCTTGTGTCCGGCACCACCAGCCTGGGTGTGAACGCCGCGGCGGCCGACCACTACGTGATCGCCGGCAGCCCGACCTGGATCACGGCTGACGGTATCGCTCAGTCCGTGCTCTCCATCAAGATCGTGGACGCCTACGGGAACACGGTCACCACCGCCAATGGTTCGATGACCCTGGCCAACAGCGCTACCGCCTCTGGCGCGCTGAACACCACCAGTGTCACCATCTCCAGCGGCGTGAACAGCAACATCGTTATCCTGACGTCCAAGACCGTGGTTGGCTCCCCGGTCATCAGTGGCACGATCAGCGGCATCACCTTGGCCACTCCGGCAGCCAATGTCAACGCCACTATCAGCGTGGGTACCTCCGCCGCGACCTTGAACGTCACCGCTCCGGCCGACGTCAATGCGGGCAGCGCCTTCAACGCCACCGTCACCGCGGTTGATGCTGTTGGCAACACGGTGCCCAACTACGTAGGCACGGTCCACTTCACCTCGACTGATGGCGCGGCGACCCTGCCCGCGGACTACACCTTCGTGCAGTCCGACGCCGGCTCACACGCCTTCAGCGTGACGCTGGGCACCGCTGGTGCGCAGACTGTGACTGGGACCGACACGGTCACCGCTACCATCACTGGCACCAGCAGCGCCATCACGGTTCACTAAGGCGCACGGGTAAGAACAATCAACAACGGGCGTAAACGAGACGGGCGGCTCCCTCGGGGGGCCGCCCGTCTTTCAGTACGGGAGCGGCCTCTTCCAAGACAAAGCAGCGCGCGTACCAGGGACAAGCCCCCACAAACCCGCCGGCGCCCTCGAAACTATTGGCATAACCCCCAACACGGTGGTCAACCCCGCCACCTTCCCCTAGCATCGCCGCCAAGGCACCGTCAGGAAGACGGTGCCTTGGCGTTTCTTGGATAAGACAGCGTCCTGGCATCGCCACAAATGTGCAGAGTAATGGCAGTGTCTGCTGGTTCTCCCTGGCAGGCGGTGGACTCCGAAACGCTGCCTCCACCCTCACAATCCCGGCGCCTCAGGCGAAGGCTTTTATTGCGCGGAGTCTTAGCACAAGGAGGTTCTAGACTGAGCATGAGGATCAAGAAATCTATGGCGATAGTGGCCCTGGTGATGATGCTGGTAAGCACGTTCGCCGGGACCGCCGTCTTCGCCGAGGGAAGGTACGGCGGCGGCCAACAGGGCGACCAGGCCGGCGGCGAAGGCGGGCGGGCCGGAAGCGTCGCCTTCCTCCGCTTCAAGGACATGGACGAACAGCCCTGGGCCGAAGCTTCTATCGCGAAGATGAACGCTCGCGGTATCATCAGGGGTTACGAGGATGGCACCTTCCAGGGCAATAAGCCTGTGACCCGTGCCGAATTGGCTGCCTTGGCCGTTCGCCTGGTCAACAAAGAGGCCCAAGCGCTGGCCCTCAGCAACCCGGCCCTGAGCTTCACCGATATGATGTCCATCGCCCTGTGGGCACGCCCCTACATCGCCCTCGCGGTGATGGATGGCCTCATGGCTGGGGCCCTTGAGGACGGCCGCAAGGTCTTCCAGGCCAACAAGCCGGCCACCCGCCTCGAGGTCGCGGTCATCATGGTCCGGGCCCTTGGCCTTGAGGACCAGGCGAAAGCCGTCACCACTCCGCTGACCTTCGCGGACACCGACAAGATCCCGACCTGGGCCGCCGGCTACGTCGCCGTGGCCGTGCAGAAGGGCATCGTGACGGGCTATCCGGATAACACCTTCCAGCCGAACAAGCCCGTGACCCGTGCCGAGATGGCGGCTTTCCTTGACCGCACCGACGACAACATGAATGACGCTACCGTCGTCAGCGAAGTGCGCGGCGTCATCAAGAGTGTCAGCACGGCGCCGGCCTCCATTACCTTGACCGTGCGCGGCGCCGACCAGACCATCCGGTTGGTCGATAACGCGGTCATCTACCTGAACAAGCAGCCGGCCGCTCTGGCCGACCTGAAGGCCGGGGACCACGCCGTGGTCGTGAAGAACTCCGACGGCATGGGCGTTTATGTGGGCGCCAAGCGGGAAGACGGCGAAGACGGGGAGGGGAACGCGCGGCAGCCCATCGCCGGCCTCGACGTGACCTTCTCCACCGACAAGGATTCCTACCAGCTGGCGGCGGACACCGCCACCTTCACCTTGACCATAAGGAACACCACTGCCCAGCCCATCAACCTGGAGTTCGCCAGCGGGCAGAGCTTCGACTTCACCGTGAGCAAGGGTGACGACATGGTCTGGCAGTGGTCCCACGGCCAGGCGTTCACGCAGATCGTGAGCCAGATGACCTTGGCCTCGGCCGAGACCAAGACGTACACTGGCACCTGGGATCTGAAGAACAATGACGGCCAGGCGGTCGAGGCCGGCACCTACCAGGTCAATGGCTGGATTACGGCCCATCTCCAGGGTTCAGCGCAGAAACCGGCGGCCCCCGCGCCCAAGGAAATCACGGTCGTCGCCGCCTCTACAACTCCGCCGCCGCCCGCCCCGAGCACCATTGAAGAGCTGACGGTCAGCGTGGCCACGAATAAGACCAGCTACGTTCCGGTCGAAAACGTGATTATGAGCATCACGCTCACCAACACCACCGGCAGCGACATCGTGATCGAAGCGCCCACGGCCCAGCAGTACGACCTGATCGTGAAGAAGGACGGTCAAAAGGTCTGGCAGTGGTCTGACGGTCGCACCTTCGCCCAGACGGCGACCATCCTGACCATCCTGGCGAACCAGTCGGTCAGCTTCAACGAAACCTGGAACCAGAACGACACCGCCGGGCAGGCGGCCGGCGTGGGTACCTACACCGTGGAAGGTTCGGTGGTAGGGCACGCGGCTAATGGAAGTGCGACTCCGGCCGTGCCGGCGGCGGTGACCTTCGCGGTGGCGCAGCCGTAGCCTAACAGTCTCCCGGCATCTGATAGAGGTAAGACTGCGGGAACAAGCTGAGCGGGGCCCCACTGGGCCCCGCTCAGCTTGTTACAGGTAAACAAGCCCCAGGCACTGCCCATCGGCAGGCCCGGGGCCTGTGAATCCGGCGAACTAATCTGTCGAGAAGACGCTACTTGGTAGCGCCAAGAATGCGGTCGATCAGAATGGCAATCTGTGCCTTTGTAAGGATAGCGTCGGGACGGAAGGTCTTATCCTCATATCCTTTGAAGATCCCGAGATCATAGAGAGCTTTAAGAATACCGAGGTCTTCCTGTGATTGTACCTTATACATGTCCATGAAAGGATAGTTCGCGGCGGTCACGGGAGCCGGTGTGACGCCCAGAGCCTTGGCCAACATCCGCGCCACATCCATGCGGCTCATGTCCTTGTCGGCCGTGGTGGAGGAAGAAACGATTCCCGCGTCCTTGGCCTTCTGCATGGCTTGCTGCGGAGTGTCGGTCTTTGAGGCGATGCCGAGGACCCTCGCGAAGACGGCCACACCTTCATCATTCTTCAGCTTCGCTTCAGGATGGAAATTCCCATCGGCCTCAGGCTTAAGGAGTCCCGCCTGGACGATGACCGTGATGGAACCAGCCGCCCAGTCGGTTGGCTTCACGTCCTTGATCCCCGCCTGCTGCAGGTCCTGCTGAATCTGCACGACCGGCTTGTTCACGCCCTGCGCCTGCTGGTCGCCATACACCGCACCCGGTACGGTTGGAGCGGCCAAGACGGTACCCGACACAAGCGCCAAGATACTGAAGACACAAATCAACGCTACAAACCGACGCCCGGTTCTCATTTCCGATATCCCCTCCCCGCAATACTTGAGCCAAGCATTCTAGGCTTTCCCAGCATTTCCTCCAGGAATCCAAGGAATTACCACGAGGTTCGCAGCCTCCGAATGACAGCCGCCGCCAAGGCGCGCGTGGCCGGCCCGTCCGCTTGGAAGGAGTCCCCCCAGAAGTCGCCAACGAGCCCAGCCTGTACGGTGAAGTCCACGTCGGCCCGCGCCCATCCCGGGATCCGGTCGCTATCGGCGAAAGCCTTGACCGGCGCCGCCGCTCCGCCCGCGCCCACGAGCGCGCCGCCCGCCTTCTCCCGCAAGGCCCGCGCCGCGATGACCGTCACCTGCGCCCGCGTCACCGGATCACCGGCGCGGAAAGTCCCATCCTCAAACCCCTTGATCAGCCCGTGGGCCACGGCCACGGCCACGTACCCGCGGGCCCACTCGGGGACCGCCGCGGCATCCCCGAAAGCGAGCGCCGGCGCGGCATCCGGCGCCAGGCCCAGCCCCGCCACCACCAGCTTGGCGAACTGGGCGCGCGTCAGCGTCAACTCCGGACCGAACTCGTCATCCCCGATGCCGTTCACCACCTCGAGGGTGGCCAGCATCTCAATATCCCGCCGCGCCCAGTGGTCGGCGATGTCCTTGAAAGTCCTGGTAGTGCGGAAGACCGACGCCTCGACCGCAAGCTCCGTGCCCTCCAAGGTCACGACGATCCGGTTCGCCCCCGGCCGCAGCGGCACCGCGTACTTGTACACCGCCATGCTCGGCCCGGCGATGACCCGGGCCACCAACTCGTCGTTGGCGGCGATGGCGGCGATCTTCCCGATCGGCGCCGTGCCGCGCACGAAGATGGTATCCTGGTCGGTGGACGGGGGTGTGTATCCTAAAGTCAAGAAGGGCTCGGGCGCCACCACAGGCACCGGCACAGGCGCCGGCGGGGATGCCGGGCCCTCAGCGAAAGCCGAGGTCACAAGACCTGACAGAAGCGTCATGACCAACACGAGGAACACCAGCGCGCGCCGGATGGGCATCCTCTCACTCACTTCCAATGACTCCGCTTGGCTCCCTACTTGGCAATCAGAGCCATTGGGCCTCGTTCGGCGGTGGGCCGGGCTTCACCTGCTACCGGCCGCCGACCTCACCAGGCTCCGGAGCGAGAGAGCGGGCCAGGCACGCCTGATAACTGCGATCAAGGGTGAGCCACATCCGCGCCGGCGCCCCCGTGAAGCGTTCGAGCTTCCTGGCCATCCAGGGGGTGAGCCGTTCGGCTCCCTCAAGGAAACGACCGGCCGCGTCCTCCGACAGGCCGAGGACCCGGGCCACCGCACCTTCTATCGTTTCGCCGGGCCGCAGGGTCGGCGGGTAGCTGTTCAGGAGAAGTCTACCGGGAGAAATCGCCAGGACACCGACACCGACGCGCTCCTCAATCGTCACTTGCGCAAACCCCCATACCGCGAGGCCAATTCGAGGTGGAAGCAGATGCCAGGAAAGTGCTCTAAAGGTTCTGGGGAACAGCGAAATCTCCTTCCACATGGCATTGATAGGGAACAAACCGCTCGACAGGAAAGCTAGAACGGTGTCGAAGGGCGGCGCCCGGCGGCATCTGGCGGCGCCCGACGCGGCATCGCGCCGCTTCTCCCGCACGGCCGAGGCAGGATTTCCCTGCGCTCAAGGGAAAGGAGTCTCAAAGACCATGTGACAAACGGGAGACCAAGAATGGCGAGCGACCTGATCGACCTCCACGCCCACATCCTGCCCGGCCTCGACGACGGCCCGGCGACCATGGTTGAAGCCCTTGAGCTGGTGAAACAGGCGGAACGGATCGGCGTCGGCACCATCGTGGCCTCCCCGCATGCCTTCGACGGTGTCCACGAGAACACCCGGGAGAAGGTATTGGAGGCCACCGCGGCCTTGACCCGCGCCCTGACCGACGCCGGCTCGCGGGTCCGGGTGCTTCCCGGAATGGAGCTGTACCTGGGGCCCGATCTCCCCGAGGCCCTCCGGGTGGGCACGGCCATGGGGCTCAATGACTCCAAGAATGTCCTCGTCGAACTCCCCGGAATCGCCGTGCAGCGCTATGTGGACACCCTCCTGTTCCAGCTGACCTTGGCCGGCTACATCCCGGTGATCAACCACCCGGAACGCAGCCCCCTGGTGCAAAGAAGCCTCCAGGTCTACGAGAACTGGGTGCACATCGGCTGCCTGGGGCTGGTCACGGCCCCGAGCCTGTTAGGGCTGTTCGGGCCGTCGACACAGCGCACGGCCGAACTCCTCCTCCGACGCGGCCTGGCCCACGGGGTGGCCAGCGACGTCCATCGGCTATCAGGCACCACCGGCGGTCCAGGGGCACGCGGCCGTTCCTACAGCCCCGAGGTGGTCGCCGCCCTGAGCAGGGGCCAGGCCAGCCAACGGGAGTATCTACACTCGATCGCGGGCTAACATCCCGGTCCGTCGCGAAATCTGTCGAACTCGGTCGAGACGAAGCGGAAGGGAAGCTCTCCCAAAAGAAGAATCTCAAGCCCACCTCCCCAAAACCAGGAGGAAGCCAAAGCCGACGCTGAGCCAAGAGAGGTTGGGAAAGCGAGATGCCACGCCCCGGCTGCAGTTTCCGTACCCTCATCACGCCACTGCCTCGGGAAGAAGCGGTCCTAGTTCGGAGGAAGCTCGCCCTTCTCTGGCGAATCCTGGCCGCGGAACGCCGCACCTACCAATCACGCACTTACCGGCTCGTCACCGCCGCGCCCTCCCGCGCCCTGAAGGAGTTCTACTTTGGGCCGCGGATGCTGATCGTCCTTGAGCCCTACGATGCGCACAGCCCGGAAGCCATTGATCTGGCGGTCAGTCTCCTTGACCAGGAGCAGGGCCCCCCTTGGGAACGCCAAACGTTCCTCCTGGTCAGCAAAGACTCCAGAGTGCGGGAGAAAGTGTCAGGGTACACACCACAGCATGGTCTCAGGAAGATCGTCGTCCCCATGAGCTATCAGGAGCTGTCCATCAGCACTTCAAGGTCTCTGTTCCGGCGGTTGGAGGAGTGCGTCTATGCCCCAAGGGTAGGCGCCTTGTAGACCGCCCTATGGACGCCCCACCTGCCCCCGCACCGCCTTCACAATCCCACCTCCGCCCCTGAGACCCGCCGCCGCCCGCACTGCTGACACAACAGTGGCAAGAATGGTAGAATGAGTCTATACGCTTAGCAGGGGTTTTTCCTGGGGGTTCGGGGTGGGGACGGAGACCGCAAGGAAGAATGGCGATACGGTGTTTCTCAGCCTCGACCTCTTAAGGCGGCGAGGATGGATCGCCGCCTTGTTGGCGCTCCTTGCGGTGGCCGCGTCCCTGGCCTGGAGCCTCTTCCTGGCCACGCCAAGGTTCACCTCAGAGACCTCGCTGATCATCATGCAGAAGGGCGCCGCCCTACAAGACTACAACACTCTTCTCCTCAATCAAACCCTGACCCAGACCTACGCCGAGATAGCCCGTGGCCACGCGGTCTTGCAGCAAGTCATCCAGGATCTCGACCTCGACCACAACCATGCCGAGGGACATGCTTCCCACCCGACCCTCACGCCGGCCGAGCTATCGCGCAGAGTATCCGTCACCGCCATCAAGGGGACCCAGATCATCCGCCTTCGCGTCTCCGACACCGACCCGGCCTCCGCCCAGCGCCTCGCCGCCGAAACCGCCGCCGCCTTCACGGCCCGGGTCCGCGCCCTGATGAAAGTGGATAACGTCCAGGTGATCGACCCGGCCTCACTCCCGTCATCGCACGACTACCCGCGCCCCATTCTCAATGCCCTGCTCGCCGCAGTCCTCGGCCTCGCCTTCGGCCTCGCGTTGATCTTCCTCCTGGCGCACCTGGACAACACCCTCCGGACCACCGATGACGTTGCGAAACACTTCGGCCTTCCGGTCCTAGGCATCATCCCGACCATCACGTCCACCGACGCCATCATGGTTGTCTCCAAACAGCCGAGGTCTACCGCCGCCGAGGCTTTTCGGATGCTGGCGACCAATCTCCGCTTCGTGGGCCTTGACCGCCCCCTCAAGACCATCCTGGTCACCAGTTCGGTTCCAGGCGAGGGCAAGTCGTTCACCGCACTCAATCTAGCCACGGCCCTGGCCCAGACCGGCCGGAAGGTCCTCCTCATCGACGCCGACCTGCGTCAACCCGCCATTCACCGGTACGGTGGGCTGTGGAACGAGGGTCTTGGGCTCACCGTGGCTCTGACTTCCCAGGAGGAGGGAATGAGAGACGTCTTCGCTCAGCCAACCGAGGTGGAGAACCTGCACATCCTTACTTCCGGTCCCATTCCGCCCAACCCGGTCGAACTCCTCGGCTCTTCGAGGATGGCCACCCTCATCGAACGCCTCGAAGCTCAGTACGACCTCTTGATCATCGACGGTCCTCCAGTGCTGGTGGCGGCCGACGCCTCGGTCCTGTCCACCTACGCCGACGGCTGCCTCCTGGTGGTCCGGTCCGGGCTCACCAAAACGCCACTGGCTACCCGCGGTCTCGAGACCCTGAGGCAGGTCAAAGCGAAGACACTGGGCGCGGTCCTCGATGCCGTGGGAGGTGCGGAGAAAGGATACCGTCACTACGATCGCTATCACTACTACCACTATTACGAGGCTCGCGCCGGCCGCCACCGAAAGGGCCAAGGGTCAGATAGAGTGGAGGGTTCAGGCAGCGGTGCTGCAGCCCCACCCCCAAGAGGGCCATGACATCAGTGCGAACCATTTGGACCAGGCAGCAGGAAGAGCAGGAAGAAGGTAGTAATGGAAGTAGGGGGCTTTGACCTCTACCACAGAACATAGAACCGCGACTTCCGTTAAGGAGGGCTGACGTTGGCCTTTGCCCGACGTGCCACGGCCGAAGTGGCCGATAGCCGCTACTTGGTAACTTCCCTGAGCCCGCGTTCGGTGGTGGGAGAGGCTTATCGGATTCTGCGAACCAATCTGCAATTTCTGAGTCTGGACAAGCCTCTGCGCCACTTGGTAGTGACCTCAGCGGTTCCGGGTGAGGGCAAGACCCTGACCGCCGCCAATCTCGCCGTAGTGGAGGCCCAAGCCGGAAAGAAGGTCATCGCGGTAGACGCAGACCTGCGCCGCCCTGCCTTGCACCGGCGTTTCGAACTGCCGGGAAATACCGGCCTGACCACGTGGTTGGCCGGCGGCGCTCAGTTACCGGATATGCTGCAACCAACTGTTCTCCCTAACCTGCATCTACTGGCAAGCGGCCCCATCCCGCCCAATCCGGCAGAGTTACTGGGCAGCTCCCGCATGCAGGAACTGATGGCGCAGTTATCCGATGCCGCCGACCTGATCATATGGGACACCCCCCCGGCGATTGTTGTGTCCGATGCCTCCGTTTTGGCAACGAGGGCCGATGGTACTCTATTGGTGGTGCGGGCCGCTCAGGAGCCGTATTTCTCGGTCAAGAGGGCCAAGGAGCAGTTGCAGCAAGTCGGTGCCCGAATTCTAGGGGTCGTACTTGATGCCGTTCCCAGCGGCGGAGGCTCCGATTACTACCACAGCCACTACCACTACTATTACTACTACGGTGGCCAGCACCGCAAGAAGCGCTAGGAGGGCTCATGGATATTCAGGAGGAGATCGATCTTCGCCGAATCTTCGCAGTGGTCCGTCGGCGATTCTGGGTGCTGTTCGTAATGGCGGTCACGGCCGCCCTGGTTAGCGGTATCGTGAGCTTCTACTTCATCGCGCCGACCTACACTTCCTCGGTTACCCTGATGGTGGCAAAGACGGAGAGCCCGGTAACAGACTACAACACAGTACTCATGGACCGGAACCTGGTTCCTACATACGCCGAGATTGCCAAGAGCCGTACCGTGGCCAGCAGGGTAGTCAATGCCCTTGGGTTGAATACAACGGTTGCCGATCTGCAGGATCGCATCAAGGTGACCGCCGTCAACAACACGCAGGTGATCCGCATTGCTGTTGATGGCAGCACTCCTCAGGAGGCCCAGCTAACGGCCAACGCCGTGGCGAGCGCCTTCATGGACCAGGTTCAATCACTGATGAAGGTGGAGAACGTGGCCATTGTCGACCCGGCAGTTGCTCCGACAGGTGCTTCGAGGCCGCAGCCCGTGCGCAATGTAATGCTTGCTGCTGCTCTAGGCTTGATGGCTGGCTTCGGATTGGTGTTCCTGCTAGAGTACCTTGATAACACCATGAAGAACTCTGATGACGTGGCACGCTACCTGGAACTGCCAGTCCTAGGGACCATCCCGCTGATCGATCTACATCGAGAACAGAAGACGTCCCCTCACCCAGACTAAGGGAACCCAAGATTGGAACTCCGTTTGGTGAGTAAGGAGTGACCAGTATGGAAACGCAGGTAAGGACCATGGGAGACCTTCGTAAGGTTTTGCCAAGCAATGCTAAGTTCGATAGTAAGGCGATTGCGTATGTTATGCATCGCGACATGTCGAACTTACCAAGCCTGAAAGACGCCAACTGTCGCTATGACATTACCATTATCCCTGCATGGTCAGTTGCTGGGCAGTTTGCGAAGACGCATGGTCATTATCACGTTGGACAACATGGCGAAGCTTGCGCAGTTCTCAGCGGTAAAGCGCTGTTTGTATTGCAGCGATATGAAGATATCCAACATATCGATCGTGCCGACTACATGACAATAGAAGCTGAAATGGGCGAAGGCGCTGTAATTGAAGCGGGTTACGGCAACGTTCGCTATGGCCACGTGACCGTCAACGTGGGTTCTAGTCCGTTGGTCCTAGCTAACATTGTATCGAATGGTTGCGAGCCGCAATACCACAGTTACAGTGGACTCGGCGGGGCTGCCGTATTTATTCCAACGTGGTCAACAAAGAAGCCAAATTACGCCTTTGCAACTCGCGCCATTAAAGTCAACAAAAGGTACGCATCAGTGAAGATGCTTCGAGAGGTTGACAGCCAACTGAACGACCAAATCCTTGAAGATAGCGCATCCTTAAGCGCTCTGGTACGAGTCTGCGGAGGTTTGTTGGAAGCTTACAACCAATATCCGGATCGTTTTCGGTATCTCTTCGAGGATTCGGAAGTTATGGATGCAACCAGGCCAGATAGATAACAAGCTAAAGCTTGATGATTCCATCATCGGTCTGGGCCTACGGGCTCTCCCGTGCGCCCATAGTGGTCCTCCAGTCTGACAACGTCATCGAGTTCAGGAGTAGAGACCTCCAAAAGGCTGAGTCTGCTGAAGGCCGTCATTCGGTGCACAACCCCAGGCGGAATGGCAAAGGCGATCCCTGGGCGAAGCTCATGAATCTGGCCGTTGAGGAGTAGTTGCCCCGATCCTTTCTGAACGTAGATTGTCTCATGTTTGACCCGATGAAACTGCAGGCTGAGGCTGTGTCCGGCATTGACCTCCAAGATCTTGCCTGCATAGGAACCAGACAGGCCCCAGAGGATCTCCTTGCCCCAAGGCTTGGGTATGATTCTCGGTGCTCCTTCCTGAGGAGCCTCAAGACTGGCGGCAAGCTCCGCAGAAGCTTCGGCAACCCGCTTAACGTCCTGAACCCTGTCTTTCCGGCAAACGAGCGTGCCCTCATTGGACCGGACGATGATGATATCATTGAGTCCGATTGCCGCTGTGACACCTTCATCATCCATCACGAGGCATCCTTGTGCGTCCACCGTAATCACATTTCCGCTAGTGCTATTCCCGCTGCTATCGACTTGACTTACCCTCAAGAGACTAGACCAACTTCCGAGATCGTCCCACCCGAATCGGGCTGGGACGACCCAGACACGGTCCGATTTCTCCAGGACGGCCCTGTCGATGGAGACCCGAGGAAAGGCCTCGAAAAGCTTTCTGTCAAGAGAGCATGGGTTGTCTACGTCGAGTTGGTCGATAGATACGGCCAGTTCGGGGACACGCTGCCTAATCTCGGAGAGGATCGTGTTAGCTCCCCAGACGAACATCCCGCTGTTCCAGAGGTGGCAGCCGTCAGACATGTACTGAGTCGCCACGGCGTAGTCAGGTTTCTCCACGAACCTCAACACTTTGGTCGGGATTCCATCGAGCATGCCACTGGCGTCGATCTCGATATACCCGTACCCAGTCTCGGGACGTGTCGGAGGGAGCCCGACTGTCACCAGATGTCCTTTCGTCGCGGCCTCCGCAGCCGCCAGGAGAGCATCGGCGAACGCAGTATCTCCCTGCACAACATGGTCGGCGGGGAGAGCAACCATGATTGCATCCGGATACCGCGAAGAAATGACCTTGGCCGCAACCCCGATGGCGGCAGCGGTGTCTCTTGAACAGGGCTCCAGAATGAGATTCGTGTCCTCAATCCACGGAAGCTGTGCACGGACGAGATGCTGAAAGGCCTCATTGGTCCCCACAAATAGCCTGTCGCGAGGCACGATCAGTATTGCTCGATCCACGGCTGCCTGCAGCAGGGTCTTCCCTCCACCGAAGGAGTGGAATTGCTTGGGTACCCCGGAAGAGCTCTTTGGCCAAAGCCTCAGGCCATGGCCGCCCGCCATTATCAATACCGTAAGCATTCCGCCACCTCTTACCATGGGAGTGTGAGATAGGGGAATTGGGACAGCGCCCGAGAGAGGACGGACTTGATTCTTTCCAGGGCATCAGGAGTCCGGGCTTCGCAGCGTAGCACAAGAGCTGGTTGGGTATTGGACACACGGACAAGAGCCCAGCCGTTATCAAAAGCCACCCGGATACCGTCAACATCTACGACAGGGCCCACTGCGGCGAGCTCGGAGCGCATTGTCTCGACGACTTTCCACTTCAGGTGATCCGGGCAGTGAACTCGGGTTTCTGGGGTGGAGTGATACCTAGGTATGTCGGTAATCAATGCTGAAAGCGGCTTATCAGAGCTTGACAGTATCCTCAGCAGACGAGCCGTGGCATAGAGAGCATCATCAAACCCGTAGTACTCATCAGCGAAGAACATGTGACCGGACATCTCTGCGGCGAAAAGGGCTCCGACTTCCTTCATCTTGGCTTTCACAAGGGAATGACCGGTACGGCAAAAGGTGGGGGATCCGCCAAGGCGTTTGATCTCCTCCAATACAGTCTCGGACGACTTAACCTCGACCAGAGCCGGAGTTCCCGGGTGTTTGAGGATGATCTCTCGCCAGAAGAGGATGGACAGTATGTCCCCCCAAATCACCATTCCTTTGTCGTCCACGACCCCGATCCGATCACCATCACCATCGTAAGACAGACCCAGGTCTGCCCCATTCTCTGTGACAGCCCGCGCGAGGTCTTGCAGGTTCTCCGGTACTACAGGGTCGGGGAAGTGGTGCGGAAACGTAGGATCCAGATCACAGTACAGAGGAATGACCTGGCAGCCAAGACGTTCAACTAGCTGTGGCGCAAACAGACCCGCTGTGCCGTTCCCACAGTCCACTACCACTCGCAGCTTCTTCGGGCCGAGAACCACCTTCGTGGATACGTCGTCAAGGTATGACCTGGAAATGTCCCGCTTGGACACCTTGCTCGTGCTGTGGTTTACCGGCACATCGGAAGGCATATCCTCTGCAAGGGCCTTCAAGCTATCTCCAAAAAGGGTAACCCCATCTCGCATGCACTTGAAACCGTTGTACTCAGGAGGATTGTGGCTTCCGGTGACCATCATGCCGTTGCCTGCCCCACTGACCGTTGCGGTCCAGTAGAAAGCCGGTGTAATGCAAACTCCGAGGTCTTCCACGTCCACCCCGGCGGCCCCAAGTCCTTCCGAGACGCCGTCGGCCAACTCGTGGGAATGAATTCGACCATCCCGCCCCAAAATCGCCGTGTGGCGACCGACTCTCAAGAGGGTCCGACCGAAGGCGTAACCCAGCCGCTTGGCAAATGATGGCGTGAGCTCCGCGCCCACGACTCCTCTAATGTCATACTCCCGGAACATCGAACTCGTATGGTCCATCCCGAAGAACCTCCATCGTCTGGGACAACTTGGGGCGTGAAGCTATTTAGAGAAGCGGCCTCCCGACTCCTCTTTTTGCCAGGTATTCCAGCACCCTTCTCTAGAAAACGTCGGTCATAGAGGAGAGAGACGATTCCCCCAGAATCCAAAGACAAGGTCAAAAGCGCACAAAGCTCAAGCGGCAAGGGGTATGCTTCGGTGAAGCCATCTGCTATTCTTCGGTGGGGCGGTCTCTCTCTGGTAACCGCGGTCTTGGCCGTGGGCCCTTTCTTCCAGGGACTCTTCTTTTGGCCGCAACTCCTCGCCGGGCAGACCCTAATTGCCTTGGGGTTCGCCCTCTGGGCATATGCTCGGCGGCTTGACCACCATCCGATCGGCTTCCCGAGCGGACCGCCAGGCGGCGGGCTCTTGGTCCTGGCCGCTTGCTATGCCCTTCTGCTGCCCTTCTCCCTTTACCCCCGGGGGGATCTGGATTGGCTGCTTCGCACACTTACGGCCTGGCTCGTGTTTGTCATCATGCGTGAGGAGAGCGGCCCCAGGATCCGTGTGGCCTTCTCTTGGATCTTCGCGGTGAGCATGGCAGGCACGGCGGTCATTGGGCTACTGGAGTTCACCGGATCTCTTGCCCGCGACCCGCGGATAGTCGCTAGTCTGAATCTCGTAGGCCTAGGGAACCGGCTATTCTCCACTTTCCAGTACCCCAACACGACCGCAATCATGCTCTTGATGGGAATGGTGATCGCCGTAGGGGTGGCTGCGGAGCGGAGCAATGAGCCTAGCCTTGTAGTGCTTCTTCCCCTGGCCAACCTTATGTCCATCGCCTTCTTCTTTGCCCTATCGCGGGGAGCAGTGCTGATTCTGCCGTTGAGCCTCATCCTCTTCTTCGTCGGCTTGCCTACCCCCCGCCGTTGGCCGGCGCTTCTGTCGTTTGCCGTTGCACTATCACCGGCCCTGGTCGCCCTGCGCGGGGTCGGCGCCAACAGCCAGATCCATAACTATATCAGTGCTTGGCGATGGATCGGGGCCAGTGTCATGGCCGCAGCGCTTGGATCTCTGGTGCTTGCCTTCTTCCTCAGGCTGCCCCGCTGGCTCCAGTATGGAACGGTGGCGGCGCTCATCCTGGCCGTGGGATTGAGCTCGGGTGTCATTCTATCGAGGAGCGGTCGGCCGGTTCTCAACGCATCCCAGACCAGTTCGGGCATCAGAGTCGATTCCTGGGTTTCTCGTCTCTTGCCGTCGCAGGCTACTCGTCTATTGGATTTCAACCTGCAAACAGCGAGCGCGCGGCTGCGATTGATTTGGGACCAGGATGCCTTGCGAATTTTCAAAGACCATCCGCTCGGCAGCGGCGGTTGGGGATGGGACCGCTCGTATCGGCGGTACCAGAGCTTCAACTATACTGCTCGGGAGACGCACGATCACTACGCACAGACAGCCGTCGAGGCCGGGATCTGCGGGCTTGCTGGCCTCCTCATAGCATTAGGTGCAATTCTCGTGAGCGGCTGGAAGGCCCGCCACCAGAGCTTCTCGTGGCCCATGACCGCCGCTGTCGCCGCCTTGGTATCCCATAGCCTGATTGACTTTGACCTCTCCTTTGGCGTGGTGTGGTTTGTCCTATGGGGGATGGCCGGCCTAGCGGGGAGCAATCCCACCATCCCTTCTTCTACCGACGCTACCTCACCGGCCATGGGCTGGACGGGGAATCTCCGAAGCTTGGGTCAACGTCTGAATCGAGGGACTGGCGCCGTGATCCTATTTGGCATGGCTCTGGTCCTGACAGCGCTCTCAGGTACCCTCGGTCTCGCAGCACACTATGGAACTGTGGGTGCGGCCCTCAATGGTCAGGAACAGCACTTCCAAGCGACCCGTGCCCTGCGAGTAGCCACCATTCTGGACCCCTTGAACAGCGACTTGGCGCTCTCCTTTGGAGACGCCCTTCAGGGCGCCGGCCAGATAACTGAAGGCATTCAGAGCTATGAACGAGCCGTTCAACTGGATCCGTATTACCCGCTGAACCAGTATAAGCTGTCCCAAGCTCTAGAGAGAGTTCGCCGCTATGACGAAGCAGTATCCGCGGCGCACCTCGCCGTGGCGGATCAGCCCATGAAGGGTGACTACCATATCGAACTTGGGCGCGTTCTGTCCTATGATCTTATCCAAGAGCTTGAGGGGGACCAGACCGAGAAAGCCTTAGCCACAGCCAGGGAGATGGTCCAACTAGGCCATGATCTCGAATACAGCCGGACCAGAGCGGCTCCACTGCAATCGATCAGGATGGGGGATCCCCCGTCATGGACGCCACTGCTGCGTTTGGCTTATGGCCAAGGGCTCTTCCTCCTCGGCGACTTTACCGAAGCACAGAAGGCCTTGACCGATGCCCGAAAGGACAAGGCCCTGGCCATTGAAGCTGAAGTGTGGCTGTATGCGCTGTATGAAAGAACCCAGAATCAGGGTGCAATGAGGGCCCTGGAGAACAAGCCTTGGATCCGTTTTCGGATGATGAACCCAGTCTACCTTAGACTATTAAGCATGTCGTCCGAACCTCAGTAGGCACCCTCTCCGCACAGCACCGCCGTCACCGTTCGACCCAGGAGATAGATGTCCAGCCATAGTGACCAGTTTCTGATGTAGTAAGTGTCCAGTTCCTGCTGAATCCCAAGGTCGCCTTCACTGCGAGCTGATACCTGCCAGAGTCCCGTTAGGCCCGGCAAGACCTTTCTGCGTAGGGCACGGAAAGCAGGCGAAAAACGGTCCAGGTGATAATAAGGGAAAGGCCGGGGACCCACCAGGCTCATCTCGCCCTTAATGATATTCCAGATCTGGGGCAGTTCGTCCAGACTGTAGCGTCGAAGCAAGTGACCAACCCTCGGCACAATACGCGGGTCGTCCTTGAGTTTCATGTGCTTATCCCACTCGCATCTCGCATTGGGGTTTGCGTCCAAATAGGCGTTCAGCTTGGTCTCGGCGTCTGGAACCATCGTCCGCAGCTTCCAGACCCGAATCCGGTCGCCATTCAGCCCCTCCCGGTCCTGGGCGTAGAAGCCGGGGCCCGGACTGTTGAGCTTAACCAGCCAGCCGAGGATGAGGATCAGAGGTCCGACCATGAACAGGGCTGGAATGGCAATCACTAGGTCCAAAGTCCGTTTAAGCAAATGGTTCCACGCGGAAAGAAGATTCTGCTGCAGTTCCAGCCCAAGTACACCTTGAATGTCACGGGCGGAAACCCAGAGGCTGGTCAGACCAAGCAGGTCAGGTATAATGATGACATGCGAGAAAACGGCAGCGTACTGTTCTACAACGTAAGTGAGTCGTTCCCGGCTCAAACCTGGCATTGCTATGATAACGTACGAAACCTTGCCAGACTGAGCTACAGTCGCGGCCTGTCGCAGTGTCCCCACCACAGGCGCTCCGCCGCATGACTGCCCGTGTTTGGTGGAATCGTCGTCATAGCACGCCACTGGTCGAAGTCCAAGGCCCGGATTACTCAGCAATCGCCGTACCACCGCCTCTCCGGTCTTGGCAGCCCCTAAAACAACCACTGGGTGTCCCCACAAGGATGTGCGTATTAAGGCCGCACGAACCAGCGAACGAGAGAGCGGAAGGACGAAAACACTGAGCAGCCACCACCCTAGGATGACTGGTCTCGAAAGCTTGTCGCCCACTTTCAGGAGAAAGGAGGCAGCAACCAGTATCAGGGTCACCCAAGTAATAGCCCTGAAAGTCGATCGGAGTTGCTCTGCCGGGCTAAGCGCATATCCAGGGTAAAGTCCTGCGTACAGACCGCCCAGTGGAAAGAGGAGAAGCGATGGGAGGAAGCGCAAGTAGAGATCGGTCTCTAGCGGACCGAACTGCCGACGCGCCCAATAAGCCGCCAGACCTGTGATCGCCAAGGTCAGTAGGTCGGAAAGAATAAGAAGGCCCACGACTACCACAGGTCGTTGGTGTGGTACGAATACGGTTTCACGGCTGTGTCTAGGTTTCTGCAGCGCAACAGCCATATCAATCCTCTCCTCAGAGGCCTCGGGCAGTGTGTTCTAAGAACCACTGATAGGTCTGCTCAACGCCTTCCCGCAGGCCAATCTTGGCCCGCCAGCCAAGGCCGTGCACACGGGTCACATCAAGGAGCTTACGGGGCGTTCCATCTAGCTTGCTAGTGTCGAAGACAAGATCGCCGGTGAATCCGACCACAGAACCGACCAGCTCGGCAAGTTCCCGCACAGAAAGATCCTCTCCCACCCCGACATTGATGATTTCTGACCCACTGTACCGATCCATCAAGAACAGGCAGGCATCGGCCAAGTCATCGACGTGGAGGAATTCGCGCCTGGGGGTGCCGGTGCCCCAGATAAGCACACTGGAGCTGCGGCCGACTTTAGCCTCGTAAAATTTCCGAATCAAAGCTGGCAGCACATGGCTGTTCTGTAGGTCGAAGTTGTCCCCTGGTCCGTAAAGGTTAGTAGGCATTACAGCTATGAAGTCGCTGCCATACTGCCGGTTGTAGGCCTGGCACATCTTGATGCCCGCGATTTTGGCTATTGCGTAGGCATCGTTGGTCGGCTCCAGTTCTCCCGACAGCAAGCATTCCTCGCGAATGGGTTGCGGGGCAAGCTTTGGGTAAATGCAGGAACTTCCTAGGAAGAGAAGCTTCCTGACACCATGTCGGTAGGCAGCGTCAATGATGTTCAGCTCCATCGAGAGGTTGTCCCGGATGAAATCAGCCGGATACATGCTATTAGCTAGGATACCACCGACCTTGGCGGCGGCGAGGAACACGTATTCGGGATGTTCTTCCGCAAAGAAGCGATCCACGGTAGCTTGATCACGAAGGTCCATTTCCTCTTTAGTTCGGGTGATAATGTTGGTCGCACCTGCACGCTGCAGGCGTCGAGAGATGGCCGACCCGACCAGTCCGCGGTGTCCGGCCACGAAAATGCGGGCTGACCGTTCCATCAGTTTCCGGCCACCCCCCGCAGAGCCACCACGTGGCCGGCATCCTTCAGGGTTTTTTCCTGTTTGGCCAGTTCAAGGTCATAGTCAACCATCATACGGACCAGTTCCTCAAAAGTGACCTTAGGCTTCCATCGAAGCCCATGCATAGCCTTAGAGGGGTCACCGAGCAGGTGGTCCACATCCGCTGGACGGAAGTAACGTGAGTCAATCTCGACGTGGTCAGACCAGTCAAGGCCGGCGTAACCGAAGGCCTCCTCTAGGAATTCCCGCACCGAATGGGATTCGCCCGTGGCGATCACGTAGTTGTCGGGCCGTTCCTGTTGGAGCATGAGCCACATAGCTTCAACGTAGTCGCCAGCGAAACCCCAGTCACGCTTGGCGTCGAGGTTGCCGAGGTAGACCTTATCCTGCAGACCAACCTTGATCCGGCCCAGTGCCCGGGTGATCTTGCGAGTAACGAAGGTCTCGCCCCGCCGAGGCGACTCATGGTTGAAAAGTATGCCGTTGCAGATGAACATTCCATACGACTCCCTATAGTTGACGGCATACCAGTGGGCCGCTACCTTGGAAACGGCGTAAGGACTACGAGGGTAGAATGGGGTATCTTCGTTCTGGGGAGGCCTTGCGGCGCCGAACATCTCTGATGAGCCTGCTTGGTAGTATCGAATCTGAACGCCGTGGGCAGTTTGGTAGTCCCGCAGGGCCTCCAGGAGACGTAGGGTTCCGGTTCCAACGATGTCGGCAGTATACTCGGGTTCCTCAAATGAAACCTTAACGTGTGACTGTGCAGCTAGGTTATAGATCTCGTGCGGATGGACCCGTTCAAGTATTCGCCGCAAGCCTGTGCCATCGCTTAGATCTCCGTAATGCAGAAATAGACGAGCCTTAGGGTCATGTGGGTCGTGGTACAGGTGGTCAATGCGGTCTGTGTTAAAAGTGGAAGCTCTGCGGACAATCCCATAGACTTGGTAATTCATCTTAAGAAGAAGCTCAGCCAAATATGAACCGTCTTGGCCCGTAATCCCGGTGATGAGCGCTCTCTTCATTGGGCTTCCTCCCCATGTCTTCCTAATCCCAGAAGCTGCAGAGTCAGGAAGAAAAGAAAACGTGGGTTATGTCTTAGATAACGCTTCCAAAGCCGGCGAGGCTCCATCAAGAGGCGGTGAAACCACTCCAGACCCATCAGTTGCATCCATACAGGCGCTTGCCTAACTCTACCGGACTGAAAGTCAAACGCGGCTCCTACGCCAACCATGACGGCCGGGAGCCGACCTACGTGACTCGCCATCCACCGCTCCTGTTTTGGACATCCGACACCGACGAATACGATCCGCGCCCCCGAATTAGCAATCTGCAAAGTAAACAGAGCATCCTCTTCAGGAGTAAGCGAGCGAAAGGGTGGGGCGATCCTGCACACAATCCTTAATGTTGGGTATTCCTTTGTGAGAAACTGGGAAAGACCACCCAGAGATTCCGGTGTGCCGCCGTATAGAGCAACTGGAATCTCTTCCTGCGCAGCCGCCTCACAAAGCCGGCGAGTCAGATCTGGGCCGTAGACCCGTTGCTGACCCGTGACGCCGAGCAGGTGTAAGGCCCAAACCAAAGGCATACCGTCTGGGACAACCAGGTTAGCACCATTAACTATATGACGAAATTCCAAGGAATCATAAGTCTCCATGGTCATGTGGACGTTAGCAACGCAGACATAGCAGGATTGAGCCGCGCGGGCCCATTCCATAACCAGTTTGGTGACTTCGATATAGGATATTGCATCCACACGCATGCCCAAGACAAATCTGTGCTGTTCAGTCATGGCACACGAGGTCGTGACCCCTTTCTTCTCCTTGGACGTGGGCCGAGCCACTAACGCCTTAGAGATGATTCTGGGCGCGGTTGATAGCAGAAGCATAGATACTCATCAACATCTCGTGATTCTTCTCTGCCGAATACTTGGCTTCGAAATCCCGGCGTGCCTCCCAACCCATCTCCATTCCCCATCTCGGGTTAGCCCAGATGTGCTCGGCCTGTAAAGCCAGGTCACGCGCATCGCCGGCGGTAAAGAACTGACCATTTCGCCCGGCAGATATAATCTCCTCCATGGCGCCGAGTCGAGACGCCAGCACCGGCAACCCGCATCCAAACGCCTCTGCGATTGTAACCGGGAAATTCTCATAATTCTCCGAAGGGAACACCAGAAACCGCGCGTTCTTCATTAGAATACGGACTTCATCTGGTAACCGTCTCCCGAGCAACTCAACATTCCGGAGGTCATGCTCAGTTACATAGCGATGAGCCCACCCCATTTCCGACCCATCCCCGACCACTTTGAGAGGGATCTCCTTCATTCGAGTCCAGGCTTGCAGCAAGGTGGCAATTCCCTTCCCCGCTGACAGCCGCCCCACGAATAGTGCATAGTCACCAATCCCCTTCTTCGGACCGGGGTCAATGGTGAGACAATTGGGCTTAACAACGATCTTCTCTGACGGAAAACCGGCCTCGATTAACTTGCGACGGTGGAACTCATTGAGGACGACATAGACGTCGATCATCTTATGCCAGGTTCCCAGTAGTGTATGCAGTGTTAGCATTAATACCACTCCGGCGGTATGAGCCCGGGAATCATGGTAACACCCATGGGAGATACTGTTCAATTTGAAAGAACTGCTTAGGCACTGCTCACACACTCGGCCACTACGGTAAAATCTTGCCCCTGGGCATAGCAGGCGATAATTGTGTAGTGTTTGCACTACGGGAACGCCCGCTTCGCGGCAAGAATAATAGGCAGCAGGAGAGATAAGCACAAAAGTATTATGAAAGTGGGCCACATCTGGGCGATGTTGACGCAGGACCGCGGAAAGCTGGATGTATGTGTGTCTGGACCACAGAGTATTAACGGCGATCTGGGTCCGGCTCATTTTGTCTAGCCGACTATTGTCGTCAACATACTCCCAGACTTCGTGGCCTCGAAATCTCAGCAGTGCTCCTTCGGAGGCGAAGACGGCATCTTCCCCTCCAGGCTGTTTGTATCGGTTATGAACAAGCAATACGTTCATGATGTGTGTTGGCCAGCCCTCCCCCCAAACTGATATATCAGCCGTGTGGGAGGCAAAACCCTCCTGAGGGCCATACTCCGCAGTGAATTGTCTTGATCAAACTCCTGCCAGAAGGGAACGTACTTCCAATTACGAATTCCTACCTCGCTAAGCAAGGCTTGGGCTTCTAGACGCGTGTAACTGCGGTTATCGCCAAACGTTTGCCCAAGCAATCCAAGCCTTCGCAAAGGGTTATGCCACCAATTATGAAAGTCCACCAGTGCGAATCCATCTGGTCTTACGGCGCCCTTTATGCTCTGAAGTAATAGCCGTTCATGTCCCTCACCACGAATAAGAGTATCTAAGCATATTACCCGATCGAGTGACCTGCGAAAAGGCAGTTTGAAGTAGTCAATTCTTAGAAAGACCATATTATCCAAACCCCTTGCCCTTGCCCGATGCACCATGTAATCTAGAGATTCGACTGATAAGTCACAGTGCAGGACAAGATTGAAGAAGCGGGCATATTCCATAGTGTAATACCCGGCTCCGCCCGACAAATCACAGGGGATCGTTTTGTTGCCCGCACCCTTTAGCAGCACCGACAGTGTCTGGAGAACCTGTCGTTGTCGCCGTCTCACCCAATCTGGTCGCATAGTCTCCGGTGCACCCCACGCCATGGATGCCCCGTCATCTACATAAGGTTGGGCAAAGGCCTTAACGTAATCCTCCCTATAAGTCGAACTTACGGTTTCCCGTGGCAAAGGGCTCGGCTCCCGTGGCAGTATTTCAATTACCCCAGTGGTCAGCACTGGGAAGTGGCGCAGGCACTTCGGGCAATATAAGCCTCCGGTTTCTAGCGACAAAGAGCCTCCATCATCTGGACAGCTGAGCAAGGAACTGACAACCTCCAGTTTACTGACCACCCCTAGATAACCTCCTGGTCACTGTTACCTTCGGGGTCATCCTTCGGTTTGCCAGCATAACAACAAACCTCGGCATTTGTGACTAGATGTCCCAGGCTGCCAAACTCACTCATCAGGTGCAAAGCCTCCTCAAGCTGCTGCCATTGGCTGAACTGGTCAATCTCCCAGGAATGCCCCCATAGATGAAACACCCCGCCGGAACGTGAGCACGCATCAAGAAGCGATTGAGCCGAAGCGACCCAATTTGACCGGTGGCCATAGGCAACATACGTCAAAAAATTATTCAAGGCTAGCCGCTGGACTATGTTCTTCAGGTAATGCTGCGCCGGGTGAGGATAGGACTGCACCGTCGTATGTACCAAGACAAGATCATCAAGTCTGCGTGGAGGCGCTAACGACATCAGTTCGACAGTCCGGGCTCCCCTATATCCCGCTTGGCCCACCATTGTAAGGTGTCGGGAGGAATACTTCCCCCGGGGGAAGCAGAACATCGGGATTGGTTTTCCCGTAATCTGCTCGAGCCACTGTCTAGAGTCGTTTACCTCCGCTTGGGCCACCACATCGGTTACCTTTGGTAGCTCAATGTGGTGAAGTGTGTGAGCACCCACTTCAAAGGTTGCGCTCAACTGACGGATCTCGTTTGCACCCATAACCTTGCCTTCGGCTTCCATGGGGATGTAGAACGTTCCTCGCAAATTGTATTTGGCCAACAGCTCGGCCACCCGGAAATCCAAAGGATGTCCGTCATCCCAGCTTGTCGTCAGCAGGAACGGTTTCGTCACATGCTCTCCCCCTGCTTCGGATACGCTTTGGCTGCAAAACCATCTTGCGGAAGCAAGGGATCCCTGCTCTTTCTGTTCAGACGCAGCTGCCGTCTTAGAAAATCGATGTATGCGATCGCGGCCAGATACTGGAGAGATGGATGCCAGATTAGGACTGAGGTGAAAACACTTCGGACGGAAAGTACCGCCAGAACCCCGATTACTTCTACAAGGAGGCGGTGTTCCAGACCGCCTACACTCACGTGACGAAGAGCACCAAGGGCATGCATCCACGCCCCGAGAACTGCCAGCGCAATCGGTACAAGCCCAAGAACACCCGTATCTACAAGTAGCTCAATCCATGTGCTGTGAACACTAGACATGTCAGACGTAAACGCCGCCATAACTCCGAACTGGGATCCCGCGTATGCCCCGAGCCCTGTGATTGGTTGCGTGCGAAAGGTCGCCAGAGCTAGCTCCCACCATTCAGTCCGCCCAGACAGAGACCTGAACAAGTCCATGCTCTGGTTACGCAGAAAATAGTGCCAGAACAAACTAGGAAGACTTGTTAAAGGCAATATCACCAGGAGAAGCAAAGCGACGACAGCCATCCCGGCAATCTTCCGGCCGGCAGAGAGCACCAGAGGAACGGCGACCAAGAAGGCCGTGAGAGGGGATCGACTTTGTGCTAAAACTAGGGTCACGAGTGCCAGTAGGAGAAGAACCACATACCACTGCCGCCCTTGGGCTGAATGCATGACACGTGCAAAGGCGACAACGGCCAAAAGCGCAGCCAATTCGCCAACCCCGTTTGAAGATATTGCAGGGAAAACCCCTTGGATCTGAATGCCGAGCGTCCCAGTTCCAGTAGTAATAGCCTGTGGCCAAATCAAAATGCCGATCCAAACAGTGCATAAAGTGACACCTAGCAGTAGCCATGTCCAGTCAAGCAGAACCTTGAATTCCTTGGTTGACCGAATGGACGCCATGATGGTGGCTAACAAGCCAACATCGACGAAGTACTCCAATGATTTGTAGAGTGTCCAGGAGGGGTACACTGACCACGTAGTTGACACTATTGCGACCAGGGTGTACGCTCCTATCAGCCCCAGCAATCCTCTTAGAAGGTATGGCGTCCAGTGAACTCCTTTCAAAGCCTCATTTGCCAGTAGGACGAAAGCTACAACCCCTACCAGCCCTGCTCGGTAGACGGCCCAGAAGTCAACTGGCATGTCAGTTGCACTTTCAAAAGTACGGACGCGAAACACAAAGCTCGAAAGCAGGAGTAACAGCCAGGAGATGTGCCACCAACGCAGCTGCGAGCATAATCTTCTGATTCGGGCCATGCCAGCTCTTACCACTAAGGCAAACAACAATGTGGCAGGAATCAGCGTTACCAACCCGACGAGAGCGGCGGGGTTCAGGTAACCCAAAACAAACGGAATTCCTGCTCCCATTAAGCCGGCAACGGCAATGGCGGAGCCTAATACGCGGTTATTGTGCCGAAACGCAACCCGAAGTCGCACTACCGCCTCACTGCCTCCTCGTATTGGGTGTTCATCCATTCTCCTTTGGAGTGCCAGTCGAAATTGTGCCGAACCCACCGGCGTGCTTCCTCACCTAAGCGCTTTCGGATTTGTGGGTTTCCGGCCAGGCTTTGCATACTCTCCGAAAACGTTGACACCACAGATGCGGGGGTAGTAGCCGGCACTCTAATACCTACTTCGTCCCCCACCAAGACACTGGGTCCTCCCAGATCCAGACAGACCACGGGGCGCCCGGCTGCCAGCGCCTCCACGCATGCCCACCCACCCGAGTCGTGGAGGCTGGGGTGCAACACAACATCGCATTCTCCCAGCCTCTTGAAAACTATAGCACGGTCTTGCCAGCCGAAAAAGGTCACAGAGCCGGACACGCACAGGGTCTGAGCTAACCGTTCCAAACGCTTTCGTTCCGGTCCGTCCCCTAGAATCCAGTACTCGCTATCCACGAATCTCTGCCTTACTCGAGCAAAAGCCTCCAGGGCTAGGTGAAAACCTTTCAAGTCAAGCAAACTCCCGATGCTCAAGAACCGGACCGGCCCTTCGCCAGCCCTGACAGGGGCTGTCCCTAAGACTTCCAGTTCCTCGGGTGACAGACCCACTTGCGAGTAGACCAGCACGTTGGTGCATCCTAATCGCCGTATCCTATCCGCTGTTTCCTCGGTGGTGGCGATGGCAACCCTGGCTCGCCGGACTGTTCTGCGCAAGAGCGGATCAAGCTGGGCCAACCAACGCACCGCATCTCGTAGATGTTCGTACATACGACCTCGGAGGCTCATGGTCTTAAGGAATTGAAATGGACCAGATTCACCGCCTCCGACTGGACCCCAGACAAAAGGAATGGGGAGCAGTGCAAGAAAACTCGGCATCCAATACGTAACAAGAGTTACGTGGTGGGCCAGTTCGAAGGCCACTTTCCGGTGCAGGCGTCTGGCCAAGAGATAGGCACCCAACTGCCACAAGTAGTAATAGAGATGCACACCACGTCGGCCCTTTTTCCAGAAGCGTGCCCAGCGGGGCAGGTCAAAATAGATCCAGTGGACGTTGGACATCGGATTTGCGACCAGCTCAAGCTCTATTGACGTTCGGTTGTTCTCCCGGGTGATGACCCAGATCTCATGAAAACGGGCCATCTCCCTAACCCAGTGCCAGCCGACTCCCGGCTCTGAGCCCGTTTTAGGCTCGCAGGCATAGGCGGAGACAAGTACTTTCATCCGACTCATTCTTTGCCCACCACCATCAGATGAACCAGCGCCGCAAGGCGAGTGAGCAAGGAGAAGTTATAGGAATCGTAAAGGGCGTAAAAACTCAGTTTGCCCAGGAGATAGGACAGGGTAAGACTCATTGCACAGCTGGGGTCTTGACCGAGGTCTTTGAGGTAGGGCGTCAACCTGCATGGGATGACCTCCTCCCGTATTTGACGGGCAATCTCCCATGCGGACTGCTTCTGTATCAAGAACATGGTCTGAACATAGTAGTGAATCAGGTCGAATCCCGCTGGTGCGCCCGAACCCGCATATTCCCAGTCAAAGACGAACGGCCGGTTCTCTACCCACCTCATGTTCCATGGTGCAAAATCACCATGATGGTAGTGGAAAGGAAGAGGACGGTCGCCAGCCGTTTCTGCCAGAGCCTGCACTCCACGATCCAAGACGGATCGGAAGTATTGATCCTGTACTTGATCCACCTGTTGGCGCAGTTGCTCCCACCACCTACTTTCCAGAAGTGGCGATTGCCCGAAGTCTAGGGCAGCCAACTCTGCCACTACCCTTGCTAAGTGGGAACCCGGGTCCGCGGTAGGCGCTCGCCCGCTCTGGGCTGACACCATGCAGATGTAACAGTTGTGCCAATCCCCGGCGTGAATAACTTGTGGAGCAAGGAAATTCTTGGGAGGCTTTGTCGCCAACAACCCTAACGCCTGAACCTCGTTTCGTACCAGCTCCCGGGTGGCCTCGTTCCACCCAACCTTAACGTAAGCCAAGACTTCTCCCGTTTCAGTCAGCACCTCTATTACTGGTTTACGGTGTATCCCCGCAGTACCCAAGGAGGCACCAAAGGTGATGTCCTGACGCCCCACCAACGACTTGAGGTAGCTAAGGAAAGGAGCATCATGGGTCTTTGGCCCGCAAACGTCTGGCAGACGAACCTTACGCAGAAACAGCTGGCTAATACCAAGGCGTAATCCCACCTCTAAGGTTGTCCGTGCTGCTTTAGCCCATCGCCCCTGGGCGTTATAGACTCCTAAAGAGGCAACCGTTGCCTGGCGTGATGCGAGAGAGAGAATGTATCCGCGGCCACTGCGGAATGGCAGGTAAGCATAGGGGACCGTGGTGGAGCCTTCGCACTGTGGGTGACCGCCAGTGACATTGGAGAACCACTTGAGCGGCTCGGACGCCCAGTTCTGGCCGAACCAGATATGCCGGCGCCTGCTATACCGCATGCGGAGGTACTTCAGCACCAGATCGCGCACTTGGTGGGCAACTTCCTCAGCTGGTTGGCTTGCATCCACTATGACGGGATTGGCAACCCGAGATGTTAACTGCAGGTAAGCCGATCGCTGGCGTCGCAGTTCCTCCTCTGGGAGCTCCTGTTTCCGCTGTAGCACCGTCGCCCCCGGAAGATCAAGGATTATGTGAAGCTCTGGTGCTGGGATGAAGTGCTGGGCCCAGCGCACCAACCCCATAGGACCGCCATAACGGTAGCGCCTTGGGTCAACCAACAGGTCGGCGTAATGACGGTCGAAGAGGAGCAGGGTCGACCGTGCCAACTGCGGGCGAATTCTTGCTAGATAGCCCAGGACGTAGTCGGTGAGATAATATGCCAGCTTCCCCACGGAAATCAGCCCTGGTTGAGGTGCCTGGGCATGCGGTTGGGTGGTATCCGCAACCGTACTCCGCTTTCTAAGAAGCGCGGGACGCATGTGGAGAACACCTGTGCGGCGAAAGGCGCCGCTCAACATGGTCCCGAGGGCAGCTATGAGTGTGCTCTTGCCTGCGCCATCAGGACCAAGAACGGCCACCGACAGGCCGGAAGGGTAGCGCCAACGGAGCCAGATCCGGTGCAATTCGGGAATCCAATAACGTAGTGCGTTGAGTCGATCTCGTTGCACAGCTCGCCGTACCAGGGCGCGTCTCAAGGACCGCAGGTGGTTAGTTAACTCCGTCCATTGTCCTGTTGTGATCCACCGAGTAATTCGGTCACTCCAGAAACTGCCAAACAATTCCTCGACAACCCCGTCGGCCTGCTCTCCGACCTCTAGTTTCAGCTCCTGTAGCCTGCGTTGTTGACGTGCTTGAACATTTCCTTTAAGAACCTTCTTCACCAGCAGGTACCCAAACTCCGTCTTCGAATCGGCCACGGGCAGCCTCTTCCACGTGCTCTCGCCCGACAGTAGCTCTTCGGCAGAGAAGAATATCAATCCGTCGCGCCTGTAATCGGTAGCCACATCAAGAGGTATGTACTCGACCCCACGGCCTTTGGGCACGGTGAGGACGAAGTAGAAGCAACTCGTTTCGTGTTGGAAGACCTGGACTAGTCGGACTCCATTCAAGTCGTGCAAGACCTGTTCCAGCAGGTTCAAGTCTCCCGGTGCGGCAACGAGATCCACATCAGAAGCGACATGATCAGGAAGGGTCTCCCACCCATGCAAGATGCGGTACCTAATGCCAGACTCAGTCAAAGCGAATAGAGCGTCAACTATTGTCTCTGCCATTCTACCGATGCCTCTTTGCCTGGATCAGAGTCCGCACCGCTTTTTCGAATAGGCGCACAGCGTTGCCCTGGGTGTAGGGGGCGATTTTTGCCTTAGAATCTTCGCCCATGATCTTGATCATCTCTGGTTCCCGAATAAGCTGCTCCATGAATGCGCCCAATTCTTGTGGATGGTCAGGGTCAAAGACAAAACCATTCTCCCCATGGTGCACCATGCTCCCAGCCGAACCCGCATGCTTGGATACCAATACGGGTAGTCCGAAGCTCATTGCCTCAAGAACAGCAACGGGAAAATAGTCCTGCCGCGTCGGTAATACGAAAGCGTCGGACTTCGCGTAAAAGCTGCCGATACCTTCATACGGCACGTGACCGAAGAACCTGACTACGTCAGCGAGGCCGTGGACCTCAACCCATTGAAGCAGCCCCGCCCAGGCTATGCCTTCCCCGACAATCCAGACGCAGAAACGATAGCCTTTGCCATGCAGGATGGCCGCGGCTGCAAGCAGACACTCTACGCCTTTCTGCGGGATCAATCGACCTACGAAAAGGAACACGGGTCGTTGGGGTAACTCCGGAAGTGGAGCGCCGAGCTTACAGAGCTGCTCGGCTGCGGGTGGTGAGACTATGGGCGTTAAGAAGACCTGAGACTCCCGCGCCCCAAGACCCTTAACCACGTACTCTCGGGCTTCCGAGGTATTTGCGACAAACCCGTGGGCGATCCGTGCGAGAAACCTTCGCCAGATGCCCTTTAGAGCGGATCTCTGGACACTTGTTACCGGCCAGTGCTCAGTGAAGATCAGCAGCTTTATGCCCAGTAGGCGGCAGGCTATCGCCGACCAGAATGTTGCCAGGCTATACTCGATGGCTACCACCACATCGGGCCTCTCGTGTAGGACGTCTAGAATCAGACGAGGCGACACCAAGGCCACGTCGGCTCCATATGGGTCAGTTGCCGATTGACGTTTTATGGTGCGAAACAACCCCGGAATGACCTTTAGCCTTAGATCTGGCTCCACCTTCTCAGGCGGTGTAACCGTAAGAACACTAACCTGGATGTCAGCCTTTTGCAGTGAGCAAAAGAAAACTGCCCAATACCGCAAACCTTCCCGGAGGGAAGGGAACACCCAGAGAGTCTTGAGTGATGAGCTACCCATCTATCGTCCCCCAACAGCCCACATAATGAAGGTAGCCGTCAAGATGTCACGCTTTGCTAATGAAGCTAGCCACATCCGCCGGAGTACCCAACGGAAACACCGCCTCGACAGGTATTTCGTGAATGTACACTTCCACGCCTTCTCGGATCAACTGGTTGTAAAGCGGAGCCACATACCGTTCTCCACGCTCCAGGTGTGCTGGGTCCGAATAGTAACCGACATACGCATGGCGGTAGAGTTCGTACGACGAAAACCAATACAGGCCGATGGAAGCGTGGTCTGAGATGCGTACCTTCTCCTGTACTTCGGTAGCGCGGCCCCGATTGTCAACTAGGACAAAGCTCCAGGCATCTCCAGCACCTGGGAAGCAAGGAATCCATCCGTCACCACGAATAGCCTCAGGCTTTAGGCATTCCGGGTTGACAAAGGTATCTATGTTATAGACCAAGATCGGCCTCCGCGTATCCAGTAATGCAGGCTCAGCCCTCAACACTGTTGTCGCCTGACCGTCTGTCATGTCTTCCAGTTCGATGATGCTCGCTGAAAGCCTGAAACCAACTAGTCTCTTCAACTCAGAGCGAATGAAATCCGTAGCGTTGTCAGCCTGGCGAGCGACAAAAACCCAGTGATGGTCCAAGCACAGGAAGTTACGAAGGCTCTCTAGGGACCAGGAAAACAGCGTCCGGCCCCCCACTGTAACTTGATACTTAGGGGTAGAGTACCCGGCCGAGCGGAAGCGTGTTCCCAGACCCGCCATAGTGATGATTACATTCATGCACTTTCCCCCCGTGACGCAAGCCCAAGACTAGTGAAGGCTGTGGCAGTGAAAGTCTCCAGGCCGCGGGCCAGGAAGGCTTGCTGAGACCGAAATCGATCGGCATGCAAGGGGACCATACTCAAGAAGAGCAAGCTCTCTATTAGTTTGAGTTGTGTATACTGCGGACCCCAACCTCGGGTCAGCCAGCGATGGAATAGGGACTTGATCGCCTGGTGATGTTCGTCCAGATGGGCCGAGAACCAAAGTCCACCATCCTGCCATTCAAAGTCAAACAAGCCGTTAACAAAGAAATCGTAGTCGCCTTCCAAGCTATGACAGAGCTTGGCAAGGTCATATCGGGGGTCACCATAAGTCTCCTGAGACCCAAAGCTCCCGCGCGGGTCAATCAGACGGACGATCCTGTTCCGCGGATCATACAGGATATTGCCAAGACAGAGGTCTCCGTGAATGACGGTGAAACAGGGCAGTTCGTAAAGATTTAGGGTTTCCGCCAAGTCAGGTAACACTCGAAGAACCTGTCGGAGTCCATAACATTGACGCCCATTAATCGTAATTTCGTCCGCAGAAAAGGGGGCAAATCGAGCGTCTGCCATGATCGGTTCTATGCGTTGGAGAGTCTTGTGAACGTAAATCTCCCGCATGTCAGCCCTAATACTAGCGGTAGCGGCTGGGGCAAACCGGTACTGGGCCATGTCATTAATGGTTCGTTCGATAGCTTCGAGAATCTGGCTCCAGACTCCCAGATTCAAATCCCCAAATAGATAGATATCATTGAGAACCGGATATCCATAGAACTCCATCTCCAGAAAGACCTTACCTGGCGTGAGACTGTAATCTAGGACGCGCGGCCCAATATGCTTGAGACCCTTTGGCAATTTAAGATACCATTTGATCTCACGAGTTAGCTTCTGAACATCCGAGCTATGCTTGTAAACGATCCCGCGTGAATTGTCAATCTGAACATCATTAAAGAAGCGTTTATTTATGAAGAGGGCCTTCTTTGTAGCGTAGTAGGTATCCACATGGCCGAAATCATGCCATTTTAGTACCTTGGTAAAGGCTTCTTGCCCATGATCCTGCCGGTTGAAGTACATTGTTATGGCTTGGTAAAACGGATCCAGTTGACCTTCAGACTCCGATGTTGCCAAAGCATGGCGCAAATCCTCCAGGAACTGCAATTGGTTGGCAATACCGAAGACCCCAACAAATACAAGGAGATCTTGATCAAACGGCTTCACCTGGCCTTTTTCGGCCAGATTATAGAGCATTCCGGTCTCGCTTAGCTGAAAAGTCGTCCAACGATAAACATCCTCCTGCTCGGCGTAGCATATAAAATCACCGTCAGGCAGAGGATCCATGACGTAGGTGTCTGCGAAGTTAATGACCAGAAGGTCCCGTGGTTCTGCTATTGCCTCCAACGCGGCCAGCACTGTCTCCCCTAGACTACCCGTATCCCCTACATCCACTATCCGGGCCTCAAGTTCGGGATGCCGAACCAGGTAGCGACTTACTGCTTCCGCTTGCTCGTGCACCGCCACGACGGTCTTGTACCCGCGCTGTGAATACGGTTCAGTGATGTAATGCAGGGCAGGGCGACTATCAAGGGGGATCATGGCCGAAGTTATGGAGCCAAGGTCCGTCTGCAGCTCAGGGGGGACCAGCTTGGCACTTGGCAAGAGCAGGAGCTTACTCATTGGACAGAAGCCTCCTGACTTCTGAGGAACTCAGCCGCACAAACTCATCTGGGCGAATGGCTCGGTCATCTACGTAGAAACCTGCCTGCCCCGGCCAGGGTTTTCCAAAATAGATCTCGTCATAAGGGATGTTGTGCTGTTGAAGCCAATCCAGGACAGGTTTTGCACTGTTCGCATTGATCAGCCCCAGATTCCCCTGGTATGTTCGCATTGTTCGGCTTGTAAGTATTATGATGTAGAAACCCTCTTGGCGGTACTCCAGCAGTCGCTGAACGACGCCCTGATTGGGAATAAGGTCTTCGTAGCGCTCATTTGCCTTCCTGACGGGACACAGAGTGCCATCAAGATCTAAGACAATGCACTTGTCCCGATCAATCAACACCGTTTTCAACTCCCTTCACGAACCGTTGGGCGATAGCACTCCATGCCAAAAGCGGAGCAAGAGAGTTTGAACCCTGGCGCCAGCGGGCGCGGTTTCTTGCATCCGACAGCTGCAGCAACGCCCGAGCCACCTGGTCCGGATCATCTGCGTCTTCTAGGACGATACCGCTGTCATGTTCCACGACAACGTCAGCAAAGTGGGTTTCCCGGCTGACTAATACGGGGACACCTAGCATGGTCGACTCACGCAGCGTCCGGGGGAAACCATCCCAACGGGACAAGTATAGACTGGCGTCGGCATCCCGTAGAGGTGTCTTGCTACCGGGGATGTAAGCCCCGGGAAGCAGGACTTGCACCGAGCCATTAAGTTGTCGAGTGGTGAGGTAGCTGGCGACACGAGCCGCGCCACCCCGGTAATCGGGCCCTATGAGGAACAAGCGAAAGGGCCGCGACGCCGAGCCGCAATGCACCCCGACTCTTTGGACTCCGGCCAGCAGACGATCAAGGCCCTTGTAGTGCCAGTCCAGCCGGCCCCAATACACGAAATTTGGGCAGCCATCATCGAGCCCCAACACGTCTCGATAGTAGTGTCGGGGGTCATCGGTCCCGCCTGTCTCGTTGGCAGTCCCCCAGAGCAGTCGGATAAAGTCCTGGTTGGGGCGTCGAAAATAGCTCGTGAACTGTCTCTGCTCCTCTGCCGAAAAGACCGCGATCCTATCACTGCAGCTAACCAGGAGTTTCCCAATCGACTGTAGGTAGAGCCTCTTGAGAAATGGATTAAGGGCGACCAATAACTCTTGGGAGAAGTTCTGTTGACTTCTTTCTCCCGTTTCGAGGCGCCGCGTGTCCGGATTGTACGTGAAGACCTTTCCTCTTAGCACCTCATTCATCACCTGGGCCAACGGATACAAGATGATCGGAACCTGATGTCTCCGAGCTGTCTGGACGACTGACAGGTTGTCGCGTAGGAAGAAGCCAACAACCAAGACAGTCTGCGGGCGCTCCCGCGTAAGCCAATCGGTAAACTTTCGGCGTAGTTCGTGAGCAGCCCCATACCGCTCACAGTCAGGTCCCACGGGGGTGGTGCCTGCATCGCTATTCCGCCTGCCCCATAGGGTGACCTTGTGTTCCACCGCCAGGGCCTCAGCCAGCGTGCGGATCTCCGAAGGTACTCCGCCCGTAGCGAAGGCATCCCTGTAAAAGATCCCGACCTTCAACAATAACGACTCCCCCCAAAACATACGTCTAACTGCAGCCTGTCTTTTGAGCTGTGATTCTGCCTCCCGACTCGTTGGGGGTCGACATCCGGGCGTTATGCCCCCACGTGAAACCGGGTGTCAGGCCCGGAATTCTCTTGAGAACGCGAGCAGTGGCTCATACTCGCTGTGCCATCACCGGCAGTTTCGACTATGCTCTCAACATCCGTAAGCTTGGGCTTCTACCTCAACAAGTCCTTGGCTCGCGTCTGGCCGTTCGTCCAGCGGCTGCTAATCTCATCTCGTTACCACGGGACCTCGTGAAAACGTGACATAATTCGGGAGATCACATAGCGGATATCCCCTTGGCAGATGAGAAGAGCGAACTGCCTCATCCGGTATAAGAACCGCACCAAACGATAACTCGGACTAGACCCAAGTCTTCCCAAGGCTTCAATCTTGTCGGCTTCATTGGCAGAGGCACCTTGACTGGATACCGTCTTGCTGCCATCGTGATGTCTATAAGTCCCCAGCCAAGTCCGAGTGAACCCGAATGTGGCTCCACTCTTCACGAACCTCACAAGGAGGTCAACGTCCATTGCATAGTGCAGGCCTTCATCGACTAGACCCACGGAAAAGAAGGGCTCTCTACGCCAAAACATCGCACTTTGCACCGCAATCTGAACAGTGTTGTAGAGGAAGGCTCCCTTGCTGAAGGGTACGGTACGTAGTTCTGCAATGACGCTTCCCATCCTGTCAGTGATTTTGGCGTTACCGTATAGGACATCGATCTCTGGGTGGGCGACGAAATAAGCACCTACCTTGGCGAAAGCCCCTTTCTCGTAAGTGTCATCGGTGTTGACCCACGCCAGAATACTCCCGTGACTCATCCGAAATCCCTTGTTGATGGCATCCGACTGTCCCTGATCCGGCTCACTCACCCAGGCGGCCAGCCACCGTTGGTACTTGCGAATGATCTCGATAGCCCCGTCGGTGCTGCCGCCGTCGGTGATGATAAACTCCAGGTTCGGGTAGCCCTGGAGCAACACCGAACGGATCGTTTCTTCGATGAACTCGGCCTGATTGAACGAAGGCGCTACAATACTGATCAGCGGCCACTGATGGCCGTCAGGAGTCGTTTCTGTGAGTTGTGGAGTCTCCTCGGTCCAAGGCCAGCCGGCCCGCCCGGGCCCCGGCGCCGGCAACTCACTGAGAGTAGGAGAACGCATTGGGCCTATCCCTCCCCATTCCCTGAGCTTGTCCTGAGCCCTGTCAAAGCAGCGGAGCCGCCGAGAGCAGTGCCTGGTCCTCATCGGTCAGGGGCCTGCCTGCAATGCGGCGGTAGTGCGCCCGAAACTGTTTGGCCGTTTTCTCCCAGGAGAACCGCGCAACATTCTTCTTTCCCCGCTCTACCAGTTCGGCTCGTAACGCTTCATCTGTCCACAAACGCCAGATGGCCTCAGCAATCTCGTCAGGCCGATCAGGATCGAAAACTAGGGCGGCATCCCCGGCCTGGGCCGGCAGAGAGGTCACATTGGAGCAGGCTGCAGGGACCCCAGCCAGGAATGCTTCCCACAAAGGTATGCTAGCTGCCTCAAACTTCGTTGGAATCACCACGCACCTGCAGAGGCGATATAGGCTTTGCAGTTCCATGGGCGAAACGAAACCGAGAAAGGAAACTCGCTGTGAGACTCCCAACTCCTCTGCCCGTCTCTTGATCTCCGGGAAGAACTCATTTTGGCGGCCCGCTGCCACAAAATTGACGTTAAGCCCGCGTTGCTTGTGCAGTATCTCCACAGCCTCAAGTAACCGGATGTGGTTCTTGTGGGCCCATGTCTGAGCCGGATAAAAGACAAAAGGTTCTAATAGATTGAACTTCCCGCTGCACTGCCGAATGTCGTTATCGGACGGAACCGGGTATTCGGAGAGAGCCGGTGCTAAGGGAATCACCTGCACTTTATCAGGCAACAACCCGTATTGCTTTATTAAGTCCACCTTGCCCCATGAGGCCGCCACAGCCACCATTTGGGCGCGTTCACATAGCTGACGGTAGAGCACCTCCCGTTTCAGCCGTTCGCGTGGCGTGAAGAACTCTGGCAGATGAAGATGCTGAAGGTCGTGCGGGTGATAGATGCTTGGCACTTCGGTGAGGAAACCGGATTGAGTAGCAAAATGCATAATACTTACTCCCGCCTTCTCGACAGTGCCGTCTGAACTTGGCAGTTTGACAGTTAACCGTCCCGCCGCTGGGCTAAGGTTCTTCCATGCTTTGTCAACGACAGGTAGAACGTTCTTAATGACTTTCCTCCACCTTGGCGGTGGTGCTGGTGCAGTGATATTCAGAGAACTGCATGGCCCTTTAAGATACGGTCTCAGCCACTGGTCTCTGCCCTTGAACGACAGGAACAGGTACTCTTCGTTCCCATCCGTCAGTCTCGATAGACCTGAAGCCAGACCGATGACAAATTGCTCGACCCCGCCTGACATGCCGCTTTCAAGCCGGGCGTCAATACAAACACGCAGCGGGGAGAGTACGTTCCCCATTCTCTCACTCCCTGTTTCGCGGTGTGTGCGGCGGAGTTAGGTCCAAATAGTCATCCAGAGATCGGATGATAGACCCTTTGTACGATGCGTGGGGATATGGGGGAAAAGTCATAGCTCGAACAAAACGTTCTATCTTGTCAATTGGCCACCGATCATCGATTTCCCCGTTGCAAGGAGCACCTCGCTTGTGATAGGAAGGCTCCCCTTCTTGCTCAACGCCCGGAAACGATTCCCTCACAAGTTCGAAGGCAGCGGGCCAGAATTGAGCTCCTTTGTTCATCAGTCGTTGATAAAGAGTCACTTGGGTGTCTGTGGCATAAATCGGAAGTGTAGCCTGCAGGATAACTCGCCCAGTGTCAACCCCGGGGTCAATATAGTGGAAGGTGACCCCTGTCACGCTGTCGCCATCAATCATCGCCCAGGGCACTGCGGAACAGCCACGGTGCCGCGGGAGAAGAGAAGGGTGAACGTTAAAGATTCGACCCTCCACATTACCGATAACCGTTGGTTCGATGATATATCGGTAATAGACGCTGGAAATGACATCTGGCTCAAAAGGAAGTTTGCATTGGGAGACGTTTTCGGTGGAACACCACACGCCATGTTTCTTAGTGAAGGCTTCGAGGTCAGGCGCATCCATCACCGGTTTGTGGGTGAAAACTGCAAGGTCCGCAATGTCACTTCGTTGCAGAACATGTTCGATCACCTTGCATCCAATCTCGTGATAGGCGCAAAGTATGAGTCTTGTTCCGGTCATGATCTTTGTGCATTCCTCCGTATGACCGAACAGATGGACTCTATGGCACTATCCGAAAGTTCCGTGAATGTGGGAAGATTCATGCCCGTTTCACTCAGCAGGTCCGTCACGGGCAAGTGTTCCTCGCGACGGCTGGATTCTTCCCGGAAGGGTGGTAGCTTGTGGAGCGACATGAAGAAGGGCCTTGTTTCAATTCCTTCTTCAGCTAGCAACCGCATGAGGTCATCCCGGGAGTGACCGTACTCCTTTTCATCCACGGTGATGGAGTATAGCCACTGGACTGGTTCCGCCCAAGGCGCTACCGGCTGAAACCCGATACCGGGAACGCCGGATAGCAGCCCATTGTAGGCATCAAAGATGTGCCGGCGCCTGGAAAGAATATGGTCACGGCGTTCCAGTTGGGCGCAGAGCAGAGCACAAGCGACATTGGTCAGACGGAAGTTGTACCCGGTAACGGGGAAATAGTACCGCCGCTGTGGATCCATGCCCTGACCCCTGAGAGTCCGGAGGCGAAGCGCTAGGTGCGGATTGTTGACCGTAACGGCTCCGCCTTCGCCACTGGTGAACGCTTTGTTACCGTAGAACGAGAAAGTCGCTATGTCAGACAGGCCTCCCACCGGTTGCCCTTTGTAAAGAGCTAGGTGTGCTTCGGCCGCATCCTCCACTACCCACAGACCGTGTACACCAGCAATGTGGTTGACAGCATCCATATCGGCAGGGTGACCATACAGATGGACCGGGATTACACCTTTGGTACGCCGGGTAATGCTGGCCTCGATTCTCTGGGGGTCAATACACCACGTCTTGGGATCCACATCTACGAAGACAGGCTCTGCCCCAACGTACCGTACGGCATTGGCAGTGGCAATGTAAGTCAGAGATGGCACTAGTACCTCATCGCCTGGGCGCACATCGAGTGCGAGGAGTGCGAGGTGCAGAGCTACCGTGCCATTACAGACGCTGATTGCTTCCCGCGTGCCGCATAGTGCTGCGAACTCCTGCTCGAACCGCTGTACGTAGGGTCCCAGTGACGAGATCCAGGAACTTCGGATGGCCTCCATCACATACTTCTCTTCATTCCCGGTTAAGTCGGGCTTGGCGAGCGGGATTCTATACAAGTTCTTCACCTTCTCCGTTACGGTTTGTCAATAACAAGACCACAGATGCCCAATCCGGGCATCTCCTCCCACGAGCGGAACTCCTGATAGTGGTCGACGATTTCCCGTGGATCGTCCACCGTGCAATCCAGGCCATCCCGAAGCCACCGCTGCTCGTATTCAGCGTAGTGGCCAGGAACGCACTCCCCAAACCAGCCGATGCGGCTCGGTTCCCTCCCGATGGGCGAAAGAAGTCGCTCCCAAATTGCATTCCGGTCGTATACCCGCTGAAAGAAGTACTTTCCGGCGTCTGTCTGGATCTGGATGCCGTAATCGCTCCGATCACGGTACTCAACACGGTACTGACGGTCAACGGGAACGGTCAGGATAAGACGACCACCTGGTTTTAAGCAGCCATAAAGCCACTGCACCGCCTGGTGATCGTCGTAGGCTCCGGAAACATGTTCGATGACCGAGATCGACCAAATCGCATCATAACGCTCTCGATGCGCGGCGAGTTCATCCAATCCACAATGGCGAGTCTGAACGTTACCCAAACCCAGGCAGCGGGCATGTGTTGCAGAGGCGCCAATGTCCCGTTCGTCGGGATTGGCCATCAGCACTCTGGCTGTAGGATAGTGAGAGGCCACATAGAAACTGAAGAGCCGGGGAGAACTTACATCTAGGCAGTCCCGTAGCTCAGGTGGGAGTGCTGCCAAGGCAAAAGGAAACTCGAAGTACCGGACACTGGAGACCGGGTTAACCATATAGTAAAACCCACTCCGAATCCCATGATAGAGCAGCTGCCCACCTAGTTTGCGGCCAAACCGGTCAAACTCCAACCCCGGAGCGCCCCGTGCAGTTGCATGCCGGACGGCAGCCCTGCTCCGGGAATAGAGACGCACAACCGCAATTGGGCTATGAGACACTGGTGATTCCTCCGTTATAGTGCGCCATGCTGACAGCCTCACGCTTGCGCAGGATCCTGCGAACATAGATTGCTGCCGGGAAACAGGAAAAGACTGAATAGCCTACTACAGTCGCCCAGATGATCCCGGTCGATCCCCAGTGCCGCGCAAGGTAAATCTTGAGGCCAAAGGAAGATGCCCCGAATAGGATTGCACTCACCATCTGCATTCCCAATGCGTTAGCCCCGTTCAGTAGTGCAGACATGGCGGTTCCGTAGGTGCCCAATACCGTCCAGAGAGCAAAACCGACCAGAAGCGGTATCGCCACCGTCACCTTATCGCCAACCCAAACCTTAACAATCCACTGGCCCAGCACTACCAGGATCAGACAGAAGAAACCGGTTACAGCTAGGCTGACAGCCAGAGAACGTACCAAAGTCTTCTTAACCCAATAGACATCTCCACGTGCGAGGGCCTCGCCGTAGGCTGGCCACAACGGCCCCAGCACTAGAGACTGAATGATTGGTCCGAATGTGAACATCTTCTGCACGATGGCATAGGCCGCTACAGCGGTGACCCCAACTACCTGTGCAGTGATGAAATTGTCGGAAGCAGAAGCCAGTGTCGCCACAAGTTGAAGGACCAAGAACATGGACCCGATACTGCCAACCTTGCGAAAAGCTGCCCAGTCGGCGGCCTTCAGGGAAGGCACGAGCCACCGCCGCTGAGAACCAAACTGTACCAGCCAGTTTAGAACAGTGGCCAGCGCTGGCCCACCCGACATGGCTAGAACCAACCATATCAAGCCGGCACGCCTCCAGACGGCGACCAATACGCCGGCGAGCCCCAAGAGATAGCCAATGGAACCCCAGAGCCCAGTGTGATAACCTTCCTGATATCCCGACTGCACACGTTTCACTATGCTGAAGGGCAATTGTAAGGCAAAACACGTGACAAGAACAGCCATGGCCGGTCCGGACTCATGTGCCGCCATGGCCGTCTTGACGTTGAAGACCCGGGGCCAGGAAACCAGCGGATAGGCAACGTAGAACGCCCCGAGTATAAGAGCCGAAATCCCGGACAATATGAAGAACGCGCTTGAGACGTAACGTCGTGCTGCGCCCACATCATCCTGTCCGTTAGCCTCCGCAACGGCGTTGACTAATCCGTTCCCCATGCCCAGATCAGCAAATCCCAGAAGTGCAATAACGGAACTGATGGTCATCCAGAGCCCGTACCGTTCGGAACCCAAATAGCCAATTGTCAGCGGAACCGATACCAACGTGACGACTATGGAGATAGCCTGCGCCAGACCATTAGACAGGGTCGTCAGCGCAATACGCCTGTACCGTTCCTTCGACCTCTCTTCCGGAGTAGCAGCGGTAAACGGCTGCAACCGTATCACCAAGAGCAAACGTCTTGTCTGTTGCCACAGATTGCCAGCCGCGACCATTTGTCTTGTGTCTCCTTCGGTAGCCACGTTGTTGATTGGAGTATCAGCACCTTGTGACTACTGAGCTATGGCCCTGATCTCAAGCATCCGACTGAAATAGAGGACTGTTCGTTGGAGCCCTGTCATCAAAGTCACCTCGGGCTCCCAGGCGAATAGCAGTTTAGCCCGCTCGATATTGGGCCGCCGGCGGGCAGGGTCATCTTGCGGCAAGGGCCGAAAAACAAGTTTCGAATGACTTCCCGTTAGTGCCAGCACCTTCTCCGCCAACTCCAGCACCGTAAACTCCCTGGGGTTACCTAGGTTTACCGGTTCAAGGCACTCCTTCGCTCCCATCACGCGCACGATCCCCTTGACCAAGTCATCCACGTGGCAGAAGCTTCGTGTCTGACTCCCATCCCCGTATATCGTGAGCGGCTCCCCCTTCAATGCTTGCACTATGAAGTTGCTCACCACCCGGCCGTCGTTCGGGTCCATCTTCGGGCCATAGGTGTTGAAGATGCGCACCACGCGCACGTCAACCCCGTGGAAGCGGCGGTAGTCCGACGCCAGAGTCTCTGCCGCCCGCTTCCCCTCGTCGTAGCAGCTCCGGATACCGATGGGGTTCACATTGCCCCAGTACTCCTCCACCTGCGGGTGCACCAGTGGGTCGCCGTAGACTTCTGAAGTGGAAGCCAGGAGAATCGGAATCGCCAGCCGCTTGGCGAGCCCCAGCATGTTCAGCGTCCCCAGAAAGGCGGTCTTCATGGTGTAGATGGGGTTCTTCTGGTAGGCAGGGGGCGAGGCCGGGCAGGCGAGGTGGTAGATCTGGTCCACCTCAAGCCGGATGGGCTCCTGCACGTCGCGCCGAATGAACTCGAAGCGCGGGTTCGTGAGAAACTCGGCGACATTCTCCTTGCGGCCGGTGTACAGGTTATCGAGGCAGATGACCTCATGCCCGTCGTTTAGAAGACGCTCGCAAAGGTTTGAACCAATAAAGCCCGCGCCGCCCGTGACCAGAATGCGCATCGCTCTCCGTCCTCCTACCGCCCGGCAGAGATCGGGACTTTCTCATTGGTGGCCCGCCCCACGCCGAAGTAGGCAAACCCCGCCTCTGCGGCCCGCTCCGGCGCAAAGCCGTTCCTGAAATCGAAGAGCACCCGCTGCTTCATCCAGGCGCCCACCTGCCCCAGGTCAAGCTTCAGGAACTCTGGCCATTCCGTCATTAGCACAAGTGCATCGGCCCCCTCCACGCACGAGAGGGCATTGGCTGCAAACTGAACTGTGCCATCCAGTACACGCCTGGCGTTCGTCAGCGCGATAGGGTCATAGGCGACTACCTCTGCCCCGTCACCCACTAGTTCGCTGACGGTGGTAACCGCAGGCGCCTCACGCATGTCGTCAGTGCCTGGCTTGAAGGCTAGCCCCCAGATGGCAATGCGCTTGCCGGCCACCGAACCGCCAAAGTGGTCGAGGACCCTTTTCACCAGCCGGGTTCGTTGCCGGCGGTTGACTTCCTCCACGGACTCCAGAATCTGCAACCGGTAGCCGAAGTCCCGGCCGGTCTTTACCAACGCCTTGACATCCTTCGGAAAACAGGAACCGCCATACCCGATGCCGGCTGCTAGGAAAGCCGGACCGATCCGGGGGTCGGTTCCGATCCCCCGGCGGACGGCCCCAATGTCCGCCCCAACCGCCTCGCACAAGTTTGCGATTTCATTTATGAAGGAGATTTTGGTGGCCAGAAACGCGTTCGCTGCATACTTGGTCATCTCTGCCGAAGCCCGATCCATCAGGAGAATCCGCTCCCGCGAAGCGAGCTTCTCAAAAAGCGACGCGATGCGCTCAGCAACCTCGACTGTGTCGGCGCCGATCACCACGCGATCAGGCTGCATGAAATCCTGTACGGCTGCTCCTTCCTTGAGGAATTCTGGGTTGACCGCAACGTGGGAGGGAATGTGCACCCCCCGCTCCGCTAAGACGCTTGCCATCAGCTGCTCAATTTGCACCGAGGTTCCCACGGGGCAGGTGGACTTCTGAATAACAATGAGCGGCGAACTCATTACCCCTGCCACCTGTTCGGCTGCGGCGAAAATCATGGAGAGGTCGGCTCCGCCGTCTGCTGCCGTCGGGGTGCCAATCGCCAGGAACACTGCCTCCGCGCCGTCCACCGCTTCCGGCAAGCTATTGGTAAAGCGGAGGCGACCCGCAGCCACGTTCCGGGCCACCAGTTCTTCGAGCCCTTCTTCATAGATCGGAATAGTCCCCTGCCTCAGGTGGGCAATCTTCTCCGTATCACGATCCATGCAAGTGACACGGTGCCCCACTTCCGACAGGCAGGTTCCCGTGACGAGTCCCACATAGCCGGTTCCAATAACCGCAAGTTGCACGTTCGTCCCGCCCCTGTAACCTCTTAATCGTGCTTCAGTCCGCCCGCTGCCGCAGCCACTTCCGCTGTTGTGCCGGCCTGCTCCGAAGCCTGGAGCGCCTGAATCAGGTACTCCCGCAACGGTCCCCGCAATTCCGGCCTCCTCAAGGCAAACTCCACCGTCGCTTCCACGTACCCCAACGTGTCCCCGATGTCGTACCGTCGACCCGCGAACTCCCAGGCAACGATTTGCTCCTGCTGGTTCAAGATCCGTAGCGCATCCGTCAACTGGATCTCCCCGCCAACCCCGGGCGGGAGTTTCGCTAAGATATCGAATATGTCTGGCTTAAGGATATATCGCCCGATGACGGCCAGGTCGGATGGCGCCTCGAAGACTGTCGGCTTTTCCACGAGGTCGTGAACCTGCCAGACCCGGCCTCCCTCACCCCAGACCTGATGATCACGGTCCCGCCGGGCACCTGGTTTGATGATACCGTACCGGCTAACTTCCTGACGAGCGACCTTGGTGACTCCTATGACCGGGTGACCGGTCTCCGCGTAGATATCCAGCAATTGGGCCAGGCAGGGAGGATTGGACTCGTAGATCTCGTCACCAAGTAAGACGGCGAAGGGCTCACTCCCGATGTGCCGGCGGGCACACAGCACGGCGTGTCCCAGGCCCAAAGCCTCTTTCTGCCGGATGAAGTGGATGTCGGCCAGATCACTGATCTCTTGGACCAGTTGAAGCATGTCGCTCTTGCCCCGGGCAGCGAAGAAGTCCTCCAACTCAATGGACCGGTCGAAGTGGTCCTCAATAGCCCGCTTGCCGCGGCCGGTGATGATCAGGATGTCCTTGATCCCCGAACGCACCGCTTCCTCGACGATGAACTGGATGGTCGGCTTATCGATGATCGGCAGCATCTCTTTCGGCTGGGCCTTGGTGGCGGGCAAAAACCTTGTGCCTAGGCCGGCCGCCGGGATGACCGCCTTGGTGACTCTCGGGGGCTTTCCTTGCCCTGAAGATGTCCCTATGGAACCGCCAACGTACGATTTGATTCCTGCGGAAGCGCCCTCAGACTGCTTCGTCATATCTTGCCTTCTCCCCGAAGTTGGATCGCACCGAACCCCATCAGTGATGACAAGAGACAGTCCCGTAAAGAAACGCGGAGAACTCAGTTTCCGTCCGACGCTACCTCGGACCTACGGTCGACGTGACAGTACCAAGCACAGGCAACCGTCACAAGCACTTATACACCCGTGGTCAGGACCAAATCCGCCGACGCAATGAGCAAAGCATGAGCCCAGAGACCATTGCATTCTCTGCTCCTTGAGGGGGCGATTACTAGGAACGTGAAACTTCTATTTCTGGAAAGACAAGAGTTATCCTGCCTTGGCTTCCATATTCTTCTTCGTCATGGCAGCTGGTGTTTCAGGCTAGCGCCATGGGGGAGGGCGGCGACCTCTTCGTCCTTGATATGGGAGAGCAGGTGCGAATCCTCGACCTGGCCGAGACCATGATCCGGCTGTCGGGGTACCGGCCTGGGGTGGATATCGAGATCGAGATCACAGGGGTGCGGCCGGGGGAGAAGATGTACGAGGAGCTGCTCACGGAGGAGGAGGGGGCGGTGGCGACCCAGCACGCGCGGATCATGCGGGTGCCGGCCGCCAGCCATGTCGCGGCGGCCAGCCGGGCGCCGGAGCAGTTGTGGCGGGATTTGATGGCCTTGGCCAGGGCGGCGTCGCAGGACGACGGCGGGCGGATCGAGCGGGCCATGGTGCGGATCGTGCCCGAGTTCCGGTCGGCGGCGGCGCTGGCTGAGGTTGCCGCGGCCGCAGCCGCCGTCGCAGTGCCGACTGCCTCGGCTCCGGTGGGGAGCGCGGCGGCGGCGTTGCCGGCGTCGGTGAGTGGAACGATGGCAACTGATCACGGTGACGGGCAGACGGTCTGAGCGGTGAACGCTGCTGACATAGAACCCCCCATTTCCAGGATAAAGCAGCTACTACAGTTGGCGCGCGCCCCCATAAAGGTCTTCATGAACTCGAAACTATAAGCAAAACCCCCAATACGGTGGTCAACCCCGCCACCTTTCCCCTAGCACCGCCGCCGAGGCACCGTCAGGAAGACGGTGCCTCGGCGTTTCTCTGAAGCTGTCTCCGATTATAAGCGCAGCGTGGAGTGCCTTTCCGCTGGCTGATTCTGCCGTCCGGAGCGCCCGAAAGCACGCCTCCCACCCTCACAATCCCCGGCCCCGGGGCGAAGGCTTTTATTGCGCGGAAGTCAGGAACTTTCCACAAGGAGGTTGTGAACTGAATATGAGGATGAAACGATTCGTGACGATAGTAGCCCTGGTAGCGATGCTGGTAAGCACCGTCGCCGGGACCGCCGTCTTCGCCGAGGGAAGACACGGCGGCGGCGGCGAGGGCGGCGTCCGGTACGGCCGCGGCGACGAGGGTGGCCGGGTCGCTCTTGGCGGCATCTTCCGTTTCAAGGACATGGACGAACAGCCCTGGGCCGAATCGGCCATCGCCAAGATGAACGCCCGCGGCATCATCAGGGGCTATGAGGATGGCACCTTCCAAGGTAACAAGCCTGTGACCCGTGCCGAACTGGCCGCCTTGGCCGTACGCCTTGTGAACAAAGAAGCCCAGGCGCTGGCCCTGACGAACCCGAACCTGAGTTTCACCGACATGATGTCCATCGCCCTCTGGTCGCGGCCCTACATCGCCCTCGCGGTGATGGACGGCCTCATGGCCGGGGCTCTTGAGGACGGCCGCAAGGTCTTCCAGCCGAACAAGCCGGCCACCCGCCTCGAGGTCGCGGTGATCATGGTCCGGGCCCTGGGCCTTGAGGACCAGGCGAAAGCCGTCACCACCCCGCTGACCTTCGCCGACGCCGACAAGATTCCGGCCTGGGCCGCGGGATACGTCGCCATCGCCGTGCAGAAGGGCATCGTGACCGGCTATCCGGATAACACCTTCCAACCGTTCAAGCCGGTGACCCGCGCCGAAATCGCGGCCTTCCTGGACCGGACCGACGAGAACATGACTAACGTCACAGTCTCTACCGAACTCCGCGGCACGATCAAGAGTGTCACCGCGGCCGCGGCCGCTTCCGGCGCTACCACCGGCACCACCACCGGCACCACCACCGGGACCAGCACCGGGACCAGCACCGGGACCAGCACCGGCGACACCGTCGTCACCGCCACGCCGGCGTCCATCGTCTTGACCGTGCACGGCGCCGACTTCAACGTCCAGCTACTGGATGGCGTGGCCATCTTCCTGAACCGGAAGCCGGCCACCTTGGCCGACCTGAAGGCCGGCGACCACGCCACTATCGTGACGAACGCGGACGGCAAGGGCGTCTACGTGGGCGCCAAGCGCGAGGATGCCGAAGAGGAGGATGAGGATGAGGGCGAGCACGGTGGCGGGACCCAGGTGGGCGCGACCAGCCTGAAGTCCTTCACGCCCGTCACCTTGAGCCAGACCGGCGACATCAACCACCATAACGTCCAGTACGCGACCGGCGCCGCCGTCATCGCGGCCCTGCCGGCCAGCATCGAGGTAACCCTTGGCGACAACACGACGAAGGTCGCCGTGCCTGTGACCTGGGCCGACACCGACACCTACAACGCCACGGTCGCGGGGAGCTACACCTTCACCGCGACGTGGGGCACTCTGCCGGCGGGCGCGGACAATGCCGGCAACCTGGCCGCCCCGACGGTGGATGTCGCTGTGGCGCAGGGGACGTGGAGCCTCAAGTCGTACACGGCGGTCACCCTGACCCAGACCGGCGACATCAACCACAATAACGTCCAGTACGCCACGGCCGCCGCCGTCATCGCGGCGCTACCGACGAGTATCACGGTGACCTTGGAGAATAACGCGACGGTGGCTGTGCCCGTGACCTGGGCCGACACCGACAGCTACAGCGCGGCGACTGCGGGTAGCTACACCTTCACCGCGACGTGGGGAACGCTGCCGGCGGACACGGACAATGATGACAACGTGGCTGCTCCGACGGTGGAAGTGGCCGTGGCTCAGGGGACCTGGAGCATGGTCTCTTACGCGCCGGTGACCTTCACCCAGACCGGGACCGTGGCCGGTAACAACGTGCAGTACGCTACCGCCGCGGCGGTCATCGCCGCCTTGCCGGCGAGCATCACCGTGACCCTTGAGAACAACACGACGGTGGCCGTGCCCGTGACCTGGGCCGACACTGACAGCTACAGCGCGGCGACCGCGGGTAGCTACACCTTCACCGCGACGTGGGGAACGCTGCCGGCCGGCGTCGATAACGACGGCCACGTGGCCGCCCCGACGGTGGAAGTGACGGTGGCGCCTTAGGCGGCAAGTGGCATGCGGCCAGGCGTACGGCCGAAGTAATCAGAGCGCAGCGAAGCAAAGCCCTTCCCGGAAGTCTCCCCGGGAAGGGCTTCGCGTCTCACGCAGGACATTCCGTCCAGTCGGCTAATTGGCTATCAGGTTCCCAAGGAGTCTCCAGAACTGAGTTTCCCTAAGGAGGGCAAGAACCGGAATGATTGGAGGGCAGCGCGATGGCGGTGGCACTGGCGGCCCGGAGCAGAATCCGCACGACATCCTAAAGTTCATCGCGGAGGTCATGGACGACCTGCCACTGCCCATCGCGGTCATCACTTACCCTGGCCTGGTCTATGTGGTTTCGAACCGGGCGAATACCAACATGCTCTGCTCGTTTCAGGGGCCGTCCTTCGGCAAAGAGGACTTCCTGGGAAAGGCGATTCCGGACATTCCCCTGTTCAAGACTGACCCGACCTTGATGGGGGCCCTGCGAGAAGCGGCGGAGACCGGCAAGACCGTGACTGGAAGTGTGTTCGAGGCGGACGCCGGACGGGCCTCCGGACGGGCCTATAAGATGTACTACTGCCCACTCTTCCAAGACGTGACGGAAACCTACGTTCTACGGATAGCCGCCGACGTCACCGACGAAGTCTTGGCCAAGCGGGAAGCCGAGAAATCGGCGCTGGACATCGTGACGCTTTTTAACAATGTGGCGGAGGGCATCGTCATTCGCGATAGTGAAGGGCGGCTGCTGCTGTTCAACCAGAAGGCGGTGGAGATTACCGGAGTTTCCGCCGGTCCCTACACAAGTGTGCAGCACACCCAACTACCCATGTATTACCTTGATGGCCGTCCGATCCCGCCGGAGGGGCGGCTCTATGACCGGATGATGCGCGGGGAGAAGGTCAGCGAGGAGGAGTACCTCCTCCGTCGGCCTGATGGCAGTATCCGAAACGTCATCTATACCGGTGGATCCTTGGAAGACGCCGGTGGCAACCGGTTACTCCTTGTCACCACCTTCCATGATGTGACGGAAGAACGGGAAGAGCAGAAGGCCAAGGACCAGTTCATCTCCACCTTCTCCGCGGAGCTGCGGAAGCCGCTGGCGGTGGTGCGGGGCCTGATCCAGAAGTCGCGCGAAGGCATGGCCGGCGCGGGCGGCGGCGGGGGGACCGGCGCGGGGACTGACGCGAGGGCCGAGGAGCGGGCCGATGAGGTCGAGGGGTATTTGTCGCGGGCCGAGACCGAGTTGATTCGGCTGACCGGCCTGGTGAACGACATGTACACGGGCTATCGGGTGGCCAGCGGTCATGTGCCGCTGGACCGGCGGGCGTTGGCCTTAAGTAAGGTGGTGGGTGACGCCCTGGCGCAGGACATACCTGGGAAGGAGACCCACAAGCTCCTGGTTTCGGGGGTGCCGGAGGGTGCGCAGATCATGGGCGACCGGCGGCGCCTGGCGGACGTCGTGGGGAGCCTCCTGTCCAACGCCTTCAACTACTCTCCCAGGGGGACCAGGGTCTGGATCGACGTCAAGGTGGAAAGCGGCGCCGCCTTCGTGCGCGTTCAGGACGAGGGTATCGGGATACCTGAAGGGGAGCTGGAGCAAGTCTTCAGCGGCTTCCACCGGGGGTCGAATCTGAACAGGCGCGATCCGGTCGGGTCGGGGCTGAGCCTCTTCGTCAGCCGCGAGGTGGCGCGGCGGCACGGGGGCGACTTGTGGGCGGAGCGGCGGCCGGGCGGGGGGACGATTATGGTGCTGCGGCTGCCTTTGAGGAATATGTAGCGACGGCCAGGTCCATTGGCCCACCGGGCCCTGGCCGCAGGCGGCGGGGTCAGCAGGCGGCGGGGTCAGCAGCGGCGGGGCCAGCAGCGGCGGGGCCAGCCCCGGCAGGTCGCCGAAC